>CAIWXI010000048.1 GCA_903916595.1 uncultured Bacteroidales bacterium | reverse complement strand
TAAATGAAGGGTCAACTTTCAGATCGGTAAATTTCAGGGGATTTGACCCCCCGGAATTTGTGTCTTTGCGGCATCCCGATAACAGGACAAGCGTTGATGTGAGGATAACGATCAGTGAAAAGAGTTTTGTTTTCATGGCTTTTTGTTTAGCAGGTGGTTGGGGTAAAATATTACCGTAAAACACCAAATTCAAAGTAAAGATACAACAAACGGACAGGTGTTTACAACAACAAAAAAGTATATGATGCTTTTTAATTAGTATATGTGGTTTATTTTCATGTAAACGTAACTTTATATTTCATGATTTGCTATTTAAATCTTTTCATGCAAATAGTTTTTCACAATTTCCCTGTCAAAGTTCTAATCTCTTACCTTTGGACCGATTTTAAAAGTATGTCGGGAATTCTTGAAAAACTTAATGAAGCCCAGCGCGAGGCCGTCATTGAAACCGAAGGACCTGTAATGGTTATAGCGGGCGCCGGATCGGGCAAAACCCGTGTTCTTACATACCGGGTTGCCTACCTGCTCGAACGTGGAGTTGACCCTTTTCATATCCTTGCCCTTACCTTTACGAACAAGGCGGCGCGAGAGATGACCGAGCGCATTCTGAGTCTGGCAGGCAACAAAGAAGCCAAGAGCGTTTGGATGGGAACATTCCACTCTGTTTTTTCACGGGTACTTCGTATCGAGGGACATCGTCTTGGATATCCCGCTAATTATACGATTTACGATTCCGAGGACTCCAAAAGGCTTATCCGAAACCTGGTAAAAGAAAACAAACTCGATGAAAAACTATACCAGCCGGGGTATGTGGCCCAGAGGATCTCGGCAGCCAAAACAAGCCTGATATCTTCAGAAGAATACCAGACCCTCCCGGAAATACAGGAGTATGATAATTCTTCAGGGAAACCTTTTACTGGCAAGATCTATCTTCAATACCAGAACCGACTGATGCGCTCCTCGGCTATGGATTTTGACGATCTGTTGTTCAATATGAACATTCTGCTTCGCGATTTCTCTGATGTACTTATCAAATATCAGCAAAAATTCAGGTATATTCTTGTGGATGAGTACCAGGACACGAATTATGCCCAGTATCTTATCGTGAAAAAACTGGCTGCGAACAACGAAAACCTGTGCATTGTAGGGGATGATGCACAAAGTATTTATGGCTTCCGCGGAGCGAACATTCAGAACATACTGAATTTCAGAAGCGATTACCCTGATCATAAAGTGTTCAAACTTGAACAGAACTACCGCTCTACCAAAACTATTGTAGAAGCCGCCAATAAAGTCATCCTTAATAATAAAAACCAGATATTCAAAGAGATCTGGACCGACAATGACGAAGGTTCCAAGATTGCCCTGCTTCACGCGTCAACCGACAATGAAGAAGGCAACCTGGTTGCTCAGTCCATTTTTGAAGACAAAATGAACCGGCAGTTGTCGAACGACTCGTTTGCTATTCTTTACCGTACGAACTCCCAGTCGAGGATCATGGAAGAAGCTCTTCGCAAACTGAATATTCCTTGCAGGGTTTACGGTGGAGTTTCATTTTACCAGAGGAAAGAGATAAAAGACATGCTTGCTTACTACCGGCTGTCGATCAATCCGAGGGATGAAGATGCTTTGCTGCGAGTGATAAACTATCCTGCCCGTGGCATTGGAAAAACTACGGTTGAAAAGCTGATCGTCCTGGCCGATGAACATAAAAAGAGCCTCTTTGATCTGATTGAAAGTCCACCGGCAACGGTAAGGTTCCCTGAAAATACCTGGGCCAAAATTACCGGCTTTATCACGATGATTAAGAGTTTCGGCGCTCTTCTGAAAACAAAAAACGCCTTTGAAATGGCAAAGCATATAGCCATGTCGTCGGGCCTTATCAGAGAGCTGCATGAAGACAAATCGCCTGAAGGGGTTAGCAGGTTCGAGAATCTGGAGGAGCTTTTTAACGCTATTAAAGAGTTTACCGAAACGCCAAGAACAGATTTAGAAACAGGCGAAATTGAAGACAACGTGGTGAGAACGCTCGATGAATTCCTTCAGGATGTGGCCCTGCTTACTGATGCAGATTACGGCAACAAGGACGACAAGGACAGGGTTGCCCTGATGACTGTGCACGCGGCCAAGGGCCTTGAATTTCCGTATGTGTTCGTTGTGGGTATGGAAGAAAACCTTTTCCCCTCAATCCAGTCAATGAATTCAAGGACCGATCTGGAAGAAGAAAGAAGACTGTTTTACGTGGCTGTTACAAGAGCCGAAGTTAAACTCACCCTTGCTTATTCCGAGAACCGATACCGCTGGGGAAATCTTACGATGTGCGAGCCCAGCCGGTTTATCAGCGAGATCCCCGAAAAACTTATCGATTTTCCGAGAAGGTCATCCGCCAAGAAAGAAAGTTTCAATTCTGCCGATAATTTTTCCAACATGCTCAATGGGATGAGTCTGCCTCCCAGGAAAGCAGGCGGTTATCAACCTGTAAAGCCAGCCCCCCAGCCTGCTTCCAAAGTACCACCTTCAAAGCCATTTGCGCCTCCTGTTAATCCTGCTGTTTCTGCTATTCCCCCAGCTGACATTGAAGATATTAAAACCGGCATGGAGGTTGAGCATGAACGTTTCGGGAAAGGGAAAGTGCTTGAACTTGAAGGAATAGGGCCAAACAAAAAAGCCACGGTGTTTTTCCCTTCCATAGGCCAGAAACAGCTGTTACTGAAATTCGCTAAACTGAGGATAGCCGAATAAGTTGTATCTTTACACAAATTTTTAACAATGGAATATAATACAACACGCGCCCAGATGGTCATTCCTGAATATGGAAGAAATGTGCAGAAAATGGTTCAATACCTCTGCACCATTGATGACCGGGATCGGAGGACAAAAGCGGCCAAATTCGTGATCAATGTTATGGGGCAGCTTTATCCGGCAGCAAAAGAAACATCAGACTTCAAACATAAACTCTGGGATCATATGTACATCATCTCTGATTTTAAATTGGATGTTGATGCTCCCTATCCCGCTCCTCCTCCCCTGTCGACCAGCCTCAAGCCAGAAAAACTGCAGTACCATGATAAGGCCATCGAGTTCCGTCATTATGGTAAGAATATTGCGCTGATGCTCGAGAAGGCGATTGATTATGACGATGGCGCTGAGAAGGATTCGTTAATACATGCCATCGCCCAGCACATGAAGAAGTCATATCTTAACTGGAACCGTGAATCGGTTGATGATGACCTTATTGAAATACATCTTGATAAACTTTCTAAGGGGAAGGTAAAGCTAAAACAAGATTTCAAATTCCAGCACACCAATGATATTCTGGGGCTTAACAAGAAAAAGAAACCTTTCCGCCCGAGTCCAAACGGGAAATATAATCCCAGAAACAGGAACCGCCCTCAGCAATGAGTTCTTTCGAGATCACCGGAGGCAGGCGGCTTCAGGGGGAGATCACTCCCCAGGGAGCAAAAAATGAAGCTCTTCAGGTTATCTGCGCCTGCCTTCTGACAAGCGAAAAAGTTACTATCCATAATATTCCCGACATCAGGGATGTGAGTAAACTGATTGAATTGCTGCGTACCCTGGGCGTGGGTATTAGCATTTCAGGCTCTTCGGTTACATTCGAAGCAGGTGAGATCAACTTTGATTTTCTGCAGACTAAAGAATTTCGCGAAAAGGTTGGCAGCCTGAGGGGTTCTATTATGATTCTCGGTCCTATGCTTGCACGCTATAAAAAAGGATTTGTTTACCTTCCTGGCGGAGACAAGATTGGCAGAAGGCGACTGGATACGCATTTTACCGGCCTGGGTAAATTAGGAGCAATATTTTCATACAATCCCGAAGAAGGATTATATAGTGTGGTAGCCCCTAAGCTCCAGGGAACCTATATGCTCCTTGATGAAGCTTCAGTCACTGGCACGGCAAATATTATCATGGCTGCTGTTCTTGCAAAAGGAACAACGACTATATTCAATGCCGCCTGCGAACCTTATATTTACCAGCTTTGCTCCATGCTCTCCCGTATGGGTGCCAAAATCAGCGGGATAGGTTCAAATCTTCTCACTATTGATGGCGTTGAACATCTTCATGGCTGCGAGCACACCTTGCTATCTGATATGATAGAGGTTGGCAGTTTTATCGGACTTGCCGCAATGACCGGTTCCGAAATTACGATAAAAGATGCCGGGATTCAGCATCTCGGACTGATTCCTGATGTATTCCGGCGGCTTGGCATAAAAATGGAATTCCACGATAAAGATATTTTTATCCCACGGCAGGATCATTATGAGGTTGAGTCATTCATGGATGGCTCTATAATGACTATCGCCGATGCCCCCTGGCCCGGTTTTACTCCCGACCTGATAAGTATTGTGCTTGTTGTTGCAACTCAGGCCAGAGGCAGCGTACTGATTCATCAGAAAATGTTTGAAAGCAGACTGTTTTTTGTTGATAAGCTCATTGATATGGGTGCTAAGATCATTCTGTGCGATCCACACCGGGCCACAGTAATTGGCCTTGACCATACCTATCCTATGAAAGGTATACGGATGTCATCCCCCGATATCAGAGCAGGTGTTGCCTTGCTTATTGCAGCGCTTTCGGCCCAGGGAAGAAGCATTATCGATAATATTGAGCAGATCGACCGGGGCTACCAGAATATTGATGTCAGGCTTCAGAATCTCGGTGCCGATATAAAACGAATAAATTCCTGACATTTTGTCGCAAATATCCCTTTGGCAAATTTTTTGATGATGTTTCGCGAATGCAAATGCATTATACTACTGTTATGTCTAAAAAAGAATACAAAGAAGAAAGAAAGCCCGAAATCTTTTCAACAGAAAAGGGAGAGGCTGCAGAGCCTGCCGCGACAAATACAACCGGAACTTCCGATGCTGCTGATAGCAGCGGGAGAAATATGGATGAGGACATGTCTGAAAAAATCGACGAGCTTAATGATAAGTATCTCCGGTTATATTCCGATTTTGATAATTACCGCCGTCGTACGCTAAAAGATATCGGAGAGATCCGTAAAAATGCCTCAGAGGATGTGATTGTAAAACTTCTTCCTGTTCTGGATGATTTTGAAAGAGCAATCAAGGCTTTTGATTCTACTGAAAACGCAGAGGCTTTGAAAGAAGGCATCATACTGATATTCAACAAATTCATGACCACTCTCACGAACCAGGGACTGGAACAGATGAAAACGGCCGGAGAACCTTTCGATACTGATTTTCATGAAGCTATCACCAACATCCCCGCACCCAATGAAAAAATGAAAAACAAAGTCGTGGATGAAATCGAGAAAGGCTACCTGCTCAACGGAAAAGTGATAAGGTATGCTAAAGTAGTAGTAGGAGCTTAGGATTAACCACAACCCCCAATAATGTCTAAACGAGATTTTTACGAGATACTTGAAGTAAGTAAGAACGCTTCTGCAGAAGAGCTTAAAAAGGCCTACCGCAAGCAGGCTATCCGCTTTCACCCGGATAAAAACCCGGGAGATAAGGAAGCTGAAGAGAATTTCAAGGAAGCAGCCGAAGCATATGAGATTCTGAGTGATCAGGCCAAGCGCCAGAGGTATGACCAATACGGCCATGCAGGACTTGGCAACGGGGGCGGCTTTGGAGGATACGGGGGTGGAATGAGAATGGAAGATATCTTCAGTCATTTCGGTGATATTTTTGGAGGCGGTATGGATGATCCGTTCTCTTCATTTTTCGGAGGAGGAGGCCGAAGTGGTGGACGGACTGTAAACCGGGGGTCTAATCTCAGAGTAAAGGTTAAGCTCAGCCTTGAGGAGATCGCTCATGGTGTCGAGAAAAAGATCAAGGTTAATAAATACATTTCATGCTCAAGTTGCCGGGGTACCGGTGCAAAAAGCGGAAATGCTTACCAGACTTGTTCTACATGCAAAGGCTCAGGCCATGTTACACGGGTAACTTCCACTTTTATTGGCCAGATGCAGACCACTTCTACCTGTCCTCATTGTGGAGGGGAAGGAAAGATAATAACCGACAAATGCATGGATTGTTCCGGTAACGGAATCGTGAAGGGTGAAGAAGTTATTTCAATCAAGATTCCCGCGGGTGTAGGTGAAGGCATGCAGCTTTCAATGGGTGGAAAAGGAAATGCTGCAGCCAGGGGAGGAATCGCCGGTGATCTGCTGATACAAATAGAAGAAATTAAACACGCTGAACTGATCAGAGACGGGAATAATCTCTTGTTCAATCAGTATATTTCAATACCCGAAGCAGCCCTGGGTTCAAATGCAGAGATTCCTGGTATAGACGGAAAAATTAAAATAAAAATTGAACCCGGAACGCAGGGAGGCAGAATTATACGGCTCAAAGGCAAGGGCCTCCCAAGTGTAAACACTTATGAAGGTAAAGGCGACCTGCTGGTGACCCTACATGTCTGGACCCCGAAAATCCTGTCGAAAGAAGAAAAGACTTTACTCGAAAAACTTGCTAAATCTGAAAATTTCCACCCCAATCCCACCGAAAAGGAAAAAGGGTTCTTCTCAAAAATGAAAGATATCTTTGAATAAAGTTGAAGGTGTAACATAAACTCTGCCATCCGCCATCTGATATATGACATCTGACATCTGACATCCCCTAACCCCCAACCCCCAATCCCCCCCCATGGAACTATTCTCGGCCCTGAATGTCTCCAAACAGTTTTCCGGCCACAAAGCCCTCGACAAAGTCAATATCAGCATACCCGAAGGGAGTATCTTCGGATTGCTTGGCCCGAATGGAGCAGGAAAAACCACATTCATACGTATTATTAATCAGATTATTGCCCCTGATGAAGGACAGCTCTTTTACAATGGCAGAGAACTGAAGCCGAACGATATATATAATATCGGATACCTCCCTGAGGAGCGTGGGCTTTATAAAAAAATGACTGTCGGCGAGCAGGCCATGTACCTGGCCCAACTGAAAGGACTGAGCAAGCAGGAAGCTCACAAAAGACTGATCCACTGGTTTGAGAAATTTGAAATGAAGTCGTGGTGGAATAAAAAAGTCGAGGAACTTTCAAAAGGCATGCAGCAGAAGGTACAGTTCCTGATCACCATAATCCATGAACCCAAATTGCTGATCTTCGATGAGCCTTTCAGCGGATTTGACCCAATTAATGCCAGCATGCTTAAGGATGAGATCATCGCCCAGAAAGAAAAAGGGGCCACAATTATCTTTTCCACTCACAACATGGCCTCGGTAGAAGAACTATGCGATCATATTTCCCTGATCAACAATGCCAGGGTTGTTTTGGATGGACCGGTAAGAGATATTAAAAAGACTTTTAAGACGAATACTTTTGAAATAGCTTACAATAACTACCTGGGAAAACTTGAAACTATCCTGCCCTCCGCTTTCAGTATTATCAAAGAGTGGGATGATCATGATCTTCGGAAGGCGTCGGTACAAATTCCTGCCGAAGCCAATCCCAACCAGCTGATCTCCTCTTTGCTGCCAAATGTTGCCCTGCATTCATTCAGCGAACTGGTGCCCAACATGAACGATATTTTTATCAGGGTTGTGACCGAAAAGAAACCCGAACCTATTCTGCAATAGCACTATGCACAAAATTATTCTGATTATCAAGCGTGAATACCTGACCAGGGTCAGAAAAAAGTCATTCCTTGTAATGACTATTCTGGGGCCCCTGCTTATGGCAGCTATCGTGGTTGTACCTGTTTACATGGCAACACGGGGGAATGAACTCAAAACTGTCGCCGTGATTGACCAGACCGGTATCTTTTTCGAGAAATTCAAGGATACCGACAACATTAAATTTCACTATCTGCTAAGCGATTTAGGCTCAGCCAAAACCAATTTCAGGCAAAGCGGGGACTATGCACTTCTATTCATACCAAAAACCGAAGTCAGCATACCCACAAATGCCATCCTGTATGCTGAAAGCAACGTCTCGATGAACGTGAAGAGTTACATTAAAAATGTAATGACCAAGCAGGTTGAGGATATGAAACTGGAAGCCAAGCTAAAAGACCTGCAGACCGACAAGAAGAACCCTTTGAATGTTGAAGATATACTTCGTTCGGTAAAAACCATCGTTGATGTAAACACGATTAAAATCACTGATGAGGGGAAAGAAGAAAAAAGCTATACAGAGATCAGTATGGTTTTGGGTACTTTCTCAGGTATCCTGATTTATTTTTTCATATTCATGTTCGGTTCCCAGGTAATGAGAGGTGTTATAGAGGAAAAAACCAACCGTATCATTGAGGTAATTATTTCATCGGTCAAACCTTTCGAACTGATGATGGGTAAAATTATCGGTGTTGGTTTGGTTGGTCTTACCCAGTTCCTGTTATGGGTGGTACTTACATTCGGAATTGTGACTGTTATTACATCGACATTTGCAGGGAAAGGACAGCATAAACAGAGCATTGAGCAAAGTATGATGCAGAACGCATCAAAATATAATCCTGATAATCTGGCCCAAACTGACGCCCCATCAGTAAAAGAAAAGCAGGATGAAGGGGTTAACGAAATTTTTGAAGCTCTTAACACGGTCAATTTCCCAGTTATGATAGGAGCTTTCGTGTTTTTCTTTCTCTTCGGCTACCTGATGTATGGTTCGTTGTTCGCGGCTATCGGGGGAGCGGTCGACAGCGAGGCCGACACTCAGCAATTCATGCTGCCAATCACCGTACCATTGATACTTTCTATTGTGATGATGCAATATTTCATACAGGATCCCTCGGGGCAAATTGCATTCTGGTTTTCGATCTTCCCCCTTACCTCTCCTGTTGCCATGATGATCAGGATCCCATTTGGAATTCCTTACTGGCAGGTAGCACTTTCGATGGCCTTACTCATTCTGACCTTCCTGGGCACAACATGGATGGCGGCAAAGATCTACCGCACCGGCATACTGATGTATGGGAAGAAAGTGAGTTATAAGGAACTTTGGAAGTGGCTGAGATATTAAATGGTGAAATGGTGAAATGGTGAAATGGCGAAATTTGCCGCTATTTATCCAGCATTTTCGTAAACTGGGACTTTGGCCGCTTTTTCCAGTCTTTTTTATGATACACGTAACTGATGATCAGTGGCAGAACGCTGGTTGCCTCGGCATATACCATCTGTTCGAAGACCGTTTCCACTTTTCCCCATGAAGCAGCTTCCTTTAGGGTTGAACTGGAACAGGCTCCGTCGCGGGGATCAGCCACGGTGATCTGAACCGCATATTTATGCATACCAACTTCTTTGCCAAGAACTTCTGCACAGATAACGGTATCCTGAACGAAATTTTTAGGAACGCCACCTCCTATCATAAATAATCCGGACGATTTAGAGTCCATTTTTATTTTAGTCAGTTCCAGAAAATCCTTTACTGAATCAATGGAGACATGCGATTTGGGATTCTCCCACTGATGAGAAACCAGGCCGAAGCCAGCGCTTGAATCGCTGAATGCCGGACAGAATATAGGCACATTATGTTCATAAGCCACCTGAACCAGGCTGTCTTTCTTCTTTGAATTTTCAACTAACCATTTTCCCATCTCGCGGATAAACTCACGGGAAGAATACGGACGTTTTTCTAACGTATCGGCGATTTTCCTGATGGTCATATCGCAATTCTGAAGCTCTTCCTCATCGATATACGTATCATAAATCCTGTCGATGTAATGTTTTCGCAGATCCTTATCATCGGCCGTTGAGATCCCTTTATAATGCTTAAAGCCCAGGGCTTCAAAAAAATCCATATCAACGATGGTTGCTCCGGTAGCAATAATGGCATCAACCATATTGTTTTTTACCATATCCACATATACCTGCATACAGCCGCCGGCACTGGTACTGCCCGCGATAGTCAGAAAAACAGTACAGCCCTTTTCCTTTATCATTCTGTTCAGAATGTCGGCTGCATTGGCCGTGTCCCTGGAAGTAAACGACATTTCACGCATTGAATCTATAATGGGAGTCGAATCAAACGACTTGATGTCGATATGTTTGATTTCATTCCTGAGGTATTCCAGCTTTTGCTTGGATTTCTTTGCCATAATTCTTTGATTTATTTATGTCTGATTTCGGACTGCAAAGGTAATTAATACCCCAGAATTTTCAGCATCGATTTATAACTCTGTTCTTTGGAAAATAATTTCGTATATGTTTCATCATTCTCGTCCAAATCGATCAGAACGTGTTTTGGTGCAGGGATCAGACAGTGCTGTATTCCGCCATAGCCGCCCAGGGACTCCTGGTAGGCACCCGTATGAAACATACCAATATACAACGGCGGTTCAGTAGAAAATTTCGGAAGAAAAACAGCGTTCGTGTGGCCCTCGGCATTGTAATAATCTTCGCTGTCGCAAGTAAGGCCTCCAAGAAATACCCTTTCATATTCAGAATCCCAGTTATTTATTGCGAGTAAAATGAACTTCTGGTTTATAGCCCATGTATCGGGAAGCGTTGTGATAAAAGAACTGTCGATCATATCCCAGGCCTCCCTGTCGTTCTGTTTCTTCTGGTCAACCACACTGAACAGTATCGCTCCTGATTCACCAACGGTAAAAGAACCGAACTCGGTAAAAATATCTGGTTCAGGAACATCATTCTTTCCGCAAATATTCTTGATCTGTGCCACTATTTCTTCGGCCATATACTCATAATCATAGGTAAATTCCAGGGAGTTCTTAATAGGAAAACCACCTCCTATGTTCAGACCTGTAAGTTCCGGACATACCTTCTTCAGTTCACAATATACCGAAACTGATTTATTCAATTCATTCCAGTAGTAGGCCGTATCCTTAATCCCCGTATTAATGAAAAAATGAAGCATTTTCAGCTCAAACTTAGGATTATCTTTGAGCTTCTCCATGTAAAAAGGAACTATATCATTGTAGCGGATACCAAGCCTGGAGGTATAAAAATCAAACTTAGGCTCTTCTTCAGAGGCTATCCTGATACCAACTTTCATCTTTGTTTCCAGTCGGGATTCATACTTGTCAATCTCCAATAAACTATCCAAAACCGGAATTGTATTTAAAAAACCGCTATGTACAAGATTGATGATATGTTCAATATATTGTGGCCTTTTAAAGCCATTGCATATGATGAAATTCTCTTTTTTGACTAATCCGCGATTATACAAGTCTTCAATAATTGGCATGTCAAAGGCTGATGATGTCTCAATATGCACATCATTTTTAAGAACTTCTTCAAGTACAAAGCTGAAATGGCTGCTCTTTGTACAATAGCAATAATGATAATCGCCCTGGTAATCTACTTTTGCCATGGCCACATTAAAAAGACGTTTAGCCTTTTGAATTTGCAGACTTATCTTTGGAAGATAGGAAATTCTTACAGGAGTTCCATACTGCTTGATAATATCCATAAGTGGAACTTTATGAAAATGTAATTCATTTTCAATGACTTGAAATTCTGACTGTGGAAAATCAAAAGTTTGTTCTACAAGATCACTATACTTAATTTTCATTGGACTTTTTTTTAATGTAAGTAACTTACTTTACTTGTTTTTGCTCTATGTAAATCACTTAGGTTTCAATTTTATTGCAAAAGTAAAATAAGATTTTATATATTACTTGGTTTTTACTAAATTGATTACTAAAAAAAATCTGCTGCACCCGCCCTATCCCCCGGCAGTCAAAGTGCATTGCATGGAAATTCTGTACCGTTTGTCTTTAAAAGAACCTGAACTCAGAAAGGAATTGATTGACTGCATTGAATTCCGTTTAAACGAGGAAACTCCCGGCTTTAAAAACCGGGGACTGAAAATCCTGAAAAAACTAACGAAGATGGAATCTGATATCTGATATCTGATATCTGATATCTGATTATCTTTACCAAAAAATCATGATCCGAATGACAAAACGACTGATTATCCTGTTCACCTTCGTGCTTATTATGGCAGAAGGTCATCCGCAGATCGTCTTTAGAAACAGTCATAACGAGCAGGTTTATGTAGCAATGTGCCGCTATATAGCCAGCGAAGGATACTGGATGACGACCGGCTGGTTTACAATTGGCAAAGGCGGGGAGCGTCTGGTTTTTGAAAGCATTTCAGCTAAGGACACTATTGGGTATTGGGCTATGACAACAATTTCTGAGCAGAAATTTGAAGGCAAAAAAAATCTTATTGTGAATGATGATACAAAATTCATCATTAAGTATGCCGACAAGCCTGAAACTGCCAGTCAGAACGCGAATTTCAGCTGGCGTAAATTTATACTGCTTCGTCTTCCGCCAGGGACAACAGAAGGGACTATCAATCTCAAGTGAAATATAATTCACCCGACCTCTTTTATTTTTCGGGGAAAAGTTCTAAATTTGCACCCTCGAAAAAATCAGACCATAATCATCTTAATTAAATTTAAACCTCATGCAGAATAAAGGCGCTGTAAAGCTATTTGCGATTGTTTTCGGTTTAGTTTGTTTATTCCAGTTGTCATTTACCTTTATCAGCTACCGGTATTCGGTGAAAGCTGAAGATTACGGCAATGCCACTGTTGGGAAAGATCTGGCCATCAAATTAGCCAGGGGTGATAACGCCCGCCTGGAATATCTTACTGATTCGATTATCCGTTCCAGGACTGAATATTTTAATGATTCCATGGCTAATACCGATGTTTATAACATCCTCCTTAAAAAATATACTTTAAAGGATGTCAGGGAACGCGAAATCAATCTTGGTCTTGACCTCAAGGGGGGGATGAACGTAACGATGGCTGTTTCTGTGCCTGAAGTGATCCGTGCATTATCGGGTTACAGCCAGGATCCTACCTTCAACAAGGCTCTCCAGATTGCGATCCAGAAAGAAAAGAACAGCACATCCGATTTTGTTGACTTGTTCGCTGAGTCGTTTAAGCAGGTAGACCCGAATGCGAAGCTTGCAGCAATATTTAATACCGTTGAGTTAAAAGACAGGATCAACTTCAATACTACAAACTCTGAAGTAATCAAAGTGATCAGGGAGGAGACCAATGCTGCAATTGACAGAACCTACCATATTCTTACCACACGTATTGACCGTTTTGGTGTTGTTCAGCCGAACATCCAGAGATTGCAGACTGCAGGCCGAATCCTTATCGAGCTTCCGGGCATCAAAGATCCGGAACGCGTGCGTAAACTATTACAGGGAACTGCCCAGCTGGAGTTCTGGGAAACTTACCAGTTTACTCAGCTTCACCCCTACTTCACAGAAGCAAATAAAAGGCTTTCGGCGATATTGACTGCCGGGAGTGACACAGTAAAACTTGATTCAACCAAGACCGACACTGCAGGGACAGCAAAAGCCATCAGCAACAAACTGTCTTTGGCCGAGAAGAAAGCACCGTCAAAAACCGCTGCAGCTCCTGCAAAGAAAGATTCAGCCGGTGGTAACGCCTTGTTGAAACAGCTGGGCAAAGACACCTCCAACGCTTCGGCTATGAATAAGAAAGTAGAAACCGAGCAGTGGATGAAAAACAACCCCTTATTCGCGGTTCTTGCAATGGCTATCTTTCAGAACAAAGACGGGCAGTACCAGGCAGGCGAAACGGCTATGGTTGGAAGAGCACTTATCAAGGATACAGCCAAGGTGAACTATATGCTTCGCCTGGTAAAACATCTCTTCCCCAGGGATATGAAGCTCGTGTGGACTGTAAAGCCCAGGGATGAAGCAAAAGACATACTCGAGCTCGTTGCACTGAAAGTTACATCCCGCGACGGTTCACCGGCTTTAGGAGGCGATGTGATCACAAACGCCCGTCAGGACTACGACCAGAACGGAAGAGTTGAAGTTTCGATGTCGATGAACTCTGAAGGCGCCCGGATATGGAAACGCCTTACCGGCGATAACATCGGCAAGCAGATCGCTATTGTTCTCGACGGTTATGTTTACAGTTATCCAAACGTCAACGGGGAAATCCCCAATGGTATGTCGTCTATCACCGGCGGCAGTATGACTGTTGAAGAGGCTCAGGACCTTGCAAACATCCTGAAAGCCGGTAAACTCCCGGCCCCGGCACGTATTGTGCAGGAGGAAGTCGTTGGCCCTTCACTTGGTAAAGAATCTATCAATGCAGGTCTGATCTCGTTCATCATAGCATTTATCGGGGTCCTTCTGTATATGTCGCTGTATTATGGACGTGCAGGTATCGTTGCCGATGTTGCATTGTTCGCCAACGTATTTTTCCTGTTTGGTGTTCTTGCATCTATTGGCGCTGTACTTACACTCCCCGGTATTGCCGGTATCGTTCTTACACTCGCTATGGCGGTCGACTCAAACGTGATCATCTATGAGCGTATGCGAGAGGAAATGCGGGCCGGTAAAGGCATGAGACTGGTCGTTAAAGACGGTTTCAAGCATGCCCTGTCGGCAATCATCGACGGCCACGTAACCACCATCCTCACAGGTATCGTTTTGTACATTTTTGGGTCGGGCCCGGTTCAGGGTTTTGCTACTACACTTGTAATCGGTCTTCTGCTTTCACTGTTCTCATCGATCTTTATCGCACGACTGCTCTTCGAATGGATGCTCGACAAGAACATAACCATCACTACAGGAAACAGGTGGACACAGAATGCCTTCCAGAACATTCATATCAATTTTATTGGACTGAGGTACAAGATGTACATCCTTTCGATTGCCATTATCATTCCCGGTGTGATCTCGATATTTATCAGAGGACTTGATCCGGGCCTCGATTTTACTGGTGGTCGCAGCTACATCGTTCGCTTTGATGAGCCGGTGAATACGTCAGATGTACGCGAATCCCTTGGCAAAATTTTCAAGGAATATCCCGAAGTAAAAACATTTGGTCCGAGTAACCAGGTGAAGATCACAACCAAATACCTGATCAACGAACGTACCCAGCAGGCTGACTCTATTGTCAACGCCAAGCTTTTTGAAGGTGTAAAAGGATACTATAAAACGGCTATTACGTTTACAGACTTCAAAACAGCCGACCCGAAAAAAGCTATTGGAGAAATGAGCTCACAACGTGTGGACCCCACTATAAGCTATGCTCTGATCTGGCAGGCAGTTCTTGCCGTGTTCTTTTCTCTTGTCATCATTTTCGTTTACATCGCCTTACGATTCAAGAACTGGCAGTTCGGAATCGGTGGTGTGGTTTCTCTCTTCCATGATACGCTTATTATCATTACGATGTTTACTTTGTTCCACGGTATTTTGCCCTTCAGCATGGAGGTTGATCAGCAGTTTATTGCGGCACTTCTTACAATCATCGGTTACTCCATCATGGACACGGTAATCATCTTCGACAGGATCCGCGAATACAGGGGATTGTATCCCAAGCGCGACCTGGCCGACAACATCAACGCGGCTATCAATTCAACTCTTGGCCGAACCATCAACACCTCGGGCGTAACCCTGGTCGTGTTGATCGTTATCTTTATCTTCGGTGGTGAAGTTCTCCGCGGGTTTACTTTCGCTCTTCTTATTGGTGTTATTTCGGGTACCTATTCATCGGTGTTTAATGCAACCCCCGTTGCCTACGATATCATATTGGCCCAGAGACGTCGCAAGGAAAAGAAAGAACTTCAGGCTAAAACAAAATCAAAATAACCTGAGTTCCTGAAAAGTTCAACTTATAGTTCAAGGCTGCCCGGGATAAGGGCAGCCTTTTTTATTTTGGGGGCTACAGAAACACACTTTTCCGTATATTTGTGCGTTAATCCAGCTGTTAATAAGCCTATAATGCACCTGAAAAGCTTTTTAATTTACCTGATCCTCTTTTTCTGTTTCACGATGCCATCAGTGGCACAGAATAAAGCCACTAAAGCTGCCGATGATGCTTTCTCCGACCAGCTGTATCTCACTGCACTTCAGAAATACCAGAAAGCGTCTTCGAAAGTGAAGAAAAACAAGACTGAACGCGACCGGATCACTTTCCGTATAGCCGAATGTTACAGGATGATGAACAATACTAAAAAATCCGAATCGGCTTATAAACGGCTCCTGAATAACGTTAAATTCATTAAGGACGAACCCCGGGTTATACTTTACTATGCCAATGCGCTAAAATCAAATGGCAATTACGACGAGGCGATAAAGCAATATCAGGCTTATAAAGACCTGGCTCCAAAGGACCTTAAAGGAGAACAGGGCATAGCAACTTGTAAACTTGCCAAGGAATGGATTGCCAACCCTTCAAAATATTCTGTTAAATGGGAAAAACCACTGAATTCGAAAGAAGATGATTTTGCCCCGGCTTATGCTGATAAAAAATTCGGTTCCATTATTTTCACCTCCGACAGGGATGCTTCAAACGGAAAAGATGTTGACAACTGGACAGGTCTGAAATTCTCTGATTTTTACCTTTCGAGGAAGGACCGTAAGAACGAATGGAGCAAACCGGTTCTTGCCGATCAGGCCGGCATGATCAACACAAAGGCAAACGATGGGGTTGGCCAGTTTGATGAGAGATTCATGCATTTCTATTTTACACGGTGTTATAACGACCCCAAGAAAAAGAACGGATGCCAGATTTTCATGACCAGTCGTACAGGTTCCAGCAACTGGGGGGACCCGGAAAAGATTGAACTGGGAGGCGACAGCACCAGCATTTATGGTCATCCTTCGGTAGCCGGAGGAGATGTCATTTATTTTTCGGCTGAAATCCCCGGAGGCCTTGGTGGAAAAGATATCTGGAGGGCAAGTAAAAAAAGCGGTAAATGGTCCAAAGAAAACCTCGGTCAGGTAATCAATACAGCCGGCAATGAGCTCTTTCCCTTTATCCGAAACGACAGCATATTGTATTTTGCTTCCGACGGTCATCCGGGAATGGGAGGAATGGATATTTTCTGCAGTGTTTATTCCAAAGGAAAATGGAGCATACCTGAAAACATGAAACCTCCTATCAACTCCTCGGCCGACGACGTGGCTATTGTGTTCAATGCGGAAGAGTCGGAAGAAGGCCTGTTCGCGTCGAATCGGCCCGGAGGCAAAGGCAGAGATGATATATACTCCTTTGTAATTCCGCCAATATACTACACTCTCGAAGGGACCGTTACCGACGACCGTTCCCTGCTTCCTGTTCAGGGAGCTGAAGTGAGGGCTACCGGAACCAACGGACGTACTTTTAAATATACTACCGACGAAAAAGGTCATTACAGTTTTAATAAAATGCAGATCAATGCCGGTACTACTTACGACCTCGTTATAACGAAAAAGGATTATTTCAATGAAAGAGGAAGGGAGACCACACTGGGTCTTGAGAAAAGCAAGGACCTCACAAGAAATTTCGTTCTGAGACCTATTCCCAAAAAACCGGTTGTGCTACCCGATATCTTGTATGATCTGGCAAAATGGGACCTCAAACCCCAGTACCAGGATTCGCTGCAGGGCCTCATTGAAACTCTGGATGCAAATGAAACCATTGTGATAGAACTTGCCGCGTATACTGATTCGCGCGACAGCGAGGAACGCAACGACATATTATCTCAGAAACGTGCCCAGAGCGTTGTAGACTACCTCATTTCGCGGGGCATAGATCCCGATCGTTTGGTTGCTAAAGGCTACGGCGAACGAGTTCCCAGAACACTCGCCAAAGACGTTATAAGGGAAGAATTTACATTTATTACTGGTACGGTTCTGTCCGATTCAGTCATCAACCTTCTTCCTAACACAGCTGTTAAAGAAGCTGCTCACCAGATGAATCGCCGCACTGAATTCACTATACTCCGAAACGATTTTGTGCCCAAAGCTACTCCTTCAAAGACCCAGGGCACAGCTAAGATCGAGGTGGTGATTGCTCCTGAGATCAACGGCATACCTCTGAACAAACTCAAAGACGGCAAGTACGAAGGCTATTGCTTTGCCAATGGAATTTCTTTACAGTTCACTTACGATCCCACCGAGAAAGACATGTTCATCACTGCAGCTCAGGCATTCAGTCTGCTTAAGGATGGAGTGATCGATAAAAACGACTTTGAAGGCGATGCCACAAAATTTATTCAGGATAAAACCATCAGTGAAAAAGCTGTAATCACCCTGAAAGAAGTACGTATTGCCAAAAATACTGTGAAGGATCTGAAAGTCACCGTTAATAGCAAAATTCACGGCACCTTTGTTTTCGGCGAGAATACACTTAAAAAATTCGGTATCTTCCATCTGGATGATGGCAAAAGCCAGCTGATCTTCGATTGACCTATGAGCGAAGCATCAAGATATACCAGAAGGGGCGTTTCTTCTCAGAAAGAAGATGTTCATTCCGCGATAAGGAATCTAAACAAAGGCCTTTTCCCAAAAGCTTTCTGTAAAATAATACCCGACATACTCGGTGGCGATGGAAGCTATTGCAACATCATGCATGCCGATGGGGCCGGTACCAAATCATCGCTTGCATACCTGTACTGGAAAGAAACGGGCGATCTTTCGGTATGGCGCGGAATAGCACAGGATGCCATCGTTATGAACCTCGACGACCTGCTTTGTGTCGGCGCTACAGATAACATCCTGCTTTCCTCAACCATTGGCAGAAACAAACTTCTGATACCCGCTGAAGTAATTTCAGAGATCATCTCAGGCACAGAAGAATTCCTTGCGTCGATGCGCTCCTATGGGATCGGTATAACATCGACCGGAGGCGAGACTGCCGACGTGGGTGACCTTGTACGTACTATCATTGTCGATTCTACTGTTTGCTGCAGGATGAGGCGCAGTGAAGTCATCGACAATGCCCGGATTCAAGCAGGTGATCTGATCGTGGGTTTGGCATCCTACGGGCAGACCTCATATGAAAAAGAATACAACGGAGGGATGGGCAGCAACGGTCTCACATCCGCCCGTCATGATGTTTTTGAAAAAAGATATGCAGGCTTGTTCCCCGAAAGCTATGACCAGGCAGTTCCTGATGAGCTTGTTTATTCAGGACAAAAACGACTGAGTGATCCCTCTGAGATTCCCGGCCTGGATGTAGGGAAACTCGTGCTTGCTCCCACCCGGACCTATGCTCCTGTGATCGCGAAGATGCTGGAGGGTTTCAGAAACGAAATTCACGGGATGGTACACTGCAGCGGGGGCGGGCAAACCAAAGTATTGCATTTTATTGACAATAAGCATATAGTAAAAGATAAACTGTTTTCAACTCCTCCCCTTTTCAGGCTTATTCAACAGCAGTCAGGGACGGACTGGAAAGAAATGTACAGGGTGTTCAATATGGGACATCGTATGGAGCTTTACGTTCCCAAAGAGATAGCTCAGGAACTTATTGAAATCGCCGGCTCATTTAACCTTGAAGCCAGGGTCATCGGGCATGTACAGGATGCCGCTTCCCCAAAACTTACTATAATCTCGGAACACGGAGAGTTTGTTTACTGATATCAGATATCTGATATCAGATGGCAGATGGCAGATATTTCGCTATTTATTCCTTACCTTTGCACCCTCAAAGAGGAGTTTAGAGAATGGTAGATAAACTGGAGGCGATAAAGCAGAAGTTTGATGATATTCAGAAGCAGATGAGTGAGCCTGATATAATCAGCGACATGAAGCGTTATATCAAGCTGAGTAAGGATTTCAAAGAACTTACACCGATTATGGAGGCGTATGAGATTTATAAGAATATTCTTGCCAATATCGACAACGCCAAAGAAATTCTATACAATGAAAAGGATGAAGAGTTCCGGTCCATGGCCAAGGAAGAACTTGAAACATTAAACAACGAAAGAGACAAGCTGGAAGAGGACGTAAGGCTGATGCTGATACCTGTCGATCCTGAGGACGGCAAGAATGCGATTGTGGAGATACGGGCAGGCACCGGAGGCGACGAGGCCAGCATCTTTGCTGGTGACCTGTACCGGATGTACTCGAAGTATTGTGAAGCACGCCGGTGGAAGACAGAGCTGATTGATTTCTCTGAAGGAACCATGGGAGGCTTTAAGGAAATCATTTTCAATGTCATTGGCGAAGGCGCTTATGGCCAGATGAAATATGAGTCGGGTGTTCACCGCGTGCAGCGGGTACCACAGACCGAGACCCAGGGCCGTGTTCATACTTCTGCCGCCACGGTTGCTGTTTTGCCGGAGGCGGATGAGTTTGATGTTGAAATCAAAATTTCCGATGTGCGCAAAGACACATATTGTTCGTCGGGACCTGGCGGGCAATCGGTGAATACAACTTATTCCGCCATCCGCCTTACACACGTACCTTCAGGAATTGTAGTCACATGCCAGGACGAAAAATCCCAGATGAAGAATTTTGAAAAGGCCATGAAAGTACTGCGTACAAGGCTGTATGAGCTGGAGCATCAGAAATACCTCGATGAAATCTCGAAAAAGCGAAAGACTATGGTTTCAACCGGAGACCGCTCGGCCAAGATCCGCACATATAATTATGCTCAAAGCAGGGTTACCGACCATCGTATCAATATGACCATTTACAACCTGCCGGTAGTTCTTGACGGGGATGTTCAACCCCTGATCGATGCACTACAGCTGGCCGAGAATGCCGAAAGGCTGAAAGAAGCAGTTAGTTGAAAAGAGATATCAGATATCGGATATCAGATATCAGATGGCAGATATCAGATAATGCATTTCCTTCTGCATACGACCCGCTTCTTCGCGTGCTTTAATTGCAAAGTCAGTTCCATTCGATGCATAGATAATATTCCGGCTGGAATTCACCAGAAGTCCGCAGTCTTTTGTCATTCCATATTTTACAACTTCCTGCAGACTGCCACCCTGGGCACCTACTCCGGGAACCAACAGGAAATGATCCGGAACAATCTTCCTGATGTCGGCAAGCATCTCTGCCTTCGTTGCACCAACCACGTACATCATGTTTTCCTCGCTTCCCCATGACTTTGATTTGATGAGGACCTGCTCAAACAGCCTTGTATCCTGGCTTTTAAAAAATTGAAAATCTTCAGCCCCCTTGTTAGAAGTAAGAGCAAGCACGATGATCCACTTCGACGGATAGGACAGAAAGGGTTTTACCGAGTCCTCTCCCATGTATGGGGCCACGGTAACCGCGTCAAATTCAAGGCCGGATGAAGGTTTGTCGAACATCGCCCGCGCATATTGCTGAGAAGTGTTGCCAATGTCGCCTCGTTTAGCATCGGCAATAGTAAAAGCCTGACCAGGATATGTCGTATTAATATAGTCGATTGTACGGGTAAGACTTTCCCATCCTTTTACGCCGTAACATTCATAAAAGGCAAGATTTGGCTTGTAGGCTACAGTCAGATCGATAGTTGCATCAATGATGGCTTTATTGAATTCGAAGATGGGATCTTCGAGTGATGTCAGATGCCGCGGAATTTTACCCAGATCGGTGTCGAGCCCGATACAGAGAAAGGACTGTTTACGGCGGATAAGGTTGATGAGTTCCTGTCGTGTCATGAGAATTTACGATTAATTAAGGAGCGAAATATCTGCCATCTGCCATCTGAAATCAGATATCAGATTAAACAACCGTGATCCACCCATGATGATCAGGGGTTTTGCCGTCCTGAATATCACGTAGCATAGAATACAGTTTAACCGATACCTTACCTGCTTTGCCTTCCTTGCAATACTGGTATATTTTTCCGGTATCCCTGTCATGAATGGAACCGATGGGTGAGATGACAGCCGCGGTACCGCAGGCACCAACTTCGTCAAATCCTGCAAGTTCCTCAACAGCAACAGGCCTCACTTCAACTTTCAATCCGATTTCTTCTGCCAGAACACGCAGTGACATGTTTGTAATGGACGGCAGTATGGAAGATGATTTGGGAGTTATATAGGTGTTTCCTTTGATAGCAAAAAAATTCGCGGGACCGGCCTCGTCTATGTATTTCTTTTCTTTAGCATCCAGAAAGATACAGGAAGCATAACCTTCGGCATGGGCACGTACCCCTGCACGCAGGCTGGCGCCATAATTTCCGCCAACCTTGATATGGCCTGTACCAAGCGGCGCCGCACGGTCGAAATCCCTCACGATCTGCATCATTACCGGGCTGAAACCTTCCTTGAAATATGGTCCGACGGGTCCAACGAAAATCACAAACGTATATTCCTTTGCCGGTCTTACTCCAACTTCAGGGCCGGTTCCTATTAGTAGCGGACGGATGTACAGGGATGCTCCTTCGCCGTATGGAGGGATGTATTTTTTATTCAGCTGAACGACTTTAAGGACAGCTTCCCGGAACATCTCAGATGGAATTTGAGGCATGATAAGACCAATGGCAGAATTGTTCATACGCTTGCCATTCTCATCCAGCCTGAAAATCCGGATTTGTCCATCAGCCCCCGTGAACGCTTTAAGTCCTTCAAAGGCTTCCTGCCCGTAATGCAGACAGGTAGCGGCCATATGCATGTTGATGTATTCCGAGTCGGTAACCTCCAGCGGGCTCCATCTGCCGTCTTTCCAGTATGCACGTAAGTTGTAGTCGGTCTTAAAATAACCAAAGGGCAGGTTCTTCCAATCGATAGCAGTCATATAAGTGTTTTTAGTGTAAGTTTTCAGGATCAACGACAATGTAAATGTATAAATATATTTTCACGGATTGTATGGCTGGCATAAATTTTTATCTCCCATTTTAAAGAACATTTTGACATTTTGGCAGAATTAAAAAATGGCACTTGCTTTGTGGTATCAGGAACCCAGCCGGGTAATCGTAATTACCTTGTACGATGACATCCGGCGAAGCCGAAAAAGTAATAAACAACATAACACATTAAACTATGCAAAAAGGCAAGATCAACGTTCAGACTGAGAACATTTTTCCTATCATCAAGAAGTTCCTGTATTCGGAGCATGAGATTTTTCTGCGTGAACTTATCTCAAACGCGGTTGATGCGACCCAGAAATTAAAGACCCTGGCTTCCATCGGCAAATTTAACGGTGAACTGGGCGACCTTACCATTGAAGTGAAAGTTAACCCGAAACGTAAAACTATTTCGGTAAAAGACAAGGGTATCGGCATGAATGCAGAGGAAGTCGACAAATATATCAACCAGATTGCCTTTTCCAGCGCAGAAGAGTTCATCAGTGAGTTTAAGACTAAATCTGAAGCTGAAGTGAATGCTATCATCGGACATTTTGGCCTTGGTTTTTATTCGAGTTTCATGGTTTCCGACAAGGTCGAGATCCACACTAAAACCTATAAGACCGAAGGCGATACCAAACCGGTTCTCTGGGAATGTGACGGCAGTCCTGAATATACGATGGAAGACAGCAAGAAAAAAGACCGTGGAACCGAGATCATACTGCATATTTCTGATGACTCAAAAGACTATCTTGAAGAATACAAAATTCTCGAAATCCTGAAAAAATACTGTAAGTTTCTGCCTGTCCCCATCCGTTTTGGCAGTGAGAAAACATGGGAGAAAGTGCCGGGTGAAAAGGATGATAAAGGAAATGACAAGGAGATCGAAATTGAAAAACCAAGAATCATCAACAATACCGATCCCTTATGGAAAAAGAAACCCCTTGACCTGAAAGACGAGGATTACAAGAGTTTCTATCGTGAATTATATCCTCATACCTTCGAGGACCCCTTGTTCCAGATCCACCTGAATGTTGACTATCCTTTCAACCTCACGGGTATTCTGTATTTCCCCAAGGTGAAGAAAACGATGGAAGTTCAAAAGAACAAGATCCAGCTATACTGCAACCAGGTTTTTGTCACCGATTCGGTGGAAGGCATTGTACCTGAATTTCTTACGCTTCTCCATGGAGTACTCGATTCCCCGGATATCCCTCTGAATGTTTCGCGTTCATACCTGCAGACCGATCCAAACGTAAAGAAAATCAGCAATCACATCACCAAAAAGGTGGCCGATAAACTGGAATCACTATTCAAGGAGAACCGGGCTGATTTTGAAGCCAAATGGGACGACATCAAGGTGTTCATCGAGTACGGGATCATCTCGGAGCCTGATTTTTTCGACAGGGCAAAGAAATTCTGTCTGCTTAAGAATACCGAGAGTAAGTATTTCACTTTCGAAGAATACGAGAACAAAATAAAAGATAACCAGAAAGACAAGAACGGGAGCCTCGTGTATCTTTATACGAGCAATATTGATGAACAGTTCAGTTTTATCGAAGCGGTTAATGACAGGGGTTATGACGTGTTGCTGCTGGATGGCGTTATCGATACTCATTTTGTAAATACGCTGGAGCAGAAATTCGAGAAATCGAGATTTACCCGCATCGACTCGAATACTGTAGACAAACTCATCGAGAAACAGGACCCGATGCCTTCAAAATTGAATGAAGATCAGCAAAAAGCTTTGAAGGAGATGATAGAGAAGCAGATCGATAAGGAGAAATATACTATTCTCCTCGAAAGTCTGAGCGAGAAGGAATCGCCACTTTTGATCACCCAGGATGAATTCATGCGCAGGATGAAAGACATGTCGGCTCTGGGCGGAGGTTACAGTTTCATGGGTACTATGCCCGAGAAGTACAACCTGGTAGTAAACTCGAATCATCCGAAGATCGGAAAACTGCTTCTTGATCCTGATGGAGGCAAACAGGCTGAGATTGTTAAACAGCTCTTCGACCTGGCTATGCTGGCTCAGAACCAGCTGAAAGGCAAAGACCTTTCCGATTTCATCAAAAGAAATATCGAAAGCCTGTAAGTGTAACTTCTGATTATATTTGCGTCAAATAAGATAGTACTTGAAAATCAAACACCCGGGTCTGAAGGCCCGTTTGAAACAATAGAAACCAAAAACAAAAACTATGAAACTCAGTAAAGGTTGGATCATTCTTATCGTGGTAGTTCTGGCAGTGTTGCTTTTGTTCTCATGGGGCCAGAGTTCATACAACAGTCTGGTAACCAATGACCAGGTAGTACAACAGCAGTGGGCTCAGGTAGAGAACGTATACCAGAGGCGTTCTGATCTTATCCCAAACCTCGTAAATACCGTAAAAGGAGTAGCAAATTTCGAGCAGAAAACACTTACCGATGTGATTGAAGCGAGAGCTAATGCCACCAAGGTAACGATCAGCCCGAAAAATCTCGACGAAGCTTCACTACAGAGGTTTCAGAGCGCCCAGGACAATCTCAGTTCAACACTTTCGAGGCTGATGATGGTTACCGAGAATTATCCTCAGCTCAAAGCCACGCAGAATTTCAGTGAACTGCAGTCTCAGCTTGAAGGAACCGAAAACCGTATTACTGTTGAACGTATGAAGTTCAACCAGGTAGTTCAGGATTACAACATCCAGGTCAAGCGTTTTCCTTCAAATATCTTTGCAGGCATGTTCGGGTTTAAGGAAAAAGCATTTTTCAAGGCTGTTCAGGGCGCCGAAAAAGCCCCCGAGGTAAAGTTTTAATAAATAACGACAGCCATGGGCAATACAGCCAGGGATTTCTTCAGCCCGGAACAGCAGGAGGCCATTACAAAAGCTATTGCTGGAGCTGAACACAAAACCTCCGGAGAGATTCGTGTTCATATTGAAAAGACCCTGAACGGGGATGTTCTTGATCGTGCTGCCTTTCTTTTTAAGCAGCTGGGCATGAACCAGACCGAACTCAGGAACGGGGTATTGATATACCTGGCTGTTAAAAGCAGGCAGTTTGCTATTCTTGGCGATAAAGGCATACACAAGGTAGTTCCTGAAAAATTCTGGGACCAGGTAAAACATCAGATGCTTTTGGATTTCAAAGAAAGTAAATTTACCGAAGGGCTCATCGGGGCTATCTATGCTACCGGGGAGCAGCTTAAGAAGCATTTCCCTTATCTTGCTAACGATAAGAATGAACTTCCCGACGAGATCTCATTTGGGAAAAATTAATCATGAGAATATGAAAATCCTGAGAATTATTTCCCTCTTATTGCTGATGGCATTCACCTTGCCTGTATGTGCTCAGGATATTCCTGACAGGCCGTCGCCTCCAAGGCTGGTTAACGATTTTACCGGCACACTGGCACCTGACCAGCTTGCTGCTCTTGAACGTAAACTTGTGGCTTTCAACGACTCCACTTCTAATCAGATAGCCGTCGTTATGGTCAACTCTCTTAATGGCTACGACAAAGCTGACTATACCTATCGACTGGCCGAAAAATGGGGCGTGGGTCAGAAGGGAAAAAATAATGGCGCTGTCATTCTGGTTAAACCCAAAACTTCGTCAGAGAAAGGTGAGGCCTATATTGCTTCAGGCTATGGGCTGGAAGATGTAATCACCGATGCTCTTTCGAAAAGAATAATTGACAATGAAATGATTCCACGGTTCAGGGAAGGAGATTATTATGGGGGCATTGATGCTGCAACAACAGTGATGATAGACCTTTCAAAGGGCAGATACACGGCCGATCAGTACAATAAAAAGCACAATGCCGGGCCAATAGGGCTTATCGTGCCTATCATAATACTTCTGGTGATACTTTTTGCCATCCGTGCAAGCCGTGCCAGCTCACACTCGGTTGGAAAAAGCCTTCCATGGTGGATGGCCTTATGGATGCTGGGGTCTTCCGGAAGCGGACATAGCGGAAGCTGGAACAACTTCTCATCAGGTTCCGGATTTGGAGGCGGAGGCGGAGGCGGAGGCGGAGGTGGATTCGGAGGCTTCGGCGGAGGCAGCTTCGGTGGTGGAGGTGCTGGCGGAAGCTGGTAAATTTACTTCGCGGGAGCTGCAGTGCGAGGCTTGACCTCAACACTCTTCACTTCATCAAGGGTCACAAAACCCCCGTTGTTTCCGAAATTGTTCAGCACATAATTGATTACTGCAACGGCATCTTCTTTGGTATCAACCTGGGGAAGCATTTCCTGTGTATATTTTTTACCGTTGACGATCATCTCGATCTTGGAGCCGTTAAGTGTCTGCGCTACAGCACGGGTTTTGTCGGCAAGCAGGTAATCAGAACTGGCTAAAGGAGGGAAAACATTCTCAACACCAAGACCAGTCGTCTGATGACAAACAACGCATTTTGTCTTGTAAATCTGTTCGCCTTTAGGCATCATGGCCTGAATATCGGCAGGCAGAGCACCGGCAGCAGATTTTTCCTCAGTTGCAGGCTGGCTTCCACTTCCGCAGGACGAGAGGATCAAACCTGATGCGAAAACCAATAGTAAAAGAATAGCAAATCGTTTCATAATTCTGAGTTTTGTTTGTTTATAAGTGCAAAGTTAAGTTCTTTTACGAAAATATTATCAATTATTCTCCGTGACAGCAAGCAGGCACGGTCTTTTGTGGCTCCATTTTCGGGCTCACATAAGGGATACCAAGATTCAGTCCCCTGAGTATAAATAAAATGCCGATCAGAACAATGATGTAAGGGATTAGGTTTTTTACCTGGTTTCGAAACCTTATGCCTAAAATGTTCCCGGCAAGTGTAACTGCAATTAAAACCGGCATGGTACCGAGCCCGAAAAGAAACATATACAGAAAACCTTCAGCCGGGCCCTGGCTCACAACGGCCCCTGCCAGCGCGATATATACAAGGCCACAAGGCAGTAGTCCATTCAGAAGTCCGATGATTAAAACCGAGAAGTAGTTTCTCCTGGAAAAAAGTGTTCCGAACACTTTCTTATACGCTGAAGTAATGCCAGAAATCCCCGTGCTCAGGCGTGTTTTGCTCAAGATGAATGGCATGATCACCCATAATATCATCATGCTGCCCAAGCCTATAGAGACCCATCTCTGAATGCCCCAGAGGAACAAACCCAACCCAAGCAGTCCAAGCAAAAATCCCAGTACAGAATAAGTAAGGATTCTTCCCGAATTATACAAGAGGCTGCTCGCCAGCCGGGTCCCCCAGCTGGTCTGTTTGACAGGCAGCGCAAGGGCAATGGGCCCGCACATTCCGGCACAATGCAGACTTCCCAGAAGACCTAATAAAAATGCCTGAAACAATACCATCACTCAAAAAATATGTCTTTTTCGAAATAGTAGGATTTGCCGTTCATGGTCCAGTCGAGTTTAATAACATATTTGCCCTTGCGGAGCACTACTGAAGGGATTTGCTGCATCATCAGCGTATCAAAAGCCAGAGGAATAAACTGATCCAGTGTTTTGTCTGACGGCCGGTACAAGTATACCATACCGTTAATCGTCTTTCCTTTAAGATCAATTGGGTATTTTATCGTAAGCGATTCCTTACCAAGCTGAATGACAGGGACTTCATGCAGTGTTTCGACATTTCGTATTTTTTGCAACACTTCTTCATATTTGAGGCCTTTGGCATAATAATCGCTTTCGACGAGAGTATTATCCTGACGGTTTGCAAAAATAAAAAACGCTGCACAGGCCGCCATAAAAATCACAATAACAAGAAAAATTCCTGTACCCCAGTTAAATTTCATCGTCTCTGTTTTTCAGGTCCAAAAAATGTTGCCCTGGTCTCATCCAGCAACTTGCCCCCGCTGAAAATACCGACCTTTAATTCCATCTTTCCCTCAGGAATATCTTTGCTGTCGAGGATAATGAAAAACACTGCCTCCCCTACTGTTTGCTTTCTGATGAGGGGATCCCTGCCGATGATCTTCACTTCACCCTTTTGTGAAAGAACCCTGATCTCTACAGGAAAATCATTACTGGTCTTGTTAACGACCTTGATGTCGTATAAGTTGGCGATCTTACCATTGCCCATATCCTGAAACAGAGTGCCGGGTGAACGCATCACCGTTGCTTCCACGGGGTTTCTGCCTATCAGAAAGAAACTGAAAGCTGCAAGCAGGGCAGCCAACACCAGTGTGTAGGCAGCCGAACGTAAAGTAAATTTCCAGGGCTTTCCTTCTGCAATCATCTTTTCTGATGAATAACAGATCAGACCCGGCCGGAACCCGACATTTTTCATCATTTCATTGCAGGCATCGATACAGCATGCACAGTTTATACACTCCAGCTGGGTACCATTTCTTATATCAATCCCGGTAGGGCATACATTAACGCACTGCCTGCAGTCGATACAATCTCCTTTTTCTGTTTCCTTCCTGTTTTCAGATTTTCTGAGTAATCCCCTTTCCTCTCCTCTTTTGTAATCGTATGAAATGACGACAGTGGCAGGATCAAGCAACACGCCTTGCAAACGGCCGTATGGACAAACAATAGTGCATACCTGTTCGCGGAACCATGAGAAAATAAAATAAAAGACAAATGAAAACACAAGCATTATAATTAATCCCACAATGTGACCGGCGGGTTTGTCGGTGATCAGTCTAAACCAGGCATCCGATCCGATAAGGTACACAAGAAAAAGGTTTCCGATAATAAAGGAAATCAGATAAAACACAATCTGTTTTAATGTCTTTTTAAAGATCCTGGTCCCGTTCCACGGCATTGCATCCAGTTCCTTCTGCTTACGGACGTCGCCTTCGATCCAGTACTCTACCCTCCGGAAAATAATCTCCATGAAGACTGTTTGCGGACAAGCCCATCCGCACCATATCCTTCCGTAAGTAGCGGTGAAAAGAATGATAAATACGATCATCGCAATCATCGCGATGAAGAACAAATTGAAATCCTGAGGCCAGAACTGAATGCCGAAAATCACGAATTTCCTGTTCAGAAAGTCAAACAGGAGGAATTGCTCTCCGTGGACTTTTATGAAAGGGGCGGCAAAAAAGAATACAAGCAGAACGATACCTGCCACAGTCCTCCAGGTAGTTAAAGGACCTTTGGGTTTCTTTGCAAAAACCCAAAGGCGCTTGCCGCTTTCGTCGATAGTGTATAAGCGGTCGCGAAAGCTTGGCTGAGTATTTTCAGTTTTCATTTCACTTGCAAGGATCACCCTGGGGTGCCTTCGGATCTGGAGGATTTGTACCTTTAAGTGTCATTGTAAAGCTGGTCACCTGAAGAATCTGATCTTTAGTAAGCTGTGTTTTCCACGATATCATTCCTTTTTCCGGCACGCCGTTGGCAATGACAGTTAACAGGTCAAAATACCTGCAGCCGTGGATCGCAAAATTATCGGTTAGATTCGGCCCAACTAATCCTTGTCCAAGAGCCTTGTGGCAAACAATGCAGTTCTTATCCCAAATTGCTTTGCCGGCATCCAGAGCAGCCTGGTCGGCCAAAGGCATCATCGTGGTATCGAAAACCATTGCCTGGGGCGAAGGTGCAGCAGAACCGGCGGCAGCCATTTCGTTGGTATACTCAGTTTCCTGGTGCGGTGCGATCTTAATCACATCAAAGACAAACAAATAAATCACCGCATAAATAATGGTGATGATAAACAGCCACACCCACCATTTTGGAAGACGGTTGTCCAGCTCCCTGATGTTGTCATATTCATGCCCTGATAACAGTTTATCTCCGGTCAGTTCATCTTTTTCAACTGGATTTTTATCATTGATTTCCATGGTATTGTTTTTAAATCTTAAACTTCATTTGAATCTTTCGTTTCATCCTCAAAAGGCAAACGGCTGAACTCCGACAAGTCCTGCTTCTTTATCGAGAAGGCATGTAAAACCACCACCGTAAAGAAGACCAGAAATATGATCGTGGATACCAGTCCGTAATTGTTGATGCCGCTGACCGACTGAAAAACCTGGTTAAACATAGATTTTCTGTTTATTTAACCGGGTTAACAGACGCAGCAGACAATCCTGCCGAATGAATATCAACACCCAGCCTCTGTAAATAAGCAATCATCGCAATGATCTCCTTATTCGGCGCACAATCAATTCCCTGGGATTTCAGATCAGCCGAAATCAATTCAGCCTGCCTCATCAGGTCATCATTGGCGGTGAGGTCAAAGCCGGCAGGATAAGGTACGCCAAGCATCTGCATCACGCGGATTTTTCTGGGGGTTGTGCTGATGTCGAGATCGTCGGCAATAAGCCATTTATAAACCGGCATGATCGATTGAGCGTTGAGCTTCTGGGGATTCAGCATATGGTTGTAATGCCATGAATTTGGTTTGTACTGTTTTCCGCTTACAACGCCTTCCCTTGAAAGGTCAGGTCCGTTACGTTTGGAACCCCACTGGAAAGGATGGTCATACACGTACTCGCCGGCTTTTGCATACTGACCGTAGCGTTCGGTTTCGGAACGGAATGGACGTACCTGTTGCGAATGGCAGGTATAACAACCCTCACGGACGTAAATGTCGCGGCCCTGAAGCTCAAGCGGTGTATACGGTTTAACACTGGCAATGGATGGTATGTTCGTTTTGACCAGGTAAAGAGGTACGATCTCAATAATCCCACCTATCAGAATTGCAATCAAAGCAACGATGGAAAACTGGATCGGCCTGCGCTCAAGCCAGCGGTGTGCGCCTTCGCCTGATGCGCGTTTACCGGAAACAGCTACAAGCGCCGGAGCTGATGCAGCTTCTTCGGCCAGGAAGTTACCGCCGCGAATTGTCAGGATAAGATTGTATATGCCCAATACGATACCTGTAATATATAAAGCCCCGCCAATAGATCTTGCAGCATACATCGGTTTAAGCTGGGTCACGGTTTCAAGGAAATTGGGATATTTCAGAAAACCTTCGGGAGTAAATTCTTTCCACATCAGGAACTGAGTGATAGCTCCCCAGTACAGAGGAACCGCATAAAACACAATACCAAGGGTTCCGATCCAAAAATGCGTATTGGCTAACTTCTTAGAATAGAGGTTCGTTTGGAATATCCTGGGAATAAGCCAGTAAAGGACAGCAAACACCAAAAAACCATTCCATCCTAAAGCGCCAATATGTGCATGCCCAACAGTCCAGTCGGTAAAATGCGATATTGCGTTCACGGTTTTGGTCGACATCATCGGTCCTTCAAACGTTGACATTCCATAAGCAGTCACTGCAACAACCATGAATTTTAAAACCGGGTCCTCACGCACTTTATCCCATGCTCCACGCAAAGTGAGCAGTCCGTTAACCATACCTCCCCAAGAAGGGGCGATTAACATCACCGAGAATACCACACCCAGCGACTGTGTCCAGTTTGGCAGGGCAGAGTATATCAGATGATGCGGTCCGGCCCAGATATACAGGAAGATCAAAGCCCAGAAATGAACGATCGACAACCTGTATGAATAGATAGGACGATTGGCAGCCTTTGGAAGATAGTAATACATCAGACCAAGGAAAGGAGTAGTGAGGAAAAATGCAACGGCGTTGTGACCGTACCACCATTGTACCAGTGCATCCTGAACGCCTGCATAAACAATGTATGATTTGAAAAGAGTAATTGGGATCTCGATGCTGTTGGCTACATGCAAGACCGCAACAGTAATAAACGTTGCCAGGTAAAACCATATGGCAACATAAATATGTCTGGTGCGGCGCTTAATGATGGTCCCGATCATGTTCCAGCCAAAAACAATCCAGACCACGGCAACCAGGAGGTCTATTGGCCATTCCAGTTCGGCGTACTCCTTGCCGGTAGTAAAACCGAAAGCAAAGGTAAGCGCTGCGGCAACAATGATAAGTTGCCATCCCCAGAAATTGATCTTGCTGAGAATATCACTGAACATCCTTGCTTTACATAAACGCTGAAGTGAATAATAGATTCCCATGAACATTCCATTGCCGACAAAGGCAAAGATCACAGCGTTGGTGTGAATTGGCCGAATCCGTCCAAATGTTGTGTAAGGAATTCCAAATGACAGCTGAGGCCAGATAAACTGTAAAGACAGCAACAGGCCAACTACCATCCCGACTACACCCCAGAATAGGGTGGCATAGGCGAACAACTTAACCGTTTTGTTGTCGTAATAAAAGGTTTGATTTTCCATAGCATCTATAATTGGTTAGATTTTGTAGTTTCATTTGCAACGGGATTTGCGGCCTCTGCCTGTTCGGGCCTTTCATCATCAAATAACATCCTTACCGATGAGCCATAGGGATCATCGTACTGCCCGCTCCGTACAGACCAGAAAAAAGCGCCCAACCCTAACAAGGCGACCAGCAGACTGAAACCAACCAGCACAAGAATAACATTCATGAATGGAAAAGGGTTAGGACGCAAATATAAGAAGATGGGATATTCAATTCCAAGATTACAATACCAAAATACTCAAAATACAAGTAATTTATATTCAGACTGAATCTTCCTTGTTCAGTTTTGCTCTAACCGAGGCTATGTATATAGTAAGAGTGATGAGCGTTATAACAGAAACGGAGCTGAGTGGCATCAGGATTGCAGAAACAATAGGTGTTAAGTTTCCGCTTACGGCAAAACTCAATCCGATCAGATTATAAAAAAAAGAAAACAGGATACTCATCATTACAATTCTCCTGCTGGTTTTGCTGAATTGAAGAAACGTAGCGAGTTTCATAAATTGTCTGGATTCCAGGATAGCATCGCAGGAAGGAGAAAAATGGTACACATCGTCGGCTATGGAGATTCCACAGTCGCTCTCCGTCAAAGCCCCGGCATCATTAAGTCCGTCGCCTATCATCATGACTCTTTTCCCCTCAGCTTTAAGTTTTTTAATATAGTTGAGCTTGTCTGCCGGACTTTGTTCAAAGTTCATATGGTCCTTTGATGGAAAAAATTGAAGCAATGCAGAAAGTTCTGCATCATTATCTCCGGATAGCAGGTGAAGTTCATACCTTTTCCCCAGTGAAGTCAGCACTTCACGCATTCCTTCCCTGTATTTATGATTCAGGATAAAATATCCGGCCGGCTTTCCGTCGACAGAGATGTATAGGCTTCCTGCAACAGGCTCAGCAGTTCTTCGGCCAAGAACGAACTCGTCTGAACCCAGTTTAATCTGATGCCCCCCGACAGTCCCTTCCAGACCTTTGGAAGGATGTTCAATAAACCCGGTCACGGCAAGAGCAGTAGCATACGGAAGCGCCTGGCATACCGCTACACTCACAGGATGAGTGGAATGCCTGGCCAGCGAGCGGATCAGGTTGTACGAATCATTAGCAAGCTCAAGATGACCGAGATTTGCATCAAAATCCTGACTTTTGGTCAATGTGCCTGTTTTATCAAGAACGATTGTATTTATCTGTGAAAGAGACTCAACCACCGAACTTCGCTTTACATAAAAACCGTTTCTTCCGAAAACCCTCATAGCGCCGCCAAAAGAGAAAGGCAGGGTCATTGCAAGAGCACAGGGGCAGGCAACGATTAGTATTGAAGTGACCACGAGTGCAGCTTTGGAGGGATCTGTAAACCACCATATAATACCGGTAACAAGTGCGAGCAAAAGAACAACGGCAGTAAAATACCTGCTGATCACATCCATCAGAGATTCCCAGTTATTCTGCCTTTCTTCGCTTCCGTGCTTTTGGTTCCACAACTCGGTAAGCTTGCTTTGGGTAACTTCTTTCTCGATCAGCAACTCAATAGCAGAACCAATCTGTTTCCCCCCGGCATAGATTCTTTGTCCTTCGCTTTTTATTACCGGATTTGATTCTCCGCTCACGAAACTATAGTCAATAGTTCCTTCACCCCTGATCAGGATCGCATCGGCCGGGATCAATTCGTTATTCCGTACCAGGATCCGCATCCCTGCCTTAAGATGTTTCAATGGCAGTATGCTCTCCTCACCCTGCTCAGAAATCAGCGTGACGGCCACAGGAAAATAGGAACGGTAGTCCCGTTCAAATGAAAGTGCCTGGTATGTGAGACTCTGGTACCATTTTCCGATCAGAAGAAAAAAAAGCAGGCCGGCAAGGGAATCCATAAAGCCTGAACCGGTACCAGACATAATCTCATACACACTCCTGAAAAACAGCGCTAATATGCCAATAGCAATAGGCAGATCGATACTGATGAATCGTTTCTTCAGTCCCCTGTACGCGGAAATAAAAAAACCCGATCCCGAATAGAATGCTACAGGGATACCCAGGATAATATTAAGTATCCCGAAGTTTTGCCTTATAAACTGTTCTACAGAATCATCGATAGCCAGATAAGAAGGGAAACTGAAAAGCATAATATTCCCGAAACAGAATCCGGCAACTCCAAGTCGATAATAAACGCCCCGGTTGACCTTCTGTTTTGAAGATTTGTCAACTGATTCGAGTGAAATATAAGGCGCGTAATTTATCGAGGCGAGCAGTTCCACCAGGCCTCTCAGGCTGATTTCAGAATCGCGGAAAATAAACGTGGCTTCTTTTTTAGTAAACTGCACGGCTGATTGTATTATCCCTGGATGAAGCCTGCGCAGATTTTCAAGCAGCCAGATGCAGGAACTGCAATGCACATTCGGGATGAAAAATTTCACTCTCGACACACCGTCATCCGAAAAATCAAGAATTTCACGCTTAATCTCATCATTATCAAGAAAATCGTAACGCTTCCCAAGTTCAGCTGAACTGTATTTCAAACCCGGGTGATCAGAGAATTTATAGTATTCGCAGGAATCGTTACTGCTCAGGATTTCATATACCATCTCACATCCTGAGCAGCAGAAAGGCTTTTCTTCAAAAAGAATAATATTTGATCTGCAGTCTTCCCCGCAATGATAACAACGCGTCAATTCCTCTTTATTAATCATTCGGCAAAAGTAAACAAAGCTCTTAATATTCGTACCTTTGCTATCCAAACTCTAACTCTTCCATGAAAAATATATTCCTTCTTATTCTTATCTTTTTTGCACTCGGGAAGCCAACCGCAACGGTATCTCAGAACGTCAGGAACGATACTGCAAACTATCCTTACTGGATTGAAATGATGCAGGATCCGAACGTAAATTTTTATAGTACTCAAAAAGCGTTCAATAGTTACTGGAAGGACCGGATAATTACAAAAGGCTGTGGCTGGAAAGTATTCAAGCGCTGGGAATACATGATGCAGAGCCGTATCAATCCCGACGGTTCAATACCGGCTCCTGATGCCACATTCAATGCCTATAATACGTTTAAATCGCCAAAGCATTCACAGACAGGCAGCTGGATCAATCTTGGCCCATCCGTAATCCCATCCCCCGGGCCGGCTGGCTACGAAGGACTTGGCCGTTTGAACACCATTGGATTTCATCCTACCGATCCGAACAAGCTCTACGTGGGAGCCCCCTCGGGCGGTTTCTGGTATTCCGTGGATGCAGGCCAGCATTGGACCACTACAACCGACACCATGCCCACGCTTGGTGTTTCGGCCATCCTTGTCGACTATTCAAATACAAATACCATCCTTATCGGCACAGGCGACAGGGATGCGGGCGATGCTCCCGGGATGGGTATATTCCGGAGCACTGACGGCGGGATGAACTGGGCTCCATCGAGTTCCGGCATGGGAAACACAACAGTTGGCAATATGCTGCAACATCCCGCGAATGCCATGATCATGCTGGCTGCTACAAGCGGAGGCATGTACAGGTCGACCGACGGAGGCTTAAACTGGACCAGATCGAAAACCGGAAATTTCAAGGATGTTAAATTCAAGCCTTCAGATCCGAACATCGTTTATGGCGCTTCCGGAACCGATTTCTACCGTTCATCAGATAACGGTATAAGCTTTACCAGAATCACTTCAGGACTACCCTCCGGCCAACGCGGTGTGATCGGCGTATCTGCAGCCAATTCCAATTATGTATATTTTCTTATCTCTGATGGTTCAAGCGGGTATCTGGGTCTTTACCGTTCGACCGATTCAGGCCTGAATTTCACAACCCGCTCAACTACTCCCAACATCCTCGACTGGTCATGCGACGGCTCCGGCACAGGTGGCCAGGCATGGTATGACCTCGCGCTGGCAGTAAGTCCCACCAATGCCGAAACGGTTTATGTAGGTGGAGTGAATGTCTGGAAATCGGCAAACGGCGGAACCACGTGGGTCATAAACTCACATTGGTATGGCGGATGCAGCGTTCCCTCGGTACATGCCGACTGTCATTATCTCGCTTTCTCCCCTGTGAACGGAAACCTTTACGCCTGTAACGACGGTGGACTTTTCGGCACAGCCAATGCCGGAACCACATGGCCCTACTATACCGAAACCATGACCATTGGCCAGATCTACAAGCTTGGTGTGGCCCAGACAGTAAAAGATAAGGTCATCAACGGTTTCCAGGACAACGGCACATATACATATACTGCCACAGGCTGGCTGGCCACGGGCGGAGGCGACGGCATGGAATGTGCCATTGATTATACCAATGCTGCTTACACTTACTACACAATCTATTATGGAGATATTTATCGTAGAACAAACAATGCCAGTGAAGTTCACGTTGCCGGAAACGGAGTGAACGGAATCACCGAAAGCGGAGCCTGGGTTACACCTTTTATCTTAAGCAAGTCATACCACCGCAGGATGTTTGCCGGATACAAAAACATATGGAGAGCCAACAATGTACTGCCCGGGGGGAGTATTCATTTTGATAAAATATCCGACAACCTGGCCGGAAGTAACGGCAGCGATCTGGCCGTGCTTGAGAACTCAGCTGCCGACAGCAATATTCTTTATGCAGCCCGTTCAGACAGTAAGCTTTTCCGCTCCGATAACTGCCTCAATGCCTCCCCGGTTTGGACCGACCTGAGCAGTTTTCTGCCCGCCGCTGTAACTGCAACATCCCTTGCTGCCCATCCAACAGATCCGAACATCGTGTACATGACTTTTGGCACTAAAGTATATAAATCGACGACCAAAGGAACCAGCTGGACCGATATTACAGGAAACCTGCCCGGGGTTCATATAAGTTCCATCGTTTACTATAAAAATGCAGACGAAGGCCTTTACGTTGGAACCGATGCCGGCGTCTACTACAAGGATGCGTTCACTAACGGATGGATTTCTTTCAGCGATGGCCTTCCCGCTAACGGAAGGATCACAGAACTTGAAATTTATTACGACAATGACTCCGTCTCGCAGGATGCAATCAACGCATGTTCATACGGAAGAGGCTTATGGGGCTCCGATTTATACCATGCGCCGGTCACAGCCAATTTCTCGGCAAACCACACAACAATTCCCACGGGTTGTTCAATCAATTTCACAGACCTCTCTTCTGGTGTACCTACTTTTTGGGACTGGACTTTACAAGGCGCCACACCGAACAGCTCAATCCAGAAAAACCCCTCGGGCATCACCTACAACTCACCTGGGGTTTATCCGGTAAAACTCAAATGCTGGAATGAATTCTCTCAGGACAGCCTAACAATGAACGGATATATTACCGTTAGCGGCACACTGCTTCCGGCAATTGACTTCACCGCCAACAGACAGGCCCTTTGCCTGGGTGATACCGTGCAGTTCACCGATCTGACCCAGAATTGCCCGAATGAATGGGCATGGCAGTTCACACCAGATGCCGTTAGTTATGTGAATGGTACCAGCAGCAGCAGTGAAAACCCGACAGTAGTATTTGATAATCCGGGCCCCTATGATGTCAAACTTTCGGCAGCCAACAGTGTAGGTCAAAGTTCCGTTACCAAAACATCATATATCGTTAACGGCGGGTATAACACCCCGTTCATGGAGAACTTCAGCGGAGGATTCAGCCAGCATTACTGGACCGTTGTGAATCCCGAAGGAGATATGAGCTGGGATACCATTTCAGTTGCAGGTGCAGCTCCAGGAGCTAAAGCGGCCTGGATGAATTTCTACAATTATACCACGGTAAACAAACGAGATCAGCTCATCAGTCCGCCATTTATGATGCCTCCCGCTCCACCCCTTGTCCTCACCTTCAGGCATGCCTATGCACAACGGGTACCTATCAAGGATTCACTCATCATAAAGATCTCTGAAGACTGCGGACAAACCTGGACCCGAATCTGGGCTATGGGGCCTGATGGCACACCTTTAACTTTTGTCACTGCAGCTCCCACAAACAATGCTTTCGTTCCTCAGAGTTCCATGGACTGGTGCGGAGGGTCTTACGGCGTTGCCTGTTACGAGATCGATCTTCAGAATTATGTAGGAAAGTCGAATGTAAAGCTGATGTTCGAGTCGTTTAACAGAAACGGGAACAATCTCTATCTTTCCGATATCACTCTGCAGGGCGAGGTTGGCATAGCCGACCATACGCTGAACCTCGATGGGATTGTAATCTACCCTAATCCGTCAGGCGGCTTATTCACCATCGAATGTAAACATTGCACGGAAGCCCAGCATCTTACCGTAATTTCAGGGGAAGGCATAGAAGTATTCACTAAAAACATCTCCGAAAGCAAAGAGTCCATGAAAGAGACTATCGACCTCAGAAACCTTGCAAAAGGGGTTTATTTTATCCGCCTTACCGGAAACAATAGCACCAGGGTGGGAAAATTGCTTATTAATTAGCAAGGCTTTGAATTAAACATTCCCCTGGCCCGGAACATGATTCTGTTTTACAGCAATACAATAGAAGGTAACCTCATCCGACTCGGTGAAGACGAGTCGAGGCACTGCCTGAAAGTTATGAGGCTGGGGAAGAATGACTCCATTCATGTAACTGACGGGAAGGGAAATCTGTACGAAGCCGAAATCACAGATGTCGGTTCACTGAAAGTCACGGCCAGGATCACAAAAACTACTCAGAGCCCTGTAAGCCGCGGTTTCAGGCTTCATGTAGCTATTGCGCCCACAAAAAACTCAGATCGTTTTGAGTGGTTCCTCGAGAAATCGACTGAAATTGGAATTGATGAGATCACTCCGGTTTTCTGTTCTCACTCCGAAAGGAACAAAGTAAATCATGACCGGCTGAATAAAATTCTGATATCCGCAGTCAAACAATCACTTAAAATACAGCTGCCCCGTTTGAATCAAGCGCTTTCATTCAAAGAATTTATCAGTAAATCCATTCCCGGCATTAAGCTCATTGCAAGCTGTCTTAGCGGAAAAGAACTGGAAATACAGCAGGCATACACCAAAGGGCAGGAAGCAGCTGTTCTGATCGGGCCTGAAGGCGATTTCTCAGAATCCGAAATCGAATCAGCCGTAAATTCCGGATTTGTGCCGGTAAGTCTTGGAGAGAGCCGGCTGAGAACGGAAACGGCAGGGGTTTATGTAGCCGCCGTGATCAACCTGATGAACAGAAGTTAAACCGTATAATAGATTAAAGAATTTAATGAAAAAGAGTCTGATTGCACTTATTCTGCTATGTTTTCCGGTATTGTCCCTTACCTCATTTTCGCCGGCTTCATACCAGATAGCTCTTCTGAAATATAACGGAGGGGGCGACTGGTATGCCAATCCGACATCTCTGCCAAACCTGGTGAAATTTGCCAATACAAACCTCGGGACTAACATCAGCGGGGAGATTGCAACTGTTGAAGCCGGGAATCCCGAGATAATGAACTTTCCGTTTGTTCATATGACCGGGCATGGAAACGTGGTTTTTTCGGAACAGGAAGCAAAAAACCTTAGAAAATATCTGATGGCCGGTGGTTTTCTTCATATCGACGACAACTACGGGATGGATAAATTCATACGGTTACAGCTTAAACGGGTTTTTCCTGAGCTGGAGCTCACAGAGCTTCCATTTTCATACCCTGTGTATCATCAGAAATACGATTTTCCTAACGGTTTGCCCAAGATCCATGAACATGACGGCAAGGCTCCCCAGGGGTTCGGACTGATATGGGAAGGACGTCTTGTTGTGTTTTATTCTTATGAATGTGACCTGGGTGATGGGTGGGAAGACCCTGAGGTGCATCACGACAGCGAAGCAACCAGGGTGAAGGCCCTGCAGATGGGATCTAATCTTCTGAGCTACGTTTTTACGCTCAGATAATCCTTTTTACTACCTTTGGTTCAATATGGGAGCATTATACGACAAACTCAGGCAGGATATCCGATTTGTTGAAGGCCTTACGGCTTGCCTTAACTGCGGAACATGTACGGCCATCTGCCCCGCCGCGGAATTCTATAACTACCAGCCCAGGAAGCTGGTCGATATTCTGCAAACCCGCGATGACGAGAAGATCCTTGAACTCCTGAAAGGTGACACCATCTGGTATTGCGGCGAATGTATGTCGTGCGTCACCAGATGCCCAAGGAACAACGCTCCCGGGCTGCTGATCACGGCACTACGCTCATTGTCTCAGGAATTGGGATATTTTGTAGAATCCGAAAAAGGCCGTCAGCAACTTGCAATCAAACGCACCGTTGGCCATTGGATACTCGAATACGGCTATTGTCTATACCCTTCCCAGATCACACCCGAAAACCATCCCGAACAGGGGCCGATATGGGAATGGGAATTTCAAAACCTCGAAAAGGTGATGGAGCGCCTGGGTGCCAATTATCAAAAAGCAGGGCCTGGCGTTCTCAGGGCCATCCCTCAGGAAGACCTGGACGAAATAAAAAAAATCTTTGATGAAACCGGAGGTACGGCCCGCTTTGAGAAAATAGAATCGTTTTCCAGGCAAAAGGCAGAAGAGATGGGAATTCAACTCGACGATGGACTACAGAACGACTACATTAAACATATTTATACTGCTGTGAACAAGGATCATACTACCGAATCATGAAACCCGAAGGAAAACGTCTGGTATGGAATGAATACCAGAAAGAGATAGCCAATGACAACTATTTTTATGTAAGAAGCTGTGTGCGTCAGAATTTCTTTCCTGCTGCCGAAAAGACTTTTCTGAGGTACATGAAAGAAATGGGCAGGAATGTGTTTGAAAATCCCTCCCATACTACCTGCTCCGGAATCGGCTACCATTCTGATATTGTGCCTTTTGAAACTGCCATGACCATGGTAGCCCGGCAATTTGCGCTGATGAGTGAAGCGGGTTACGAGAATTTTGTCACTTCATGCATTACCAGCTTTGGTCTCTATAGCGAAGTGCTTGAGACCTGGGAGCATTTTCCGGCGGTTGAAGAAAAGATAAGGGGTCACCTAAGAAATGCCACCGGCAGGGAGTTTGTTAAACCGAAGAACCTGGCCCATGCCAGTGATGTAACCTTCAAGCTCAGAAAAGACATAAGTAAGGCAGGTAAATACAGGCTGATCAACCATATCACGGGGAATCCAATCCGGGTGGTGGAGCATATCGGCTGTCATTATTCGAAGATGTTTCCGAGCAAAGGCGTAGGTGGTGCAGAGTACCCTTATGTATTAATCGGTATGATCGAGGAATGGGGAGGCGAAGTGATTGACTACCCGGAGCGCAGGCATTGCTGCGGGTTCGGGTTCAGGCAATATCTTGTCAAGGCAAACCGCGGGTATTCGGTATCCTCATCAAAAAAGAAATTTGATTCCATGAAGCCTTACAAGCCTGAGCTGATCCTCACTAACTGTCCGGGCTGTCCGATGTTCCTCGACCGTTGGCAGTATGCCATTTCGGAAATGGAAGGCACAACCTATGGTGAGAACGGCCAGGGCATTCCGGTGATGACGTATGAGGAGCTGGCAGGGCTCATCCTTGGCTATGACCCCTGGGATCTGGGACTGCAGGTGCATCAGGTGCCGGTTGAACCACTGCTCGAGAAAATGGGAATACCTTATGATCCCGCGAAAAAATTTCTTGACATTAACGGTAATTCCATGGGCAAACCCAAACCTCCCTCGTCGATGAAATTTTATTAATATGGAACATTCTGTAATTGTAATTGGAGGAGGCGTCTCGGGGATGACAGCCGCCGGGATGCTGGCCCAGCAGGGCTTCAATGTTACTTTACTTGAAAAAGAAGCAGAGACAGGAGGCCATGCGGCCCGCTGGGACCGCCTCTTTCCAGACCGTAAGAAGGCTTCCGAGGTCCTCGATTTCATTCGCAAGGGAATGTCCCGCGTAAAGGTGATCACTGGAATTACTGTGGTAAACATCACAAGAAACGATAAGGAATTTACGGTGGTCACCCGTGGGCAGGTGGCAGATGGCGGATCTCAGATGGCAGATATCCCGCATCCTGCATCCTGCATCCCGCATCCTGCATCCTGCATCCCGCATCCTGCATCCTGCATCCTTCTTGCCACGGGCTATGAATTGTTCGAAGCCCGGAAGAAAGAGGAATATGGTTACGGTATCTACAATAACGTGATCACATCCGCCGAGCTTGAAGATAAATTTAGAAGCGGCAGTCCGATCCTGACATCCGAAGGAAAACCTCCGGCTCGTATCGGTATCGTTCATTGCGTTGGATCGAGGGATGAAAAAGTTGGTAACCTGTATTGTTCAAAGGTTTGCTGTGTTACAGGAGTAAAGCAGGCTATAGAACTGAAGGAGATGTATCCGGCTTCGGAAGTGTTTAATTTTTATATGGATCTGCGGATGTTTGATCGTCACTTTGAAGAACTCTACTATGAGGCCCAGCAGAAGTGGGGAGTAAGCTTTATCCGGGGCCGGCTTTCGGAATGTGCCGAAAATCCTGATGGCTCGATCATTGTAAAAACAGAAGATACCCTTACCGGCAAACCTCTGAAAATGACGGTTGACCTGCTGGTATTATTAACCGGGTTTGTTCCGGGCCGGGGTATGGCCTCAATTTCAGCTATGCTCGGGCTAACAACAGGAGCCGATGGCTTTACCAATTCCGCCGACAGTCACACACTGAACAATTCGACTGAAATACCAGGTATTTTTCTTGCCGGTGCTGTTAAAGGCCCGGTTTCAATCAGTGAATCCATCGCGGATGCACGTGCAGCAGCAATTCAGATTGAAGTTTATTTAAACTCAGACAAACCGGGTAATGATTGATTTCGGATATACTTTAACCAGGGACCGCCAATTTGATTACGACCGGGGCGATTTGCGCTATTACCGGCTGGTGCGGTCACTGGAACCTTCCATCGACCTGTGTATTGGATGCGGCAGCTGCAGCGCCACTTGTTCGGCCGCACAGTTTACTAATCTTAATATCAGAAAATTGCATACTGTTATTCGCAGGGGTGACACTACATCGATCAAAGCCGGACTTAGAAAATGTATGTTCTGCGGTAAATGCCAACTGGTTTGCCCCAGAGGCGTTAATCTTAGAAATCTGATTCTGGCCCTGAACCGGGCCATTGAACAACTGGGATGATTAAATTTAACCTTTTCGTACTGCCTTTCAGCTTCGGGCTTATTTATATAGTCTACAGCATCATCAGCCATTATTACAAGTGGATAAAAGCCTTGCCGGCTGTCGATAAAGTTAAACTTGTCACGGGCCTGCGTACTCCTTCAAAAATCCTGGCTTCCCTGAAAGAAATTTTTCTTGAAAGCCTGATCCACAGAAAACTCTGGAAACGCAACCCTCTGCTTGGATATATGCATATGAGCTTTGCCCTGGGCTGGTTTTTGCTCATCGTGGTAGGCAACCTGGAATCGAGAATTTATCACGGGGCCTATATCAACGCCCCGTACTATCCAATCTTTCTGAAATTCTTTATTCACGACCGTCTCGTTCTGTTCTTCGAGATTTTCTCAGTGCCGGCGTTCTTTCGTTTCATCATGGACTTTCTTCTGCTGTTTGTGCTCAGCGGCCTGGTCCTTGCATTTATCAAAAGAAAGAAGTCGGGGTGGTTCGGCATGAAGACTACAACCAACCACAACCTGTTCGACAAGGTCGCATTAACCTGCCTTTGGCTGATTTTCCCCCTGAGGCTGATGGCCGAAAGTTATACGGCCGGTTATTTTAACGGCGGGGGTGGTTTTCTGACGCAAAACTTAGGCCACCTGCTTGTTTTAATAACCCCGGGCCCTGCCGTGATGATCGCTTATTTTTTCTGGTGGTCCTACTCTCTGGCGCTGGGTTTGTTCTTCAT
>CAIWXI010000047.1 GCA_903916595.1 uncultured Bacteroidales bacterium | reverse complement strand
TTTCACCATTTCACCATTTCACCATTTCACCATTTCACCATTTCACCATTTCACCATTTCACCATTTCACCATTTCACCATTTCACCATTTCACCATTTCACCATTTCACCATTTCACCATTTCACCATTTCACCATTTAAATAGCTCCCATGACTCAAAAAATACTCATCCTCGGCGCAGGGCTGGTAGCCAGGCCGATCGTAAACCATCTCCTTTCTAAGGGCTATTCCGTAACAGTAGCCTCCAACACACCCGATCGCGCTGCCTTGATGATAGCTGGTTATGCGGCAGGCAGATTGGTGATGTGGGAAGCAACAGATGAACCCGCGCTGGATTTACTGGTAGCAGGCCATGATCTTACTGTAAGCCTTCTTCCGTATACTTTTCATGTGATGGTGGCCCGTCATTGCATCGCCCATAAAAAGAATATGGTCACTACTTCTTATATTAAGCCCGAAATGAGGGAACTGGACGGGAAAGCCAGGGAAGCAGGGATTATTATCCTGAACGAGATCGGGCTCGATCCCGGTATAGATCATATGTCGGCCATGCGCATTATTGACCATATCCATTCCAAAGAAGGGGCTGTGCTTGAGTTTTACAGCATTTGCGGAGCACTGCCTGCTCCCGAATCGGTGGATAATCCTTTTAAGTACAAGTTTTCGTGGAGCCCGAAAGGAGTTGTGATGGCCGGGAACAATGATGCACTCTATCTTCAGCATGGAAAAACAGTGAATGTTCCTACAGCTGAACTTTTCAAAGATCCGTTCACGGTGAATTATCCTGACGTCGGACAGCTTGAGGTTTACCCCAACCGCGACTCTCTTGCTTACAGGGATATTTACGGAATTCCCGAAGCACAGACAGTATACCGCGGCACCTTTCGTTACAAGGGATGGTGCGAGGCCCTGCATGTCATCAAACAGCTTGGCCTGATATCATACGAGAAACAGGATATGACAGGCATGAGCTATGCTGAAATGGTAAGGAGGCAGGTTGGGAAGATGGATAATGAAATTACGAATTACGAATTACGAATTACGAATTACGATTTACAATTTAAGAATGAAACAGATCGGCTAAAGCAGGAGATTGCCTTCACCCTCGGAATTCCGGTTAATTCTCATGCCCTTGATGCCTTGGAATGGCTGGGTTTGTTTGATGATAAGCCGATGAACCGAACCACCGAAAGCACCTTTGATGTGGTGTCGGATCTTATGATATCGAAGATGGGACTGGGTGATCATGAGAGGGATATGGTAGTACTGCAGCATACTTTTCTCGCCGGCTATTCCGACGGTCACAGGGAAGTGATCCGCTCACGTATGCTCGATTTCGGTTCACCATCAACCGATACTTCCATAGCAAGAACTGTTGCCCTTCCTGCCGCAATCGCCGTGGAAATGATAATGAAAGGGGAAATAAAAGAAAAAGGTGTGCATATCCCTGTCATCAGGGGCATATATGAGCCTGTTTTGAATGAACTTGAGACCCTGGGAATAAAAATGACCGAAGAATTCGGCCTTCCCGTTTCTGAAAATATCTGACATCTGATATCTGATATCTACCATCTGATATCGGCCATCTGATATCTGATATCTGCCATCTGAAAAAAACGTACTATGGGAAAACTGATTGCAATCATCTTACTCGCCATCGTTATTTACGCCGTGCTGACGATGCGCAAAAAAAACGGTAGTACTTCCGGTTCCGGAGAAAAAAAAGGCACTGGAGGAAGTTCTGACGCACCGCCCCCCGGACCCGGGCAGTTTCAATCGTCTTCTTCGGGTGGATACAGCAAATGGGTTGGCGGAGGGCTCGGCTGGGTTTTTGGCGGGCCGATAGGAGGGATACTCGGTTTTGCACTGGGCTCTATGTTCGAAGGAATGAACAAAGGGTCGAATTCCTACCAGGGTACACCCCGGGGTGATTTTGCAATGAGCCTGCTGGTGTTATCAGCTGCGGTTATGAAAGCCGATGCCAAGGTGGTTAAATCGGAACTCGATTATGTACGGGGTTTCTTCATCCGCCAGTTCGGCGAAGAAGAAGGCTCAAGACTGGTGTCGATGCTCAGAGAAATCCTCAAGCAGGACATCCGCGTGCAGGACGTAAGTGCACAGGTAGGTCAATACATGGATTACTCCACGAAACTTACTTTGCTTCATTTTCTTTTCGGCATTGCAGCGGCCGACGGTGAATTTCACCCCGATGAGGTTTCGATGATTGGAACCATTGCCGGGTACATGGGCATAAGTAATCAGGATTTTGAATCGGTAAAAGCCATGTTCGTCAAGAGTCCAAACTGGGCCTACACGGTACTTGAAATTACACCTGACGCGAGTGACGATGAGCTGAAGAAAGCCTACCGTGAAATGGCCAAGAAACACCATCCCGATATGGTGGCTCAACTTGGCGACGACATCAAACGCTCGGCCACCGAGAAATTCCAGAAAATAAGTGCCGCATACGAAGAGATAAAAAAACAAAGGGGCATGGTCTGATGCCAAATAGATTTGCCAGGCTATTTTATCACGGCAAGTTCCTCGAACGAAAGGTCAAGCAGTTCGTAATTTTTCCATCCGTTGAAATCATAATGCCACCATTCGCTGGCATAGACCGTAAAACCGTGCTTTGTCATGATCGAAAGCAGGATCTGCCTGTTTTGTTTCGCCTTTTCGGGGATCTGCTCATAGGCTGAACCGGCCTTGGGCGTGAAATCATCAAAGGGCGTGGGCATCTGAAGTTCTTTTCCCGTTTTAAGATCGACCAGACTTACATCCACCGCGCATCCGCGGTTATGTCGTGAACCTGTAACGGGTGACGCCACATATGCGGTGTCGTGTATGATATCCCAGAACATCAGCGTTGCAGCATAGGGTCGGTAGGCATCAAAGACTTTCAGGCCAAGCCCCTGTTTCGATAGTTCTCTCTGAACATCTGCAAGCGCCCGGGCCACTTTCAGGCGTGCAAAGGCCCTGGCCGAGGTATACACCTGTTTATGTGTAAAATTATTTGTGGTGGCATACCTTATATCCATCACGATACCCGGTACTGCTGTCTTCAGGTCGAGTAAGCGTTTAAGGCTGTCTCCGTGAATCAGCGCCGAATAGGCCTGTTCGCTGGAAATAATGTTCAGATTGTAAGGATTTTTCCTGCTTTCCTGGGCTTTTAGGCTGGCGGAGGTAATCAGGATTATGATCAGGGCTGTAAAACGGATGTTTTTCATGATGTGTTTTTGTTTTTCCTATCTTCGTGAGCGAGGATTGATTATTTTCCAAAGTTCTGAAAAACCAACGATACACGACTTATGAGTGAACTATTATTTTCTGAATCCAGGCTTGGACCGCTTACCCTGAGAAACCGCTCAATACGTTCAGCCGCTTTTGAAGGTATGTGTCCCGGGCACCTGGTCTCGGATGATCTTCTGAATTATCACAGGGCCGTTGCCGAAGGAGGCATCGGAATGACCACGGTGGCCTATGCGGCGGTTTCGCAAAGCGGACTTTCGTTCGACCACCAGCTATGGCTGAGAAAGGAAGCTGTTCCAGGGCTTAAGGAACTTACCGATGCAGTTCACAAAGAAGGAGCAGCAGCAGGCATTCAGATCGGCCACTGCGGACAAATGGCAAAGATTTCGGTGAGCGGCGGATGTCTTTCCCCCTCTGGCAGGTTTAACCTCTACGGCCCTACCTGGCCCAGGACTATGAAAGAGTCTGATATCAGAGAGGTTGTGGCTGATTTCGGGCGGGCGGTACATCTGGCTCGCGAAAGCGGTTTCGACGCCGTGGAAGTGCATGCAGGTCACGGCTATCTGATCAGCCAGTTCCTTTCTGCATATACCAACAAGCGGAAGGATGACTACGGGGGAAATTTTTCAAACCGAAGCCGCTTTATGCGTGAAGTCATTTCGGAAGTGATGGAAGCCGCGGGTAATGATATAGCGGTTGTGGTTAAGATGAACCTGCGCGATGGTTTCAGGGGAGGCATGGAGCTTGAAGAATCTGTTGAAGTGGCAAAAGTCCTTGAGAAATCGGGTGTTCATGCACTCGTTCTGAGTGGAGGATTTGTAAGCAAAGCCCCCATGTACGTGATGCGGGGCAGGATGCCGTTAAAAGTGATGGCCTGCTATATGCATGAGAAATGGATGAGACCCGCAGTACGCTGGTTTGGCGATATGCTGATGAAACCGGAGCCTTTTTCAGAGGCCTATTTTCTTGAAGATGCAAGGAAAATAAAAGATGCCGTGAAGCTGCCACTGGTATACGTCGGAGGCATGGTTTCAAAAGCCGGGATTGAGAAGGTCCTGGGCGAGGGGTTTGAATTCGTTCAAATCGCCCGCGCACTGATCCACGACCCGGCCTTTATAAACAAAATAAAAACCGGAGAACTTTCGGTCTCCGGCTGTAATCATTCGAATTATTGCATCGCGGTGATGTATTCTGGTAAGATGGCCTGCTACCAGAATGAAAAAGAACGTTCCGCACCCTGGATCAAATACCTTGAAAGCGAAACCTGATCATTGGGCCTTCAAGGTTTTATGAACCTTTCATTACCTTCATCTCCGAAGCTGGTCACTGGGTCTTCACGATCTTCCGGATCATCCCGGTATTGTCCTTTAGTAACCTGATGAAATAAACACCTTCGCGAAGTGAGCTGGCATCAATCGAAACCGGACTTCCTGAAATGTTTATCGGTCCCAGGACTTTTTTTCCGCATATATCATAAACAGTGATTTCTTCTGCGGATGTCTTTAGGGATTCTGAACTGATGTTTATTTCAGATCTCACAGGATTCGGATAAATTACAAGGTTCTCTGCTACCTGATCGTTCAGGCCAAGGGTTGAACCTGCCTGGGTAAGCGTAACAGTCTGCGTCGGTGCACCTGAAGCGGTCACCGAAATTGTGGCCACTCTTTCCTGGGTTGAAGTGTTCCCGGCGTAGCTTAATGAGATGATCCCATTCCCGTTTCCGGAAGGAGTACATGAACACCAGGCAGTGCTACAGCTTGCATTCCAGATGGTGTTCGAACTTACTGAAAAAGTAGTACTTCCGGAAGCCGCGCTAACATCCTGATTAGCCGGAGTGACAGCAAGTGTAGCAACCGGATTGGATGCGGTAAAATCACCAACCATCCCCATCGCTGCGTGCGGAGTGCAAACATAATTGAAGGTACCGGCTACCGTCACTTTATATGAAAATGAGGGGCTTCCTGAATTTATAAGCCGATCCCAGATGGCAGCGCCCACGGGGATGCTCGAAGAAGTCGTGGTATGTGATCCGGCTACCCAGACCCATTTTACTGTATCACCAACCGTTACATTCAGGCTGGAGGGGTTGAAAAAATAATTGCCTACCAGAACCTGATGAATGGTTGAGTGAGCTTTCTGATGAATTAACAGAGCGGCTATAATGAAAAAGGCTGTGATTGTATATGTTTTGGCTTTCATGACGAGATGTTTTATAAATAAAAGATGAAAATTAATTTAGACTAATTAAACGCAAAGATACAATAAAAAGAAGTCCTTGTCAAGAATAATTATAAATAAGTTAACCCGGGCCTGATTATTTATCGTCATAATATGTATTTTTGGGAATCTCTAATCCGCCATCATATGAAAATAATGAATAGAGCAATCGTGTTTTCTTTGCTGATGATTTTGCACCTTAGTCTGGGATTGGCGCAGGAACCACCGAAGCAGGACAAAGAAACTGACCCCCTGGTGCTTGCCAGGCTGGAGCAGTGGAAGAATCTGAAATTTGGGTTGCTGATGCATTGGGGGACTTATTCCCAGTGGGGGATCGTCGAATCCTGGTCGCTCTGCAGCGAGGATGAGCCCTGGTGTACCCGCGGTATGAAGAGTTATGTTGATTACTGCAAAGCCTATGTTCAACTGAAGAATACGTTCAACCCTGTGAAGTTCGACCCGGATAAATGGGCTGTTGCGGCTAAATATGCAGGGATGAAATATGTCGTTTTCACAACCAAGCATCACGACGGTTTCTGCATGTTCGATACAAAACAAACTGATTACAAGATCACCGCGAAGGATTGTCCGTTTAGCGCCAACCCCAGGAACAATGTGGCAAAGGAGATATTTGATGCATTCAGGAAGCAGGGTTTCTGGACCGGTGCATATTTTTCAAAACCCGACTGGCATTCAAACGATTACTGGGCCGAAGAATGGGCCACCCCAAACAGGAATGTGAATTACAGTATAAAAAAATATCCTGAACGCTGGACGAGATTCTGTGATTTTACCTATAACCAGATCAATGAGCTTACCACCCAATATGGGAAGATGGATATTTTATGGCTTGATGGCGGATGGGTAAGTGTTCAAAACGGACAGGATATCAATATGCCAAAGATCGCTGAAATGGCGAGGAAGAACCAGCCTGGCATCATCGTGGTTGACCGCGCTGTTGGGGGGAGATATGAGAATTACCGCACCCCCGAGCAGGAGATACCCGATACCCCGCCTGATTATCCGTGGGAAACCTGCATGACCATGGCTGGTTCATGGTCTTATGTTCCGGGTGACATTTATAAGCCTGCAAATAAAATTATTCATATGCTGGCGGATGTGGTTTGTAAAGGAGGAAACTATCTTCTGAACATCGGGCCATCGCCCGAGGGTACGCTGGCCGACACGGCATACGCCCGTCTGCGGGAGATCGGCGACTGGATGAAGATCAACGGGGAATCGATTTATAATTCGCGGCCCGCCCATCCGCCGAAATATAAAAACATCTGCTTTACTTCAGGTCCGGATGGATCAATCTATTGCATTTATCTTGCTGCAGCGGATGAGAAAACCATGCCCGAAAGCCTTTTTATCGGCGGGTTTCAGCCCTCAAAGAAATCAGTTGTGTCACTTCTTGGAAAAACCGGAAACTTAAAATGGAAACAGGAAGGAGAAGGTTTCAGAATCTTTATTTCACATGCTGATCAGATCAACCCGCCATGCCGGCATGCGTGGGTCTTTAGAATGACTGAATGTAAAAAATCAATCAGTCCATCAGTCCATCAGTCGTGAAACCTCCAGCTTACGCCAAACTTAAACGAAGCGTCCTGGTTCGGATAATGGGGTGATGCCCAATAAGTCCTGCCTTCGAAAAAGGAGCCAAAGTTGGTATATGTAACGAAGAATCGGGCCCTCTGTATTTTTATATTGATAAACACGTCCATGTACAAATAGTTCCCGATCTGCTTCTGATCCTGGAGATAGTATGACCTGAGGGCCGGCATGTATGCATCGGAATAGTATTGAGTGTTGTAGTAGAGGTTAAAACCGGGTTGCAGAAGGGCGGCGCCTTTAAACAGAGGTTGAGAATAATATATACTCATATTTCCCATGAAGACAGGCAGTTTCAGTACGGTAGTCCCCTGTATGGTCTGGTACGAAAGCTGGGTCTTTATCTTGAACCTCCATAGATTCACATCGGTATTAAAGTATACATATATATATGCAAATTCATTTTTAAACTGTTTCGGATGTGCGGCCGAATCAAGATACACGTAATTTGTAATGCGGTTTAAGGTAAATCCGGTATTCAGAAATTTGAAAGTGTAGTCGAAACCACCCGAAATCAGACCCTGTTTGTTGAAGTTGTTGTTCCAGATGAAATTATTACTGGCAAAATGGTTATAGTACCATCCGGGTTGCTGGTAGGTGTAAATACCAGAAAGGGCGATAGTCCCTGCATTTTTATTCTGTTTTCCCAGGATCGTGCTGAGATTTATTTTCAGGCTTAAGTCCCCCTCATTGTAGTCCCCCAGCACATAGTCGCCATGGGCTTCAAGAAGCATGGATGAAAAAGGCTGAAAATACAAGGCAAATCTGGGAATATACTGAATGAAATACCGGTGCAGGAAAAGGAGGCTGCTATCCTTGTACGAAAGGTGTATATACTGCTGCCGTATCCCGGCTTCCAGCTGGAGTAGTCTGAGTTTTTTGTCTTTATTGAATGTGGGGTTTGACCAGGTTATTTCGTTCGAGATTCTGTCGATGGTTATTGAATCTCTTGTGCTGAAAAGATCAATGTAAACATCTTCATAAAAACCTGTGTCCGGGGCTGGATCCAGGTAATTCTGGACCTGCCTGTTGAAGCTAAACGCATACGACAAACGACCGAGTTCGGGATGGTAGCTGTTCAGGAAGGCGGTATCTTTTTCATCCCGGGCATGTCGCGACAGGTTGAAATAATGTTTGGTGTAGAACCCTGATTCTTTCATCCTGTTCTCGGCAGTTTGCAGTCTTACAGGGATAGTCTGACGGTTCTTTTCAATATTCTGTTCAAATAGGCTGTCGTATGTGATTCCCCCGTTCTCGAAATTCCGAAGGCGGTTAAAGATGAAGTTCGCGATGAAGCCGTAGCGTTTATCTTTTGTGAAATATTGCAAGGTAAAAACGAAATTGACATCGTTCGTTCGTTGCCTTACGTAGGCGCCCGGGGCATTCATTACTCGCAGATCAAAACCAAGGTTCAGACTTTTATAAAGGTTTCTGCTGAAAATGGCATGAAATGTATTTTCTTTTTTCGGGCCCTGGAAGTAGGAGACTTCAGTAAAGGTTTTAAAAATTTTATAATATTTTACGCTGTCGTTCAGGAACATGTACAAGTCGAAGGTATGAATGCCAAAGTCCCAGCCGCTGGCTTTGATAAGAGGGTAGGGGGTGAGGTTACGGTAAATGGAGCCTGTGTTTCCCAGGTTGGCCGAAAACCTGTCTTTTTTATACAGGGGGTCGTAATTCTGGAAGCCGGCAATAGCAGTATCATAGGCATGAGTGTTGAGCTGGCTTATCTTTTCAAAGTCGTTGTAAAAGAAGGATACCACTGTGGAATCCCTCCCGACTTTCGGTTTTTTCATTTTCTTCGGGGTGGCCGTGGTGTCGGTGCCTGAAGCAAATGCAGCAGTGAAGCAAGTAATCAGCAGTATGAACAGCAGTAAGATCGAACGGAGTCTGAATGGCATCGGGTGATCCTGATTTCGGACTGCTAAGGTAAGAAATGTATGGGAATCACCGGGGGTCAGTAATCTGAAGCCGATCCGGTTGCCTCACTATTTTATCTGGGTGAAGCTGAGGTTGTTCAGCACTCCGCTGTTTCTGAGCATAAGATTAAAGCTGCAGGCACCGCAATAGCCATGATCGGCATCGTGTGTATGTTCCCCTTCGGCGAAACAGGAGGGTAGGGGCATGTTTGACGAACCAGGTAATAAATTGCTGCCCGGTTGGTTCATTCCAAGGGTGTTATGCCTGGTTATGGGGAAAAGCCGTCCTTCAAAAACAGTTCCCCAGATCGGGATATCCTTTAGTTTTAGATGTTCCACTTCATAGGGGTCCTGTTCGAGAATGGTAAAGTTGGCAATTTTCCCGGGAGCGATACTTCCCAGTTCATTTTCTTTTTGCCAGGAATAAGCCGATTCGATAGTAATGGCTCTTAAGGCATCATCAACGCCAATGCGCTGATCGGGATCGGCTACTTTGCCTGATGGAGTTATACGGTTGACAGCACACCAGGCAAAGAACAGGGGGTCTGAAGGAGCCATCGGAAGGTCTGAATGGAATGAAAGAGGGATATGGTGTTTAATGACTGAAGCCGATCGTACCATCGAATTAGCTCTGGCGGGTCCGAGTCCGAATTTGCTGTATTTATCGGCGAATCCCACAGTATAGTATGCGTTGGCGCTCACGATGGCTCCAAGCCGTGCAATCCTTGCAACCTGGTCATCGGTGGAATTGGCAAAATGAACGATCACGCTGCGGTGGTTTGCCCTGGGGTTTTCAGCCATTCGTTTTTCAAGGATCCCGAGCAGGACTTCGAGCCCTTCGTCGCCATTCACATGGATGTGGATCTGGTAGCCTGCATCCCAGTATGCTTTGGTTCGGATCTCAAGGTTTTCGGGGGTGATCATCCATTCGCCGTGATGGGAGGGATCGGGTTTACCTTCGGCATCCAGGTAGGGATCCTTCATTCTCATGAGCTGTGAGATGATGGCTCCGTCGACAAAAAGTTTGATCTGCTTTGGTAAAAAAGAAACTTTTCCGGTGCTGTTAGCGCTGACGATTTTTTCTCCGTCGGCAATTGCATCAGCGGGAGAAACACCTTTGTCGACATACCCCCTGCCGTCAACGATAAAATAGCTGTAAAACGGAACATTATCGGCTCCCAGAACTTTCTGATAAAGTTTCAGTATCTCGGGAGTGATCAGCGCTCCGGGCTCGTTGATGGCAGTCACTCCCTTGGAATGCAGGTATTCTATCATCTGGTTCAGTCCGAAAACGAAACGCTCAGGAGTGATAAACACTTTGGCCAGTGGGCCGATAATCAGGTCAGTGCCGGTTTCCCACCAGTGACCCTCGGCCAGGTTTACCATTGTGCTGGCATCTCCTTTTCCCTGCATCATCTGTTCGGTGATTCCGAGCGCATTGATTGCGGCTGAGTTTAAATAAAACTCATGGCAGGAGCGCTGCCAGACCATAATGGGCCGAGTGGAACTGATAGAATCGAGGATATGGCGGTTCAGTTTCCCATGCCACAGATTATGGTATCCCCATGAAAAGAGCCATTCGTTTTTATCCTTTATCGCAGAATCAGCGGCTTTGAGCCTCGACAGGTATTCTTTGGGGCTTGAGGCGGCCTTGAAGGTTCTTGTGGGCAACACCCAGTCTTCATTCGCGATGACTTCAGTGGAAAGTGTGAGAGCTCCCAGCAGGGGATGAAGATGCTGATCAATTAAGCCTGGCATCATGATTTTACCGGCAAATGTTTCATCCACAGTATATTTCGAATCGCCTAAGGCGGCTTTGACCTGTTTCAGCGAGCCTGCTGCGACAATATGTTTACCCATTACTGCAACGGCTGTTGCTTCAGGGTTATCACGTTCCATGGTAATGATTTTCTTAGCGGTAAAGATTGTGATTTGCGGAGCCTGAGCTTGTGTCAGCCCCATTGAAACGATCTGATTTGCCTCACCCTGGGCATAAATGATGGTTGGTACCATTACAGCCAGCAGAATTGCCAGGCTTAAAAACGGATTACAGAATTTTATTCTTTTCATGGATGGACTTTTTACAAAAATACGAAACATCACAAGGTGATCAAAGAGGGGGCAAAAAAAAATCCCGGCCTTAAGGACCAGGATTTAGAAAAGATCGGCAACGACATACTCTCCCACTTGATGTAGCAGTACCATCTGCGCAAGTGGGCTTAACGATTCTGTTCGGAAAGGGAAGAAGTGATCACCACTGCAATAGTCACCGTAATATCTTGAATATTTTATGACATATATTAGAAAGAAAATACACAGTTTGACTTAAGTATAACACGTAGAAGAAAGCTAACGGGTAATTAGTACTACTCGGCTGTGACATTACTGCCTTTAGACCTGTAGCCTATCAACGTCGTAATCTACAACGACCCTTAAAGGAAGCCTAATCTTGGTCTGAGTTTCGCACTTAGATGCTTTCAGCGCTTATCTCATCCGGACATAGCTACTCTGCGATGCAGTTGGCACTACAACAGATGCACTAGCGGTCTGTCCAACTCGGTCCTCTCGTACTAGAGTCAGGTGACCTCAAGCTTCCAACGCCCATAACAGATAGGGACCGAACTGTCTCGCGACGTTCTGAACCCAGCTCACGTGCCACTTTAATCGGCGAACAGCCGAACCCTTGGGACCTTCTTCAGCCCCAGGATGTGACGAGCCGACATCGAGGTGCCAAACCACCGCGTCGATATGAGCTCTTGGCGGTGATCAGCCTGTTATCCCCGGAGTACCTTTTATCCTTTGAGCGATGGCCCTTCCATTCGGAACCACCGGATCACTATATCCCAGTTTCCTGCCTGCTCGACTTGTCGGTCTCACAGTCAAGCGCCCTTATGCTATTGCACTCTACGCATGGTTACCAAGCATGCTGAGGGCACCTTTGAAAGCCTCCGTTACGCTTTTGGAGGCGACCACCCCAGTCAAACTACCCACCATGCACTGTCTCCCGTTAGGGATTAGGCTCCAGATAAACAAAGGCTGGTATTTCAACGTTGACTCGACGACTCCTAGCGAAGCCGCGTCACAGTCTCCCAGCTATCCTACACATTGTTTAACCAAAGTCAATGCAAAGTTATAGTGAAGGTTCACGGGGTCTTTCCGTCCCGTTACGGGTACCCGGCATCTTCACCGGGACTACAATTTCACCGAGCTCACAGCTGAGACAGCGCCCAGATCGTTACACCATTCGTGCAGGTCGGAACTTACCCGACAAGGAATTTCGCTACCTTAGGACCGTTATAGTTACGGCCGCCGTTTACTGGGGCTTCAATTCAAAGCTTCGCATTGCTGCTAACCTCTCCTCTTAACCTTCCAGCACCGGGCAGGTGTCAGGCCATATACGTCATCTTTAAATTTAGCATAGCCATGTGTTTTTGATAAACAGTCGCCTGGGCCATTTCTCTGCGGCCACGATTGCTCGTGGCGTCCTTTATCCCGAAGTTACAGGACTAATTTGCCTAGTTCCTTAGCTGTGGATCACTCGAGCACCTTTGGATTCTCTCCTCGACCACCTGTGTCGGTTTCCGGTACGGATAGCTACTACCTGAAGCTTAGAGGTTTTTCTTGGAAGTCTGATTACAGTCATTATCCGATTGTCCGAAGACTCACGGTACTATCAGGTTTCAGCACATTTGGTGGATTTGCCTGCCAAACGTATACCTACACCCTTCAACGTACTATTCCGTCAGTACGCAGACCTTTCACTCCTTCGTCACCCCATCGCAGTAATAGCCAGTATAGGATTATTAACCTATTATCCATCGGTATCTCCTTTCGGATTAACCTTAGGGCCCGACTAACCCTGATCTGATTAACATTGATCAGGAAACCTTGGTCTTTCGGTGTGCGGGTTTTTCACCCGCATTATCGTTACTTATGCCTACATTTGCTTTTCCAGAAGCTCCAGCATATCTTACGATACACCTTCGCTGCCGCTGGAATGCTCCCCTACGACCCAATTTACATTAGGTCCATAGCTTCGGTATCATGCTTAATGCCCGATTATCATCCACGCCCAATCGCTCGACTAGTGAGCTGTTACGCACTCTTTAAATGAATGGCTGCTTCCAAGCCAACATCCTAGCTGTCAAAGCAATCGGACTTCGTTAGATCAACTTAGCATGAATTTGGGGACCTTAGCTGATGGTCTGGGTTATTTCCCTCTCGGCACAGGACATTAGCACCCTATGCCTCACTCCCGGATATATGTCATAGTATTCGGAGTTTGTCAGGATTTGGTAGGCGGTGAAGCCCCCTAGTCCTATCAGTAGCTCTACCTCTATGACACTCACTCCGAGGCTGCCCCTAAAGGCATTTCGGGGAGTACGAGCTATCTCTCAGTTTGATTAGCCTTTCACCCCTACCCACAGTTCATCCAAGCACTTTTCAACGTAAACTAGTTCGGTCCTCCATCCCCTGTTACGGGGACTTCAACCTGGCCATGGGTAGATCACAAAGTTTCGCGTCTACCCCCACTAACTGAACGCCCTATTCAGACTTGCTTTCGCTTCGGCTCCTCGCGTTAACGCGATTAACCTTGCTAGTGAGGAGTAACTCGTAGGCTCATTATGCAAAAGGCACGCCGTCACCCCCAAAGGGGCTCCGACCGGTTGTAAGCGCATGGTTTCAGGTTCTATTTCACTCTTCTGTTCGAAGTACTTTTCACCTTTCCTTCACAGTACTGGTTCACTATCGGTCTCTCAGTAGTATTTAGCCTTACCGGATGGTGCCGGCTGGTTCTCGCAGGATTTCTCCGGTCCCGCGATACTCAGGATACAGCTAGGTATTAGTTTCATTTCGTGTACGGGACTATCACCCCCTATGGTAAAACTTTCCAGAATTCTTCCACTACAAAACTAAAGTCCACGTTGCTGTCCTACAACCCCAGGTTTGCCGTAACAATCCTGGTTTGGGCTTTTCCCCGTTCGCTCGCCACTACTTGGGGAATCACTATTGTTTTCTCTTCCTCCGGGTACTTAGATGTTTCAGTTCTCCGGGTTAGCCCCCTTGCGGGTCTTATATCTTCAATATAAGGGGTTGCCCCATTCGGAAATCTCCGGATCGAAGGTAGTTTGCACCTCCCCGAAGCTTATCGCAGCTTACCACGTCCTTCATCGCCTCTGAGAGCCAAGGCATTCGCCATACGCTCTTAATTACTTTCTTTCTACTCTTAATAAAATTAGGATACAGTGTTAATCTTAAGACTAACATTGTGTATTTTCTTTCAATATGTCAAAGAACAGTTGAGATTGCTGAAACTCAGTGTTGAAGGGTATTCGGCATACACGCTTCAGCATTACTGTGTTCCATCTCAGAGTGGAGAATAAGGGAGTCGAACCCTTGACCCCTAGCTTGCAAAGCTAGTGCTCTGGCCAGCTGAGCTAATTCCCCAAAACGATTCTGTAGTCCCGGGCAGAGTTGAACTGCCGACCCCTACATTATCAGTGTAGTGCTCTAACCAACTGAGCTACGGGACTATGTGAATTACGAATATTGAATATTGAATGTTGAATATCGAATATCGTTAATCCTTTTGCTCGGTTATGCACCAGCCTGAGCTCGATTTGGGAAGAAGTAAGAGAGAGTAGCAAACATCATCCTGGCAGTTCAACCAGGAAATAGAAAACCTTCTCTAGAAAGGAGGTATTCCAGCCGCACCTTCCGGTACGGCTACCTTGTTACGACTTAGCCCCAGTCACTGGTTTTACCCTAGGGCGCTCCTTGCGGTCACGCACTTTAGGTCCCCCCAGCTCCCATGGCTTGACGGGCGGTGTGTACAAGGCCCGGGAACGTATTCACCGTATCATTGCTGATATACGATTACTAGCGAATCCAACTTCACGAAGTCGAGTTGCAGACTTCGATCCGAACTGAGACCGGTTTT
>CAIWXI010000046.1 GCA_903916595.1 uncultured Bacteroidales bacterium | reverse complement strand
TACAGCTCAACGTTACCGATATGCGGACAAATGACCGGTTCATAACCGGCTCTCTTCTGTACCCTCTTAAGAAATTGCTCGAGACGCTCACGAAGCATCGCCCCCCGGGGCAACCAAAGCGGCAGGCCAAGGCCAACTTTTTGAGAAAAAGTAAATAGCTCAAGTTCCTTACCGAGTTTGCGGTGATCGCGTTTTTTAGCTTCCTCAAGCAATACCAGGTATTCATCCAGGTCTTTTTGCTTTGGAAAGGTGATGCCGTAAATCCGGGTCAGCTGTTTGCGCTTTTCATCACCACGCCAATATGCGCCAGCGATATTAAGCAGCTTTACAGCCTTGATAAACCCTGTATCGGGAAGATGCGGACCACGGCAAAGGTCTGTAAAACGGCCCGATTCGTAAAATGTAATCTGCCCATCGGTGAGATCATTCAGGAGTTCGGTCTTATACTCATCCCCTTTCAGGGTAAAAAACTCAAGCGCATCAGCTTTTGAAATATTTTTCCTGATAAACGTCTGCTTTTCCCGGGCAAGCTCCAGAATTTTTGCTTCTATTTTTGGAAAATCTTCGGATGAGATCGTCCGGTCGCCAAAATCCATATCGTAATAAAACCCGTTTTCAATGTCGGGTCCTATGCCGAATTTCACACCGGGATACAGCAGTTCAATAGCTTCAGCCATAAGATGAGCCGAAGAATGCCACATGCTGGCTTTGCCTTCAATATCGTTCCAGGTAAGGAGTTTAATACTCGAATCTGACGTAATAGGCCGGGTTGCATCCCATACCTCGTCATTAACTTTCGCAGCGAGCACATTGCGTGCCAATCCCTCGCTGATACTTTTCGCAACTTCCAGCCCGGTGACACCCATGGGGTATTCTCTAACGGAACCGTCTGGCAAAGTAATTCGGATCATTACAATACTCTCTCAAATTAGGGGTGCAAAATTACGAATAAATTCTGAAACCACAAAGAGTTGACAATTATATCGGATATCAGATATCTGATATAGTAAATTCGGTGCGCCGGTTATTGGCCCGGCCCTGTTCCGTATCGTTGGTATCGACAGGCCTCAATGCACCATATCCTTCAAAACTCAGTCTTGTGGCAGGAATCCCGTTTTGAATAAGAAATTCGTATACGGCTTTTGCCCTGTTTTTCGAAAGTTCCAGATTATGTTTCGTTTTTCCCATGGCGTCGGTATGCCCTCCGAGTTCCAGTTTAAGCGAAGCGTTCTTTTTCATCAGAGCGAGAAGATTCTTTAGCTCAGTAAGAGATTCAGGTTTCAGGATATATTTATCCGTATCGAAAAAAATATTCCTGAGCACCACTACCTCTCCCACTTTTACAGGTTTCAGAGCAACATTTTTTATAAATGGTTTTTCGATATCATGAAGACCCTTAAGTGAAAAATTATCAGAATAAAACAGGTAACCGTCTTTCGACACATTGAGTCCGTAATTCTTATCAGATGGTAAAACAAGCAGAAACTCCCCGTTTACAGGATCAGAGGCCGAAGCGGCAACGGTCTTTCCATCTTCAAGGTTACTCAGTTCAAACCGGGCCTGAAGTCTTTTTTTCGTTTCGCTGTCATAAACGATCCCTTTAAAGTAGGTTGAAGGAATGGGACGGGCTTCTTTATAAAGCGGGAACGAATAGATATCCTGACGACCTTTACCCCCGAACTTGTCGGAAGAAACATAGGCAACGTCTCCCCTGGCGTTTACTATCAGCGTCATCTCGTCGGAACAGGTATTGATAGGATACCCCAGGTTCACGGGCGTGCTCCAGCTGCTGTCGGGCTTCATCCGCGAGTAAAAAAGGTCATACCCGCCCATCCCAGGATGGCCTTTCGATGAGAAATACAAGGTTTGGCCGTCACCATGTATAAACGGCGCCATTTCTTCATAAGCTGAATTGACTGAATCACCCAGATTCACAGGTTCTGTCCAGCTGCCATCCAGGCGAAGTTCTGCTTTCCAGATATCAGAACTTCCCTTACCGCCTTTACGTTTACTGGCAAAATACAAGGTTTTTCCATCAGAAGAAAAACAAGGCTGAGAGTCCCAGGCCTCTGAATTTACTACAGGCCCGAGGTTTTCAGGTTCAGACCAGGCACCATTGGCCCTTTTCGACCAAAAGATGTCGCAGCTTCCAAAACCATCGGGTCGTTCGCAGCCTGTAAAAAACAGATACTGGCCGTCGGGAGAGATATTCAAAGCTCCTTCGTTCCTTCCTGTGTTTATCGGCGGCCCCATATTCCGGGCCTTCCTCCAGCCTGAAGAATCAGCCCTGCAGGCTACATAGAAATCTTCCTCATACCCTTTAAGTTCAGGATCTTTCTCGCTTCTTGGCACTTTGCGCGTAAAATAAAGCAGTTCCTCATCAGTTGTTATAGCATTTATATATTCATCAAAACGGCTGTTGATGCTGTCGCCCAGATTTATCGGACTAAAAGGAACCGGATGTTCCAGGGCCTCAAGTCCGAACCTTGCATTAGCAATCTGAGCAGTGGCTCTTTTTCGTTTGATATCAGGCACATTCTTCCCATCAAGATACCGTAAAAAATCTGCTTCCGAATCCCCGTAACGCCCCAGGTATAACTCCAGGCCGCCGATAATATAATAGAGGTTGTTCGAAAACAAAGGATTTAGCCTGAGCACCTTCTTATACTCGGCAACCGCATCGGCCGGTTTTTTCAGGTCCGAAAAAAGGTCGCCTTTCAGAATAAGGGCTTCACAGAAAACAGAATCAGCTTCAAGCGCTTTGGTCACTTCGGTAATTGCCCGGGGGTAGTCGTGTGACTGATATGCCTGAAACGCAGCATCGAAAGCTTTTATCGCTTTTTTATTGTCGGTGGATAGCTGATTCCCCGGCTGCTGGGCCACCGAGCCGATGGCAAGGAGAAGGAAAAGCAAGATGCAGGATGCGGGATGCAGGATGCGGGATGCAGGATGCGGGATGCGGGATGCAGGATGCAGGATGCGGGATGCGGGATGCAGGATGCAGGATGCAGGATGCAGGATGCGGGATGCAGGATGCAGGATGCGGGATGCGGGATGCAGGATATCTGATATCAGATTTAGTAATTCGTCCTTCATCCTACGGTATCCTCATATATTTATGACTCTGCAATGAGATCTTCCACCGCGGATGTTCCATTACAAAACTGATGATCCGAGGCATAATGAAATTCCTGTGACTCCATTCCGGCTGAAGGTACAACTGGCAGCGGGGCTGCACTTTGACCATATTTTCTTCAGCCCAAACAAAATCGTCGTCATCCTGGATGATCACTTTAAGCTCATCGGCCTTCATACAGATCTCATCAAGCGGCGGACTGTTTTTCTTAGGCGAAAGGCAAATCCAGTCAGGAGTTCCGCTCAGCGGCCGGGTACCGGAAGTCTCAATAAAAATCTTTACGTCATGGCGTTTCAGCCCTTCCGAAAGAAAACCGAGGTTGTAATTCAACGGTTCCCCTCCGGTTATCACAACAGCTTTTGCAGGAAATGCCGCGGCCCGGGCAATCACACCTTCTGTTTGAACCGGGGGATACAAGCTGGCATTCCAGCTTTCCTTTACATCACACCAGCTACACCCCACATCACATCCGCCGATACGGATAAAATAGGCTGCCTGGCCGGTATTAAATCCTTCACCCTGGAGAGAGTAGAACTCTTCCATCACGGGAAGTAGTCTTCCCTCAAACAATAAAATATCTTCTGATTTATTCAAACAGGATTATCTGATTTCTTTTTTTGAAGCTTTCAGTGTATTCATCAGCAACGAAACGATGGTCATGGGCCCTACGCCTCCGGGAACCGGAGTGATGGCCGAACATTTCTTCGAGACTTCATCAAAAAGAACATCTCCCTTCAGGCTGAACCCTGATTTTGCAAATTTGGACGGAACCCGGTGAATTCCCACGTCGACAACCACGGCATCCTGTTTCACCATATCGGCGGTAACAAAGCCCTGACGGCCCATGGCTACGATTAAAATATCGGCATCCAGTGTATACTTTTTGATATTCTTTGTATGACTGTGGCAGAGGGTAACCGTGGCATTGGCAGTTTTGGCTTTACGCGACAGCATGAGGCTGACGGGAGTGCCAACGATATTACTACGGCCGAGAACTACCACATGTTTCCCATCCGTATCGATGGAATACCTCTCGAGCAGGGTCATGATTCCAAAAGGTGTTGCCGGCAGAAAAGCAGGAAGTCCAAGCATCATCCGCCCCGCGTTCGCGGGATGAAATCCATCCACATCTTTAAGAGGGTTGATTCGTTCGATGATTTTTTGTTCGCTGATATGTTTCGGGAGAGGAAGCTGAACTATAAACCCGTCAACGTCCTCGTCCCGGTTCAGAAAATCAACCACTTCAAGCAGGTTCTTTTCTGTAAAATTTTCGGGATACCTGTAAACGGAAGAAGTGAACCCGGCCTCCTTGCATGATTTTTCCTTATTGGCTACATAGGTCTGGCTTGCAGCATCCTCCCCTACCAGCACAGCTGCCAGGTGGGGCACAGGCTTTCCGGTATCGAGGAAGTCCTTTTTAATTTCTTTGGCGATCTCAGCTTTGATCTGGTCTGATATTATTTTACCGTCGAGTAGAATCATACTTCAGGTTTTAATTCTGGCGCATATTTCGCATCATGTTGCCCATGTTACGGCCTTTGTTAGCCGTTACCATTTTCATCATCTTTCGGGTATCGTCGAATTGCTTTACCAGCTTATTCACATCCTGAATGGTTGTTCCTGAGCCCCCGGCGATACGTTTTCTCCTGCTGCCGTTCAGAAGAGCAGGATCTGCCCTCTCGGAGGGTGTCATGGAGTAAATGATGGCTTCAATGCCTTTGAAGGCATTATCGTCAATGTCGATGTCGCGCAAGGCCTTACCCATACCCGGCAGCATGCCGATAAGATCCTTCACATTCCCCATCTTCTTGATCTGTTTGATCTGGGCAAGGAAATCATCGAAATTGAACTGGTTGCGGGCGATCTTTTTCTGAAGCCTCTTGGCTTCTTCCTCGTCAAACTGTTCCTGGGCTTTCTCTACAAGTGAAACAATATCGCCCATCCCCAGAATACGGTCGGCCATACGTTCTGGATAGAACACATCGAGGGCATCCATCTTCTCGCCTATACCAACGAATTTGATAGGTTTGTTTACCACAGATTTGATACTGAGGGCCGCACCTCCCCGGGTGTCGCCGTCGAGCTTGGTCAACACAACACCATCAAAATCAAGCCTGTCGTTAAATGCCTTGGCTGTATTTACAGCATCCTGACCGGTCATCGAGTCGACCACGAAAAGGATCTCCTGAGGATTTACAGCCTGCTTGATATTGTATATTTCATCCATCATCATCTCATCGATGGCCAAACGGCCGGCGGTATCGATGATGACTACATTATTACCGTAATCTTTTGCATAAGAAATTCCGTGCCTGGCGATCTTCACAGGGTCCTTACTGTCGTCCTCGGTAAATACTTTTACATCGACCTGCTCACCCAGAACCTTCAGCTGGTCAATGGCAGCCGGGCGGTACACGTCACCTGCAATGAGCATGGGGTTCTTCCCCCGCTTGGTCTTCAGATAATATGCGAGCTTGGCCGCGAAAGTCGTTTTACCAGAACCCTGAAGGCCTGCGATAAGGAATATTGCAGGTTCTCCTTTCAGATTGATCTCGGTTTTCTGGCCACCCATTAATTGGACCAGTTCGTCATGAACGATCTTAACCATAAGCTGTCCGGGAGATACTGCCGTAAGCACGTTTTCACCCATGGCCTTGTCTTTCACCTGGTCGGTGAACTGTTTGGCTATTTTAAAGCTTACATCGGCATCCAGTAAGGCTTTGCGGACATCCTTAAGCGTTTCTGCAACATTGATCTCAGTGATATGTCCGTGACCTTTTAGGACCTTAAAAGCCCTGTCGAGTTTGTCACTTAATCCTTCAAACATCGGTGATTATTTTGGGCTGCAAAGGTAAGTATTCTTTTTATGTTAATTTTTTACATGGCTGTCGATTTTCTTTGTATGTTTGCTAAAAATACTATCATTAACCTTAAATTTTAATATTATGAAGAAAACATTACTATCTGTTATTGCAATTTTCGCGTTGAGCATTTTTACTTTTGGTCAGCATTGGGCAGACCAGGGATTAGGCTGGAGCACGGTCTCAAGAGGAGTGCAGAATATCAGTGTCCCCAGCAGCCAGGTTGCATGGGCAGCAGGATATGACGGATCTGGTTCCTCGGCTGCTGTCAGGGACGTTTCCGTTACTTCAAACGGTGGTACTACCTGGACCGCTCATACAGTTACTGCACCAACAACCTTAAGTCTTGCCATGATCTGCGGCATCGATGCCAGCACTGCATGGGCTGCGATGTATACCACAGGAGCAGTAGCAAATCAGGGAGTTTATAAAACAACCGATGGTGGAGCAACCTGGGCAAGGCAGGGAGCCGCCGGCATGTTCACTTCCTCAACATCATTCACCGATATCGTTTATTTCTGGGATGCCAATACAGGTGTTGCCATGGGTGATCCTGTTAGTACAAAATTCGAAATCTACACCACTGTTGATGGCGGAACTACCTGGACACAGGTTGCACCTGCCAGCCTTCCCGCAGTAACTACCGGCGAATACGGATATACATCAAACTGCACTGTGCACGGAGATCATATCTGGTTCGGGACCAACAAAGGTCACATCTATCATTCACCCGACAAAGGTCTTACCTGGACTGCTACAGCACCGGTCGGGATGACAGGCAAAAACACCTGGCCTGCCATGAAAGATGCTTCCAACGGGTTTTGCATGAAATATATCAGCACAACCGATACCATTAACCTTCTTGACAAAACCACCGATGGCGGCGCAACCTACACCGCTTCACCCTTTACCGGCCAGTTATTCAACGGTGGCCTTGACTTTGTACCGGGAACAGCAAGTACCTATGCTGCTCACGGCGTTGACGGCGCTTATACCGACAGGCTGGGTATTGTTTATTCATGGGATAACGGTGCAAGTTTCTCATCAATTGATCCTGAAATCCAGGGCACACAGATTACATGCCAGGCCTTTCTGAACGATTCCGTTGCCTATGCAGGTATCTTCAATACAGGCACTACCGATGGTGTTAAGAAGCTCACCGCTCCTGCCGTACCTGCTGTTGCTGACTTCTCGGCAAACGCAACGGCTGTTATTCTTCATGGTTCGGTTGTTTTCACTAATACTTCTGCAGGTATTGCAACAAGCCCCTGTACTTATCAGTGGACATTCCAGGGTGGCACACCGGCCTCTTCAACTTCGAAGAACCCATCTGCTATCACCTATAACACTTCCGGCACTTATAATGTTACCCTGAAGGTGACCAATGCCTTTAATTCAACTAACACCATGCTTAAAACCGGGTATATCTATGTTGGCGGTGTAGGCGTTGATGAACTTTCACAGAACAGCATCAAGGTGTATCCGAATCCTGTAAAGGATGTTTTGACCATCGAAACAGGTTCAAACATTCAACAGGTTCAGATCTTCAATATTACCGGACAGATTGTAATGACCGAACAGGCCAGCAGCAAATCTGTAACTCTGAATACCTCAATGCTCAGATCAGGCATCTATTTCCTGAAAGTTAAAACCGACAGCGGTTCATTCGACAAAAAAATCAACGTTCAGTAAAATTTTTAAGAATGCGGTCTTCAAACCGCGCATAAAAAAAGCTGCCCCATCAGGCAGCTTTTTTTATTGTGATCATGAAAACATTATTTTCAATAAGATAAAATCTGTTGTATATTTGTGTCAGTAAACCATTATTAACAAATTAAAAACAATTATGATGAAAAAACTACTCTTTGTTTCGATTTTACTTGTCCTTAGTCTGTGGAGTGTGGGACAGACAGGATGGATACCAGTTGGTTCACATCTTACTGTAACCAGAGGCGTTGGCCAGATTTCTGTCGGGATGAATGATCAAACCGGTTTATGGGCTTCGGCAGTTGACGCAACCGGGGCTATTGTTGATGCTTATACCAAATCTTCAAATTCCGGAACTACTTGGACTGCAGGAACATTTAATGCAGGAACCGGACTTTCGCAGATGTTTGCCTTTTCGGCCGATACTGCATGGGCCTTGTTCAACACCGGAGCTACTCAGGGTTGCTATAAAACCGTCAACGGTGGAACGACCTGGGTTAAAAAGGGAGGAGTTTTCGGGGCTTCCTCCTTTGCTGATGCTTTCCATTTCTTCAACACCCAGGAAGGCTGGGCCATGGGTGATCCTGTAGGTGGTTACTTTGAAATTTACACAACTACCAATGGTGGTGAAGCCTGGACGCGGGTACCTTCAGCCAGTATTCCTACTCCTACTACGGGTGAGTACGGTATCACCGGAAACTACTGTGCCTATGGCGATCATATCTGGTTTGGAACCAACGCTGGCAGAATATTCCATAGTGCAGACAAAGGTCATACGTGGACGGCTGCCTTAACTGCTTATGGAAACACCGAGACTGTCGCCCCCGAATTTGTGGATGCACTTTACGGTATTGCCTACAGATCTTACCTGGATCTGGGCCGTATTCCTGACCTTAACGTCACAACCGACGGAGGGCTTACCTGGAACTATCTGACTTTAACCGGCGATTGTTATGGCCGTTATTTTTCTCATATCCCGGGAACAGGCACTTATATAGCATCGTCTGCCGCAGCCGGCGACAATGGTATTTCTGTTAGCTATGATGGTGGCAACAACTGGACGGTAATCACTGCAGGGTATGACTTCTGTGCAACCGCCTGGATCAACGACTCAACCGGCTGGGCCGGTTCTATTGCTACAGGAACTACCGACGGGATGTATATTTACGATGGAGCTCCCCTTTCTGCCCCCGTTCCGGTTGCCGATTTTTCCGGTGTCCCCACGGCCATTGCGATTGGAGGAGGAGTCACTTTTACAGATCTTTCTACAAACACCCCTACCAGCTGGAGCTGGGTCTTCGACGGCGGCACTCCTGCCACTTCAACTCTGAAGCAACCCCCGCTGATTCATTATGCTACCCCGGGAACGTACGACGTTTCATTGACTGTAACCAATGCGTTCGGTTTTGACGAACTGGTACAAGTCGGCTATATCTATGTTGGCGGTGTAGGCGTTGATGAACTTTCACAGAACAGCATCAGGGTGTATCCGAATCCTGTAAAGGATGTTGTGACCATCGAAACAGGTTCAAACATTCAGCAGGTTCAGATCTTCAATATTACCGGACAGATTGTAATGACCGAACAGGCCAGCAGCAAATCTGTAACTCTGAATACCTCAATGCTCAGATCAGGCATCTATTTCCTGAAAGTAAAAACCGACAGCGGTTCATTCGACAAAAAGATCAATGTTCAGTAATTTCTTTTAGAGCGCGGTCTTCATCGCGCACAAAAAAAAGCTGCCCGGAAACGGACAGCTTTTTTTATTGGATTTCGGTTACATCTTCTGCGGACTGCCGATACCCAGTAAAGCCAGGGATTTTCTGATCACCGAAGCCGTGAGAACCGAGAGCATCAGCCTGAGCTGCCTGAGCTCTGGATTTTCCTCTTTCAGCACAGGGCTCTCCTGGTAAAACTGGTTGTATGTCTTCGCCAGTTCGTACACATAATTTGCCACGATGGCCGGGTTTAGTTCATCGGCTGACTGGCCAATTACCTGAGGGTACATCGTAAGCATTTTAATGGTCTCCTTTTCGGCGGGCAGCAGGGTGATCCCGTGTATAGCCTGCTCAGTCGCCGAAAGCAAGTTCAATGCGGTAGCTTTTTCAATCAAAGAGTTTATGCGGGCACAGGTATATTGTATGAAAGGCCCGGTATTACCGTTGAAGTCGATAGACTCTTTCGGATCAAAAAGCATATTCTTCTTAGGGTCGACCTTAAGAATATAGTATTTCAGGGCCCCCAACCCGATCATCTCAAATAACTTCTCTGCTTCCTTCTCTGGCAATTCACTGGCTTTACCAAGCTCCCGGGTCATCTCTCCGGCCGTAAGGAACATCTCTTCCATCAGATCATCGGCATCGACCACCGTGCCTTCCCTCGATTTCATCCTGCCTTCGGGAAGCTCCACCATGCCGTACGAGAGATGGAAAATACCAGGGGCATAAGGCTTATCGAGTTTCAGCAGGACCCGTTTCAGCACATCAAAATGATAATTCTGTTCATTCCCCACCACATAAATCATCCGCGATGGATGATAATCGTTATATCTTAACCCGGCGGTTCCGAGGTCCTGTGTCATATATACCGAAGTGCCATCGGACCTCAGCAAAAGCTTTTCATCAAGCCCTTCCGCAGTAAGATCAATCCATACACTGCCGTCATCACGCCTTTTCAATACTCCCTTTTCCAGTCCTTCAACAACCATATCCTTGCCCATGAGATAAGTCTCACTCTCATAATATATATGGTCAAAGTCAACTCCCATGCGTTTGTAGGTTACATCAAAACCCTGGTAAGCCCATCCATTCATCTGTTTCCACAGGGTCACAGTCTCTGCGTCACTGGCCTCCCATTTTCTCAGGATCTCACGGGCTTCAAGCATCAGTGGCGATTGCTGTGCGGCAGCCTCCTCTGAAAGGCCTTTTTCCATCAACACCCTGATCTCTTCCTTATACATCCTGTCGAACAGCACATAATACTTGCCGATGAGCTTGTCGCCCTTCATTCCTGAAGATTCAGGGGTTTCTCCATTTCCCAATCTCATATACGCGAGCATGGATTTGCAGATATGTATCCCTCGGTCGTTTACCAGGTTCACCTTGATCACTTCATAACCCCGGGCCGTTAATATCTTCGATAGTGAGTAGCCCAGCAGGTTATTACGCACATGCCCAAGGTGGAGAGGCTTATTTGTATTGGGAGAGCTGTATTCAAGAACCACTTTTTCTTTACTCAATGCAGGACAAATACCAAACTCTTCACTGTTAACATTCCCCGAAAGAAAAGAAAGCCAGTAGTCATCAGACAGTATGAGGTTAAGAAAACCCTTGATAACCCTGAAGGAGCAGATCTCGGGAAGTTCTTTCATAAGCGCCTCACCGAGTTCAGTGGCAGTCTGCCCGGGGCTTTTACGCGATATTTTCAGCAATGGAAAAACCACCAGTGTAAAATCGCCTTCAATTTCTTTTTTTGTTCTTTCAATCGTGAGACGGGATAAGTCGAACTCCTGTAAATACAATTTTACTATGGCTTTTCCGGTGGCAGCAAGAAGGCGTTTTTCGAACATCTGTTTTTAATATCTTGTGCAAAAGTAAGTGATTTTTCGTTTTGTTTAATTACCCAAATATCAGTACATTTGTAAAAATTCGGGCAATAACAAAACACAAACTATATGAAGAAAAATGTAATTATTATCGGCGCCGCCGGAAGAGATTTTCACAATTTCAACACTTATTACCGCGACAACGCGGATTTCAATGTAGTAGCCTTTACAGCAGCACAGATTCCCGACATTGACGGGAGGAAATACCCTGCTGCTTTAGCCGGGAAACTCTATCCCAAGGGCATACCTGTCTTTGCAGAAGCCGAGTTACCCGAACTCATTAAAAAACACAATATCGACATATGCAATTTTGCATACAGCGATGTACCTTATGCAAGAGTAATGAATATAAGCTCCATAGTAAATGCAGCCGGAGCCAACTTTCTTCTGATCGGCCCCAGGGACACGATGATCAAAAGCACCAAGCCTGTTATCGCGGTAGGTGCCACGCGCACAGGTTGCGGCAAAAGCCAGACTTCACGCCGTATCATCGAGATCCTGATGGCCAAGGGGCTTAAGGTT
>CAIWXI010000045.1 GCA_903916595.1 uncultured Bacteroidales bacterium | reverse complement strand
TTTCACCATTTCACCATTTCACCATTTCACCATTTCACCATTTCACCATTTCACCATTTCACCATTTCACCATTTCACCATTTCACCATTTCACCATTTCACCATTTCACCATTTCACCATTTCACCATTTCACCATTTAATACCCACTCTATGTCTAAAACAACCCTGTTACGCTCCCTGACCGCTATCGCGATCATATTCGGAATTTTTACAACGAGTCTCGCGCAGGTGGCAACACCGGCAGCTAAGCCTGCAAAACCTGGGAAGGAACAAAGCAAAGAAAAACCTGCAGCTAAGGAAAAGGGCGGGGATAAGGAGAAAAAGAAGGAAGATTCGGTTTACAATTCCGCCCTGGTTTCGGGTTTGAAGTGGAGAAGCATAGGACCTGCTTTCACTTCGGGGCGTATCGCCGATTTCGCCGTGAACCCGAAAAATCACAGCGAATGGTTTGTTGCTGTTGCTTCAGGTCATGTCTGGAAAACCGTGAATAACGGGACTACTTTTGAATCTGTGTTCGACAATAACGGCGCATATTCCATGGGCTGTATCATCTATGATCCCAACAACACCAACGTTCTGTGGCTGGGCACCGGCGAGCATAACCATCAGCGTTCACTGGGTTATGGAAACGGGGTTTATAAAAGTTGTGACGGCGGAAAAAGCTGGAAGTATATGGGCCTGAAAGATTCGCGGCAGATCGGCAAGATCGCTGTTGACCCAAGGAACTCAGATGTGGTTTTTGTTGCAGCTGAAGGCTCTGTTTGGGGGCCCGGAGGGGAGCGCGGTTTGTACAAAACCACCGACGGGGGAAAAACATGGAAGAACGTACTTGAGGTGAGTGAAAACACAGGGGTAAATAATATCGTTATCGATCCCAGGAACCCCGACCTGATGTATGCATCGTCGGAACAGCGCCGCCGGCATGTCTATACAAAGATAGGTGGCGGACCAGAGACTGCTTTGTATAAATCGGTAAACGGGGGCGAGACCTGGGACAAGATGACCAATGGTTTGCCTTCGGGCGATATGGGAGGAATTGGCCTCGCCATCTCTCCCGTTGATCCTGATGTCCTGTATGCCATCATCGAATCCACCCCCGATGCTTCGGGAGTATACCGCAGCGGCGACCAGGGCGCTTCATGGCAGAAAATGAGCAGCCACTCAGCCCAGGGACAGTACTACAACATCATCTTTCCTGACCCCAAAGTCCTTGACAAAATCTATTCCGTCGAAACTGTATCCCAGGTGAGCGATGACGGGGGAAAGACCTGGAGACCAATCGGAAATAACAAGCGCCATGTTGATGACCATGCCATGTGGATAGACCCGGATAACACAAAACATTTCTTTATAGGAGGAGATGGCGGAGTGTATGAGTCATTCGACGGTGGAAAGGAATACATTTTCAAGTCAAACCTTCCCGTGATCCAGTTTTACCGTGTGCAGGTAGATAACTCCAGTCCGTTTTACTATGTTTACGGCGGCACCCAGGACAACAGCAGTTTTGGAGGTCCTTCGAGGAATATAAGCGGTACCGGGGTTCTCACCGACGACTGGTTTGTAACCCAGGGCGGTGACGGGTTCTGGACCCAGATCGATCCGGTTGACCCGAATATCGTGTATGCCGAGTACCAGTATGGAGGGATGACCCGCTACGACAGGAAAAGCCAGGAAGGCGTCGATATCAGGCCTGAACCACGAAAGGGAGAAGACAGCTACAAATGGAACTGGAACACTCCCCTGATGCTCAGTCCTCATTCACATACCCGCTTATATACTGCAGCCAACAAGGTATTCCGCAGTGACGACCGTGGACAGACCTGGCAGGTGATCAGCGACGACCTCACCGCAAAGATCGACCGTAACAAATGGCCCGTCATGGGAAAATACTGGAGTGCAGATGCTGTTCAGAAGGACATCTCCACTTCACTTTACGGTACGATTGTAGCCATGGATGAATCGCCGGTAAAGGAGGATTTGTTATATATCGGCACGGACGACGGGCTGATACAGGTTACCCAGGATGCAGGCAGGAACTGGACAAAAATTGATAAATTCCCGGGCGTACCGGAAAACACCTATGTTAGCGATATTATGGCTTCGAGGTTTGAAGAAAATGTGGCATTTGCCTCCTTTGACAATATTCTGAGGGATGATTTCAAACCCTATATCCTTAAAACCACCGACAAGGGAAAGACCTGGATCTCCATCTCGGGGAACCTTCCCGGGAATGGCACGGTACATTGTATTCAGCAGGATTATATCAACCCGGAACTTATCTTCGCCGGCACTGAATTCGGAGTGTTTTTCACCATCGATGACGGCAAGAACTGGATCCGCCTGAAATCGGGCATTCCCGATGTCCAGATCCGTGATATGGCCATTCAGAAAAGAGAAGGTGATCTGGTGGTCGCTTCGTTTGGCCGTGGTTTCTATATACTGGATGATTACAGTGCACTGAGGTCGCTGAAAAAGGAAAATCTCGACAAGGATGCATATATTTTCCCGGTCAAGGATGCCCTGATGTATCTTCAGGGTGATTCCAAATACGGACAGGGGTCGACGGTCTTCGCGGCCAAAAACCCTGATTTCGGCGCTACAATAACCTATTATATAAAGGAAGTGCCAAAGACGAAAAAGGAAATCCGCCAGGAAAAAGAAAAAGAGCTGTTCAAGAAAGGTGAACCTATTCCCCAACCTTCCGATGCCGATCTTAGGACTGAGAAACAGCAGATCGATCCGTATCTCACTTTCACGATTTCCGACGAGAAAGGCAATCCCGTACGGATAATCCATAAGAGCGTATCTAAAGGTATAAACCGTTTGGCCTGGGATTTGAGGTATCAGAGTACCCGGGCTGTGAATGCCGATAAGTACGATCCTCTTACCGATAACGGTAGCGGTATTCTTGCAATGCCGGGAAAATATACCGTGAACATGAGCCTTACGGCCGGAGGTGAAACGAAACAGCTTGCAGGACCTGTGGATTTCATTACGAAACCCCTCGAAAACACGACCCTTCCCGCCGTCAACAGGCAGGCCGTGATTGCCTTTCACCAAAAAGTGGCTGACCTTACAAGAATCATGCAGGGAACTGAAGAATATGCCTATAATCTGAACAACAAGGTTTTAAGCATTTTGCAGGCCATCAACAGCACACCCGCGGCTCCTCCTGATCTGCAGAAGAAAGCCAGGGATATCCAGGTTCAGCTTGACGTGATTCTGAACCAGAAGTTCAACCGTCAGAGCGCCAGACCAAGCGATGAAGAAAATCCGCCTGCGCCTGTGACCCTGAACCAGAGGCTTGGAAAACTCAGCTGGATCAGCTTCGGCAGTACCGGAGACCCGACCCAGACCCAAGGCGATGCGTACAGCATACTGATGGAGGAATTCCCCCCGGTTTATGAGCAGGTGAAACAGATTGGTGAAACCGAAGTCCCGCAGCTTGAAAAAGCCATGGAATCCATCGGAGCTCCGGTAACTCCCGGCCGTTTGCCTGAATGGAAAAAATAAAGGGCCTGCAGTTTGCAAGCCCTTCAAAAGGAGGTTGTCCTGAAAGGATGGCCTCTTTTTTTTACAGTTTCACCTTAACCCCAAGCGTCAAACCCACGTTGTTGAAGGGGTAAGAGTTTTTAAGCGCCTGACTCGGGGAAGATTTGCTATAGGTATAACCGGTTAAATCCTTGACATATTTTACTTCTTTTTCACCAGTGTCAAGGCTTCCCAGCTTATCTTCTCCGTTTACAGTGAGTTTTGTCTTTTTCGCTTTAGTCGGAGCATAGGCCATGGCGTCATAATAGATTTCTGCATATAAAGAGAGATTATCTGACAAATCGAAATCGCAACCAAGAGCGGCCGTTCCACCAATTGAAACACCTCCTGAATATTTGATTGTTTGAATCACACTCGCACCACTTTCTGTAAGATCCCTCTTTTCTTTAATTGCAGGCAATATACCGATGATAACCCCTACCCTTGCATAAGGAGAAAGGTTGCCAAGATCAAAATCCGGCTGGATTACCACGGCAGGAATCAGTTGAAGCATGCTTCCTGAAAATTTTAACGTTCCATAGGCGCCTGCTGATTTATCACCTGTAGTTGTTTGAGGAATATCAATTTTTGTATTGAAGCCCATACGGTAAGCAACTCCAAGTTCGATAGCCATAAAGTCATTAACAAAGATACCAGCCCTTGCGACTGGAGCAAAACCCTTTCCAAGGCCAACCGGATGAACTTTTGTTCCATCCTGATAAAGGTCGTATGTACGGGCTGTGTTAATGCCCACGCCTACCCCGAGAGAGACATAAAAGGATTTCTGGGCATAGGCCATTGCCATGGAAACAAGGCAAATACTGAGTAATATTACTTTCTTCATAGTTTTAGGTTTTTGTTATACATGATTTCGGCGTGCAATTTACTAAAAAAAGAAATAATTGATTCAACATTCTTACTAATTTTGTTGGCAGCATAAAAATATTCTCAATTCTCTTGGCCCGGAAATCTTATCTCAGAGATATACTATCTGTTTTTGGCAGTAACTTATCCGTTACCATCAGCAACCTTGCGATTGGAGTGATCCTCTCACGTTTTCTTGGAGCAGCAGGTTTCGGGCTGTATTCATCACTTATCGTGGTACCGGTGATCGTGATCGGATTTACCCAGCTCGGGATACGGCGATCGGCAATTTATCATATAGGCCGTAAAGACGTTGACGAGAACAACCTGGCTTCTGCTCTCATACTGTTATGGTTTTATACCTCGTTTCTAAGTATTATTATCTGCGGACTGGTATTCTTTTTCTCGGCCAGTCAGCCGTATGATCCCTTATTGGTTGTGCTGGTATTGCTAACCATCCCATTCTTGCTTATGAACCTGTTTGCCGGAGGTATATTTTTAGGAAAAGAAAAAATACTCAGGGCAAACATCATTAATGCAGGCCCTACACTTTTTACCCTGGTGCTCACAGTTCTCTTTGTGTGGCTGATGAAACTCTCTGTACTCGGAGCTTTTTTGGCAATTGCCCTTGCAAATTTCCTCATGTTCTTTTTTGTATATCACACTATTATAGGGGAATACAGGTATAAAATCACATGGAAATACCACGAGCCGCTGATGAAAAGCATGGTCAAACTTGGTCTGGTCAACGCTGTTGCGATTTTTGTAATGCAGCTAAACTACAGGATCGATGTACTCATGCTGAGAAAGCTTTCCTCACTTGAACAAGTCGGATTTTATGCTGTTGCCGTGCAGATAGCCGAGCAGGTATGGCATATTCCGTATGCCATCGAAACCATCGTCCTCAGCCGCTCTGCCAATACCAATAATGAGATTGGGGTGACCCGCGCTGTATCTTCTATCTTCCGGGTTTCAATGCTGGCCGGAATCCTGGTGTCGGTGATCATTTTTTTCACAGCTCCTTTTCTTATTCCCCTGATCTTTGGCAAAGATTATGCCGACAGCGTACCTATGATCCAGGCTATTATACCCGGGGTTCTGATCCTGGTCGGTTTCAGAATACTGAACAGCCGGCTTACGGGAAAAGGCAATCCCGAAGTAGCAATTTACACTTTTGTACCAGCCCTTGTAATCAATTTCATTGCCAATCTCTTTTTGATCCCCAAATTCGGAGGTATGGGTGCAGTATGGGCCACCAACATCAGTTATACCTTGGGTTCGATTGCTTTTCTGCTCTTCTATTCCCGAAAAATCAAGATGCCCGTAAAAGAGATCATTTCATTTAAAAAAAGTGATTTCTTCTTTTACCGTGCAGCTCTCTTCCCAAGGTCGAAATAGTACCTTGCCTTATCAGTATTTCCCAATTCATTATACAGCTGAGCAATGGCAAAACAGGCTTTGGTGTTTCCCGGCTGAATGTCTAAAACTTTCTGATAACAAGCTATTGCCTGGGGATAATGGCCGAGCTGCTTGTTAGCCAATCCGATGTTATTCCATCCGGGAATAAACAATCGATCGACGACTACAGCCTTCCGAAAAAAATATAAAGCAGAATCATACCTGTTTTCAAAAGACATAAAAACATCACCCAAATCATTCAGGGCATTAACACTTTCGGGATAGATCTTCAATGCAAGACGGAGGTGCTCTTTAATGGTTTCCCGTACCAACGGATCCGAGGTCCCGTAACTGATAAAATTCTCATCGTTACGTATGGAAGCGATGAGGTATTGGGCATACAGGTAATTGGCTTTAGCCGATTTATCAAGATGGGGAATGTCATGAGCGTATAACGATTTCTCACTTCTCCAGTCAGCGTTGCGGTTGATGGTAAGAAGCCCCGAAGGAATCAGAATGATTATCACCAGTGCGATGATCTTGATCCGGGAGTCGATTTCAATGGTCAGGCTGTTGGGTTCGGCATTAAATAGTTTGAAGATGATGAAAACCACAGCCATGATAAAGCCCAGGGATGCAGTGAAGACAAAGCGTTCAGCAACCACGCCGTTTACAGGAAACAGCAGGTTGGAGTATATAAAGATCGTGATCAGGTACCAGAGTATGGCAAATGACAAAAATGATTTACTGCGGATGTTGATCATGGCATAAACAATCAGCAGGGCATGAAAAACAAATGACAGCAGGGCAAGCGGACTTCCCAGGGAAGTGAGGGGGATCATATTGTAGCCATAGTAATAAAGCAAAGGATATGGGTAGAACAATATCCGCAGATAAAACAGCAGCGACATCATGGATGTGCCCAACCTGATCCATAAAGATTTTTCAACGTACAGCGCATTTTCAACGTAGGCCGTTGCATTGGGAGTGTACGAAAAAAACAGTTGGCTAAAGAAGGAAACCATGAAGGCAGCCAGAATGATCAGAATAGCCGCGCTGAGAAAAACACGTAGTCTGAGCTTGCCAAAAAAATAAAGCACAAGCAGGTACAATCCGATGAACGGAAGGGCTGAAAAACTCGCAACACAAGCCAGCGCATAAAAGATGGATGTTTGTAATATATTAAGGAATCTGAGTGTATTTATATACGACATCAGAGTATACATTCCCGCCATTCCCAGGAGGAAGGCGAGGATTTCATCTCTGTTTTTCAGGCTGGCAACGACCTCGGTATGAACAGGATGGGCCATGAACAACATCGTGATGATTACCGGGAACAGGATATTGTAATTGAGTAGCAGCCGACGTAAAACGTAAAACGTTATCAGCGAAGCAATTAAATAGAGGAACACATTAACAGGATGGCTCAGAGCCGTGTTGCCGTATAGTAAAAGCACCCAGAGAAAGATCATCAAAATGATGATTAGATTGGCTTTGCGCGGCAATGCCGGTGGGGAGGGTGTAACTTGCAGCATATTACTGCAAAAATAAAAAAAACGTTATTGTTTTAAAGAGATTTCCCGGGTAAGGTGAATAAAATCTTCAACACTGAGCTGCTCGGCACGGCTACGGAGAAAAGGAAGTGTGGCTTCATCCCTGATATCCATTGTTATCGGCTTCAACGCATTATGAAGTGTCTTACGCCTCTGGTTGAAAGCCGTTTTGACCACTCTGAAGAATAATTTCTCATCGCACCCCAGGCTTTCCCTGGAATTTCTTGTAATCCTGATCACTGCAGATTTTACCTTGGGAGGGGGATTAAAGACCGACGGACTCACTGTAAACAGGTATTCGGTATCGAAAAAAGCCTGGACGACGACACTAAGGATACCGTAGGTTTTGCTTCCGGGTTTCTCAACAATCCTTTCTGCCACCTCTTTTTGAAACATTCCCACAATTGTTTTCACCCGGTGACGGTGTTCAAGCGCTTTGAACAATATCTGGGACGATATGTTATATGGAAAATTTCCCATCAGGGTCAAGGGTTCCAGGCAGCGGCCGGCTTCAGGAAAAGAATCCAGAGGATATTTCAGAAAATCGGCCTGAATGAGCCTGGGTGCGATGGAAGGAAATTTCTTTGGCAGGTATTCAGCCGATTCACGGTCGACTTCCATATAAAATATATCATGGGTCTCATCCTCCAGAAGGTATTTTGATAAAACCCCTGTACCCGGGCCTATTTCAAGCACGAGCAGAGGTTGCGCCGGGACTGAAGCAATAATTTTCCTGGCGATATTCTCGTCTTGAAGGAAATGCTGACCCAGATGTTTTTTCGGTCTCACCATATCATTGAATACTATCGCCCCTTAGAGTGCGGTATCGCTTTCTGGCCTCCACAGCAAAAAGACTTCCCGGGTAATTACTCAGCAATTCCTGATATAATGCCATGGCGCCAGGTTTATCGTCCAGCCATGTATCATGGATCACCGCCCGGTTCATAATCGCTTCATCAGTGATGATATCCTGGGGATGATTTTTAACAACTATGGCAAACATCGAATCGGCCAGGGAATATTTACCAAGTTTGAGATAGATCTCTCCTTTACGGTAATTCACATTGTCGAGAATAGGGTGCTCTTTGAAGAGCATGGGTACAGAATCAAGGGTTTGAAGGGCCAGGTCCTCCCTGTTCCTGAAATCGGCAAGCTCAGCCCGTGAATAAATACCGAGTGCAACCGTATTACTGTCGGGATCGTAATTATTTCCTATCAGCATGGAAAGTTCCAGAGCGTCGTTGGAAATGAATTTTGTTGTGGCTGCCTTAAGAATATCAAGCTGGGCCCTGGCCCATTGAAATTCACCCATATAGTACGAAAGCCTGGCATTTCTGAATTTCGCTTCCTGCCCCGTGGCATCATTTTTGAAATCCCTGTAAATCTGCTGGTAAAGCACGGTGGCCGTCCACAAATCTCCCCTGTATACATGTATATCGGCAAGCTCCATTTTCACCGAAGCCCGTTCATTTTCCGTTAGCCCTCTCCATTCCAAAACCTGGTCAAGAAGGTCAATAGCTTCGTCGGGACTATTCAGGTAGAAGGTTTCGAGATTAGCAAGGTCCTTTGCAATCCGGACCGCTTCAGGATTATTTTCCCAAAGCGCCAGTTCGGTTCTGAGTGATTTTCTGAGTTCTTCGTATTCTTTTCTGCCGGTCGATGGCTCAGATTTTAGTCTCATATAACGGGTATGCAGTATTTCCCGCCTCGCGGGTTCATAAAATTGGCCCGTATGCCCCTTACCTACCAGATAGTTATAGGCATTTTCGGCTGTCTGGTAATTTCCGTTGGAAATGGCCAGGGCAGCCAGCTCCATAACACGAGCACCGGTTTCCTTCTGTCTGCGGTCAAGAGCTTCAGCCTGGATGAGAGCGAGAGTAAAATCTTTCTGCTGAACTGAATACCATAACAGCAATTCAGAGTAATACGTCCTGTCAGGATCTTTCTGGATACGCGACAGAAGCAGCTCTCTGAAAGTTTCATTTTTCGAATTATCATCATCTGTTGCCAGAAGAGTCTGAAGCCTGTCGCGAACCGTTGCTTCATAATTCTTATTCAGCGAGAGAACGTACAGATATTCTTCAAAAGCTTCCTTAAAATTGCCTGTTCGTTCATATACACCGGCCAGCTCAAACCCGAAATTGAAGTTCGACGTAAGCATATCCCTGCCTTTTTTATACGTCCTGATCACGTATTCAAATTCCCCTTTTGAATAAAATGCGTTCGCAAGCTCATAAACCTTGTTGGCGTCGGGCGGCAATTGCCTGAGAGCTTCCTCGTATTGTTTTTTGGATTTCCCGGTATTTCCTTCCCGGAAATATACATAACCCAGGTCGACCATGTATTTCAGAGTATTAGGATCGGTTTTCTGCTGGGCTTTGATTAGTTTTCTTGCCTGATCAAAGTTGCGTATCTCAACAAGACTGAAAAAATAGTAAGTATAATTATTAAAACTTGGTCTTTTAGGGTAGATACCTGAATAAATCCCGGCAGCCTTCTCATAATTCCTGGCCTGAAAGAACTGCATCGCCATCTGGTCTTCATTGTCGGCCGTTACGGCATCCTGCTGAAATGGCAGGATCTGGGAGATGGAGAGAAGGGGGAGGGAGAGGATAAATAGCGAAATGGTGAAATGGTGAAATAGCGAAAACATTTTTGATTTAAAGAAATTCGTCATTGATTTACGATTTACAATTTACGCCATCTGCCATCTATTTCACCATTTCACCATTTAAAAGCCTTACCGCCATCCATGCCATCAGTCCCATTCCGGTTCTGATTGATGATTCATCGACGTTGAATCCGGCGGCATGAAGGTTGGGACCTGTTCCCAGGGCGGGATCGGCAGTGCCTAGTCCATAGAGGCATCCGGGAGCCTGCTGTGCAAAATAAGCAAAATCCTCTGCCCCCATTTTCTGTTCCATGGGCTTAACCTTGTTTTCGCCGAGATATTCTCCGGCAAGGGAGATAAGTTTGTTGGTAAGGTTTTCATTATTAAACAAGTAGGGATACCCGCCATTGATCGTGATGTCGCAACTGCCGCCCATGGCCTCTGCCGTTCCATTGGCAATACGCCGAAGAGTTTCGTGTACCCGGGTTCTCCATTCTTCATCGAAAGTGCGCACTGTACCTTCAAGTCTCACGGTATCGGGAATCACATTGGTACGTCCCTCACCTATAAACCTGCCTACGGTTACAACAGTGGAAACCAAAGGGTTGGCATTTCTGCTAACGATCTGCTGAAGCGCTATCACAATATGGGAAGCGATAAGGATAGGATCCACGGCGGTCTGGGGCATTGCTCCATGACCTCCTTTTCCTCTCACCGTGATAAAGAACTCATCGGTGGAAGCCATAAACATACCGGGTTTGAAGCCAACCTCCCCGGCACTAAGAAAAGGAAATACATGCTGACCCAGCACGAAATCGGGTTTCGGATTCTCCATAACACCCGATTGTATCATCTGAATGGCGCCTCCGGGATAAGCTTCTTCTGATGGCTGAAAAAAAAGTTTTATTGTACCTCTGAAATGCTCTTTCATCCCGTTCAGAATTTTTGCGGCGCCGAGCAGGCAGGCCATATGCACGTCATGACCGCAGGCGTGCATAATACCGGGGGTTGCCGATTTGTAAACGACTTCGTTGAGTTCATTTACCGGGAGGGCATCCATATCGGCTCTGAGGGCAAGGCAGGCGGCTTGCGGTTCGCGGCCCTCTATGATCCCGACGATCCCAAATCCGCCGATATTATCCTTATAAGAAATACCGTATTCACTGAGTTTCGACCCAATGAATTCCATGGTTTTTTTTTCCTGTTTTGAGAGTTCCGGAAATTGATGGATGTGCCTCCGGATACTCACTATTTCTGAATAATATTCTTCAGCCTGACGGCGGATGGCATTTGCGGGATCAGACATGGGCGTTGAATTTACAGAGGTATGTTTCCGTGTTTTTTCGGTGGGTTCTGCTTGCTTTTGTTCTGGGTGAGTTCCAGCGCCTGAATAAGCTTTATTCTGGTCTGCCTGGGTTGTATGATCTCGTCGATATATCCCAGTTCGGCCGCTTTATAGGGGTTGGCAAAGGTTTTGCGGTAGTGTTCAACGGCTTCGGCTCTCTCTGCTTCGTCAAGTTTGCCTTTATGAATGATGTTCACTGCGCCTTCAGGACCCATCACAGCAATTTCGGCGGTCGGATAGGCATAGTTCACGTCGCCTCCGATGTGTTTACTTGACATCACGCAGTAAGCGCCTCCGTATGCTTTTCGTGTTATGACCGTGATTTTGGGAACGGTGGCTTCGCAGAAAGCATAGAGCAATTTGGCTCCGTGTTTGATAATTCCTCCGAATTCCTGGTTTGTGCCGGGGAGGAAGCCGGGGACATCTTCGAACGTAATGATGGGGATGTTGAACGCATCGCAAAACCGCACAAACCTGGCGCCTTTGACCGAGGAGTTGATGTCGAGCACACCAGCAAGATAGGCCGGCTGGTTAGCTACAATTCCTACTGGTTTACCGCCCAGGCGGGCAAATCCAATGATTATGTTACCGGCATAGTGTGGCATCACCTCGAAAAAGTTGTTGTTGTCAACAACGGTAGTGATGATGTCCTTGATATCGTAAGGTTTGTTGGGATCGGTAGGGACAATAGTCTGAAGCTTCTCATCCTGTCTCATGAGGTCATCGGTACAGGGCTTTGTGGGGGGGTCAGCCATATTATTCGACGGCAGGAAGCTGAGCAGTTCCCTGATCATCATGATAAGCTGTTCGTCGTTCTCGGAAGCAAAATGAGCTACGCCGCTTTTCGAGTTATGGGTCATAGCGCCACCCAGTTCATCCATGGTCACTTCTTCGTGAGTAACGGTCTTTATGACTTCGGGGCCCGTGACAAACATATAGCTGCTTTCCTTGACCATAAAGATAAAATCGGTCATTGCCGGGGAATAAACGGCGCCGCCGGCACAAGGGCCAAGAATAGCCGAGATCTGCGGAATCACTCCCGAGGCCAGAACGTTGCGGTAAAAAATATCAGCATAGCCGGCCAGGCTTTCAACGCCTTCCTGTATACGTGCGCCACCGGAGTCATTCAGCCCGATCAGAGGAGCTCCCATGCTCATGGCCATATCCATGATCTTCACTACTTTTTCGGCATTGGCACGGCTCATAGTACCGCCAAAGACAGTGAAATCCTGGGCAAACACGAAGGTCAGACGACCGTCAACTTTTCCATATCCTGTAACCATACCGTCGCCGGGGATCTTGTTCTTCGACATGCCGAAATCGTGACAGCGGTGAGTAACCAGCTTATCCATTTCAACGAATGTATTCGGATCAAGAAGCAGGTTAACCCTCTCGCGGGCAGTCAGTCGGCCCGCTTTATGAAGTTTTTCAATTTTCTCTTTGCCGCCCCCAAGCTCTGCAGCCTGGTTGCGACTCTCGAATTCCTTCAGTTTTTCTTCCAATGTAATCATAACTGTAAATTAAATGGTGAAATGGTGAAATATCAGATAACCAGTTCACTCCAGTTTCATCATGAGCTGATGAGCATTCACGGTATCTCCTTCTTTCACAAGCACTTCGAGTACGGTTTTATCATGGCTTGCCTTGAATTCGCTTTGCATCTTCATGGCTTCCACAACGATAAGAGTCTGACCGGCGATCACTTTATCTCCTGCTTTCACAGGGATTTTCACTATTTTGCCAGGCATTGGGGAAGCCACCAGATTTTCTTCTTCTACCGACAAACCCTTGTTTCTGCTGCTGATATATTTTGATTCGGCATCGACGATCTCCACATTGAAAGTCTTTGCAAAGGTGTTCACGATGAACTTTTTACTTGAATCCCCTTCGATCAGCTCCACATTGTATGAATGTCCGTTGTAGAGGATAGAATACACACCATTTTCGACCATGACGATATCAACGTCATACTTACGTCCGTCGATATCCAGAAAAACGTGGTTCCCTGCCCGGTTCAGCAGCTCGACATTCGCGCTGCGGTGTCCAAGATTAACTTCGTAGGCCATATTTGCTATTTACGATTAACAATATCTGATATCTGATATCAGTTTTAAAGGCGCAAAACATTACGTTTTCTGCCAAAGTCCTTCCAGTTTGAGCCCAATTCATCGGTATAACGTGGTGGCTGAATGCTTTCCATTTTGGCAATATAATCAATGAATGCAGCCATGATGGCCATATCTTCGCATTCAATCCCGCAGGGTCTGGAAGCATGCAGCATCGCTTCATTATTCTCGATAAAATGAGTGTTGTATTTTCCCTCGATGAAATCACGGGTATCCATGATCTTCTCGAGAAACTTAATATTTGTCTTTACCCCCGTAATCTTGTATTCATATAAAGCGCGCTTCATCCGGGCGATCGCTTCTACCCTCGTCTCGCCCCATGAGATGAGCTTGGTGATCATCGGATCGTAATAAATAGGAATTTCGTAGCCTTCGTAAACATAGCCATCGCAACGCAGACCCAGCCCGTGAGGTTCGGTAATATGCTTGATAATCCCGGGATTCGGCATGAAGTTATTATCGGGGTCTTCGGCATAGATACGGCACTGGATTGAATGTCCGGTCTGCCTCAGATCCTCCTGCCTGAATGGAAGAGGATTACCGTTAGCTATACTGATCTGTTCCTTCACAAGGTCAACGCCTACAACCCTTTCAGTCACCGGATGCTCAACCTGCAGCCGAGTATTCATCTCGAGAAAGTAATATTCCAGGTTATCGCTCACAATAAATTCAATGGTTCCGGCTCCTTTGTAATTCACCGCTTTTGCCGCCTGTACTGCTGTTTCACCCATTTCGCGGCGAAGTTCCGGGTTCATCAGGGGAGAAGGAGTTTCCTCAATGACTTTCTGATGCCTTCTCTGTATGGAACATTCCCTTTCAAACAGGTGTATGACATTTCCGTGATTATCGGCAAGGATCTGAAATTCGATGTGATGAGGCGATTCGATGTATTTTTCAATATAAACCGAGTCATCTCCGAAAGCATTTATAGCTTCCGATCGTGCACGGCGAAAGGCAGAGCCAACTTCATCAAGATGTTTTACAAGCCTCATTCCTTTTCCACCGCCTCCGGCTGATGCCTTGATCATCACGGGAACTCCAATCTGACGGGCTATTTCGAGGGCCTCCTGTTCATCTTTTAATTTCTCAGTAGTGCCGGGAACGACAGGAACACCGGCTTTTATCATGGTCTGCCGGGCAATGATCTTATCGCCCATTGTAGTGATTGCATAGGGATCAGGGCCCACGAAGATGATACCTTCTTGCCGGCAACGGGCCGAAAAAGAGGCATTCTCTGACAGGAATCCATAGCCGGGATGAATTGCATCGGCCCCGGAGCTTTTAGCAGCCCCTATGATAGCTTCAACATTAAGGTAGCTTTCGCGTGAAGGTGGCGGTCCGATACGATAGGCTTCATCGGCATATCTAACATGCATGGAGTTGCGATCGGCATCGGAATACACGGCAACCGACCGTATACCCATCTCCCGGCATGAACGCATTACCCTTACTGCGATTTCGCCGCGGTTTGCAACGAGGACTTTTTTAATCATTTGTAAGTTAATTAATCTTATTCCAAACTGCAAAAATAAGACTTATAATCATTCACGGGCTAAACAATTTTTTTGCGATCTTTGTAAACTCTTACTAAATTATCTGGATGTCATTAACCGTTAAGCTCCTCCTCCTGAGCGTTTGTTTGTTTTTCACTGCTTCCTGCGGGCACGAACAAAAAAAAGACGAAAAAAAATCAGGACAAGACCCGGTACTTAATACAGCTGAAGCAACGCGGTTCCGACTGCTTCTTGCCGATCTGGAGGAATTAAAAGGTGATGACTTGCTAAAAAATGCCACCCTTGGTTATTTTATTATTGACATCACAAAACAGAATAATAAAACGGTTGTGGCACAATTCGAGCCAACCCGTCAGATGATGCCCGCTTCAACCCTCAAACTCTTTGTAACGGCGCCCGCACTGGAGATATTCGGTCCTCCGATAATCCCCGAAGTCACTATAACGAACCAGCATAGCGTGAACTGGAGGGCTTCAAAACTACTTCGCCAAATCGGAGGCAAACTTTACAATCATAATACCAAGGATGCCGGTGTTCAGGCTATTCTGGAGTTCTGGAAGTCGAAAGGCCTCGATACCAAGGGATTGTATTTTGACGACGGGAACGGTTTGTCGAGAAACAATGCTATATCTCCGAAACAACTTGTTGATGCCCTGTACATCATGACAAATTCAAAATATTTTCTTCCCTTTTACGAATCCCTTCCAATTGCTGGTCTCACTGGAACTCTGCATAAGGCATTGAAGGGAACGGCGGCTGAAGGTCGGGTCCGCGCCAAAACTGGAACTATTGCAGGTGTAAAAAGCTTTGCAGGTTATGTTAAAAGTGTCTCTGGCCGCGAACTTATCTTCGCTATCATCGTCAATGAATACAGCTGCCGCACAAAACTCATCAAAAAGAAACTTGAAGCTATACTGCTCAGGATGGCTGAGGTGTAGTTGGGATTGAATTACACGAACGATTGAAGATCATACAGCTTGCGGTACACTCCATTACGTTCCAGCAATTCATTGTGTGTTCCTCTTTCGACGATCTCGCCGGCCTGCAGAACGATGATTTCATCAGCAAACTGAATCGTAGAAAGGCGGTGGGCGATGACGATGGAAGTACGGTTTTTCATCAGGTTCTCGAGTGCCTGCTGTACCAGTCTCTCGCTTTCAGTATCAAGGGCGGATGTGGCTTCGTCGAGGATCATGATGGGAGGGTTCTTCAACACCGCCCGGGCAATGCTGAGCCTCTGCTTCTGTCCGCCTGAAAGTTTCACTCCCCTGTCGCCTATATTCGTCTGATAACCCAGGGGCATATTCTCGATAAATTCATGGGCATTGGCAACTTTTGCAGCGGCAACAACAGCTTCTTCGCTTGCAGTCTCCATCCCGAAAGCAATATTATTGAAAACAGTATCATTAAACAGAATGGTCTCCTGCGAAACAATGCCCATCAATCCCCTGAGGTCATTGATCACCATATCCTGGATAGGCACGCCATCGATCAGAATCTCTCCTTTTTTGCAATCATAAAATCTTGGCAGGAGGTCGACCATAGTCGATTTTCCTCCCCCTGAAGTGCCAACAAGGGCAATCGTCTTTCCTTTCGGTATGATCAGGCAGATTTCTTTCAGAACTTCTTCCTGCACGTAAGCAAAGGTGACCTTATTGAACTCAATTTCCTTTTCGAAAATCTTTTTAGAAATGGCATCTGGCTTCTGTTCAATGAGCTCGGGTTCGTTAAGCACCTGCTGTATGCGGTCGAGCGACGCTGCTCCTTTCTGCAGGCTGTACCAGGCCTGAGTAATAGTCTTTGCCGGGTTGATGATCTGTGAGAAAATCACCATATAGGTAAGAAAAGTTGCTGCATCCAGCAGGTTGCCCGGGGTAAACACAAGCTGTCCGCCGAACCAGAGCACGATGCTGATCACCACGGCCCCGAGGAATTCACTTAGAGGCGATGCCAGATCACGCTTACGGTATAGCCTCACCATCAGCCTGAAAAAAGTGTTGTTGGTTTTCTGAAACCGCTGGTCCGCAAAATCAATGGCCGTAAATGCCTTGATGATCCTGAGTCCCGAAAGGGTTTCCTCGATGATCGACAGCAGAATGCCCATCTGCCTCTGTCCTTTGTCGCTCGTCCTTTTGAGGCTTTTCCCGATCTGGCCGATGATGAGCCCTGAAACCGGCAGCAGGACCAGGATGAAAATGGTGAGTGTGGGACTTATCGCGAACAATACACCCATGTACGCCAATATAGCGATCGGGTCGCGGAAGAACATCTCCAGCGAACTCATAATAGACCATTCCACTTCCTGAACATCGGTAGTCATGCGCGAAATAATGTCTCCCTTTCTCTGTTCGTTGTAATATCCCAGGGGTAAAATAAGCGCTTTGTAATATAACTGCCGGCGGATGTCTCTTACCACACCATTCCTGACCGTGGCCAGGAAAAACATAGCAAGGTAACGGAATACATTTCTGAGAAAAAACAATACCACGATCGTGATGCTGATATATAACAACATCTGTTTCTCTCCTCTCTCCAGAATCATTGTGCCAAAGAAAAAGTTGAAATTAGCCTGCAGTGACTCAAAGGAAAGCATCTTGGTAATTTCGCTGAATGAATGCGCTTGTGTCAAGTCCATTGCGGGAGCCACGGGCTGTACCTTCACCTTCTGAAAGAGCATGTTAAGCACCGGGATGAACAAGGTGAAAGATACCAGCGAGAAAAGAGTTGAGAGAATATTTAACAGGATATTTAAAACAGCGTAAGGCCAGTATGGTACTGCATATCTCAGAATCCTGATCAGTTTTTTCATCCGGGCAAAGGTAAAAATTTAATCCCACGGAATATTACCTTTGTGCAATAATCCCAACGGATGCATTTTAATGTTCAATCCATAACAACCAAGCAACTGTCTTATGTTTAAACGCTTATTGATTTCTACACTCGTGATGCTGCCTTTCGTGCTTACTGCCGGCCCGGGCGATACTACTTTTGTCCAGACATTCACGTTTGGCTCGACTCTCGACAGGAAGTTCAATTTCCCTGACAACACTCACAGATGGGGGAAAATTCTGATGTTTTATACTCTCAAATGCAACCCGGGCCAGAATCCGGCCTGCGGTGAATGGGACTACCTCACCAACACATACCTTTACAAACCCACGGGCAAAATGGATTCTACCCGGTATACTCATCCGAATTTCCTCTATAACGGGACTTCACCCGACACCCTGGCTGTTATGAACCAGAATTCATGGCGTTATACACCATGGTTTGATTACTTCAACCAGACCAATCCCACAAGTACTACAAAAGTCGGTGATAGCACGGGCGTTTCCGGATTACTATTTAGTAATCCGGCCAGGGACGCCCGTGCCCAGTTCCTTTGGAGAGCCTCTGAACTCAGCGCCTCGGGACTTAACCCGGGTCAGATCACAGGCATGAGGTTTAAGGTACAGTCGGCAGGCAGTAAGCTGATTAAACTTACTCTGCGGATGAAATCCACCACACTCGACACACTCTGCGATTCAGTGTATGCTAACAGCGGGTTCACCATAGTATATCAACGCGATTACCGGTTCGCCGGAACCGGATGGCAAACCATCCCTTTCACTTATCCGTTTTCCTGGAATGGCGCCTCCAATATTGTTGCTGATATAAGTTTTGAAAGTCAGGATCCTTTTCCTGGCTTACAAAACATCGTATTCACGGGACCCACGGCTTTCCCTTCAGGCATTAATACAACCAACCAGGAAGCCTTTCTGAGGTTTCACGGCAACCAATATGTTAGCATCCCGGCTTCCGTCTTCCAGAATATCGACAGCGCGGTTACCATCTCTTTCTGGCAATACGGGGACCCCGCCAGGCAGCCGATGGATAACACTATTCTCGAAGGAGTCGACAGCAAAGGCCGGCGAATCATCAACATCCATCTGCCCTGGAGCGACAGTAAAGTATACTGGGATGCGGGAGGTGATTCCACCGGTTATGACCGGGTATGGCAACCTGTCTCTGCTTCCCAGTTCAAGGGAAAATGGAACCACTGGGCTTTTACCAAAGATGCCAAAACCGGGAGAATGAGAATGTATCTGAACGGGAATCTGTTCTTTAACCAGGGGGCAAAACTGAGGCGTATGAAAGGCATCACCAGGTTCAACCTGGGCGGTCCGGGAAGCGCCGACGGCTGGTTCTACCAGGGAAATATCGACGAGTTCTGCATCTGGAACAAAGCACTCACAGATTCAGAAATAAAGTCGATCATGTACAGCGAAATACAACCTTCCAATCCCGGATATGGAAATCTGATGGCCTATTATAAATTCAACGAATCAGAGGGTTTCAGCGCTTCAGACTCATCCGGCTATAACCATACTGCAACACTTATAGGCTACCCCGAATGGCAAAGCTATAAAGGCAGTGAGAGGTTCCGGCGGTTCAATGTGATGAACACCAGACCGGCTGTAACTTTCGAGAACGGGAACTATAACCCGGCAAGCCTCGATTCACTCTTCAGGACCGACACCGTTGCCAATCCGCCCATCATGATCGTGATGTTTGGCGACAGTCTGCACCCTGTTCAGCCTACGGATACCCTCACTAAATATCCGTCATATTATCATAACTATGTATACAACCCACAGGGTCTGGCCATTGACTCCACCCTGTTCCCCCCCGATACGCTCATCCGCAAAAAAACATGGATCTATTATGGAAAACCTTTTGAGCTTACCGAACGCTTTGAACTGGCCCGTTACATCACTCCATACGGGAACGGGCTAAGCCTTGGTAACGGCTGGACCTGGGTTTACGATCTCACTGATTACACTTCGATGCTGCATGACTCGGTCCACCTTTCGGCCGGCAACTGGCAGGAGCTGCTCGACATGAAATTCGCAATGATCGAAGGAATTCCCCCCCGGGATGTTCTGGATGTGATGAATATCTACACGGGAAATCATGGCTATGCCGATTCCACACAGCATAACCTGCCCCCGGTAAAAGCCTTTATTGGCGCTAACGTAAAAAATTCAAGGCTGAAAATGCGGATTACGGGTCACGGTTTCGGAGGGACTGACAATTGCTCTGAATTCTGTCCCAGGCTTAACACACTGAAGGTGAACGGAATAAAGGCCTATTCTCATTATGTTTGGAGACCCGACTGCGGATTGAATCCACTGTATCCCCAGGGCGGTACCTGGTTATACGACCGGGCCAACTGGTGCCCCGGAGCCGAGGTGCGCACCAAAGACTTTGAGCTGAGTAAATACATCGTTGCCGGAGATTCTCTCACGGTCGATTACGACCTTCAACCCGGCTACAGATGGGACGGGCAGGGAAGCTGGCCGTACTACCAGATCGAATCTCAGCTCATCACGTATGGAAAAAATAATTTTGCACTGGATGCTTCCCTGGAAGAAATTCTATCACCCAACAAAGATGTTTTTTACAACCGCTGGAACCCCATGTGCTCGGATCCCGTGATCATCATAAAAAATAATGGCACCGACTCGGTTAAATCGGCAACTATCTCCTACGGTCCTGCCGGCGGAACCATGCAAATTTTTAGCTGGGCCGGCCGGCTCGGGTTTGCCGACACGGCCAGAATTTTTCTGCCACCAATAGACTGGACAGGCTGGTGGGGAGGCGACAACCGGTTTCTCGTAAACCTTCAGCAAGTGAACGGAAAAACCGATGAATACGTGTTTAATAATTCAATGAGTACAGGCTTTGCCATCCCTCCTACCTGGGACAATCAGCTGGTCTTTGACTTTAAGACAAACCACGAAGCCGACTCCCTCTCGTGGGCGCTGGAAGACTGGAATGGCAATATCCTGTACCATAACGGGCCTTTGCAATTCAACACTTTGTATAGTGATACTTTCCAGCTCGACAAGGGATGCTACCGGCTCAGCGTGCGCAATGCATATGGCGAGGGCCTTAGTTACTGGGCCAATATGCCTCCATACGGAAACGGGACTTCGGGCTCAGCCACGATCCTCGACATGAACGGTAAAACCGTGAAACGATTCCAGGGCGATTTCGGCAGGATGATCTCCCAAAGCTTCACCGTAGGCATGTCGATCCATGTAAATGAAATAAATCCCAACGGGTATATCCGCGTTTATCCTAATCCGTCTGACGGGTATTTTACAATCGCTGTAGTTCAGGAAAAGGCCGGGAATGTTGAAGTGAAGGTGAGCGATGCCATGGGAAATCAGGTCTTCTCCAGATCCTGGCCCGACGTGATTAATGCATCGCTTTCTGTTGACCTGAAAGGACTGCCACCCGGGATGTATGTCGCGGCTATCACTACAGGACAGGGAAGTGTTGTCAGAAAGATTGTTATTATCTGATATCTGATAACAGATGGCGGATGACGGATCACGTTCATGCTTTTTCTGTATCTTTGCTCCATGGAAAGCATGCGACAACAAAAAATCTCCCGTATGATCCAGAAAGAGCTGGGCAACGCTATTCTGCGTGAGGGCAAGGGCCTTTTCGGGGGAGCTTTTATCACAGTCACCAAAGTCACTGTGACCAAAGACCTTTCACTGGCAAAAATTTACCTCAGCCTTTTCGGAACCAAGGATAAAGATGTGCTGCTGGCTCTGGTCAGACAGCACACCAGGGATCTCAGATACCATTTGGGGCAGGGGCTGCGGAACAATCTTCGGGTGATCCCCGATCTTCAGTTTTTTGAAGACGACTCCCTCGATTATATCGAAAAAATTGACACCCTCCTGAAATCCTGATCGTTTCATGCAGTACGATCCCATCAAACGTTCCCTGGGCAGGGTGTTCAACACAAGCCCTTTTCTCCGTAAAATTTTCTATAACCTGCTCGATGTTTTATTGCTACGATCATGGCATGTGAGGAAAGACCTGAATTGTTGGGCTAGGCTGCAATCAGGCAAAGCAGGATACAGGATACTGGATGCAGGATCAGGGTTCGGGCAGTATACATGGTTCATGTCGAAACTCAAACTCAAGAGTAACATTCTTGCTGTTGACGTTAAAGATGAGCAGATCGCCGACTGCAATGCTTTTTTCGGCAATATCAAGAGGGCAAACGTGGTCTTTGAGAAAGCCGACCTCACAGTTTTCAGAAAAAATGATTCGTTTGATCTTATCCTTTCGGTGGATGTGATGGAACATATTGCCGAGGACGAGAAAGTATTTTCAAACTTCTACGACTCACTCAAACCGAGCGGGATGCTGCTGGTCTCAACACCTTCAGACCAGGGTGGATCCGACGTTCACGACCATGATGATGGGGAATCATTTATCGACGAGCATGTCCGCGACGGGTATAACATCAGCGATATCCAGGAAAAACTGAAGAAAGCAGGTTTCAGCCGTACCGAAGCCCGGTATACTTATGGGAAACCCGGTCAGCTTGGCTGGAAACTTTCGATGAAATACCCCATCCTGATGCTGAACGCGAGCAAATTGTTTTTCATTATACTGCCATTTTATTACCTGATCACATTCCCGTTTGCGCTGATATTTAATTGTATCGATCTTCACACTACCCATAGCAGCGGAACAGGACTGTTGGTGAGGGCGTATAAGGACTGAATATCGAATATTGAACAAGAACATTGAATATCGAATGAATATTATCAGTGAGCATTTCACAAAGGACGCCTCAGGTGGAGTTTAGTGAGCATTTCACACAAGCCGCCTCAGGTGGAGCGCAGCGACACCGTAGCGGCGGTGTGAAGATGCGAGCGAGAAGCGACACCTTAGCGGCGGTGTGAAGATGCGAGCGATAAGCGACACCGTAGCGGCGATGTAAAGCTGCGAGCCATAACATGAAATTTAAATGAATTTCCCTTTATTCATAGCGCGTCGTTATCTCTTCTCACGGAAGTCACATAACATCATCAATATCATTTCGATGATATCGGGAATTGGTGTGATGATTGTGACCGCTGCCCTGGTGATCGTTCTGTCGGTATTCAATGGCTTCGCCCGATTGTCGGAATCTCTGTTCAACTCATTCAACCCCGATATGGCCATCACCCTGAAGAAGGGAAAAACCTTCAGTTCCGGGGAACTCGACATCAGCCGTATAAAAAAAATAAAGGGTGTAAAATACGTCACCGAGGTAGTGGAGGAGAATGCCCTGATGAAATACCTCGACAAGCAATCTATTGTAACGCTCAAAGGGGTGAGCCGCGATTTTGGGAAGATGTGCGGCATCGATACCATGATGGCGGCCGGGCATTTTATTCTGGAGGAGGGGGATATGAATTACGCGGTTCTGGGTTACGGAATCGCAGATTATTTGGGGGCCAACCTGAATGATTTTAAAAATCCTATCACAATATACGTGGCCCGGCGGGATGCTGATTTTTCGAATGTATTCGACAATGCCTTCAGCACCGCTTCAATATTTCCCTCAGGCACGTTCTCTATTCAGACCGATTTTGATGTGAAATATGTATTGCTGCCTCTACGCTTCATGAAGCAGATTCTTGGGTACCATGATGAACTTACCTCGGTTGAGATAGGGCTTGACAAAACAGCTGACCCCGCGAAAGTCCAACAGGCCCTGATGGAAACCGCGGGGGATAAATTCAGGGTTAAGAACCGCTATGAACAGCAGGAAATTATTTACAAGATCTTCCGTACCGAGAAATGGGCTATTGTGATGATACTGGCGTTTATACTGCTTATAGCTACTTTCAACGTAACGGCTTCGATCTCGATGCTTATCCTTGAGAAGAAGAAAGACATTGCCGTGCTGCAAAGCCTTGGCGCCACAAAAACGCTTGTGCAGCATATTTTTCTGATCGAGGGCCTGCTGATCTCATTTAGCGGAGCTCTGGCCGGGTTGATAATAGGCGGGGGTATCTGCTGGGCACAGATTCGTTTTGGCCTTGTAAGACTGGGAGACATCGACAGTACATTTGTTGTAAATACTTATCCGGTGCGTATGATTCCGCTTGATTTTATAATTATCTTTGTAATTGTTATGGCTATTGGCTTCTTTGCCGCTTGGTATCCGGTGTATAATATCCGGAAAGTTGATGCAACCATGATGCGCCCGGAATAGTCTATACAGCAACATGATTCCTAACCTACCCACATATGACACCTAAACATTTGATCAGGCTCATTCTCATGCTGATTTTTTTGCAGTTTTCTGCTGTGATGCTGGCTGGCAGCATCGACATTAAACCGGGCAGCAACAGTGTAAATTTCACTTCGGCGGCCTTTCAGTCACTGACGGTGAACGTGGACGTAAGCACACTTAACTTCCGCGATGTACAAACCAAACTCGGGTCTTTCGCTGAACTTTCTTCAGAAGGGTATGGATTTACCAACAATCTGGGGGTTCCAAAACTACCGGTGTATCACAAGCTGATCCAGGTTCCGGTTGATGCCGGCTATGATATCAGCATAACCAATTCTCATTTCAGGGATTACCTGCTCAGCGACCTTGGTATTGCTACCGCCCTCATTCCGGCTCAGGCACCTCTTTCGAAGCAGATCACCAACCCTGATGAAATTCCCTTTGTGATAAGCAGCCAGGCTTACCAGCAAAACAGGTTTACCGACGCCCCATTAGTGAATGTGACTCATGTTGGAACCATGAGAGCTGTAGTTCTCGCGAGGCTCGACATCTCGCCGGTTCAGTATAATCCCGTAACGGGAGTTCTTCGGGTATATGATCATATTGAAGCCACGATAGTATTTACCCATCCTGATCTTCAGGCCACTCAAAAGCTTCTCGAAAAATATTCATCGCCCTGGTACCAGGCTTTATACAGCAGAATTCCGAATGCCACGAAGTCGGCAGGTTCACTTATCACCTCCTCCCCTGCCACCTTTGTAATCGTTGCCCATTCTTCCTTCAAGAATACATTGAAACGTTTTATCGCGTGGAAAACCCGCAAAGGCTTTAAAGTCATTGCAGGATATACCGATAATCCGGTTGTGGGAACAACTACTGCCTCTATAAAGGCGTACCTTCAGAATCTCTACAACAATCCGCCATCAGGCTATAATGCCCCGAGTTTTGTTTTGTTCGTAGGCGATGTAGCGCAGATCCCGGCATGGAGCACAGGGGGTCATCCATCAGACTTATATTACTGCGATTACACGAACGACCATATGCCGGAAGTCACTTACGGACGATTTGCTGCCCAGAACGACGCCCAGCTGAATGCATACATCGACAAAGCCCTCGAATATGAGCAATACGCGATGCCATCGGATGCTTTTCTGGGTGAATGTGTAATGGTTGCCGGAGCCGATCCGACAAATGGCCCTACCTATGGTAACGGCCAGATCAACTATGGAACCATCAATTATTTCAACGCCTCTCACAATCTGTCATCCCACACCTACCTTCAGCCAGAGCCGGGTGGGGCTAATTACGCACAGAATATACGCACGAATGTCTCCAATGGAGTTGGTTATGCGAACTATACCGCTCACGGCAGTGAATCGGGATGGGCTGATCCTTCCTTTTCGATCTCCGACATTCCTGCCCTGCAGAATGCCCATAAATACCCGCTGATGATAGGCAACTGCTGCAAAGCCTCCAACTTTAGCGTAAGCTGTTTTGCAAAAGAGATTACCCGGGTTGCCAATAAAGGCGCCCTGGGTTATATCGGCTGTTCCGATTATTCGTATTGGGATGAGGATTACTGGTGGGGCTGCGGGTACAAATCGATTATTGCCGCCGGACCGCCTTATAACCCGGCACATCTGGGTTCGTACGACAAGACTTTCCATGACCACGGAGAATCGCTCTCAAACTATTTTGTCACGATGGGCCAGATGGTCCAGGGAGGCGATTATGCAGTGGAAGAATCCAGTTCAGGTATGAAATTATATTACTGGGAAACATACTGCCTGATGGGAGACCCCTCGCTTTGCGTGTACTATTCCATTCCTTCAGCGTTACAGGCTACTTTCGAGCATGTAAGGCTGCTCACTATGACCACATTAAATGTTACGACAGAGCCTTTGTCGTACGTGTCTTTATCGCTTAACGACACTACCCTTATGGATGCCCGTTTTGTTGATTCCACAGGTATTGCCGCACTTTCTTTCCCGGCCGTTCAGGGACCGTGTTACGCACGGCTGATCATCACCAGGCAGAACCGTAAGCCGATTATCGACAGCGTACAGTTTATTCCGGCCGAGGGGCCCTATATTACGCTGGGTGGCTATTCCATTAATGACTCTGTTGGAGGAAATAACAATCACCAGGCCGATTACAATGAATCGGTCGGACTCACTGTGACCCTGAACAATCTTGGAGTTATGGAATCGGCTGATGTTACAGGAACACTAAGCACAGCCGATACCAATGTTGTTATAACACAACCCACATTTAATTTTGGCCCGGTACCTGTTGGGGGTAGTATAACAGGCAGTAACGCGTTTACCATGCATGTAAAAGACAATGTTACAGACCAGGCTCAGGTGACTTGCAACCTTGCACTCAGCGACGGTTCACATTCCTGGACCCAGGATCTTGACATCACACTGAATGCCCCGGTAATGAATGTAACAGCTATCCAGGTTCTGGATCCTGCTCCAGGCGGGAACAACAACGGGGTGCTGGATCCGGGCGAAACAGCTACTCTTAAATTCACTATCATGAACAGCGGTCATGCTGTTGCAGTAAACACTATTGCACATCTGCTGGTCAATTCCCAGAGCACACCCTACATCCTTGTAAACAATCATGACATCTATCTTGGGGACGTTCCATCACTCAGCGCTTCCTATGCGAATTTCAATGTATCGGTGAATGGCATCACACCCATTGGGACCAATGTGATTCTGGATTATTCAGGAACTACCGGCCTGAGCAGCCAGTATATCCTTACCAAAGCCTGTACTCTGGAGATTGGCCAGATGCCTGTATCAAACATGCACACCGGCACGGAAACCACCTGCGGAAGCTGGTTTTATGATTCGGGTGGACCTCTGATGAATTATTCCAATTACGAGAACTTTACTCTTACATTCAATCCCGCAACACCCGGAGCGACCATGAAAGTCAAATTCTATTCTTTCAACGTCGAAACTGCTGCATCCTGCAACAAAGACTATTTCAATGTATTTGACGGAACATCCATCTCTGATCCTTTGCTGGGCATGTACTGCGGAACTACGATTCCCGACAGCCTGATGGCTACTTCTTCTTCGGGAGCTCTCACCTTCCTCTTCCGCTCAAATGCTACAGTCAACACGGCCGGATGGAAATCAATGGTAAGCTGTGTGGGCGGTCCCCTTAGCTTTCAGGCTAACGCCTTCCCTTCCACTGTCTGCCAGGGCGGCTTATCCCAGCTGGCAGCGATTCCCAGCGGAGGAAGCGGAACCTATACCTACCAATGGACTCCTTCTACATATCTCGACGACCCCACCAAACAGTTTCCTGTTTCAGTGCCAGGATCGGATATAAGTTATACCGTGACCGTTTCCGACGGTTCCACCAGCCTTAGCTCATCTGCTATCCCGGTGACCCTGGCCCCTGTTCCGACAGCACCTGTAATTTCATTGAACGGAAGCCAGCTGGAGTCGAATCTGAGCTCAGGAAATCAGTGGTATCTGAACGGAAATGCAATCGCCGGCGCAAACTCACAGACCTGTCAGCTTTCGGCCTATGGCAATTATACCGACATAAACACTGATCCCGGCAGCCTTTGCTCTTCCCTTCCCTCAAATACTATCATGTATTATCCCGTAGGTATAGGTTCAGGTTTATCTGGCAATTCCGTGGCGGTATATCCCAACCCATTCAGCGATAAATTTACTGTTGCATTTGATGCTGAGAAACAGGGATCGGTTATCGTTAATGTATACGACACCTACGGAAACAACGTGATGGTTACGAGTCAGAATATTTTACCGCGAGGCGGAAGACAAACCGTCACTATCGACGCTTCACGTTTGAGTCCCGGCATGTATTTTTGCAGGATTCAGGCTGAAAACTGGACTGAAATCCGAAAAATAATTTTGAGCAGATAAAGAATCTCTGTTTATTTCGATGGTTTGATTACTGCTTCGCTTACCCCGATAACCTCCCCGTACTGGGTTGCCGAGGGATCAAGAATTACGGTGATAAGCAGGAGATGTTTGGTATTCCAGGCTGAATTGACCACTGTAAACTTCTTGGTGAAGGCATACCATTTATCGGCTTCTATTGCAGTTGTCAACTGTTCCCCATAAGCTCCGTTCATCGAACCCCTGAAGGTGTGCATGTAAACGTAATTTTGTATATCGGGCGTTGTTCCTGCCTCAGGATCCTTGTTGGACTGTAGTCCGATAATGCTGTCTTCCAAAATATAATATGCAATGTTTGCTCCTGCAGCATATGCCTTTTTAAATAATACGCTGCCTGATACTGAGATCTCTTTGGTGCTGTTCACTGAAGCTACGGTTTTCAGATATGTCTTTATGGGCTTGGCAAGCTGGAGTTCGACAGCCTTGCCCCAGTCATCAGGGCTCACAGGAAAGACATTATTATAAGTGGTCCTGTTGACGAGACCCATGGGCACGTACGAAATTCCATAATTCAGACTCCACAAAGTTCCAATGGGCGTCTTCAGGTTGAGAGTGTACTTCGCGTTGGAATCGGCCAGGTCGGTGGCATGGATGGCCATAAGTATGACCTTGTTTTTATAATATGAAACGATCTGATGAGCCTGCATTGTAGCCAGCGGACAGTTGTTGCACCTGTGACCCGTGAACTCTTCGAGCAACACAAAGGGTTTATTGGCAGTGTCATATTCAGTCTTTACAGTAGCATAGGGAGGTTCCAGCTTGTCGCAGGATGTCATTATACAGATAGAGACTAATAATGCAGGGATAAATATTCTGAATAGTTTCATAAACTTCTGTTTATCGTTCAAATCAAATTAAAGACTGCTGGTGATGGTAAGAGTAAATCCGCTGGATTGTGGCACATAACGGCAAACCCCGCCCACGCAGATGATACCATCGCGTTGCCTGCCGTAAGCAAGCTGAATGCGTGTGGTATTATAAACAAAGCCCGCGGCTACATTGTAATATTGAAGCTGTTTAGCGGGCTCAGGATTTCCGTAGTTATACTGGTCGGAGATGGTAAAGAACCATTTCGGTGAAACAGTGATCTCCATCATGGCGGAAGCCCAGTTTCCATTATCCTGCTTAGTCCATAAACCCTGGAGTTCCCAGCGCAACGATAATTTTTTACTGACATTGTATGTAAAGTCGGCGATACCGATCTGGGAGTAAACTGTGGGAGCTCCCAAGTGACCCTGCACCACGGCTATATTGTAGGTCTGGTAGAGATATTCAAAAATACCCTTGAATTTTTTTCCGAATTTCTTGGTAATATCTACCTGAATTTCCTGCCAGTAAACATCATTCCCAATGGAATAGAAGCTGGTATTATACCCCAGGGTCCCGGTCTGCCCGATGAAGGTTGAATCGTTGATGGGGGTTTTTCTGATCGAATTCACCTGAGAGAAATCAACTTCAAAAGTAATCCCTGTCTTTCCCCCGAGTTTTGTGTTCTTCGGAATAGTATACACCACGCTGCCAGCAATCCCGACTTCACCGGTAGTTTGGGTTGCATAGGGGTACATGGCTGCAAGGGCATAGGTATGTTCCTTGTTGATGGCCGGGAGGTAATTGATATCCAGGCCATTAATTGCATAAGTCCGGTTCGACTTATAGCTGAAATTGTCGATCCATTTTGATTTCACCTCAATCCCAAGATTCTTCCTGGAATACGACAGGTCCAAAAGAATTGCATCGCCCGGTCTGTAAATGTATCTATTCATTTTCGACGGGTCATTGATCTTGTGGGCGTATTCGGTATAAAAATTAAAACCGGCATAGTTCAGATTCAAACGGCCACCGTAGCAGGCAACGTTTTCGGGCAGATTTAGCACATAGGTCTTGTTATCTATTGAATAGGGCATGGTTTTACCGGCCTGATAGTCGCTTACGAAACTTCCGCCGGCCGTGATCTTAAATTTTGAATTGGAAAACCCATTAAACATATCGTTGAGGTTGAAATCGGCATCAAAGCCTTTGACAATACCCCTGTTGTTATTTTCATATGGAATCCAGAATGTTCTCTGCACTCCGTACACTCCCGTAAAAGTGATGCCTTTGGAGGGCATAAACTTCACCCTGAGGCCCTTCATTGAATTATCATAGCCGAGCGTCCATTCCTGATATGTTCTCAAAGTCATCCCCTCGCCGAACTGCTCATAAAAATTGCCAGCCGTAATTTCCAGAAGATCGTTTTTGTATTTAACGTACCAATAAGGCACGCCGTAACCCTGGTATGCCGGGTCATAACCCAGAAGTGGAGGAAGGTAAGCCTCAAACCTCATGCCGGCATAAAAGTTCTTGTACTCATAGTTCACCTCGGTGTATCCGTTCATCCTGATCGGTTGTCCGTTTAGCGATTGGGTAGTAATCCCCATTGCTGCATCAGGCTGATATAAAGCGGCGTCGGCCTGAAAAGTCCCGGTGATCTGAGAGTTTCTCAGGAAATCCTGGGCTTTCAGTCCCGGCTGAACGAGTCCCGCAAGCATTAGCACGATTAGAAACAGTATAGTCTTTTTCAAAGCTTTTAGTTTTTGAGTTTATTTTATTTCCTCGCCTTTAACGATTTTCCTAACCACTTCAATAATATCATTTTCATTGCCTTCGGCGAAGGTTGTGTGGCTCCAAACAATTTCTCCCTTCCCGTTCAGGACAAAGGTCATGGGGATAGGGCCGACTCCCATGGCACGCTTCAGATCAGAGTTCTGGTCAAGCAGAACAGTATAAGACCATCCTTTTCCGTCAACGTATGGCCTGACCTGGGAGGACGACCTGGTGTCATCGATGGAAATTGCATAAAGCTTAACCCCTGTTTCCTTTACCCAGTCATCATATACATCAGAAATGGCGCTTAATTCGCGTACGCAAGGCTTGCACCAGGTGGCCCAGAAATCAAGGATAATGGGTTTGCCCCCATTGTTGATGTCGGCCGTGCTGAAAAGGTTCCCGTAAATATCCTTAATGCTCACGACCGGAACAGTTTTCCGCCTGGCAGATGCATCTTCGGTCTGGGCAAAAGTGATAAGAAAAGCGCTTAGACAAATGAATATTAAAGTCGTTTTTTTCATGAGTATCTTGTTATTAGATTAACACGATACAAAAATACGATTTATTCAGACATTGTACACCTCGAGAATTTTGCATGCAGGCCGCGGGGATAGTGTAATTTTTTCGAGCAAAGCGGGAATCAGCAAGACTTCTCCTTTTGAGATTGTTTCTTTCCCCGACGCATAGCCGATTTCAGCTGAACCTTCAATGCAGATATAAATTACAAAAGAGTCGATTGCTGAATAGTCTTTAAGCATTGTCAGGTTGAACTCAATCAGGCTGGTATGGAAATACGGACTTTGAACCAGATCCACCGAATGATTCACCTCTTGCCCGTATATCGTACGGTATGATGCAGGAACAGTAAAATCCATGGCATCCATTGCAAGCTCTGTATGCATTTCGCGGGATTTTCCCTGATCGTCCACCCTGTCCCAGTCATACAGGCGATAGGTTGTATCGGAAGTCTGCTGGATCTCGGCAAGAAGTATACCAGGACCGAGAGCATGCAGCCGTCCTGCAGGTATATAAAAGACATCTCCCTTTTTTACCGTTTCATAATTCATGATATTCTTTAAGGTTTTCTCCTTCAGACATTTCAGGAAAAATTCCCTGTTGATCGTACGGTTAAAACCCGATATCAGTTCAGCTCCGGGTTCGGCATCGAGCACATACCACATCTCGGTTTTTCCTCCACCCAGCTTGCGTTTTGCGGCCAGGATATCATCGGGATGAACCTGTACAGAAAGCCAGTCTCCGGCATCAATGAACTTGATAAGAATCGGAAACTGATCTTTATGTTTTGCAAAAGTTCGCTCCCCAACCAGATCATCCATATACACTTCAAGAACCTCGTTCAGCTCATTTCCCTTCAGAAACCCATTATTTACTATGGTTTGTGAATCCGGCACGCCCGAAAGCATCCAGGCTTCACCTATGTTTGGGTGAGGAGAGAAATTTATTCCGAGCGAAGTTTGAATCTTTTGTCCGCCCCATATCTTCTCGCGGAACAATGGTTTGAACTTTAACGGGTATAAGGTGTTCATAAAATTTATCTTTGGATGACGAAAATCGTGTAACTTTGGTTTCCTCCAGAAGCAAAATTAACATTTTCGGGAGAAATCTGCGCTATGTTGTGTATTGGTATTACAGGAACCCTTGGAGCCGGGAAAGGCACTGTGGTTGAATATCTTGAAAAGAATCGGGGGTTTAAACATTTTTCGGTCCGGAATTTTCTTCTGGAAACTATTCGTAAGGAAGGGCTGCCCGAGAACCGCGACAGCATGTTCTTAACCGGGAATCGTTTAAGAAAAGAATTTTGTCCTTCGTATGTGGTCGACTGTTTGTACGAGCAGGCAGCTGAAAGCAATCAAGACTGTATTATTGAGAGCATTCGCACGCCCGGTGAGGCAATCTCATTGCGTTCCAAAGGAAATTTTCACCTTCTGGCCGTGGATGCAGACCAGAAGTTAAGGTATGACCGCATTGTGGAAAGAAAATCAGAAACAGATCATGTTTCTTTTACTACTTTCAGCGAGAATGAGGAGCGGGAGATGACATCCGCCGATCCAAACCAGCAGAACATCAGGGAATGTATCCGCATGGCCGATTTCGTGCTCACCAACGACGGCAGCAGGGAAGAACTTTTTGCACAGCTGGAGGAAATTTTAAAAAAAATCTGATATGGAAGAACAGCCTTATATCCGCCCGAGCTGGGACCAGTATTTTATGGAGATCGCAAATACCGTAGCCACACGGGCTACCTGTGACCGGGGAAGAAGCGGATGCGTGATTGCCCGTGACAAGCAGATACTGGTCTCAGGATACGTGGGCAGTCCGCGGGGATTACAGCATTGCGACGAGATCGGCCACCTGATGAAAAAGGTACACCATGATGATGGCCGCATCACACAGCATTGTATGCGAACCGTACATGCCGAACAAAATGCCATCTGCCAGGCCGCCCGGCTTGGTATCTCACTGCAGGGGGCAACGATATATTGCCGTATGACTCCCTGCCGTACCTGCGCCATGCTGATTATCAACTGCGGAATAGAACGCGTGGTATGCGAACGGAAGTACCATGATGGGGTTGAAAGCGAAGAAATGTTCAGTCAATCAGGGGTTACCCTCGAATATGTGTATAACGAGGTACAGGAATACAAAAACCAGCAGGGATGAAAAGCCCTGAACCTGGAGAAATATCAATGAATATTATCTGAATGCCCAGCGATCAAGGATTATCCCGGTCCAGGTTTGAAGCTTTGTTCCGAGGCGAATACAAAGGCATGCTGCTTTTTGCCATCCGCTATGTGAAGGACCAGGAGGCGGCCAAAGAGATCGTGCAGGAAGCCTTTATCGGTTTGTGGGAAAAACGGGAATCCATCGATCCGGAGGGCCCGGTAAAGTCCTATCTTTCGACCTCGGTGAGGAACCGCTGCCTGAACTATCTGCGCGACAACAAACGGTTCAGCGGTACATTGCTGACCATTGAAGGGCTCTACCCCGATCCCTCATCCGCAGAAAATAATACAATGGAATTAAGGGAACTCAGTCAACAAATACAGGCCGCCATTGCAGAACTGCCCGAAAAATGCAGGGAAGTGTTCGAGCTGAACCGTTTTGAGCAGATGAAATACCAGCAGATCGCCGACCACCTTCAGATTTCCATCAAAACCGTGGAGACTCAGATGTCGAAGGCGCTGGCGCATTTAAGGGGAAGAATCCTAATCTGATCCCGCGAAAAATTTCTGAGATTATCCTATCACTTTCAACAACTTGGCGGATTAAGTTATAAAAAGACATTTTTGGATGTCTGATTTATAACTTTACAATGAGAAAAAGGAAACCTGCTTCTTCCTTGGAAGAAAGTAATGACTTCCCGGGAGATCATGGCCGAACTTAGTAAAAATGATTGGGAATTAACAAGGATTAAAGGAAGTCATTATATCTTTGTAAAAAATGGAGAATCTGTAATAGTTCCTTTTCACAAGAATGTTAAAAAAGGAGTTTTTGAGAGTATTAAGAAACTTGTCGAAATTGCCGAAACCAAATCAGAATAAAATGAAACTTTTGTCCTTAACCTATAAAATAACACCCGAGAAAGAGGGAGGGTTCTCGGTGTTTTGTCTTGACTGGAAATCAATTAATACCCAAGGTGAAACTATTTCAGATTGTAAAAAAAACGCCATTGAAGCCACTGAACTGATGATTGAAGTTTATAAGGATGGAAAACTTGACAAGACGGCATATCCTAAAATCAGGAACCATGCTGCCAATCCTTATAATTTTCAGCTAACATTTGATATTGAAACGGCGAAACATATCAGGCTGGCCAGCATTCAGAAAAAAGCTCATCTTCATCCATTGAGAAATATTGTTGCTTTTCTCTAGGGTAGGTACCAATTGCACCCACCCTTTAAACGGATGTCAGAATTTCAACTGGGGAACAAATTGTCCCCCCCTTGCTCAGATCCGATCAGTCATTTTCCCCAGGGATCAACTAACGAAAGTCCTGAAATGTTAACAAAATCTGCTGTGTTGTGCGTCACTAGAACCATATTCTCAGTTAATGCTGTTGCTGCAATTATCGCATCAGGGATTTTTATTCTTAACTGCTTTCTCAATTCTATCGTATTTTTAACAACAGACTCGGTTAACGAATAAACCAATGATGCAGTAATTAACTTCTGCAGAATGTCCTGAACATCCGGGGTAACAGCAAAACCAAGAATTTCCATTTTGGTGATCACCGAAATGTTTGGCCCTTCATCTATAATCCTGCAAATAAAAGCATGCCCTTGTTTCGGAAGTTTGCCCGCAAGAAAGTCGATAACAACATTACTGTCTATCAGATATCGCGATCCCATTCCTCACGGCTTTTGGTAACGTATTTTTGCATTTCCTCAGCAACCGACAGGGATATTGAACCCGATAATTGTTCAGATAGCTTTAAGCTCTTACTTTTCCTTTTCCTGATAATTCTGAGTAAATGCAACTCTTCCAAATCTTTGAGAAGCTTTAGGGTTTTGTTATTGGTTACCTGAATCTCAATGGTTGTCATAGTTATATTGGTTTGATTACAAAGATAAGTGTTTGTCAATTGATTTGCTTTTCTTCTTAATCAGTCAAGATTGAAAAAGTGACAGGGTTTTCAACCAATGAAAAAATTCAAAAATTTTACAAAAACCCCACTCAATATCCCAAAGGCCTTCGAGTTTTCACCTGCTCTGCTTTATTCGAAATTAAGTCTTTGATAGCCTGGAGAATCAAGGTAATTTGTTTATCATGATGGCTGAGAGAGTTTTCCAATTCCTGAATTTTCATTGCCAACTCTTTGTTTGATTCAAGATATTCACGGATAAGGACAAAAGCTCGCATGATTGCAATATTTACAGCAATAGCCCTGGATGAGTTCAAAATACCAGATAACATGGCTACACCTTGTTCTGTAAAAACCAAAGGATTTTTCCGGAGGCCCATCTGCTTAGAATTGGATATCACAAATTGTGATATCCAATTGTTAAATTCTTGATCTGTAAGCTGAAACATAAAATCATGAGGAAATCTGCCAATATTTCTTCTTACTGATTGATTCAATACTCTTGTTTCAACCCCGTATAAATCTGCAAGATCGCGATCGATCATGACTCGTTTATTCCTGATGATATATATACGGTTGATAATTATTCCCTCGGCAAGCGAAACCTGATTCTCCTCCATAGACTCCGTTTTCACTTAATCCGCCATAAGGTAAAAAGTGACAGGTTTTTCAGCGGAAGTTTTCAACCATGTTGATTTCGGCAGGGCTGAGGCCGTAAAGATGATACACCATAGAGTTGATCTTGCGGTCGGTGTATTCGAGGCGGGCTTTGAGCTGCTCTTTTATTTCGGGAATGACTGCGGATGAGATTTCCCGGTTGAGCTGAAGCATGAGGTCAACCTGCGAAATAATGGAGTCGCGGAGGCTGAGTTCCAATGGGTCGGATGGAGAGGGGAATTTGATGGGGATGAGTTCAAGGTATTGTCTGAAAAAACGCATGTAACCACCACGAATCGAATTACTCATTGTGGAAAAAAAGAAATGGACCAGATTCGAATTAAGGATAGCTAACAAAAATTTGTCATTGACTGGAATAAAATATGTCGTGTTGACGCTAATGTGATTTTCCTGATCAAATAATCCATGTAGCCTCATTGCAATATCAGGTAGGATGATCTTCGGCTTCTCGAATTCTTCGTAATAATCGCAGGCTCTCAATTCCCACCAGTATTCTCCTTGGTCATAGCGTTTTTTCGCGGCAGTTTCGAATGGTTCAAGGTGCTTTGCAATGGACGAATAAGTTTCTTGGAGC
>CAIWXI010000044.1 GCA_903916595.1 uncultured Bacteroidales bacterium | reverse complement strand
GTGTGAACTGCCACGCTCCAATAAATGCTGCAACGCAAAATGCTCCCTTCGCTCCACCTGAGGCGGCTTGTGTGAACTGCCACGCTCCAATAAATGCTGCAACGCAAAATGCTCCCTTCGCTCCACCTGAGGCGGCTTGTGCAAATTGCTTACTACAATAATTTCGCTATTTCACTATTTCACTATTTCACCATTTCACCATTTATTTTATTTCACTATTTCACCATTTCACCATTTCACCATTTATTTTATTTCACCATTTCGCCATTTCCCCTGCATCCTGAAGCCTCAGGAACTGCTGCGGGGTCCCCACCCGGCGAAGCTTCCGTAAAAGCCAGGTGGAGAAGTGAGGTACGGTATCAGCACCGGAATTTAAATAAGAAAGAAAAAGTAGTACCGAACGTCTGACCTGGCTTAGGAAGCAAGCCGTTGGTGGGTCGCAGCAGTTCCGCAGCTGAAGGGTGCAGGGGAAAGGCGAAGCAGTTCCGCAGCTGAAGGGTGCAGGGGAAAGGCGAAGCAGTTCCGCAGCTGAAGGGTGCAGGGGAAAGTCGCAGCAGTTCCGCAGCTGAAGGGTGCAGGGGAAAGGCGAAGCAGTTCCGCAGCTGAAGGATGCAGGGGAAAGGCGAAGCAGTTCCGCAGGGGGGAAAGGCGAAGCGGAAAGCTGAGGAAGGCGAAGCAGGAGCGGATGACGGATGACCGTTTTCACCATTTCACCATTTCACCATTTCACCATTTCACATCCCCATCCCCGACAGCGGCTTCACAGGAACATTGGCCACATCGAAATGCAGAAAAGCGATCAGCGACTGGAACCCGAGTATTACCGGGAGGCCGGCGAGGATCACCGTCCCGGCAGTCGCAGGATGCGATGTAAGGATACTTTCCGACCATTTGTAGGCGCCGAAGACAGAGCCGAAGGCGATAAAGATAAACGCGAGGATGAGCTCCAGCGAACCGATGTTGAAATCGCGGAGGTAGTAATTATAGAAGATCCGCTTGATCATACGGCCAAAGTATTTGAACGGAAACTGGAAAGCCACGCGATGGAGCTTCAGGTTGCTTTTCTCGTCGCCGTAAACGGCACGCATCGGCATTTCCGCAACCACCGCACGGATGGTGTTGAGCCGGAAGAGGATATCGCTTTCGAAAAAGAAACGTTTGTCGATACGGTCCAGGGGCAGGCTTTCAAGTGCATTGCGGTGAATGGCGGTGAAGCCGTTGCTTGGATCCATGATGTTCCAGTAGCCGCTTGCGGCTTTATTCATGAACGATACTCCCGAATTTCCCAGCTTGCGCATAAACGGCATCTGGCGCAGGAAAGCAAGGTCGTAGAACCTGTTTCCCTTCACGTAGTCGGCCTGGGAGGTACGCAGTGGTTCAATCAGTTTCGGTATCAGGGCCGCATCCATTTGTCCGTCCCCGTCGAGCTTCACAATCACCATAGCCTTATCGGCCATAGCCTGTTTGTATCCTGTGATTACCGCCCCGCCCACGCCCTGGTTTTTAGTGTTGTATAGCACCTTCACACGGGGGTCTTTACAGTTTGCCTTCACAAAATCACCTGAATGTTCGGGGCATTGGTCATCGACCACGTAGATCAGCTTCACTTCAGGACCAATCCCCGAGATGACTTTAAGGATATGTGCTTTTACCTTATAACTTGGAATTACAACTGCTACCATAGATGCATTTTGGTTTATTATAAGCTCTTCCTTAATTTTCCTGGCTCCGGAGCGCTAAAATATCAATAATAAGGTCATCAATCAACAGATCTGATTTTCCCTGGTGCCACACGTATATCTTGATCACGTCGTCTTTTGACTTGATCTGGGGCAGGTCCACGTTCAGAAAAATCTGGTTCCACTTGTCGGTTGGGTAGTTTCCTTTGTCGAGGAACACTCCTTTATAACAGTAGGATCCTTTTTTATCTTCCAGGGATATCACCAGGGCTGCGGCGTTTGCTGTAAAAGGAACAGCCGAGAACAGCTTAACCCGGGCTTTGACCCGTATTTTTCCATCGGTAAAAGGCAGGTCGCTGCAGGGGAAGGCGAGGCCCGGACTGAATTCGGTTTTGCCGTCCATGACGAAGGATTGCTTGCCTGAAGCCGCATTCGTATTGATCACACGTGCGTCCACATCCGGCGTAGCCTTTTCAAAATCAAATACCTTGCGCACTACAGGTGTGAAATCTTTCTCCTCTTCGTCGATGAAGGTCCGGGTGAGAAAGTAATTGTCGAATTCGTTGGCGATTGGATTTTTCCTGAAAATATATACCTCGTAGGGATAATCGCCCAGGGTGAGGAATTCTTTTTTAGGTCTGATCAGGCGGATGAGCCTGAGGTAGGGATCGCGCATTACGGTGTCGAGGGGGATATTGCATTCATTCGGGCCGAAATGGGAATCCCAGATATAAATGGCACCCATCGGGATGTCTTTTAAAGAGGGCGTGAACCAAAGCTGCAGGCTTTTTTGGGGGCTGTATGGATCGGTATTGAGAAAATAAGGTACGTTGAAGTCGTTGTACAGCACCAGTGGCATGGGGTTGAACCCAGCCTTGACCCAGTCGGTTCCCTTTTTCAGAATGGTTTCTTCTTCACCCAGGGGAATGGGGATTTTATATGTGGTAAAGTTGAACACTATGATCAGTCCCGCGATCAGGGCCATGAATACGTTGCGTAGCCAGTTGCGGTTTGCGGCAAGCATCGAAAATACCCCCGAACCGTAAAGCGCTATGAGGGCCGTTAGCGGGAGGATACCGGCCATGACTCTGATGAATCCCAGGGAACCCGCCCAGCCTTTGGAATACATGAAGGAGTGAAAAAAATAATATCCCAGCACCGGGATGAGGAACATCAGTATGATCTCAAAAGCGTTTTTACGTTTTTCTTTATCTGCGGAAAACAGAGTGGTAAAAAGCCTGATGATGCCCAGGCAAAGCAAGGCCAAAACCGGGATCCCGAAGGTGATGTCGGCTTTTTTGATGAATACCCAGAAATCGCCGGGGGTATGGTATACCGGGTGGATGAGGGGGTAGGGATTATTGCGGATGACCCAGAGCAAATCCTTGAACTGGTAAGCTCCGAGCAGGGAAAAGACCACAAAGCCAAGACCCAGGAAGGGGATGGCTTTCCACTCCCGCCTCAGAACCAGGCCAAGAAAGATCACCGGTATCATGAAATAGCCTTCGGAACGTGCGAAAGGGAGGAAGGAAATGACGATAGCCGCGGCTATGAAGCGTTTCGAGAAGAACAGGTACAATGAACAGATGAACACGAAGCTGAACACGATTTCGGTCATGGCGGTGAACAGCATGATCATGTAAAGGGGAGTAAAACAAAGGAAGATGATTGCCAGCCAGGAAGGCTTGACTTTGAGTTCCCTCGCAGTTTTCATCAGCAGCCAGGCGCTGAGTGTGCCCAAAATCACGTTAAACACCTTGATCCCCTGGAAGCCAAACTGGGCGAAAGGCGAACTCAGAATGGTGTATAGCGGCCTTCCCCACGGGTTGAGAAAAAGATTTGGATAGGTCCATGAATAACGTGAAAGGAAGTAATGGTTGATGTTGTCGGTTCCGCCGTAATAGCCCTGGGAGAAAAATGACAACACCAGCAATAAAACGAACACCAGGGCAAGGATAAAAGATTCAGGATGCGGGATTTTGTTTGGTTTCATGCCGGATTCGAAGTAAAAATTCGAACCGTAAATTTACCGAACATCTTCAAACTGATGAAGAAAAACTTTAAGTTTGTCAACCGAAAAGCGGCAGCAGTAATGAAAAGCAAAGGAAAACTCTATCGTTATCTCTTTATCTCGGTCCTTGTTTTTGTGATTCTGCTTGCCCTGGCCTACCGCTATGTCCCCCTCGCCAGGATCATCAGGGTCACGGCCAGCAAGGAGATGTCGTTCAGCGAGCCTCCTAAAACCGGGACTGAGCCTCCCAACAGCATAGCTTTTGATTTTGAAGTCGCCCCGGGTAAGGAAGTCCCGGCTGGCATGATCACCGGGAATGCCCATTCGGGAAAATATGCCGCCAAAGCTTTCGGCAAGAATGCTTTTACTCCGGCACTGGAACGTTCTGCAGGAGAATTGGGCGTGGACAAGCTGAAGTTTGTTTCGGTCTCGGCCTGGGTGTTTGTCAAACCCGGCCCGGAACCGGTGACTGCAGCCCTTGTTCTTGCCGCTTCAAATAATATGGGGGTGAACATCTGCTGGAAGGGGATTGGTCTGAAAGATCCGTTCGTACCCCGGGGGAAGTGGTTCAAGATGAGCGGGCAGTTCGACCTCAGCGATGTGAAGTTCACAAAAGACACAAGGCTGCAGCTGTATTTCTGGAACAACAGCAGCACCGATATTTTTATCGACGATTACTACATGGTTTACGGGGGCCCTCAGCCGCGCAGGGGAGATACTACTTATGTGGACCTCACCAAAGGCCCGTACCAGGCCAGATTCAACTATCCTCCTTTTCCTTTTCGGTATCTGCGGATGGCTGAGATCGGCGGGATAGCGGGTACAAGCCTGCTGTCGGGCGGCGGCGTGACACAGGGGGTCATCCGTCCTTCAGATCCTGCCATCAGCGGTATGTTCCTTGCCGGAACCCAGGGGAGGGACGTGCTTTTCGTGATGCCCAGGATGGGTAAACCGATGATCTTTTCATATTGCAGCGAGGCTTCTTCGTTCAATAAAGCAGAAGTAGTGTTCACAGCTCCGGCTCCGGCTCAGGCTAAAGCTTCGGCTTCGGCCCCGGCCGCAGCTCCGGCTCCGGCCCCGGGAAAGCATTACCTGCTCAAAGGAAAATTCATTAGCGGTGAAACGGAACAGCTTCTTTTTATCTCTGAAAAATCCTGCGGCCTCTATAAATTCAGCAGCAAAGGCAGTGTGTGCAAGGAAGGGAATATCGTTGAAGCCGGATTGCTGTGGCAGTCGGAAAACCTCGGGTCTCTTCAGTTCGATCCCGCGAAACCCTTGCTGTCGGCCGACTTTGACGGGGATGGCATCAGCGAGATACTGAGTGTGGGAAACAATGGGGAGTGGAAACTCTTCAGTTTCCAGGCCGGGAAACCTGGCGGGGCCTGGACTTTGCTTTCCGAAGGAAAAGAAAGTCCTGAGACCTGGAAACAGAACAACACTGGTTTTACGGCAGCTTATTTTCTTCCGGGCCAGGCCCAGTGCGAGGTTCTGTCTGTTTCCGAAAACACCAAAGATCATAAGTTTTCCTATACTCTGAGCATGTACAGCCCCGCAAAGAAGAGCTTCGTAAGTTGTTTCACGGGGAAATACGGTATGCGCGATGGTTCTCCCAACTCTGGCGGTTCTCCCAACTCTGGCGGTTCTCCCAACCCTGGTGGCGCTTACGGTAAAGTCATCGGCATCGATACCCTGAAACCCGGCGATCAGTTTTTTTGCGGGAATTTCGGTCCGAACGCTTCGCCTGTGGTTATGCGATATAACCGCGACTGGAGGTACGATCTGAAGGAGATCGCTTTTTCCGATTCGGCTTACCATATCCTTAATAACATTGATTTTACCGGCTATTCAGCCGACCACAACCCCAAGTATTACGAGGTGCTGAAGCTGATTCCCGGAAGGTTTACAGGGAACCAGGTTTCGTTTATCGTGATCGGGCGTAACTGCAAAAACAAGGATTACAACGGTAAGGAATGCAGTGAATACGAGGATCTGCCTGAATTGCCGGATTTCATTTCCGTTTATTCATTTGTGAACTGATGAGGAACAGCGCTTACATACGGTATTTTTTCTTCAGCTGCTCTGTGATCTGCCTTGCCGCGTTCACTTCCTGTAAACACGGGGCGAAGACATCCGAAGTCAAAACAGAAAATTTTATTGTCCGTGATTTTCTACCGGCCACCAACTGGGACCTGAAGAAGGTGCTTAACCTCGATTACGATGGGGCGATGCAGGGAGGGTTCCTGATTCCGACAGTACGGCAAACCGGGGATGGTTTTTTTGACCTTGAATTCAGCATAAAAAATACTGCAGCCGAACCGCAGAAATTTGCTTACAAAATTTATTACCAGAACGAATCGTATAAATTTCCCGAACGTGATGCCAGCGACAGTGCGAGGCAGGGCGAAAATGCCTGGGAGAATTTTTACGGCAGCTGGGAAGATACTCTGAGCGGGTTCAGGGAAACGGAAGTTATCGCCAACGACAATAGTTTTCACAAGGTTACCAGCCAGGTGAGGATAGTCGGGAATCCCCGAAATGAGAAACTGTATTTCAACGGTCCGTGGAATGACCGGTGGAAAAGGAATCCCAGGGTGGGCGAATACAGTTTTATGCTGGTTGTGACCGCGCCTGCGACCATAAGCCAGAAGCTGATCCCCGATTTTGTGCAGTACATCAACCAGAGGAATAATGGGGAATTCGTTAACCCGTATTTCTTTTTCCTTTACGGCCTGGGCAGTAAGCTTTCGAATACCATGGTGAGCGTTGCCCCTTCGCGCTTAAAAGTGATGGCAAGTCCCGATCCGGGCGCGGGGATATATATTCACCCGGTACATTTCAAGAAAGATTTTGCAGATAAGTTTGCCACAAGCTGCTGCGGTCAGGACGACAAGCTGTTCCAGAAAGCGGCATTCGGACAGTTCATTCATTTTATAGATGCATCGACCAAACTGAAGAACATTCCGGTGATTGAAGATGTGCTTGGCGATAATTATTCGAAGATGGATTACAACTGGAACAGCAGGTTTTACCGCAACGAAGAGCTGATCGCCTCGACTTCGCTTACGGCGCCTGAGCCTTGCCAGACGGTGGTTTCCGATCCGGTGAATAAAAAGATCACGATGTTCAACCCCAAAGCCGAATTCGGCAAATGGCAGAAACAGAATGTGGGTGTGATCACGCGTCATCCGTTTACTTATGGCAAATGGACGGTCAAATGCAAGCTCACCGAGCTGCTGAACAAGAACAATATGTGGAACGGCCTCACTAACGCGGTCTGGCTGATCACCCAGGACCAGGCCGAATGGAACTTCAGGCGGGAGTGCAAAAAGGGCGGGTATATGGCGAATTATTACGGCGGACAGCAGGATGTGAGGATCAAACAGGTGGGGTATTCTGAGATCGATTTCGAGATCCTGAAAACCGTGCCTTATTGTCCGCAGTGGCTTCTGCCCCCGGCCTATAACAACGGGCTTGAAAAGCAATACGATGTTCCTGCCTGGAATGTGCCTTTTCCTGAAGAGGTGATGGCGGATGATGATAAGATCACCGTTTCGTGCACCAACTGGGACATGGCCTGCTGGGACCCCTCGAAGTTTAAAGATGGCTGTCAGACGATCGATTACCAGGGACAGACCTTCTGGGCCCACCGCTGGGACAAAAACTACAGGGCCATCACCGAGAAAACACCCGAGCCTGATGATGAACTGTTCGCTTCGCCGTATTATTATTTCCAGATCGACTGGAGGCCTGCCGAGATCATCTGGAGGATAGGCAAGTCGAAAGATAAATTACGGGTGGTTGGGTATGTAAACAGCACCATGACCTGTATTCCGAATAACGAGATGCTGCTTATCGTGACCCAGGAATTTCACAACACCAAGTGGTGGGTGGGATCGCAGTACCTGCAGGAGAATATTCCCTTCCCGGGCAAGAATATTACCGGTGAGATTTATGAGGTCACGATAGAATAACGCTCTCATCTTCACACCACACCTTCTCTTTATACTTCTCAGCTACGAAACTTCTGCGACCCACTAACGTCTCGCTTCCTAAGCCAGGTCAGCCGTTCGGTGCGGCGCTTGTTTCTTCCCTGGAATTAAAATTCTGTATCCGCACTTCTCTTCTCCACCTGGCTTTACAGAAGCTCCAACGAGTGGGGTCCCGCAGAAGTTCCTGAGGCTTCGAAGTAAAAGGAGAAGGTGTGGTGATTAGTGAATAACGAATCCAGAATTATTTCTCATACCCTGGATCGTACATCGTACATCGTAAATCGTACATCGTACATCGTACATCGTACATCGTACATCGTACATCGTACATCGTACATCGTACATCGCCTTCATCACCCCCAACCCCTAATTCGGAATTCCGATCAGATTCACCAGATGAGGCTCGTAAATAATCATCAGCACCATATCTGGCTTCACGTCATCCACGATATTCTCGTTCACGCCGTAAGTCCCGGTATCGTAGATATACACCGTTCGGTTAGTGCCTTCATCAAAGAAAGGCATGATGCCGTAAACAAACGAATCGGAGATGACCATGAGCTTTGGCCTGGTCGTATCGCCGGTATACCTCACGTACTCACCGGGGAAGTTCGAACCGGGATGCTTGGGATAGTTATGCAGCTTCCCGGTCCTGGTTTTGGAATTTTTTACACTGATGATGACGTCCTCATCGGATATATAGTTGGTAAGGTTCATCACTTCGACCAGGTTTTTTCCCTTGATCACCGGATAGCTTATCGTGAAGTCAGATTCGGCAAGGGGTTTGAACGAGGGGAAATCTTTGGTCATCTGTTTCATCACTTCCAGGTAACCAAAATAAGCGCCCCATGAGTTCCAGTGGGTATCGGTTTTATAATACACAGGCAGGCCTCTCTTTTTTGCATCGAGCAGGGGTTGTTTGATGTCGATATAGGGAATGCTGGTATCCTGTTTCAGTCTGGCGATGATCTTATCGGTTGCTGTACCGCCCGGGCAGCGGTAAAATCTGAAAGGAAGGAATTCGGGATATAGCTCCTGTTTGCAGGGAGGGGAGATAAAATAAAATTTTATTCCCCGTTTTCGGAAGTATTCGGCCCTTTCGTGCAATTTGGCTACCACAGCAGCAGCCTGGCTGCTGTCGATCATGAAGTCACCCTGGTACAGTGGTCTTTCAATCTCAAAAAACATCCAATTGTCCTTACCGAAAGCCACTTTATTGGGATATGGTGATTTATGGAGGATGCGGTAGTTGATCACCCCGGCGTTAAAATCGTTCAGGTTGATACGGTATGGGAAATGGTCGTTGTAAAAATTCTCGAACGCCCGGGGATATGGATCGGCACAACCCAGGTTCCAGAAGGGCTTGCGTGCGAGGTAGCGGTTCTCGTACAGGCTGATCTCCTTGGGGGTAAAGAAGTGGAAGATGTTGTTCATGAAAACGAAGGTCATCAGGCAGAAAAACAGCACCGAAAGAAGAACGGAATATATGTAAAGGGTTCGTCTCATCTCAGAACTGGAAATAAATGAATGAATTGTTGGTGCCTGCAAGGATGAACAGCGTAGAGATGGCCAGCACAAAGAGGATGGACAGGATTATTGAAATTTCAAAGAAATGAACCGAAAGTGCACGCACCGCTTTCGTCTTCAAATCGCGTGATCTCACCGAAAGGGTTAAAAGGTTTTGGAACAATGAAGTCGATCCGGCAACTGCTATCACGAAGGCTGCAATGAATCCGGGATTAAGGAACTCAACCACGATATCCATACGGGCAGGCGCTGTGCCCAGGCCGAACATGATACCGATGTAATGTACCGCGGAATCAAGGGATGAGGACCTGAACACCACCCAGGAAACAACAATGAAAAATAAAAGGTAGGCGTGCTGTAGCAGGGCGATCCTGTGTTTCAGAAATTTCCTAAGGCCGAGCTGTTCAATGATCAGGAAAAGTCCGTGCAGCATGCCCCAGATAATGAAAGTCCACGCGGCACCATGCCAGAAGCCGCAAACGATAAAGGTCACCGCTGTCGCAACAATATAGATAATATAATCGGCCCTGATGCCGAAGTAGGAATAGGCCTTGAGTTTGCGTGAAGTGGAATAGGCCAGGGGCAGGTAAAGGTAGTCGCGGAGCCAGTTCGACAGCGACATATGCCATCTCTGCCAGAACTCTTTCACGGTTTTTGACTGGTAGGGGAAATTGAAGTTCTCGATAAAGGTAAACCCGAACATTCGGCCCAGGCCGATCGCCATATCGGTATACCCCGAAAAATCGTAATAGATCTGCAGGGTATAGGTCAGCGCTCCAAGCCAGGCCACAGGCAGGCTGAGGTTCGCGGCGGAACGCGCGAATATCTCGTCAGCCGCCATCCCCAGGGTATTTGCGATAAGTACTTTTTTCCCCAGTCCGAGAGCGAAGCGCCGTATCCCCGAGGCCATCATCTCAAAGCTGTAATTTCTCGATTTAAGTTGGGGTGCGAGGTTGCGGTAGCGGTCGATAGGTCCCGCAATGACCTGGGGAAATATAGAGATGAACAGGGCCAGGTCGATATAGTTTTTTTCGGCAGGGCATTCGTCGCGGTGAACGCTCATCAGGTAAGTAATAGCTTTAAAGGAGTAAAAGGAGATCCCCAGGGGAAGTATAAACTGAGCGACCGTAAGTGGTTTGACTCCGAAAACACTGGTAATTACACTCAGGGTATCGGTGAAGAAACCGGTGTATTTGAATAAAATAAGGGGGAAGAGATTCAGCAGAATTCCCGAGACCAGGATGATCTTTCGTTTACGTTTATCGGCTGTACCAGCCATCAGCAGACCGGCTGCATAATTGATCAGGGTGGAGGCAATCAGCAGAAAGGAATACGATATCCCGCCCCAGGCGAAAAAAATAAAACCCGACAGCAGCAGAATAAGGTTCTTATACCTCCCATCTGCCAGGTAATACACGAGCAGGCTCAGAGGAAGAAAGAGGTATATGAAAATGAGTGAATTAAAAAGCATCTTTCAGTTTCTTGTCTCGTTTATTTGTGAATGATATTTTTAATATTGGGTTCATACACTTCAAGCAGAACCACATCGGGTTTTTCCTTTTGAATAATATCCCAGTTCAGGTCGTACATCCAGGCGTCGAAAATATATACCGTTTTGCGGAAATTCTGTCCGAAAAATGGGATCATCGGTGTGAAATACGGATCGCGGATCACCAGCGCTTTGGGCAGGCTGCTGTCGGGAACCAAGCTTACTTTCTCGAACTCTTTCGGGAGATCGAACCAGGGCGGGGGAGAGTGTCCTGCTTTCTTCCCGGTCACTGCGCGGGCATTTGCGATGACAGGTCTGAACAGGGTCTCGCTCACTTCGTGCTGTATGCCCAGTTCCGTAGCCAGTGCGCCTCCGGTAGTGTCCCAGGCATCAAAGCGTACATCCGTTGGTTCGATCGGAGTGATGGAAGGGAAGTCCTTACGTATCCTTGAGATTATTTGCCTGTACGCTTCAAAAGCTCCTTTGGTGTTCCATGACTTACCGGTATGGGTAAACAGAGTGCCTGAGGGTTTGGCATTGATGATGCCGGGGTTCACGTCGATAAACGGGATCAGTGTATCGCGACTGAGCAGAGAGATCACTTTCTGTGTTTGGGTAGAGTCGGAGAAATGTACATAATACGATGGAAGGTGTTCGGGGTAAATCACCGATTTCATAGGGACGAAGAACACGTACAGCCTGATACCGTTGGCACGGTAGAAGATCACCCGGTTGCGGATGGTCTGGTGAATGAGCTCGATATCCTGGGTCGACAGCATCAGGTTCCCTTCGTAAACCGGTCTTTCCCCTGCCGGGTACATCCAGCCTTCATCGCCCATATCAACGGGGCTCTTCAGGGGCGCTTTCTTCAAAAGGGCCACATTGTAATGCTCCGACCACCAGTTCATGATCTTATCCCTGTATGGTAAGTGATCATCATAGAATTTGCTGAATCTTTCAGGGTAAGTGTTCAGCGTGCTGATGCTGAGCGAAGGTCGGGGAGCGGTGGCTCTTACTTCTTCGGGTGTCAGCCTGGGCTTCGGTCCTCCTACAAGGTTATCCAGTAAGAACGGGACAAGCAGTACGATCATGAACCCAACGGAGACCAGGCGGGAGATCGGTTGTTTGAATTGATTCGTCAGGATGGATCCTGCTTTGGTACTGATGATCAGGAAGAACTTTGTACAACCAAGAACGGCAAGGCTGAGGCTTAAAATCAACTCCCTGCTAAAATAGCTGGATACCCTGCCCGATCCGGTGGCTGAGGCTTCGAGCCCGAACAGGATACGGTAAAACTGCAGGGCATGTTTAATATCTGGTGAACGGAAAATCACCCAGGCCATAAGGATAACGAACAAGGTATAAATCCTGGCCGTAACTGCCGGACCCTTGTCAAGCAGCCTCCCAAAGCCGGTTGTTTCAAGCAGAAGAAATAATCCAAAGACCAATCCAAAAAGTAAAAAGTTCCATCCCGCACCATACCAGGCTCCCCACAAAAGAAGGGTGAACAGGATGGCGGCGGCCGACACCAGGCTTTGAAAAGGTTTTTCAGAAGCGGGTCTGCTGAAGCCTGTTTCGGGGGATTCTAAGGTGCGATTCTTGCCCGGGGCAGAAAGCATACTGAAGAGATACTCCCTGAACCATGCATTTACCGTTATGTTCCATCGTTCCCAGAAGTCTCTCACCGATCGGGAAGTATAGGGAAAATCGAAATTCTCTGAGAAACGGAACCCGAACATCCGCCCGAGACCAATAGCCATATCGGTATAGCTTGAGAATTCGTAATAGATCTGAAGTGCGAAAGCGACGATACCCAGCCAGGCCAGGGGAGTGTTCATCTCCGAAGCAACCATGCCGAAGATCTGGTCTGCTGCCGAGGCCAGGGGGACGGCGATGATCAGTTTCTTTGCCAGCCCGAGAAGAAAGCGGCCTACGCCCGATGCGAAAAGGTCCATCGTGGTTAAAGGACTTGACAGCTGGGGTTCTATAAGGCTGTAACGGTCTATGGGCCCCGCAAAAAGTACAGGGAAGAACCCGAGGTACAGTCCAAGGTCGGTTATGCTTCGCCGGGCCTGGGTTTCCTTACGGTAAACCGCAAGCAAGTACGAAATACCCCTCAAAGCAATGAACGAAATCCCGAGTGGGATAATGATATTGGCGGTATGAATAGGATTCAGCCTGAACACAGATGCCAGTACACTGAAGTTAGTCTCGAAAAAAGTTGTGTATTTGAAAACCACCAGGCCGAGTACATTCAGGACTATACCCGCGAAAAGCCAGATTTTCCTGATGCTTTGGGAAGAAGATCCGCTTGTAAAAATTCCGGAAATATAATTAAAAAGAATATATGCAATGAATATGAATATGAATGAAATGCCAGCCCATCCATAGAAAACAAGACTTGCAAGCAGGAGTAAAGGCTTTTTAAGCTTTGGCAGGAAGAGCAGAAAAGACAGCAGGAGAAACGGCAGAAACAGGAAAAGAAAAACCAGGGAAGTAAAAGGCATAGTTTTTATTTGGGGCAAAATTAGTATTTTTATAAAAAATTTAAACAAAAACAATATGCAGAGGAAGATTTTAGTTCTCGGTGCCGGTATGGTCGGAGGCGCCATTGCTCTTGACCTTGCGAAGGATGAGAGATTTAACGTAACGGTGGCCGATTACAATGCCGATGCCCTTGC
>CAIWXI010000043.1 GCA_903916595.1 uncultured Bacteroidales bacterium | reverse complement strand
GTTTCTGTTTCCTTTCTTGCCCTTATATTACGGAATAATTTTTTGTTCACCGCTTATGCCATGGAACAGAAGGCTAAAGGAGGATGTCCTTTTATGTTTCTATCTCCTGAGGCAATAACGTTTTGGAAAGAAAAAGTTTCTGAGCCATCACTTAACAGGATGTGTATAAGGCATCCCTTTGAACATCAACCAAGTATTGAAATTATTAACACCCTTAATGATCGTTATTTCCCATTAGAGCATATAGAAGAAACCTATTTTAGATATAAGAATAAAGTATGTGACTCATTAACAATATTCAAGGATGATGAGAAAATAAGGAAAAAATGGGAGTGGTTTGGACAATACCTAAAGGCAGAAACGAGCCAAGACCAATCAAAGCAATGGCTAGGGGTTACTTAAGGCAGAGATTCTTGTGCAATTAAAGTGGCATAATGCTAAATTTGGTAAAGCATTAATTTATAACTATATGAGTTTATCATAATACTCTTCTATCTCTTTATCGATAGAATCGCTTTTTGCTCTCAACTCTTGTAACCTATTTTGCGTTTTTCCAAGTGCATCTTCACTAAAATATTTTTCGTAAAAAGCTTGAAATCCTTTATCCAAGCTTTGTGGTGCAATGCGTAGAGCATTCATTATATCAGTCATATTCTTAGTAGTTCGATCATGAGATTCTTGATAGTAATTTCCAAGTCTTACCAAAGCATCCAACCGCTGAAGTTCCAATTGGCGCTTTAACTGATCTATAGATTTTTCAGTTGCTTTTACAGCTTCTTTTGTCGCTTCTGCCGCTTCTTTTGTTGCAAAAGCCGCCTTACCTGTAAAAAATGCCGCACCGATACCTGCAATAGCAGCAAGGCTTGTCCCCACGACTAAAGACTTATCCCATAGATCTTTAGTGGCATTTAATACAGATACTTTGACACTGTCTATAGCAAGCGGCTTCACTTGGCCAATTACAACAAGAGATTCCCTTATACCCGACTTAGAATCTTTAGCTGAAGCATTTACATTCAGGGAAAAAAACAAGCAAAAAGGAAACAGCAGCAATGATAATAATCTTTTCATAGCCATGGATATACGGATGGTGGAAATACAAAGTCATGTCCGAGACATGAGAACTCACGGAAGATAATCGGTATCACTTGGGAACGTGTTTTTTAGTGTACGTATTTTTTTGCAGATTGTTTCAATACGAACACTGAATCAACGGTTTGTCCTGGCGCCACGGAGTAGGATTGTGTTCCGGTGCTTGAACAGGTTTCCGGTCTTACCTTTAACAGGGATTTCTTTGCCGGTTATTCACCTGAACGTATCAATCCGGGAGATAAAGAGCACACTGTTACCAAAATAAAGAAAGTCACTTCAGGCTCAACTCCCGAAGCAGCCAGGAAAGTAGACGACCTCTACCGTTCCATTATCACTGCAGGCACGCATCTCGCATCATCGATCAAAGTAGCCGAAGCCGCTAAAGTTATCGAAAACTCCCAGCGCGACATCAACATCGCCTTCGTTAATGAGTTAGCCATGATTTTCAACCGCATGGGTATCGACACCAACGAGGTTCTTGCTGCAGCCGGCACTAAGTGGAACTTCCTCGCTTTCAAACCCGGTCTTGTTGGCGGCCACTGCATCGGCGTTGACCCTTACTACTTAGCCAAAAAAGCACAGGAGTACGGTTACCACCCTGAAATCATTCTTGCCGGCAGAAGGCTCAACGACAACATGGGTAGATATGTAGCATCCGAAGTGGTCAAGCTCATGATAGCCCGAGACCATAAAATCAAAGGAGCAAAGGTTCTCGTACTCGGCATAACCT
>CAIWXI010000042.1 GCA_903916595.1 uncultured Bacteroidales bacterium | reverse complement strand
TCAAAGAGGCACGAATCTCAACACTACAAAAAATTGTAGAACTAGGTTTCGGGGGCCAGTTACACCTATCAATCAAGTTATAACCCGCATTTATTTAAACGACAAACCGCATATAACATGCCGCTAAATCGCAACAAAGCCTTCGGAATGTTGCTTAGTAAAGGTTCAACCTTTGCTCCGTTTGCAGGCCGAGCGTTATGGCCAATGCTATGAAAGTAACATTAAAATGAATTTTAAAATAGACAAACAAACTGCTAATGATTTAGAACTTTTCGAGAAATCAAAAGGTGATAATTCGATATTCTCATTATTCAATTTAACTAAGTCAATTGGCGGAAAAGATGAATTACAAAGAATTTTTTCTGTGCCTTTTTCAGATATTGACCAAATTGAAAACCGAATTGAGCTGATTCGCTTCTTTCAGAACCCATTGGCAACTATAGAAATAGATAAAAACATTCTTGATCTCATAGAATATTATTTATCCCGGAAAATAGACTCATCTACATTTTCATATTCACAATCATATTCAAAAGCATTGAAGAATATGATTTGGCCCGGCAATGAATATTACATCCTGCAAAGAGGTGTTAAGTATCTTATCAAATCGTTGAATGAACTCCATACTTTTGCCATAACTATAAGATCTCAACAGATACCAGATACCGTTAACAATTTCATAAAAACAATACTTGAGACCATTGAAAATTCATCATTAAAAATTGTTTTAAGCCTGAAAAATAAGGGAAAACTGTATCCACATGAATATACCAACCTTAATACAATCTTCCGGAGAAATGAGATTAGTGGTGTTAGAAAGTTACTGCAAATAGTTTATGAAATTGATGTTTACACATCAATAGCCGTTGCTTCAAAAAATCGAGGATTCACGTTTCCAACTTTCACTAAAGAATCGAACTATTTGGAAACAAAAGAAATCTTTCATCCTTTTATTAATAATCCAGTTGCTAATGATTTTGTCTTAACGTCCGACAAGAGAGTGTGTTTTATAACTGGCCCTAACATGGCAGGTAAATCAACATTTTTAAAAACTTTAGGTATTTCTATATACTTGTCCCATTTAGGCTTCCCTGTGCCGGCTAAGAGTTTCAAAACTTCAGTATTCAACGGTTTGTTTACCACAATTAATCTGGCTGATAATTTAAGTATTGGATATAGTCATTATTACAATGAAGTTCTAAGAGTCAAGCATGTCGCAGAACAAATTAATAAAGGCGGAAATTTTTTTATAGTGTTTGACGAACTATTCCGTGGTACAAATATTAAAGATGCCTATGAAGCATCTTTGGCAGTTATTGAAGCATTCTCCAACCTTACCAGAAGCGTTTTTGCTCTTTCTACCCATATTATCGAAGTAGCAGAAAAACTAAAAGACAACTCATTTATCTTCTTTAAATTCTTTGAAGCTAATTTGATCGAAGGAAACCCTCAATATAATTATCAGATCAAAGATGGAGTTACACATGAAAGGATAGGAATGTACATTTTAAATAAAGAAAAAGTTCTGGAAACAATTAATAACAATAATTGACAAAACTGGCCCTAATAAATCGCTAACCGCAACAATGCTAAAGCAATGTTGCTATCAAAGGTACTATCAAAGGCTCTGCCTTTGCTGCGTTTAGCGGCCCGGCGTTAGGCGGCATTATGCAAATACACCCACCAAAATGAATTGATAATGAACACACAAGATAATTGTAATAAATAGAAGTTATGAAGAATAAAATTGGATTTATTTCATAGTAAAAGAGAATGACAAATTACTTGTTTTAACACCTTATATGCCTAAATACGAGTTGCTGCCCACAAGTGAATTAGAATATTTTACGATGGAAACAGCGAGCAGGATTTCATTCATTTTAAACAAAGAAGGTAAAGCAGAGTCATTAACTTCAACATTTGACGGAATGATTCTACCGGCTACAAAACTTGGTGACTGACAGATTATGAAATGAAAAAAAGTAACGCCGCCTAACAAATAGTAGCGATCTGCCCTCTGGTATTTATTTTTACAATCTTACTCTAAATAAAAAGACACAAAAAAGAGGTAAATTAATTATAAATTAACTGGCTCTAATCGAGTAGACGGCTCCGGCCATTGCTGACCGGAGTGCACCTCTCACGACCATAAATACGGGCCACGTATACGGCGGTTCGTGTCGAATCGTTTAAAAATAAACGAAGGATTTGGTCTCAATTGATATGTGAAGGGGAAGGGGAAGGAACTTTGAATTTCCTCAAAACCTGGCTGAAACCTGGCTGAAAACAAAAAACCACCTACATCGGTGTGTGTAAGTGGTTGATTTTGAAGTGGGCCCACCAGGACTTGAACCTGGGACCAATAGATTATGAGTCTACTGCTCTAACCGTCTGAGCTATGGGCCCCGATCCGATTCACGTGTCGCGTGACACGTGCCACGTGCCACGTGTCACGGAAATTGGGAAGCAAAAGTAAAGATATTTTGCCATCTTTGCAAGCCCTATCTGATACCTATGCTTAAACTCACGCAGTCTGCCTCTCAGGGACATACCATCCGCAACATCATTTTTGATTTCGGTGGGGTCATCTGCAATATAAACATCCGTCTCTCGGAAGAGAAATTCAAGGATCTGGGATTCAGAGGCTTCAATCCCTTATATTCGGTCGAGGAAGGAGAAGATATATTCCGGCGGCTTGAAGGTGGAAAAATATCAATCCCCGAATTCACGGCCATATTAAAAAAACACCTGAACCCAGGCATCAGCGATGAAGAAGTTATGAACGCCTGGAACGCCATGATCCTCGATATCCCGCCTCAAAGGGTCAGGTTGCTGGAGGAGGTAAGAAAATCATACAGGACCTTTATTCTCAGCAATTCCAACGAGATCCATTACAATAAATACCTGGGCGGTTTCAGTGAGCATTACGGGTACAGCTCATTCGGCAGCCTTTTTGAAAAAACCTGGTTCTCCTACCAGATCCATTTGCAAAAACCATCCAGGGAGATTTTTGAATATGTGATCCGCGACGGCGGGCTGAACCCCTCCGAAACCCTGTTTATCGACGATTCAATACAGCATGTGGAATCGGCCGCGAATGTTGGGCTAATAACCTATCATTTACGCCCTTATGAAGAAATTACAGGCCTTTTTGAGCAGTCGCCCTAACAAAAAAGATAAAAAAGGCTTGACATTCAGCGAAAAAAGTGTTACTTTTGCACGCCTTTTTAAACCACTCGCATGAAGCTATCTCAGTTTCGTTTCCATCTGCCACCTGATCTTATTGCAAACCATCCTTCTAAACACCGCGACGACGTCAACATGATGGTCCTCGATCGTGGAAAGCAATCGATTCAGCACAAACATTTTAAAGACATTCTGAACTATTTTGGTGAAGGGGATGTGTTTATCATTAACAACACTAAGGTGTTTCCGGCCCGCCTCTATGGCGAAAAGGAAAAAACCGGCGCTAAAATCGAAGTTTTCCTGCTGCGCGAACTGAACCGGGAATCCCGGCTGTGGGATGTACTGGTAGACCCCGCCCGCAAGATCAGAATAGGCAACAAACTGTATTTTGGCGACGACGATACCCTGGTGGCCGAAGTGATCGACAATACTACTTCCAGAGGCCGCACCATCAGGTTTCTCTTCGACGGTCCATACGACGAATTTAAAAAAACCATCCAGAAGCTCGGTGAAACCCCGCTTCCCAAGATACACAACAGGCCTGTCACCAGCGAAGACAACGAGCGTTACCAGACCATTTTCGCGAAACACGAAGGCGCTGTAGCCGCTCCCACCGCCGGACTGCATTTCAGTCGCGAGATCATCAAACGCCTCGAATTGCAAGGCGTTACCTTTGCCGAGATCACCCTTCACGTGGGCCTCGGCAACTTCCGCACCATCGACGTTGAAGACCTCACCAAACACAAAATGGATTCGGAAGAAGTGATCATAGAAGCTGAAGCTGCCGAGATCGTGAACAAGGCCAAGATGGACAAGAAAAAGATTGTTGCCGTGGGAACCACCACCATGAAAGCCATAGAATCGTCGGTAACCGTTGGCGGACTTCTGAAACCCTATAAAGGCTGGACCAATAAATTCATCTTCCCTCCGTACGAATTCAGCATTGCCAATGCGATGATCACCAACTTTCACATGCCTCAGACTCCCATGATGATGCTCACCTCTGCTTTCGGCGGATTTGATTTCACCATGAAGTCATACGAAGAAGCCATTGAAAAGAAATATAAGTTCTTTACATACGGCAACCCGATGCTCATCATTTAATCACTTGAACAAATTTGCCATCATCGTGGCGGGCGGAACAGGGACCCGCATGAATTCTGTTGTTCCAAAGCAATTCCTTGAACTTGCCGGCAAAACGGTACTGATGCATTCCATTCAGGCTTTCTATGATTACGATGCCTCAACACAAATAATTGTAGCCCTGCATCCCGCTTTATTCACGGCCTGGAAAACTCTTTGTCTTGAATATTCCTTCTCCATCCCTCATACCCTTGCAGAAGGCGGAGAAAAACGTTTTGATTCAGTTAAAAACGCTCTTTCTTTTGTAACTGCTGATGGTATCGTGGCGGTCCATGACGGGGTAAGACCCCTGCTGAGCCGTGGCCTGATCTCACGTGCTTTTGATGCTGCTCTGCTGCATGGTAATGCCATACCGTTTACCCCAGTTACAGATTCCGTGAGAAAAACCGAAGGCCTCGTGAACAGCCCTGTAGACCGTTCCAGCCTCAGGCTTATCCAGACCCCTCAGGTGTTTCTTGCTTCACAAATACTGAAAGCTTATGAACAGCCATACCGGGATTCGTTTACCGACGATGCCGGTGTTCTGGAAGCTGCAGGGGGAACCATCAACCTCATCCACGGAGATCCTTATAATATTAAAATTACTTACGCCGAAGATCTGGCGATTGCAGAGGCTTTATACTTCTTCCTTTCCAGGAATACATCGTGAACTGCCCGGCAATAGCGACCGTTAAAGAATAAAAAAACTGAAAGACCTGGGCCGCGAAATAATAATTCAGCAGATGTTTCTTATCGAAAAACCGGGCCATCAGCCATACCATCGGGTACTCGGCAAGGATCTTCAGAAACCATAAAAAGGAAGCAAGAAACAGGATGGCTGGATGAAAAATACCTGCGATGCCTCCGATAAGGATAAGGAACGGAAATCCAAACGTGAGCAAACCCGCAGTGATCACGGCCGTGTCTCTGTAACCCCTGCTTTTTGAGACCCACCTTAGTCTCTGCTCCCAGAAATCATGCCAGGCAGAGCAAGGAGCCGTGAGTACTATGGCATCCTTTTGATTCAGAAATACAACCGACCTCCCCCCGAAATTCTTTCTGAACTTCATCATCAGAAACTGGTCGTCGCCCGATTGAAACAGAGTGTTCCCTTCAAAACCTCCGCATTCTGTATAGGCCTGCTTACGGTAAGCCAGGTTTGCCCCGTTGCACATCAATGAAAAACCCAGGTTAGCCGAACCTGCCGACACGCCCATGATACCCAGAAATTCAAGCGTCTGAATTTTCGCAAAAATACCTTTCTCGCCAGTAAATCCGACTGGTCCAAGGACCATCTTAACCTCTGGGTTTCCAAATGCTCCCGTTATCGTCCGAACCCATGACCGGCCATGCAGAGTGTCGGCATCGGTTGCAATGATAATCTCACCCCGGGCTATTGCCACAGCTCTTTCAATAGCACTTTTCTTACCCCTGTTTTCCTTCAGCTTACTGCCGCCCTCAAGCAGGGTCAGACTTATCTCCGGATGCTCCCTGCCCCACTTCCGCACTTTTTCAAGCGTGTAATCCTCCGAAAAATCATCGGAAACAATAATCTCCAACAGATCCCCGGGATAATACTGCAGTGCAAGATCATCCAGACAGCCGGCAATACAGCCCACCTCATTACGCACCGGCACGATCACCGACACTCTGGCCATTACCGTAGTTTTGGCTCCCGCCTGGCCTGTCGCGAAATACCCTGCAAGCCGGTCCTCCCCCTTGCTTTTCCCGGAATTTTTAAGTATACCTGCCGTTAATCCAAGGATCATAATAATGTACAATGCCGCGGAAAGAAGAAGGATACTGCCGAAAATAAGGTCAAAACTCATAGCCATCATTCAGTATTGTTACGGAAAAATTGCAGTCGGAAAAGAAAGAAACTCCCGACCAATGCAGGAATACCCAGATTGATAAACCAGATAAGTACCGAAGCCATCAGTATACCCAGGTTCAGGCCGGCCGGAGCTGCCATTAAAGGAGTGAAATAAAAACCAAAGCAGTATATGGCAATGGATCCCCTGATGCCAAGTTCAGTAAGGGCGATGGTAGGAATAATGGCCATAATCAAATAGATCAGCGATATCATAATGTATGCATAGTAAATCGGGAGCCTCACACCCAGAATCCATAACAGAAGAAAGTACTGGGTAGAGAAAACGATATATCTCGCAAAACTCAATGCCAGAACAACCCTGAGTTCACGGCCTGAATAAAAGGTAAAAACACGCAAATATTTGCGGACTTTTTCAAAACGGTTTTGAAATATTTTTTCCTTAAAAGTCGTCAGAAAAGATACATTGAAGAAAATCCCGAGCAGCAGGGTATCAAATAAAAGAACTGACCCGATAAACCCAATATACATATATCCCCTGAAAAATTCTGCATTGGGGAGAAATACAGGTAAAAAAACCAATAAAGCCGCGGAGCCTGCCAGAATAGTCACCAGCAGCTGACTCATGCTCCCCAGAATCGTTATCAGGATTCCCTCAACATGGCTGGCCTTCCTGAGAATAAACGCCCTGCCGAAATATTCCCCGACCCGGTTTGGAGTGAACGAGCTGATGGTGATTCCTGTAAGTACCGCCACCACCGATCGCGGCCAGCTTACCTGCTCAACTTTCGATATCATGTTTTTCCATTTCCAGGCCTCAAGCCACCAGTTTATAAGCATTAAAAAAAGAATCAAAACAAGCATCGGAATGAATCCTGAAGTACTGATGTCGTCTTGCATTGTTAAAAGCATGGCCGGCAAATCCTGTTTCCAGAAAACCTGATTGATAATAAAAAAATACGAGACAACAAGAATGACGAGCTGAATAAGAAGATTGTATCTTTTGTATAACTTTGTCATGCCTGCAAAATTAAGGTAAAAATGCCTGAATCCCCACGCGAAAAGATCATTCTTGGAATAGACCCCGGTACTACCATCATGGGTTACGGGATCATTCAGATCAATGGCAGCAAGCTCAGCATGATCGCATTTGGCGTGCTAAAATTAAATAAATCCGACGATCATCCGCTGAGGCTGAAACTGATTTTCGAGAAAACCCTGTCACTTATCGAGCAATACAAGCCCGATGAACTTGCTATAGAAGCACAGTTTTTCGGCAAGAACGTGCAGTCGATGCTCAAACTGGGCCGGGCCCAGGGCGTGGCCATTGCAGCGGCCCTATACCGTACCATTCCCATCTTCGAATACTCCCCCCGTAAAATCAAACAATCCATCACCGGCAAAGGCGCCGCTTCCAAAGAGCAGGTCGCGGCAATGCTCCAGCGACTGCTCAATCTGAAAGAAGCTCCCGACAGCCTCGATGCGACCGATGCACTCGCCGCGGCAGTATGCCATCATTTCCAGAACGGAACTATTGAAACCGGGAAGAAATTTACGGGATGGAAAAGTTTTTTGGCAGCCAATCCCGAGAGAGTCAGGTAGTTGCGTTTGAATATCGAATAACGAATGTTGAACATTGAATGTTGAACGGCAAATAAAATTCAACATTCGATATTCCGTTGTTCAATATTCGAAATTCATTTTTTACATGAGTTTCTGATACACCATCCACCACCTGTCGGGTATGTCGTTGGCACAGGCCTGCTGGTAGTCCTTATATGAACAGGGCACAAGATAATGCCTTTCGTATTTGATCTTCTGCTCGGCCGGGAGCGGGATCTCCATCCACCAGCGGTCGGTCTTTTTACTCTTGAAGAATACGATCTCTTCTTTATGATCGGTGATCGCCACGCGGTACTTCAGATAATCCTCTTCGTTCTTAAAAGGAAAATCATGAGCGCGGTTGTAAAAGCCGTCGATGAAATACCAGATCATCTGCGATACCAGGTGGGCCGTCTGCCCATGGTGGTCAAATTTCGGATTCATTTCATAAAACCCAATCGATGTAAGCTTGTCGCTGATGCCTGCATACCGCACGATCTGGCAAGCCTCTTCCCCGTAAAACCCATTCGGTCCGGCGTTGCCGTTTCCGGGTGCATCGGAATACCGTACCGCCGAAATATCAAAGGTGAGCATATCTGCATTTCTCACGATAGGCTCCACCTCCTCCATGCTTTCCCTGACGATACCCACGCGGTAAGTATCAAAGAACAGGTTCTTCATCAGCTTAAGTGCATCCTGGTCGATGAAATAACTCTGGTAGCCTATATTCGCATAATTAAAGAGGTAGTTCGGCTGGTGCAGGATGATGCTGCTCAGGAACGACTGCGAATCCAGCTCATGCTCCGTTTTACCCAGATCAAACGTGGGGTCAATGGCCACGATATTGATGATCTGGCCCAGGCTTTCGTAAGCTTTGTAATTGGCGAAGGAAAGATCCTGTCCTCCCCCTATGATGACCGGAAGAATATTATTGCTGATCAGCTCAGCCACCGCACTGCTCAGGGCGAAATAGGTGTCGCTGGGAGCATAGCCTTTTCGTATGTTTCCCAGGTCGACGATCTTGTTAGGATATGGGCCGGGAAATAACCTGTACAAATACTGCCTTACGGCATCAGGCGCAAGGTCACAACCTTCGTTTTCGACCGAATTCCGGTCTTCCTTCACTCCGATAATGGCAAGATCGGCTGTGGTAAAGTCGGGGAAATTGCCGGCTTCAGAATAGATCTCTATAATGTTCCCGAAACGAAGCTGGCTTTGGCCTTCAGCTATCGATGGGAACTCCGTTAAATCGATGGGGGAAAAGAAGGTCGAAATGTCCATAGCACTTATTTTTTCTTTTTGGATTTCGATTTTGTGGGTTCATTCGCGGCCATGATAGCCTTTACATCATCATACGTAAGATCGGCAGCGGTTTTTCCCCTGGGGATCTTGTAGTTTTCTTTTTTGAATGCAATGTATGGCCCGTACCGGCCGTTCAGCACTTTAATATCTGCGTCTTCGGGATATTCCCTGATCACTTTTTTGATGTCGGCATGCCGTTTCAACTCGATTATCTCAATGGTCCTTGCCAGATTTACGCTGAGTGGATCATCGGAGGCGGGAAGGGAATAAAACGCAGATTTATGCTTCACATATGGGCCGAATTTTCCCGCAGAGACCAGGACCTCGGTACCTTCAAAATCGCCAACCACCCGGGGTAGTTTGAACAGATCAAGGGTTTCTTCGAGGCTTATGGTATCTATGCTCTGACCTTTTTTCAGGGCCGAAAACCGCGGTTTTTCTTCAGCGTCCGATTCACCCAGCTGAGCCATCGGGCCAAACCGGCCTATTTTCACATAAATATTCAGGCCGGTAGCAGGATCTGTGCCAAGTAGCTTTTCTCCCTTTACCCTTTTCGTATTCTCCATGGCCCCTTCAATCTTTTCATGGAAGGGAAAATAAAACTCTTTGAGCATATCTTTCCAGGCCAGTTTGCCTTCGGCGATCACATCAAACTCCTCTTCTACCGTGGCCGTGAAATTGTAGTCCATGATATTGTCGAAGTTCTGTACCAGAAAACCCGTAACCAGTCCGCCGATATCAGTAGGGAAAAGTTTTCCCTTTTCGTTTCCAACAGTCTCGTTGCGGACCTCTTCGCTGATCTTTTTATCTTTCAGACTGATGAAATCGTAGCTCCTTTGAACACCGGGTCTTTCTTCCTTCACAACATATTCTCTTTTCTGAATCGTCGAGATGGTGGGGGCATAGGTTGAAGGACGGCCTATTCCAAGTTCTTCAAGCTTTTTCACCAGGGCTGCTTCCGTATAACGGTAAGGCTGCTGGGTAAATTTCTGCTGGGCTGTCATTATGCTCAGCAACAGCTTTTCCCCGGTCTTAAGCGGAGGCAGAACACCTTCCTGGCCTTCAGTACTGTCCTCGTCGGAAGATTCCATGTATACCTTCAGAAAACCGTCGAATCTGATCACCTCTCCGCGGGCCACGAACTTTTCGGTTTTGCCTGTTATCCCTATAGTCACATTGGTTTTTTCAAGCTCTGCATCGGCCATCTGTGAAGCGATGGTACGTTTCCAGATCAGGTCGTAAAGGCGCTTGCCTGAACGATCGCCTTCGATGCTTTTATTACTGAGGTAGGTTGGGCGGATGGCTTCGTGAGCTTCCTGGGCTCCCTTGGTTTTTGTAGCGTACTTGCGGGTCTTCACATATTCTTCACCAAAGGTCGCGGTCACTTCTTTCTTTGCCATGGCGATGGCCATATCAGAGAGATTTACCGAGTCGGTCCTCATATAGGTGATCTTCCCCGATTCGTAAAGTTCCTGTGCTACACGCATGGTGTTGGCTACCGAAAAACCAAGCTTACGGGAGGCCTCCTGCTGCAGGGTGGACGTAGTGAAGGGCGGGGCAGGCGATTTCCTGGCCGGCCTGGTCTCTACATCTTCAACCGTATACTGCACATCCATACACTGTTTCAGAAAATTCAAAGCTTCTTCTTTGGTCTGAAACCTCTTATTTAATTCAGCATTGAGGGTTTTCAGCTTCTTGCCGTCATGCACCACGAAATCGCCGCTGATGCGGTAGGAAGAAACCGCAGTGAAATTTCTGATCTCGTCTTCACGCTCCACGATAAGCCTTACAGCAACCGACTGAACCCGGCCTGCCGATAAGGAGGGTTTTATTTTTTTCCATAAAAGAGGCGAAAGCTCAAAACCTACCAGGCGGTCGAGTATCCTGCGGGCCTGCTGAGCATCCACGAGATTCATATCGAGTTCCCTCGGATTGGCAATGGCTTCAAGTATAGCCGTTTTGGTGATCTCGTGAAAAGCAATACGGCGGGTGGATTCTTTTTTCAAACCCAGGGTCTCCATCAAATGCCATGCAATAGCCTCCCCCTCCCGGTCCTCGTCAGACGCCAGCCAGATAAAATCGCTGTCATGCGCAAGCTTTTTCAGTTCTCCAACAATCTTCTTTTTATCAGGCGAGACAATGTAATTAGGCTCAAAACCCTTTTCCACATCCACCCCCAGGTCTTTCTTCGAAAGATCTGCTATATGCCCCATGCATGATTTTACCGTAAAATCGCTTCCAAGGAATCCACCAATGGTCTTTGCTTTCGCAGGAGACTCAACAATCACTAAGTTTTTCGTCATTTTATAATTGGATTTCGCTATTTCAATCCGGGTACAAAAGTACGACAATTAACATAATACGTACCTTTGTGCCGTTTTTATACTTAATCCGCCAAACACCGAAAGGTGATATATGACTGAGCAAAAAACCCGGAAATTTTTTATAGAGACGTATGGCTGCCAGATGAATTTCTCTGATTCTGAGATCGTTGCATCTATACTTACAAAGCAGGGATTCGAGGCCTCAACCGAGGTCGAAACAGCCGATATCGTGCTCCTGAATACCTGCTCAATACGCGAACATGCCGAAGAAAGGGTTAGAAAACGCCTGCATTACTTCCGCTCCCTGAAAAAGAAAAAGCCCGGTCTTACCATTGGCCTTTTAGGCTGTATGGCCGAACGTACAAAAACCGCCCTGATGGAAGAGGAACAGCTGCTCGACCTTATCGCCGGTCCCGATTCCTACCGCCATCTTCCAGGCCTTCTTGAACAGGCCCGGTCTGGTAAGAAAGCTATTGATATTATTCTTTCGGCGGATGAGACTTATGCGGATATCAGTCCGGTAAGACTGGACTCCGGCGGGGTTTCGGCTTTCATCTCGATCATGAGGGGATGCGAGAATTTCTGCTCCTACTGCGTAGTGCCTTATGCCCGCGGCGTTGAGAGAAGCCGGGATCCGGAATCGGTGATCCGGGAATCGAAAGATCTTTTTAGCAAGGGTTTCAGGGAGATCACTTTACTCGGACAAAATGTAAATTCCTATGAATGGTTAGCAGGTTTAGAAAGAGTGAATTTTCCGCTGCTTCTTCAACGCATCGCGGCTATCGATTTACGGCTCAGGGTGCGCTTCGCAACTTCCCACCCTAAAGACCTCAGCCCGGAACTTATAGAAACCATAGCGGACCACCCCAATATCTGTAAAGCCATTCATCTGCCTGTGCAGAGCGGGAGCAATGCAGTGCTCGATAAAATGAACAGGAAATATACCCGTGAGGAATACCTCGGAAAGATCAGGGCTATACGCTCCCGTATCCCAGGCTGTGCGATTTCCACCGATATCATCACCGGCTTCTGTGGCGAAACGGAAGCAGATCATCAGCAAACAATTGAGCTGATGAAAGAAGCCTCATTTGACTATGCTTTTACGTTTAAATATTCTGAGCGGCCCCAGACTCTGGCAGCGGAACGGTATACCGACGATGTGCCGGCTGAAGTCAAAGAGAGAAGGCTAAGGGAAATTATAAGTCTGCAGCAGGAACTTTCATCAGCAAGCAATCACAGAGATATAGGCGAGACTTTTGAAACGCTTATAGAAGGGGAATCGAAACGGTCTGACAAGAATTTTTATGGGCGAAACTCTCAGAATAAGGTCCTTGTCTTCCCTAAAACATCCCAAGAACCCGGTGAATACGTAATGGTTAAGGTAAAAAGAGCTACTTCCGCCACTTTAATAGGGGAAGCCGTTTAGGCTGTTATCTTCCTGATTATCTGCCATCTGCTATCTGCCATCTGCCATCCGCAGTACAATATTGTCATGAAGATTTTAGGATGTTCATCACATTTTATTAATTTTAAAGGAAATTCCTTAATTTTGCACGCTCAATTTTAGGCATTTATGAAGCAATTCCAAAAACTGCTCACCAAGGTAGCTTTTCTGCTCCTTGTAATTATTATTGCTCTTTCCTCATGCGTTCCCCAGAAAAAAATTCTTTATCTGCAGAAAAAACAGGAAAAAGATACGGCCAGCGTTTACCATCACCCGCATCCCCCCGATTACAAGATTCAACCCAGAGACAACGTATATATCCGTCTGTTCAGTCTGGACGAGAAAAGTAATCAGTTTTTTAACAAGCAATCCGGGCAGGGCAGTTATAACGACTATGCCAACGACGCCAGCATTTACCTGAATTCCTACTCGGTAAGCCCTACAGGCTACATTGATTTCCCGGTTGTCGGGAGGATCATGATCAAAGACCTTACCGTTACCCAGGTTAAAGACGTTCTACAGAAACTGGTCGATGAATATCTCAAAGAGACCGTGGTGGTTGTAAAGATGGTGAACTTCAAGATCACGATGGTAGGTGAAATAAACCGCCCGGGAGAGTTTTCAATATATGCCGAAAAGTTCAACGTCTTTGAAGCTATTTCTGTGGCCGGCGACATTACGGAATTCGGGAACAGAAGCAAGGTCATACTCATACGTCAGACCCCCGATGGTTCCAGGGTATATAAACTGAATATGAATTCCGATACTTTTCTTAATTCAGACCAGTTCTACCTTCAGCCTAACGATATCATTTATGTTCAGCCCCTGGCCTACAAGCGCTGGGGCTTCGGGTCTACTTTCCCATGGGCCATATTGCTTGCCGGTTTATCGGCCGGGATCCTCTTAATCAACTATGTAAAAACAATGTAATACCGTAAATCCATCTTTTGTGAACGATAACCCCCAGGAATTCCAGCAGCAACAACAGTCGGTCGACTATAAAGTTCTGCTTTTTAAATTCTACCGTTACTGGTATTTCTTTGCCATCACGGTGTTTATTGCTCTGATCATTGCCTTCATCTTCAATAAATATACCAGTCCGGTCTTTGAAGTAAAGACTTCCATCCTCATCAAAGACAAGTCTGAAAACAAACTCAGCGCCCAGTCTATCATGGGGCTGGGAGGGATGAACAACATGCAGAACCTCCAGAATGAGATCGGGGTTTTGTCGTCATACACCCTCACCTACCGCACGATTTCCAAGACAGGCTTCGAAGTTTCATATTACAGCGAAGATAATTTTATAAGCAAAGAACTCTATAAAGACGCACCCTTTGTCGTTGAACTGGATACGGCCTATCCCGAGCCGGTGAATATGCGGTTTAACCTTTCCATTTCCTCGAAAGACAAGTACCGTCTGGAAGCCAAGGAAGAAGACATCAAATTTTATAATTTCTCGAAAAAAGACAAGATCGAAGGCCGCAAAGAACGCGTTGCCGTTGACGAGACCTATGAATTCGGCCGATGGGTTCAGGGAAATAATTTCCGTTTCAGGGTGTTGCTTACCCCCCTATTCAATCCGCAGAAAGACCTCAGCAGAACATTCTACTTCCAGTTCAACGATTATGAATCGCTGGTAGCCCAGTTCAAAGGCTTCAGCATAGAGCCGATCAACAAGGAAGCCTCAATTGTTGAGATCAAGCTCAAAGGTGGAAATATTGACAAGCTTACCGACTTTCTGAACACTCTGTTAAAGGAGTACCTGGCCAAGGACCTGGAACGTAAAAACAAAGTTGCCGACCGTACCATTAAATTTATTGATAACGAGCTCCAGGATATCAGCGATACCCTTCATTCCACCGAAAAAGCCCTGGAGGTTTTCCGTACCACCAAGGAGATCATGAATCTTGACGACGTATCCAGGCAGGTGTTTGAAAAGATGATGCAGCTCCAGGATGAAAAGGCGGTTATTATGGTACAGTCGAAATACCTCACCAACCTCTATCAGTACCTGCTGAAGAATCAGAAGCTCGACGAGCTGGTAGTGCCGGCTTCAATGGGCGTGGAGAATCCCATGCTCAACGACCTTACCATGAAGCTCACCGACCTGTATACCAAACGCACCGAGATCTCACAATATTCGAAGGGAAGGAACCCTACCCTGGTCTCTATAGACGAGCAGATCTATACCATTAAAAATGCGCTCGTCGAGAATATCAAAAGCGCGATCAACACCAACGATATCGCTCTTAAAGAAATTAACGACCGTGTGGCACAATACACGGCCAAGATCAGCACCCTGCCCGAAACCCAGCGCGTTATGATCGGTATCGAACGCAGGTTCAAGCTTACCGATGCCATCTATACCTTCCTGCTGCAGAAACGTTCGGAAGCACAGATCACCCAGGCTTCCAACCTCTCAGATAACGAAGTGGTCGACGCGGCCATGGGCGGCACAAGCCCGGTCTTCCCAAAGAAAAGCCTGAACTATATCATCGCCCTCATACTGGGGATCATCCTTCCCGTCATTTACATCCTCGGAAAGGATTATTTCAACGACACAGTCATGGAAAGGGAAGACATTGAAAGGATCACCCGGCTTCCGATCATGGGTCATATCATCCATTCCGACAAAAAAAGCGAGATCGTTGTGGTTGACTCTCCCAAGTCGACCATTGCCGAGTCGTTCCGTTCGGTACGTACGAATCTGCAATACCTGCTCCAGGGCAAGGAAAGGATCACCGTTCTGATCACCGCCGATATGGTTAGCGCCGGTAAAACATTCGTCTCCATCAATATGGCCTCCATCTATGCCATGTATGGCAAAAAGACCCTGCTGCTGGGCTTTGACCTTCGTAAACCCAAGATCTACGAGGATTTCGGACTTACGAACGCCCAGGGTATCTCATCCTACCTCATCAACAAAAGCAAACTAGAGGATATCATACAGTTTTCGGGTATAGAAAATCTCGACATCATCATGGCCGGCCCTGTACCGCCGAATCCTGCCGAGTTGATCGCCTCTGCTAAATGCGGCGAGATGTTTGTAAGACTCAAGGAAATATACGACTATATCATCATTGACACCCCGCCGGTGGGTCTCGTCACCGATGCCTTCCTGCTTATGAAATATGCCGATGCCAACCTCTTCCTGGTAAGGCAGGGTTATACCCATAAAAAGATTTTTAGCAGCATCATAACCGATATGGAAAAACGCGGTATCCCCGGCCTGGCCATACTGGTTAACGACGTCAAGCTAACCCGTAGTTCTTATGGATACGGATATGGTTACGGGTATGGCTACGGATATGGTTATGGATACGGCTACGGATATGGTTACGGGTATGGCCATGGATACGGTTATGGCTACTACTCCGACGACAAAGAATCGTCGAAAAAGAAAAAAACGACACTGCAGAAAATTTTCGGCAAAGCCTAAGGTTCAAGAGTAAGAATGAAGGATTACAATTTAACGCATCTCAGAGAGCTTGAGTCGGAAGCCATTTACATTCTTCGTGAAGTAGCCGCACAGTTCGAGCGGCCTGCTTTGCTTTTTTCGGGCGGCAAGGATTCTATCGTTCTGGTACATCTTTCGAGGAAAGCCTTTTACCCTGCTTCTATCCCATTTCCTTTAGTCCATATCGACACCGGTCATAATTTCGCGGAAGCCATTACTTTTCGCGATGATCTGGTGAAAAAATTCAATGCCCGCCTCATCGTCGGTTCTGTGCAGGAATCCATTGACACCGGCCGGGTGGTTGAAGAAAAAGGCATCAATGCAAGCCGTAACGTGCTTCAGACCGTGACCCTGCTCGACACCATCGAGAAACACAAGTTCGATGCAGCGATTGGCGGAGGGCGCAGGGACGAAGAAAAAGCCCGGGCCAAGGAAAGGTTCTTTTCGCACCGCGACGAGTTCGGGCAGTGGGACCCGAAGAACCAGAGACCCGAACTCTGGAACATCTTCAACGGGAAAAAGAGAATGGGCGAGCATTTCAGGGTGTTCCCCATCAGCAACTGGACCGAAATGGATGTATGGCAGTATATACTGCGCGAAAATATTGAATTGCCTGAGCTCTATTTCACTCATGAACGTGAGGTCTTTTTCCGTGACGGGATCTGGCTTGCTGCAGCTCCTTTTATGGCTATGAAACCCGGTGAAAAAGCCGAAAAACTAAATGTGCGCTGCCGCACCGTGGGCGATATCTCTTGTACCGGCCTGGTTTTATCCACTGCGGATAACCTTGAGGATATCATCCGCGAAATAGCGGCTACAAGGGTTACCGAGCGTGGCGGACGATATGATGACCGGCGGTCTGACGCGGCCATGGAGGACAGGAAGAAGGAGGGGTATTTTTGATGTACGATGTACGATGTACGATGTACGATGTACGATGTACGATGTACGATTTACGAAGGATAGTATAAGATGACAGCGACGACTGAAACTGAATTTTCAAGCAAGGCTTACCTGAACATGCAGCTTCTGCGGTTTACCACAGCGGGCAGTGTAGACGACGGTAAAAGCACTCTCATCGGCAGGCTGCTGTACGACAGCAAATCGCTGTTCGAGGACCAGCTTGATGCAGTAAAGCGGGCCAGCGTGCAGAAGGGGAGCGAACACCTCAACCTGGCGCTGTTTACCGACGGGCTCAGGGCCGAACGCGAACAAGGTATCACCATCGATGTGGCTTACCGCTACTTTGCCACTCCCAACCGTAAATTTATTATCGCCGACACTCCCGGGCATATTCAGTATACAAGGAACATGGTCACGGGCGCTTCTACCGCCAATGCCGCCATCGTGCTGATCGATGCACGCAACGGCGTTATTGAACAGACTTACCGTCATGCCTTCCTGGCCTATCTGCTCGGTATACCGCATATCGTGGTCTGTATAAACAAAATGGACCTTCTCGAATACCGACAGGATGTGTTCGAAAAGATCAAAGCCGACTTTAACGCGTTTGTCGAAAAGGTGCTGCCGGGCGAAGACCTGAGGTTTATTCCGATCAGCGCCCTCAAGGGCGATAACGTGGTGAAACCCTCACAGAATATGCCCTGGTACACAGGCTCAACCCTTCTCGAGACTCTCGAGACCATCCCGATCGACAAGGACCTCGATATGGTCCATCAGCGGTTTCCCGTGCAGTATGTGATCCGCCCCGAATCAGATGAATTTCACGACTACCGCGGTTATGCCGGCCGGATTGCAGGAGGTATCTTCCATCCGGGCGATGAGGTGATGGTGTTCCCCGCAGGGCTTCAAACCAAAATAGAGCGTATCGATACTTTTGACGGACCTGCGGATGAGGCTTTCCCGCCCATGAGCGTGACCCTTCTTTTAGCCGATGATATTGACATTAGCCGGGGCGATATGATTGCCGGGGCTTATGACCTGCCCAAAGCCTCTTCTGAAATCGATTGTATGATCTGCTGGATGAACCCCAAACCTATGCAGCTTAACGGAAAATATGCCGTTAAACATAATTCGAGGGATGCGCGCTGTGTGATCGACGCCATCAGCTATGTACTCAACATCAGTACCCTCGAACAAATTCAGAATCGCACCAGCCTGGCTATGAACGAAATAGCAAGAATTCACCTGAGAACAACAAAACCTCTGTTTTTCGACCCTTATACGACCAACCGCCAGACCGGCAGCCTCATCCTGATCGATGAAGCGACCAATGAAACGGTTGCTGCAGGGATGATCCTCTGAATTCCCGGGTTTTCTGCAATAAATCAGCAAAAAATCAGTTACTTTTAAACCCCGGTTTAGTGTTATGATCCATATTCATACTGTATGAAAATATTCAGACTCTTTTTATTATCCTGCATCCTGTATCCCGCATCCCTCTCAGCCCAGAGCCCCCAGATACCCATCGGCCAGTGGAGAGACGAACTTCCCTATAACTTCTGCAATTCCGTGGCAGAAGCCGGAAACAAGATTTATGCCTCAACTCCATACGCTTTGATAGTGTATGACAAAGAAGACAACAGCATCAGCAGGATCACAAAAATTCAGGGCCTTTCCGACATCGGCATCAGCTGTATCGCTTACAACTCCGCCACAAAGACACTTGTTGTCGCATATACCGACGCCAACCTCGACCTCATCCAGAATAACATCATCATCAACATATCAGATATCTACCGCAAAACGATCCTCGGTAATAAAACCATCAACAGCATTTACTGCCTGGGCAGCACGGCATACCTTCAGTGCGGCTTCGGGATCGTGGTGCTTGACCTTGTAAAACAGGAAATCAAAGAAACATATTATATAGGCAACGGCGGCACCCAGGTGAATGTGATGGGTCTGGTGAAAGACGACCGCGACACGCTTTGGGCTGCTACCGAAAAAGGCATATATAAAGCCTGGTACAAAGATCCCAATCTGGCCAACTATGCAGTATGGTCTAAAGATAAACGCATTGACACTACCCTGATGTACAACACCATCACTTTCTTTTCGGGTAAGGTGGTGGTCAATAAGAAACGAACAAACGGTCTCGACACCCTGTATACCTATACCGGAACCTGGTCGGCCTGGATCAATGGTGACACAAATCCGGTGATGAACCTCAACAGCATGTATAATTTCCTGGTTGTGAGTTACAATTATTATGTCGATGTTTTTGATCAGAATTTTACCCGGTACAAGGTCATAAACTCTTACCCCGGAGCCGGTTCATTTCCCCAGGATGCCATCTGCGATAGAAATCAGACCATCTGGATCGCCGATTCATATTCAGGACTGGTGAGCTACGAGATGAATTCAGACCAGATAAAGACCTATAACCTGAGCGGTCCACTTTCGGCTAATGCCTTCAGCATGAGTTCACTGGGAAATGACCTGTACATCACCCCGGGTGGCTACGACGGTTCCTATGTACCTCTCTCCCAGGCAGCCCAGATATACCACTTTGATGATGCCAACTGGCAAAATATCTCTGGAGCCGTGGATCCCCAGTTGTACAGCTGGTCTAATATTGTATCGGTTACCGCCGACCCTTCAGACCCCAAACGGATCTATGCCGCGACCTGGGGGTACGGCCTTCTGGAGTTTTACAATGGCGCCTTTAGCCGCCGGTATACCGAGTCCAACTCTACCCTGCATCACCATTCGGCAGGCGACAGCGCTGTGATCCGCGTGGGAGGCTCTGCCTTCGATGCCCACGGCTTTCAGTGGATCAATTGCTCCCATACAAATCAGTGCCTGTCATTAAAAAGAGGCAACCAATGGACGGGTTTTACCATAACCAAAAACAATGAGACCGACCTTGGCCAGATCATCGCCACCCGTTACGATCAGGTATGGATGCAGATGCGCTATGGTAATCTGAACCCTTATTCTGTTTTGGTGTTTACCGATAACGGAACCCCCGATAACCCGAACGATGACCTCTCAACCAAGTTGAACAACTCGGCCGGAAGCGGGAATATCCCGGGGAATTCGGTATTTTCAATGACCGAGGACAAGAACGGCGAGATCTGGGTCGGAACCGAAAGCGGGGTTGGTGTATTCTATAGTCCCGACGACCTTTTTACAACTCACCCTTCCGACTGCCAGCGGCCTCTGGTCCAACAGGGGCAGTATGTTCAGTATCTCCTCGAGAACGAACAGGTGAATGCTATCGCCGTAGACGGGGCCAACCGTAAATGGATGGGAACCGACCGGGGCGGAGCTTATCTTTTCTCGGCCGATGGTACAAAACAGGTATTTCATTTTACTGCGGAAAACAGCCCCCTGCTGTCAGACCGGGTGACATCCATTTCCATCAACCAGATTACCGGCGAAGTGTATTTCGGTACCGATAAGGGCGTGATATCCTTTAAAAGTACAGCCACAGAAGGCGGAGATGCCTTCGGCAATGTGTATGCCTATCCGAACCCGGTCCCTGAAGGATACCAGGGCTACATCGCCGTGAAAGGCCTCATCAGCAACGCCCAGATCCGTATCACCGATATCAGCGGAAGACTTGTTTATACAGGCAAAGCCGAGGGCGGACAAGCAGTCTGGAACGGCAGTACCATGGACGGCAAGAAGGTTCATACGGGAGTGTATATGGTCTTTGCCACCAATGAGGACGGAAGCGAAAAAGTAGTAACCAAGATCCTGGTGATCAACTGATGCTGATTACAACTAAAGGCATCGTATTACATACCGTAAAATACTCCGAAACCAGTATCATCGTCCGTATTTATACCGAAGCCCGTGGTCTTCAGTCGTACCTTTTCAAAGGGATCCGCAAAGAGAAGGCAAAAACAAAAGCCGGACTGTTCCAGCCTCTGACCTTGCTCGAAATAGTAGCCGGCATGAAAGAAAGAAACACTCTGCATACAGCCAGGGAAGTCAGGCTGTTCCAGCCCTATTTGAGTATCCCCTTCGATATCCTGAAAAGCTCCGTTGCCCTGTATATCAATGAACTTCTGTACAAAGCTGTGAGGGAAGAAGAAACCAACAACGAACTCTTCGGATACCTCTGGAAATCCTGCCTGCTGCTAGACTCCACCGAAAATAACCTCAACTGTTTTCCACTGGTATTTACTTCAGAACTCACCCGGTTTCTGGGGATCCAGCCACAGCCAGGTTTTTCTGAAAAAAAACCCGTCTTCAACCTCCGTGAAAGTCATTTTCAGCCATTGATACCCGAAAAAGATGCCTTCGTGAGGCCCGAATACGGCAAACTGTTTCATTCACTCATCATAACAACTATTGAAAATCAATCAGAGCTTCATTTTAAACCCGAGGTCAGGAGATCCCTGCTCGATTCCCTTCTCATCTACTATCAGCTCCACCTGCCGGGCTTCAAGCCCATGAACTCCCATCATATACTGCATACGGTATTGTCGTAATTCCTTATCTTTGCCTAAAATTCAGCGTATGTCAATTCCCATTACCGGGCAGGAACAAATCCGCCGCGATGCATTAAATGAACTTGTCAGGCTCGGTATCAATCCCTTCCCTCCCGAAACATTCCTTGTTAACGCGACCGCGGCAGAGATCAAACAGCATTATCCTTCCGACAATTCACTTTACCAGAATGTGAGCATTGCCGGCCGTATCATGACCCGCCGTATCATGGGCGCCGCCTCCTTCAGCGAACTCCAGGATTCGACAGGCCGTATTCAGATGTACATTAAACGAGACGAGATCTGCACCGGTGAAGACAAAACCCTGTACAACACGGTATTTAAAAAACTGCTTGATATCGGCGATATCATCGGCGTGACCGGCTATGTGTTCGTTACCCAGATGGGAGAGATCTCAATCCATGTAAATGGACTTAAGCTTCTTTCAAAATCCCTGCGCGTACTGCCCATCGTCAAAGAAAAAGACGGGGAGCTGTTCGATGCCTTCACCGATCCCGAGCAGAGATACCGCCAGCGGTATGTCGATATGATCGTTAACCCCGAGGTAAGGGATGTTTTCGTGAAGAGGACCAGGCTGGTGAATTCCATGCGTGAGTTTCTGAACAAAAGATCGTACCTCGAAGTTGAGACCCCTGTGCTTCAGCCTCTTTACGGTGGCGCCGCTGCCAGGCCATTCAAGACCCATCATAACTCACTCGACATGACCCTTTACCTCCGTATTGCCAATGAGCTTTACCTCAAGCGGCTAATCGTTGGAGGATTCGACGGGGTCTATGAGTTCTCTAAAGACTTCCGCAACGAGGGGATGGACCGATTCCATAATCCCGAATTCACCCAGATGGAGCTTTACGTGGCTTATAAGGATTATGAATGGATGATGGACCTGGTGGAGGAGATGGTTGAGAAAATTGCTCTTGACCTGCACGGAAAAACAGAGGTACAGGTTGGCGATAAGCTCATCGACTTCCAACGCCCCTGGAAAAGATTTACCATGTTTGAGGTGATTCAGCATTATACCGGCATTGATATTGACGGCAAATCGGAGGATGAACTGGTTGCTATTGCCAAACAGCTGCAGGTTCCTATCGACAAGACCATGGCCAAAGGCAAGATCATCGACCAGATCTTTGGCGAAAAATGCGAGCCGTTTCTGATCCAGCCTACTTTTATCACCGATTACCCCGTGGAAATGTCGCCACTGGCCAAGAAACACCGTAGCAAAGCCGGACTTGTTGAACGGTTTGAAGCAATCTGTAACGGGAAAGAACTCTGTAACGCCTTCTCTGAACTGAACGATCCCATCGACCAGAGAGAACGATTTGAGTCCCAGCTGGAACTGGGTAAACGGGGTGATGACGAATCGATGGCGCTGGACGAGGATTTTCTTCGTTCCCTGGAATATGCCATGCCACCTGCATCGGGGCTGGGTATAGGTATAGACCGCCTCACCATGATCATGACCAACCAGGTATCTATTCAGGATGTACTGTTTTTCCCCCAGATGAGGCCCGAAAAACGTATTACCGAATAAGCAACATCCTTTTTACCAGAGTCTCTTTTTCAGACGTCAGCCGGTACAAATAGATCCCGGCTGCGGCTTTATTGCCAGTCCTGTCTGTCCCATCCCAGATAACTGAATGCTCACCGGCCGGATACGCACCCGATACCGGTTCACTGATAAGTTGCCCGTTAAGGTCGAATATTCCCAGCCTGATATTGCCTGCTTCCCTCAAACTAAAGTTTATGGTTGTCGCGGATATGAACGGATTCGGGAAATTAGCGGCCGATATACTCTGGGTCTGATCGGCCCTGATGCCGCCCAGTAACTGAGGATTGACCATAAGAATGAACCGCCCGGTTCCCAGGTTTGTTGTGTAATTCACACTATCGATCAGGTATGAGCCCGGAATATGATCGGTGATCATATAGAGCCTGACCCTCACATAAGCAGAATCACCTGCATTAAGTGTATAAGGAACAGGTGAAACGTCAGTGGAGTCAACATGCCAGGGAAGCCCGGAACCATTCATCTCAAGATAGCTTATGTCGACTGCAGATGCAGTGAAGTTATGGAGATAGGTAACCTTGCCATACATTGCATCATAGGGTGTGTTGAACCACAGGGTATCAGGAACGGCAACTACATTGGAGCAAACCGAACTGAATGTAAACGGATCGGCGTTCCCGATAAACGGAGCTGTTTCCCTCCGCCCTGAGCGGTCGGCAGCATAGATATAATATTTAACCGTACTTCCGGCGGCCTGCCTTGGGATGATCCCGCGGTAAAGGTTCCCTGAAATGTTCGTCATATGAACAGCCTGGAAAGAACCATTGTTGACCTTGTAATACACCAGCACCGAATCGGCGAAAAGAGCTGAATCGCTGCATGAGATGATCCCGGCATTGATGATATAGTTTTCATCGCAAGGCTGAACACTTGCAACAGGAATATGTTTGACATACAGGAGATGGATATCCGCAAGACCCATTACCCGGCAATGAAGCGCATCGGTCGACAGCCAGGGAGTGGAAGCCTGGGCCGGGAAACCCACTACGGTATAACCGGGCATTGCTGCTTCATAAGCGGCTTTGGCACTGTCGTCCCAGGTGGAATTCATAAAGGGGATGAGCACTTTGTTATTCAGAATAACAGAATTTGAATAGGGTTGATCGGAGGGTGTCTGCACTCTGTATACCCTGTAATTTGTTCCATAAGGACTGGTCTGGGATGCCCAGTATGTAGCTGTAGTTTCAAGGGCGTTGTAGCAGGGATTCGATACACCCACCTGCCTGATCAGTATCTTATCTGGAGCAAGGAATTTCCCCCAGCAATCGATATGATCAATTGAAGTATTCACGTTGGGGTCTGGCACTACCTGGTAGTTTTCAACACCCAGGTAATCAAGAACTTTTCGGGCGACCTGGTCATGAGTAAGGGAAGGATTCTCGGTCCAGACCAGCTCGGTAGATGCAGAATTTCCCATCCCGTCGGTCATATAATCGCCTCCCGTTGAAATCAGGTTCATCCCGTACCACTGGATTCCCAGCATCTCTGCAACTTTTTTCGGGATCTCGTCATCGTTTGGCCTGGGGCGGTTATAGGGGAAGTCAACGATACCGATATGGTTTGAACTGTCGCTTTCAAACCAGGGACCGTAATCACGTGTCCAGTAGCTGTCGGAGGGTGCTATTAAAAAATTGCAATGGCTTGTATCAACTCCATTGCTCACATAGATGCCGGTTACCGCAGTTTTCTGTGACAGGTTTGCCACGATGGTTGTAACCATCACACCGTCGGCCATTTCCCTGATCAGCGATACAGGGATACCAAAAGGATATCTTACCAGGGCTCCCTGCATCCGGCCAAATTCCTCGACGTTCCTTAACGGGCCGGCAGGGGGAGGCGTTTCAATGAAGGTTCTGCCGATTTCGGCTTTTCGCCTGAGTTCGTCGGGCGACATTTCGTGGGTTAGCTTTACAGACGACCCCGGGACCGTGTCCTGGGCTGCTGAAAATCCGCCAAACAAGACAATACAGGCAAGAAAAGAGAAAACTGTTTTCATCGGTATGAAGTTAATATTACAAATATACTTAATTCACCCTTGTCACTAATAATTACCTTTGCTTAACTTCTGTGTTGAGCATTTTTAAAAAAAGGATATCTTTGCATATCGTTCATCCATAATTATTTATTATAAAGAATCGCATGAGGGTTGTACACTTGATTTCTATACTGATCGTATTGCTGGTAAGCCCTCATTCCATTTTTTCCCAGGACACGCTTCGTTCCGACACTACATCAAAAAAAGCAAAACTTGTTGAAGATGATGCAGTTGTTGCTATGCTCGACAGCCTGTCAACACTTAAGATCTTCTCTGATGGTGCTTCTCCTCATGCACTGAAATACCCTTCGTGGAGCAATTATACCGAAACGGAGATCCCTGTTTTTTCCGATTCGGTGTATGCCGCCAGGATAGCTCTGATGAACGAAAATTCTCCGTTTGAATATATTTATAATTCTGACGTCAAAAAATTTATCGATCTCTATGCTGTGCGGAAACGCAAACTTACAGCCCGCATCCTGGGCCTGTCTGAGATCTATTTCCCTCTTTTTGAGGAACAGCTCGATCGCTTCGATATGCCCCTTGAACTTAAATATCTTGCCGTGATTGAATCGGCACTTAACCCTGTGGCCAACTCAAAAGCCGGGGCAAAAGGCCTGTGGCAGTTCATGTATGGCACCGGAAGAGTATACGGTTTGAAGGTAAGCTCATATGTCGACGACCGTTATGATCCCTTTAAGGCAACCATAGCAGCCTGCGAACATCTGAAGGACCTGTATGATATTTACGGGAACTGGTCACTGGCACTGGCTGCCTATAACTCAGGCGCAGGCAATGTGAACAAAGCCATCCGCAGATCAGGCGGACTGAAAAATTTCTGGGCTATCCATCGTTTTCTGCCAAAAGAAACGAGGGCCTATGTACCTGCTTTCATAGCAGCAAGTTATGTGCTTGCCTATGCCAATGAACATAAGATCTATCCTGTGGATCCCGGCATTCTGTATTACGAGGTAGATACTGTAACCGTGCGGCATCCGCTGACCTTCGGACAGATATCTGAAATGCTGAACATCCCCTGGGATGAGATTGACTTCCTTAATCCGGCTTATAAACAAGGCGTTATTCCTGCCACTCCCGAAATGACTTACAAACTCAGGCTGAGGAAAAAGAATGTGGGCGATTTTATCAATAATGAAAATGCTCTCTATGCCTATAAAACGAAAGATGCGCTCTCTGATGATGCAAGCCTTGCAGCTATTTACGCGAGCTACCATGAAACACAACAGTATACTGTTAAAAAAGGTGAGACAGTGGCCGGGATAGCCAAAAAATTCCATATGAGTATTCCCGAATTTAAGTCTCTTAATAACCTGAGCAAGAATTATGTAAAACCAAAACAAAAGGTCTTTGTTTACACTCCCGGCTCTGCTCCGAAAATTCCCGATTCCCTGCTTCGTAAACGGGAAACACCACCAGCAGCTGTTGCCAGCGTTCAGAAACCTGTCGCCTCTTCCGTGACAACTGCAAAACAGCCTGCTCCTAAGCCTGTTGCTAAAACCCCCGTCGGGAATTCGAAATTCATCTATTATACGATTCTTTCGGGTGATAACCTATGGGATCTTGCCGACCATTTTAATGTTACCGTGGCACAGATCAAAAAGCTTAACGGAATCAACAATGCTTCCTACCTGAAGCCCGGACAAAAGATTAAGATACCTAAATAAACTCCTTACGCCATGACCGCTTGGTTGAAAATTAGTTGCTGGTTGCTGCTTCTTTCAGGTCCAGGTATACTGCCTCTTGCAGCCCAGGACACCATCACCCTCGATTTATGTTATCAGCAGGTACAGAAAACTTATCCTCTTACCAGGCAGTCGAATCTGCTTGATAAATCCAGTGACCTCAGGATAAAAAACCTCAACAAGAACTACCTGCCAACGTTTAATGTGAACGGCAGCGCTACCTACCAGAACCAGGTGCCTGAGATCGTGATCGAACTGCCATCTCCTACCCTGCCTTCGGTTCAGGGCCCGGTAATCCCAAATGACCAGTATAAACTTACTCTCGATGTGAGTGAATCCATTTATGACGGAAATGTTACCAGCTACCAGAAAAAGCTTGAAAAATACAATCTTAATGTAGATAAGAAAAATGTTGATGCCAGCTTATACCTGCTTAAAGACCAGATCAATCAATTTTATTTTAACATCCTTCTCACCCAGCAGAATATAGACCTGCTTAAGGAAACAAAGATTCAGCTTGAAGCAAAACTTGCTGAAGTGGAATCGGCCGTAAGAAACGGCTCCATGCTCAAAATGAATGCCGACCTGATCAGGGCCGAGATCATCAAGCTTGAGCAGAATATTTATGAGCTGACCATGGACCGCCTGAGCAATGTACGTATGCTCGCCGAATTAATTTCGAGGCCTATGGATGAGAATACGGCCTTTAAAACACCCGTGATCATTATTCCCGGCATGAACTTTGAAAACAAGCGCCTCGAATTCGAAATATACGGTATACAGATAGACCGTGTGAATTTGATGAAAGACATGGTCACTACAAAATGGAACCCGAAGTTCTGGGCCGTCGGTCAGTTTGGGTTTGGCAGGCCGGGATTTAATTTTCTTTCGAGCGATATTGCACCCATGCTCCTTGTCGGGGCCAAACTAACATGGAACCCCTGGAACTGGAATGCCAACAGGAATGAGAAAAAAATCTATGACATCCAGGGTAATATACTGAAAAACCAGCAGGAGACTTTTGATAAAAACCTCAGGGTAACCACTCATAAGAACATTTCTGATATTAAAAAACTTTCAGACCTTCTGCTGAGAGACCAGGAGCTTGTTGATCTCAGAAAAAGCATCACAAAAACAGCTTCTTCGCAACTCACTAATGGAGTGATCACATCCAGCGATTATGTATTGCGCGTGAACGACGAAACCCAGGCCAGGATGGGACTGGAGATCCATAAGGTACAGCTGATCAAAGCAAAAATCTCATATTTGTACAACATGGGTAAATTGTAATTTTACCCGGTAATACTAAAGCCATGAAACGACATCTTCCTGGAATTTTCGCAGGGATTCTTCTTTTTACTTCCTGCAGCAACGATAAAAACAAACCCGATGCCTATGGCACTTTCGAAGCCACGGAAGTGATGGTTTCCGCGATGGCTACCGGGCAGATCATGAAATTTGAAGTTGAAGAAGGCCAGATTCCCGATTCCGGAAAGATGGTGGGATATATCGACACGACCGATCTTTATCTGAAAAAGAAACAATCCATCGAAAACAGGGATGCAACAGCTTCCCGCAAGGATGACCTGGAAGCCCAGATCGCTGTGCAGGCTCAGAACCGCGAAAATGTTCTGGTCGACAAACAAAGGGTTGAAAAGCTTATGAAAGACGGGGCCGCTACCCAGAAACAACTCGACGATATCAATGCCGGCCTGAATATGATAGAGAAACAGACTGCCTCATTAAAGGTACAGTTCGGGGGAATTTCCAGTCAGGTTTCCTCAATAACCCAACAGATCGCACAGTTTGAGCAGCTGATTACCAGATCAAGAATTATCAACCCCATCAAAGGTACGGTCCTCACCAAGTATGCCGAAAAAGACGAGGTAGCTACCTACGGTAAACCATTATATAAAATCGCAAACCTTTCCGTAATCACCTTAAGAGCTTATGTCGGCGGATCACAGCTTCCCTATATCAAACTGGGTTCAACGATCGACGTGGCTTTTGATAAGGATGAAAAGACAAATACCCATATTCAGGGAGTTGTTTCCTGGATATCGCCTTCGGCCGAATTCACGCCTAAGACCATTCAAACCAAAGAAGAAAGAGTAAACCTGGTTTATGCAGTGAAAGTAATGGTTGCCAATGATGGTTCCATGAAAATAGGCATGCCGGGCGAAATCCGATTTATGAATAGTACTAACCAAAAACCATAAAACATGAGAACCATCATCACATCTGCAGTTGTATTGTTAATGCTGCTCACTTCTTCAATAAAGGTATCGGCTCAGACCCATAAACCCGACGACATTCTCGGTACCTGGCTGAACCAGGAAGCCACAGGTAAAGTTCAGATCTATAAAGAAGGTGATAAATACTTCGGAAAACTGGTTTGGCTCAGAACCCCCCTGGATTCTATTACCGGATTGCCTCGTACCGACAAAGAAAACCCCGATGTCAAACTAAAGTCAAGCCCTTTGATTGGCTTGTTGAACCTGAAAAATTTCACTTTCGACGGTAAAGACCAATGGTCAAGCGGAACAATATACGACCCCAAAAACGGAAAAACATACAAATGCTATATTGAGTTTGAATCAGCCAACAAGCTTAAGATAAGAGGTTATGTAGGTATTTCCCTGATCGGAAGGAATACGTTCTGGACACGATCGATCAATTAAAGAAATGAATATTGAATATTGAACAACGAATATCGAATATCGAATTTTGTTTTCCGATCAACATTCAATATTCCTTGTTCAATATTCGACATTCAATCGCCCCATCGCCAAATGTCTGCAATCCAGGTAACGCATCTCACCAAACAATTCGCCACGGTCAAAGCCCTTGATGATATTTCATTCAGCGTGGGCCATGGCGAATTGTTTGGTTTTATCGGACCTGATGGCGCTGGAAAGACTACCTTATTCCGTATCCTTACCACCCTGCTGTTACCCGATGAGGGGAAAGCGTCGGTGAACGGACTGGATGTAGTGAAGGACTACCGTAAGATAAGGCAGGACATAGGGTATATGCCCGGAAAGTTCTCACTCTACACCGATTTGAGTGTTGAAGAAAACCTGAAGTTCTATGCCACGGTGTTCGGGACTACAATCGCCGAAAACTTCGACCTGATCAAAGATATCTATGTTCAGATCGAACCGTTCAGAAAACGCAAGGCAGGTCAACTCTCAGGTGGTATGAAACAAAAGCTTGCCTTGTCGTGCGCCTTGATCCATAAGCCTTCTGTTCTGATACTTGACGAGCCGACTACCGGAGTAGATGCCGTTTCCCGGCTTGAGTTCTGGGAAATGCTGAAACGTCTGAAAGACAGCGGCATCACTATTGTAGTGGCAACACCGTATATGGATGAAGCCAGCCTGTGCGACCGGGTTGCCCTGATCCAGAACGGGAAAATAATGACTATCAGCACGCCTTCGGAAGTCATTAAAACGTACCCTTACGTGCTGTATTCTGTGAAGTCAGACGATATTTACAGCCTGCTCAGGGACCTGCGTCAATTCCCTCAGGTTCATTCTGTTTTTGCCTTCGGACAGTCTGCCCATGTCTCCTTCAAAGAAGAGCATGCCGCAGAAGATGTCCTGCATAAATACCTTCAGGAAAAAGGGCATTCGGATGTAAAAATAGGCCCGACCCAGGCCACGATTGAGGATTGTTTTATGGAACTAATGAATACCAAATGGTGAAATGGTGAAATGGTGAAATGGTGAAATGGTGTTCGGCGAAGCCGTAATGAACACAAATAAAATAGACAATTCGTGAATAAATGGTGAAATGGTGAAACGGCAAGCAGAAAATATCATCGTTGTGAAAGACCTGGTGAAGAAATTCGGGTCTTTCATCGCCAATGACCATCTCAGTTTCGAGGTGAAGAAAGGCGAGATATTTGGCTTTCTCGGCGCTAACGGGGCGGGTAAAACTACCGCGATAAAGATCCTTTGCGGGCTGTCTTCTCCTACTTCAGGTAAACTCACTGTAGGCGGATTCGACATTTACACCGAAAGGGAAAAGATCAAAAAGAACATCGGTTACATGAGCCAGAAGTTCTCGCTTTACGACGACCTGACCGTGTTTGAGAACATCCGTTTTTACGCGGGGATCTATGGCCTGAGGAAAAAAGAAATTGAAGAAAGAACCAAAGTACTCATGGAAAAGCTCGACATGAAAGAGGCCAGGGACAAACTCATCCGCAGTATACCACTCGGATGGAAACAAAAGCTTGCTTTCTCGGTAGCTATTATCCATAACCCGAAAATCGTTTTCCTCGATGAACCTACCGGCGGCGTAGATCCTTTGACCAGGCGACAATTCTGGGATATGATATTTGAAGCTTCCCGCGAGGGGATCACTGTTTTTGTAACCACGCATTATATGGATGAGGCGGAATACTGTGATCGGGTTTCTATCATGGTCGACGGGAAAATTGCCGCCCTCGACACACCCGAAAACCTTAAACAACAATATCTTGCTGCATCCATGAATGATGTGTTCTTAAAACTTGCAAGAGCTAAAGTAAACTGAAATGTCGTTAGCCCAAAAATACAAACCTACCGTAAGCAGGCATAACCTGCTCTTCATTGCCGGACTGGCCTGGACCACGGCCGGGGGCATGCTGATGTGGAGGGGGCTCGATTACGAAATGAAACATTCTCACCATCTATGGTTAAACATTCTTATTGGAGTGGCTATAGGCGTCCCTTTTTATTTCGTACTGTTCTCAAAGATCTCCTATAAACATATCAGGCGCATCAAAGGGCTCAGCATTCCTTACCCCTGTGCATTCTCATTCTTCAACTTACGTTCGTATTTCATGATGATGATGATGATCACAAGTGGTATTTTACTGCGGAAATTTGATGTGATCGACCGCGATTACCTGTTTACATTTTATATCGGGATGGCATTTCCCCTGCTGGTTTCGGCATTCCGTTTCTATTATGCATGGGCGACTAAAAAAGAGATGGAATGAAACGCTTTCTGGGCTTTGTTGTAAAGGAATTCTATCATATCTTCAGGGACTACCGCACCCTGCTGATCCTTTTCGGCATACCCGCCATTCAGCTTCTGTTGTTCGGTTATGTCATCACCAGCGAGATCCGCGATGCCCGTATCGCCATCTTCGACCAGTCGAAAGACGAAGGCACCCGTAAAATCAGCGAGAAAGTGTTGTCGTCAGGCTATTTCATCCTCGACAAAAACCTTAGTTCAACCAAAGAAATTGAGCAGGTTTTCAGGCAGGGAAATGTGAAACTGGTATTGATTTTCGGCCCTGATTTTTCGAAGAACCTCAACAAAACAGGGAATGCGAAAGTCCAGATAATTGGCGACGCCTCAGATCCCAACACGGCCAATATCCTGGTCAATTACATCCAGGGGATACTGTCGAACTACCTTTTCTCACTGAATGCCGAAAAGATCCCCATGCAGATCGTTCCTGAAGTACGGATGATGTACAACAGTGAGATGAAAGGGGTGTTTATGTTCGTTCCCGGCCTGATGGCCATGCTGCTGATGCTGATCTCGGCCCTGATGACCTCGCTTTCAATTACCCGCGAAAAAGAACTCGGCACTATGGAACTCCTCCTGGTCTCACCCCTTAAACCGGTCCAGATCATTATCGGAAAAGTTTTCCCATACGTCTTTCTCGCCTTTTTAGATGCCTGCATAATAATCATCCTTGGAAATACTGTATTCGGAGTTCCCGTGGTGGGAAGTGTTGCCCTGCTTTTATTTGAAAGCCTGCTCTTCATCTGTATGGCGCTATCGCTGGGTATACTCATTTCTACTATAACCAGCAGCCAGCAGATCGCTATGATGCTTTCACTCGTGGCTCTGATGCTCCCGACCATCCTGCTCAGCGGATTTATCTTTCCGGTTGAAAACATGCCGGTGGTATTGCAATGGTTCTGCCATATCATGCCCCCGAAATATTATATCACTATCATAAAAAGTATTATGCTTCAAGGCAACGGCTTCAGCTACATTGCCTTTGAAACAGGGATATTGGCCGGATTTACTATGCTGTTCATTTTCTTAAGCGTTAAGAAATTCAAGGTCAGGCTGGGCTGAACAAAGAATCTATGAGAACAATACTCTATATAATACAGAAAGAATTCCTACAGATCTTCCGTAACAAGGGGATGCTTCCCATTATCTTCGTTGTACCTATCGTTCAGCTGCTTATCCTTGTCAATGCCGCCACTTTCGAAATGAAGCACATCAAAGTCTCGGTCGTGGATATGGACCTCAGCTCATCCTCCCGAAAACTCATCAGCAAATACGAAGGTTCCCCTTTTTATGAGATCGTGCAGACTACATTTTCCTATGACCAGGCCATGGACCAGATGCAAAGAGGCAAAGTGGATGTCATCATCAGGATCCCCAACGGATTTGAACGGAAACTGGTAAAAGAAAACCTTAGCAAGGTGCAGTTCGTGATCAATGCCATCAACCAGTCCGTCGCGGGATTAAGCAGCGCTTACTGCAGCTCCATCCTCATCGATTTCAACCGGGAACTGCTTCAGGACTGGCTGAACCCGTCGAAGCTGGCGGGGCTAAAGAACATACAAACCGACTATTCTTACTGGTACAATCCAAAACTTAATTATAAAACCTATATGGTCCCGGGTATTCTGGTCCTTCTGGTGACCATTATCGGACTCCTTTTGTCGGGGATGAACATCGTACGCGAAAAAGAGATCGGCACTATTGAACAGATCAACGTGACCCCAATCCGTAAAATTCAGTTTATCGCGGGAAAGCTTACCCCTTTCTGGATTATTGCCATGTTTGAGCTTGCTTTCGGACTAAGCATTGGTAAGTTAGTCTTTGATATACCGATAGTTGGGAATCTCTGGCTGATCTTCCTGTCGGGCGGAGTCTATCTTTTTGTAATTTTGTCTGTCGGCTTGCTGGTATCGACAGTTACCAACAACCAGCAACAGGCCATGCTGGTTTCGTTCTTTTTCCTGATCATATTCATACTGATGAGCGGGCTGTTCACCTCCATAGAAAGCATGCCCCATTGGGCGCAGGAGATGGACCGTTTAAACCCCCTGATGTATTTTATAAAGATCATGCGGATGGTGCTGCTGAAAGGATCGACCTTCGACGATATCAGCCAGCTCTTTTATTCCCTGGTCGTTTTTGCCATCGTCATGTCAAGCCTGGCCGTTTGGAGATACCGTAAAGTAGCATAACAATATATTGACTAAGCTCAGCAGTTTTCTATTCAGTTTCAAGACCGTCCTGATGGGTTTGGCCCTTATCGCGGCCGCTTTTTATATTACCTGGAAAATATATTACCGGGTTGAAGAAAAGAAAGATGCCATCAGGCGAATCCGCGAAAGGGGATATCTCCTCGCCCTGACAGACCGCAATACGCTTAACTACTTCATTTACAGGGGGGAACCCGCAGGCTACCAGCTCGACCTTCTGGAATCTTTTGCTGACTACCTCGGTGTTCCGCTCAAAATTATTGCCTCTGAAGACATCTCCAGTCTGTATTATTATCTTGATAATAATGTGGCGGATGTGATTGCCCTGAACCTCCCGATTTCGTCGGAAGGCAGAAAACTTGTACATTATACTAAAATCTTAGGGGAAACCAGGCTGATCCTGATACAGCGAAAAGATCATACGCCTAAATTCATAGCATCGCTAGATGATCTCCTGGTTGGAGATACCGTGCACGCCAGGAGGAACGAGTTCATGGCACCCTACTACCGTTCCTTCCTCAAACAGACAGGGAAACGCCCGGTGCTTGTGCAGGATCCCGAGATCTCCCAGGAAGGCCTTATCAGGGAAGTCGCCGAAGGCAAGATCAATTACCTGCTTTGTCCTGAGAATACGGCCAGGGTCTATACCGGGTTCTACCGGAATCTTGATGCATCGGTGGTGGCATTTCCACTCTATGCCTACGCCTGGGGTGTGAATCATAATTCTGATACGCTTCTGATGAAGCTCGACGAATGGATGGCTGAATCTAGAAAATCGGGAAAACTCAGGAAAACATATCTTGAGTACTTCGGTAACCAGAGGATTGTCGCCAATATGGGAAGCGATTATGTTACCCTTCGGGGGAACCAGATCTCCCCCTTTGATAAAGAGATGAGAGAGCTTAGTTTTCGGATACACTGGGACTGGCGGCTGCTTGCCTCCCTGGTTTATGAAGAGTCTAATTTCAGGCTGGGACAGATCTCCTCGAGAAGCGCCTCGGGGCTTATGCAACTGATGCCCGAAACGGCCGTGAAAATGGGTATGGACAGCGTTGCCTCTCCTGCACAGCAACTGGCCGCAGGTGTGCGTTATATCAAGCATCTTGATGAACAGCTCCCCCCGGAGATCACTAACCCCACAGACCGTATCAAATTTATACTTGCGTCATATAACATCGGTATTGGCCGCGTTCTGCAGGCCCGCGAAAAAGCTGAGAAATACGGTAAAGACCCGAACCGTTGGGACGGCAACGTGGAATATTACCTGCTCAGCCGCTCAACAAAAGATCCTTATGCAAAGAATGATACAGTAAGCGAAAACCTTGCAGTCTATAGCATGGAAGGTTTTGTAGACGACATCATCGGGCGGTACTACCATTATAAGAATAATGTGAAATGGTGAAATGGTGAAATGGTGAAATGGTGAAATGGTGAGATGGTGAGATGGTGAAATTCGTAAATCGTAAATTACGCTTGGTGGTCTCTCAGAAAAATCTCCGAAATCTCTTTGACGGACTGTTCAACGGGAATAAACTCAAACCCAATTGCTTTTCTGAGTTTCTCGTTCGAATAGGTGTATACCTGGGCTGTCGTGGTGGCCATTTCCTTTGTGACCTCAGGTTTTGAACGCATAATGAAACTTCGAACGGCTTCAACCCTCCATGCCAGGCCTGTAAGAGCAGGGGGGACATTTATTGATGGAGCCGGTTTGCCCAGGTATTTTGCCATATACTCAAAGAGCTGCTGGTAGGAAATGTTTTCCGATGATACAATGAACCTTTCCCCCGAAATGTTGCTATCCATCAGCAATATCATAGCCCTGGAAATATCGCGCACATCAACGTATCCGTTAACTCCGCGGGTATAATATTTCAGCCCTTTCCACACCAGTGAGAACAATCCCGAATTGCCGCCGTCCCAGAAACCCGGCCCGAGGATCACGGAGGGGTTAACAATGAAGGCATTCAGCCCTTCCTCCATTCCTCTCCAGACCTCCCGTTCGGCCCCGTACTTGCTCTGGCCGTAAACCGAATTCTTATTCGACGGCTGCCACCAGGTGTTCTCATCCGAAATGCCGTCATTCACAGCCCTTCCCAGAACAGCCACGGAACTTACATAACAGAATTTTCTGATTTTCCTGTCGATACACAGGTTCACAAGGTTCGCCGTGCCTTCGGTATTGGTCCTCAGCATCGTCTTATGATGCCGGGGGTAAAAGGAAACCACTGCCCCTGCATGGTACACATGGTCAATGCCTTCAAGGGCATCGTCCATGGCCCGGAAATCCATGATATCGGCATCCACCCACTGGATCTTACCGAAAAGCTCATCCGCAGTATCAGAATAATAAGAAAAGACCTTTTTTACCATCCCGGTATTGCTGGTCTCACGTTTGATGGCGCGCACCGGTCTGCCAGCGCTTACCAGGTCAAAAAGCAGATGGGAACCCAACAGCCCGGTACCTCCTGTTACAAGAATCATGTCATTTGGTTTTTTATATCGGCGGACCACGCGTGGGTAAAGCCGGCTGTCAAAGTACGTCAAGATTTTGATTTCTGCCAAATTATCCTGACCTTTGCCCTTTACATTAATACTTAAAACCATGATTAAGAAGCTCTTCCTGCTCGCAATACCTTGTGTATTCCTGCTTGCCTCCTGCAACCAGACAACAAAAGATGCCGAAAATAAAAAAGCAGACACAGCCACTTTGGCCGTTTTGACCTTTTTCGATTCTGCTTCAAATCACATCGGGAAACCGATCCGTATCGAAGGTACTGTTATTCACACCTGCAAACATGGCGGAAAACGTATGTTTCTGGTCGACGGCACCGACAGCATCCGGGTTGAAATAACGGCTGGGAACAACATCACAAAGTTCGATGAAAGCCTTATCGGCAGCAAGGTTAAAGTACTCGGTGTGCTAAAGGAAGAACGTGTAGACGCCAAGTATCTCAACGAATGGGAAGCTGAAGTGAAGAAGCCTGCTGAAAATCACAGCACGGGAATTCATACCGGCGCCAAAGGCCATGAAGATAAGGGGACCCAGGATAAACTGGATGAAATCAACTCCCTGCGTAACGATCTGAAAAATAGCGGCAAAGATCATCTTTCGTTTTTCTCTGTTGAAGCTATCTCTTATACCGTTGTAAAGTAATATGCAGCGTAAAACTTTAAGGCGATGGAATAATGCCGTGCATCGCGATCTGGGTTATTTCTTTTTCGGGATGACCCTGATCTATGCCTTGTCGGGGATCATTATGAACCACTTCAAATCGGGTGATTTCGTTCACCCCGATTACAGCAAAAGATACGAGCAGCTAACCCTTGCACTGCCTGCCGGCGGGCTTGCAGATAAGGCATATGCCCTGAAGTCCCTGGAACAGGTTCATGAAGAAAAGTATTTTAAAAGCTATATCACAGGTACGGGATACATTCAGATTTTTTTCACTAACGGCAGCTTGTATATCGACCTGATCACAGGTAAGGCCGAGCTGGAAGAGAAAACCCCGAGGTATGTGCTGAAAGAATTCAACCTGCTGCATTACAATAATATAAAGCATTGGTTTACCTGGTTCTCCGATGCCTATGCAGTAGCTCTGATCTTGCTGGCCATCTCCGGGCTTTTTGTGCTGAGAGGAAAAAACGGCATCAAATGGAGAGGCGCGTTGCTGGCTTTTACAGGGATCCTGATCCCTGTAATCATTATCCTTCTGTATGCCTGATCATTTACTTTTCGGGAGTCCGGCGCCGTTATAATTCTTGAAAAGCTGGGACCTCGACATAGGATCTGTGTTGAAATAAATTTTCAGAAAAACTTTCTGCTTTTGCATATTATCACTGGCCACGTCGATAGCCAGCTGTAGCTGATCGGTACTAAGTTTCATACCCTGATCCGAGGGAACGACCTGTGAAAGGCTTCGCTTGCAGGAATCAAGGTAGGTATAGCATAATTCCAGCATGCCAACGATATCAGGTTCGGATTTTAACGGATTAAACCCCTGGTTCCAGTATTCTACATAAAGGTTGAAGGCATAAATGCAATTGTTGTAGCTTGCCACGGCATCGTTGAACTGCTTTACCGTATTATTCTTTACTACTGCCGCGGCATTCTGTTGCCCGCTTTTAATGCAGTCTCTCAGGTAATCAGACCAATCCATCAGGAGGCTGTTCGTGACCCCGGCCAATTCCAGCCTTCGTAATGCAGTGCGGCACTGGTCCCTGGAATCCATTGCCTGGTAGGCATTGATACTGTCGGCATAAGCGAAATATTCGGTATTGGCTGCCGGGACAATCTTTCCCGAGCTGAAATCCACGTTGTTAACGGGTTGGCTGAGGCATTCCCACATCGGATCGAAAGGCATATGATCCCTGATCAGATCTCCGGGTTTGATCATAAAGTACTGGTCACTGAAGCGTTTTAAATAATCCCCGTTCGTTATATACCCGGCTCCCCAGGTGGGATCAAAACCGTAAAATGAAGTATCGATCGCTGCTATGACCCATGCATGGCTGAGTTCGCCAACATGTCCGTTCTGCAGGGTATAGCCGTTGACCAGGTAAGCCCTGATCCCGCAGGCATCGCAAAGGGCCTTGAACACCGAAGCATAGCCCTGGCAAATGGCAATACGGGTCTGCATTGTTTTGTCAACCAGGTCATTGAACGGAACCGCAGCGTTTACCTTGTTCCTGTTTGCAACATCGTAGAAAATATTCATCGCTGTCCACGTATAGATAGCCCTTAATTTAAATGCCTTGTCTTTAAATGCCCTTGAAAAATACCTCCCGAGTGCATCTACCGAAGCCTGACAGGAATCCGGGGCATTGAGTGCGATCACGTCGGCGGTTTTCAACTCATTCCCGGTCTGGGCATTCAGGTTTATAAAACAAAAAGCAAATAAAGCGATCAACAGATTTTTCATACAATATAATTAGCCAATAAAAGTAAACGATGTAATCGGGAAAAACTTATATTTTTTCACCTTCCTGTGAATATTTTAGCAATTATTCGTAATTTAGCTTGAATGATATTAATGGAAACTAACATTTAAAACCCTTCCTTATGAAAAGAACATTATTTTTTGTATCAATTCTGCTGATTGCCTTTGCATCCATGGCACAGGAGCAGGCAGTAAATAAAACACAGGCAGAGAAATCAAAAAAGTTCTACATCCGGATCGGATTGGGTGGTGGCGTGAGCACATCTTCCTCCTTCGATATGATGTATAAATACTCGGGAGATGCTTACAACAGTACTGTCAGCATTGTACCTGTAGGCCTCGGAAACGGGTTTAACGGTTCTGCCGCCTTTGGTTACTGGTTTAACAAATATGTAGGTGTTGAACTTGCAGTTTCTGAATTTCTGGGTTTGCCGGTAAAGTGCGATTCGCTGGCTACCATGATCGGCGCCAGTAAGACGACAATAAAAATCAGGGGAAGCATGCTCAGCGTGATGCCATCTGTTCTGATTTCCGCCGGCCTCCAAAAAGTCAACCCTTATGCTCGTTTTGGTCTCCAGATAGGGGTTTTACCCGACATGGTTTCAAAGTATACAGTGAATAACGCATCAACCAACCCACCCTCGGTAAATGAAATCACTACAGATTATTACGGGGGTGTTGCTCTTGGATATAATGCGGCTGGCGGAGTCGACTTCAACGTAAGCAAACTGATCACCTTTTATGTGGAACTTCAGTTCACGCATGCAACCTGGTCGCCAAACCATAGCCAGATAATGAAATACACCTTGAATGGGGAGGACAAGCTTTCATCACTTACGACCCGCGAAAAGCAAACCAATTTTGTATGGGATAAGAATATCCCCGGGATCATCGACGAGACCCAGCCACGACAGGAACTACGCAAAACCGTTCCTTTCAGCACAGTTAGCATCAACCTTGGAATCAAATTTAAACTCTGATAATATGGAAAATGAAAAAAATTCTTTGATATCAGGTTACCTCAGTGTTCTGATAATTATTGTCCTTTTTGTTTCTGCCATCATACAGATGGTCAATGCCAACGACAACCCTGTTTCCATGATACTGGCAGGTATCCTTTTTATTGCAGGGGTTTTCATCTCCAAAGGGCTTATTGTGATCAATCCGAATGAATCGTTTGTGCTTGTGCTTTTCGGAGAGTACAAAGGCACCGTGAAGAAGAACGGCTTCTTTTTTGTGAATCCCTTTTTTGTAAGGAGAAAGATCACTTTAAGGGCCAGGAACCTGAACCGGGAGCCCATCAAAGTGAATGATAAATTAGGCAATCCCATCATGATAGGGATTGTGCTGGTATGGCAGGTTGAAGACACCTATAAGGCTGCTTTTGAAGTGGATGACTATGCCCATTTCGTTGACATCCAGAGTGAATCGGCTACCCGTAAACTGGCCGGTCATTATGCCTATGACAATTTTGATGATGAGCAGAAAGAGATCACCCTGAGGGCAGGAGGCGAAGAAGTTCATGTAGCCCTTGAGAGAGAACTTTCCGAACGGCTTGCCATGGCAGGGATAAAGGTGATGGAGGCCAGGATCTCTTATCTCGCCTATTCTTCCGAGATTGCCGGCGCTATGCTTCGACGCCAGCAGGCTACGGCAGTGGTTGCAGCCAGGACTAAAATTGTGGAAGGTGCGGTGAGCATGGTGGAGCTGGCTCTTAACGCATTGAGCAAGAAACAGATTGTTGAATTGAACGAAGAGAAAAAAGCTTCTATGGTAAGCAACCTCATGGTCGTTCTTTGCTCTGACAAAGATACTACCCCGGTTGTGAATACAGGAATGATGAACCAATAGAAACGGAATACGTGATAGGTGACACGAGGCAGGATATTATCTACCTTTGCGCAAAATTTAAACCATGACTTTTATCGAAGAACTGAGGTGGAGAGGCATGATTCACGACATGAGTCCGGGTACGGAAGAAGAACTTGCAAAAAGCATGACTTCCGCGTATATCGGCTATGACCCTACATCCGATTCTCTCCATATCGGGAACCTCGCTTCTATCATGTTGCTTGTACACCTGCAAAAAGCAGGTCATAAACCCTTCGCTCTCGTGGGAGGCGCCACCGGAATGATAGGCGACCCATCAGGGAAATCCGAAGAAAGAAACCTCCTCGACGAACCTGTACTTCGGCACAATCAGGACTGCATACAGCGACAGCTCGAAAAATTTCTCGACTTCCAATGCAACCCTAACGCTGCCGAAATGGTCAATAACTACGACTGGACCAAAGATTTTTCTTTCCTGCATTTCCTTCGCGATGTGGGCAAACATATCACAGTCAATTATATGATCGCCAAAGATTCAGTGAAAAGCCGCATGAACTCAGGCTCGGGTATCTCTTTCACAGAATTCAGCTACCAGCTGGTTCAGGGCTATGATTTTTGCTGGCTATATGAACATAAAAATGTAAAGTTGCAGATGGGCGGCTCCGACCAATGGGGCAATATTGTCACCGGCACTGAACTTATCCGCCGCAAACTGGGAGGAGAAGCCTATGCCCTGACCTGTCCCCTCATTACCAAAGCCGACGGCGGTAAGTTTGGTAAAACCGAAAGCGGCAACATCTGGCTCGATCCTAAGAAGACCAGCCCTTATAAATTCTACCAGTTCTGGCTCAACTCCTCAGATGAGGATGCAGGTCAGTATATTAAGAAATTTACTCTGTTTACAAAGGTTCAGGTGGATGAATTAATAAACGAACATCAGCAGGCCCCCCACCTCAGAGTACTTCAGAAAGCCCTGGCTAAAGACCTCACTATCAGGGTACATTCCGAAGAAGAGTATCACTCAGCCCTGGAAGCCAGCGAGATTCTTTTCGGCAAAGGTACCAGCGAAACCCTTCAGAAATTATCTGAAGAAACCCTGCTTTCGGTATTCGAAGGCGTTCCCAAAAGTGAAATCCCTGCATCGGATCTTAAAGCAGGTATTAGCATCATTGACTTCCTCTGTCATAAAACCGGGATCTTCTCCTCAAACGGGGAAGCAAGGCGAATGTTAAAAGAAGGAGGTGTGTTTATAAACAAGCAGAAAGCGGGGGAAGACCTCCTGCTTAGCCAATCCTTCCTGCTCAACGGTAAATACATCCTGGTGCAGAAAGGCAAGAAAAACTATTATTTTGTGACAACCATTTAGAACCATATTATATTATGAAAACAAATCTTACGAAATCGTTTTGCCCGATGATTCTCCGGGCCATTACACTAACTGCCATTCTTCTTACCCTCTGTTTATTACCGGGGACAGCACAAGCTCAATGGAATACCAATACTTCTGTCAATATCCTTATTGCGGGAGTTCCTGTAGCCGACATGCAGTCGGCCCCGACAACTGACGGTAAAACCTGGGTTGCTTTCTATCATCAGAACGGGGGAAATTATGATATGAGAGCTCAGCTGATCGATGCCAACGGCTACAAACTGCTTGGCCCGGATGGCGTACTTGTGGGCAACTACACATCAGGTTCTGCCACTTATGTATTCAACGCCTGCGTTGATGCTTCAAATAATTTTATTATAGGTTATCAGGACATGAGATCCGGAAGCATGCAGGCGGTGGTTTACAAAATCTCCGAAGCCGGAACGCTGCTTTGGGGAGCAAATGGTATTGTTCTGGGCGGAGGAATGGTACCATATCCGGCGGCACTGGATAACGGAGAAGTTGTCTTTTGCTGGGAAAATGATGCTGCCGGCACTTTAACCCTACAGAAGATAACAACGGGCGGCACTACAGCATGGGCAACCCCTGTGCAGGTAAAAGTAGGAACAACCAACACCACCCGCGGCCAGATCGTCCCCGGATATTCAGGAAAATTCAATCTGATTTACCAGAAAAGAGTCTCAGGCGTGTACACTCTCCTGTATGCCCAGATGTTCGATAATTCAGGGACCGCACTTTATGCCCCCCTTCAGATTTCCACTCAGAGTACTGCCGGCTATAACTACTATTCCGTAGCTGCCGATGGAGATACTGCCTATTGCGGTTATTCATCCCCCGTGGGTCTGCGTTTTAATTCCTGGCTTCAGAGGATCAATCCGGCCGGGACTATTCCCTGGGGCAATGACGGGAAGAATTTCAATACTTCCACCAACACGAACGACAACTACCAGATGGATACTAAAATCAATATTTCCTCCGGCTCCAATTACGTGTGGTCAATAAGCAACTTTTGTGACCCCAATCAGACAAACTACGGGATTTATGTTCAGAAGTTCCTGAAAACAACAGGAGCCCGGCAGTTTACAGACCAGGCAAAAATGGTTTATCCCATTACTTCCGACAGAGACCGGCGTTGCGGTGAGTTAAACCTGGTAGCTGATGCTCCTATGTTTATGAGTTATATCTCGAATGAAAAAATTTATGTAACCAGGCTCAACTCCAGCGGCGATTTTGCCTGGACAGGAAACAGGGTTGAACTAAGTTCGACTACTGCAACAGCGGGAAATCCGAAGATGCGTTACTGCTTTACTCCGGATGGCCCTAATCGTTTTGCCGGGGTGTGGACCGAGAACCGGGGTGCGGCCTATATGGGATATGCCCAGGGGATTTCTATAGGTGGACTTATTGGTCTGACCGTTACCACCCAGGGTGGAGTGCCGGCAATCATCAATACCGGAGGCGGAACCTTGCAGATGGTTGCAACAGTTTACCCCGCAACAGCTAATCAAAGTGTGACCTGGAGTATAGTACCGGGAACCGGAGCGGCTTCGATCAGCGCCGGCGGACTGGTCACTGCACAAACCAATGGCACGGTTTACGCCAAGGCTGTTGCAGTGCAGGATGCTACTATGAAAGATTCGCTTTTGATCACAATTTCGAACCAGGCGCCTCTGGCTCCTGCTGTCACAACTCTTCCTGCAACGAACATTGCAGGGACAACAGTTACTCTCAACGGTTCCGTGACCGCTAATAATGCCAGTACTACTGTGACATTCAACTGGGGCCTTACAGCGGCATATGGAAATACAGCCACCGCCTCCCCATCACCTCTCACCGGGAGTACTGCAACGCCGGTGTTAGCCGATCTTACCGGTCTGCTGCAGGCAACTACATATCATTTCCGTTGTGTAGGAGTTAATTCTGTAGGCACAACCTATGGCGCTGACCTTACTTTTACAACCTGCCAGACCCCTCTGGCCCCGGGCACCATTACAGGGCTATCGGTTGTTTGCCAGAACCAGAGCGGTGTTGCTTACAGCATCCCGCCTATCACTTATGCCACCACCTATAACTGGACCGTCCCGGCCGGGGCTACCATTTCAACTGGAGCAGGAACTCCTTCCATAACCGTGAACTATTCTGCCGGAGCCGTGTCGGGTAACGTTACTGTTGCCGGAGCCAACTCCTGCACTACCGGCCCCACGGCCACCAAAGCCATTACGGTTAACCCTGCACCTGTTCCAACCATTACAGGCTCAGCTAATGTTTGCACAGGCTCAACCAACTACACCTACACTACTGAAACCGGGATGAGCAATTACACCTGGACAATCTCATCAGGCGGTACAATTGCTTCTGGAGCTGGTACAAGCGCAGTTGTGGTTCATTGGAACACTGCCGGTGTACAGTCCATAAGTGTAAACTATAGCAATGCCAACGGATGCCAGGCAGAATATCCCGCGTCATATACTGTTACGGTAAGCGAACTCCCTGCAGCCACAGCTGCAATTAATGGTCCTTCATCGGTTTGCGCCGGGGCCCAGGGTGTCTTCTACTCTGTGGATCCTGTTGCAGGAGCAGTAACTTATGCATGGTCCCTGCCTGCAGGCGCCGATATCGTAGCCGGTTCCGGAACAAATATCATCACCGTGAATTTTGCTTTTAATGCTGTTTCAGGTACTATAAGCGTTGCAGGAAACAACTCCTGCGGCAATGGCCCCGGTTCAACCCTCGGCCTGACCGTAAACCCGGCTCCTGCAACTCCCAGTATTTCCGCCAACGGCTATCTGCTTACTTCAAGCGCCCCCGCGGGCAACCAGTGGTACAAAGATGGTGCAGCCATCTCAGGGGCTACCTCCCAAACCTATACCGTTCAGGCTACAGCCTGGTACTGGACCGTGGTTACCCTCAGTACCTGTTCTTCAGATACCTCTAACCACCTTTACATACTATGGGTTGGTATAGACGAGAAAAATTCATCCTCGGTCGATATTTATCCTGTTCCTAACAATGGCCGTTTCAATATGGCCATCAGCAGTGAAAAAGAATCGACGTATAAACTTGACATCTATAATAATCTTGGTGTGAAGATTTACGGTGACCGGAGCCTTACCGTCAAAGGAAATAGTATCACAGCAATAGATATGGGCAAAGTTCCTGCCGGATTGTATACTGTGATCCTGCGATCAGAAAACAGCCAGGTAACACGTAAAGTTCTGGTCAATAAATAAAGAACCGATCTAAACGATTAATTCCCATCTTTGTAATCAGGGAATTTACGTTTCATCATGGCTGACGGCCGAATGGTAATTTTTATTCCATGCGCCTCTTTATTCTTATTCTGTTTTTCTTCTTTCATTCTGTGCTTTTTGCATCCCAACAGCCATTTTCTTTTCTTACCAAGGCTGAAACTCATTATAAAAATGCCATCAGCAAATCCTCTCAGAGAACAGCTGACAGAAGCAGGATTGACTCTTTGCTCAATACACCTTTTAGTCCGGCCGACTTCGACAAAGCCTACCTTATCTCAAAACAAATAGGCTTGTTCCTTCTTGAGCAAGGCACCCATGCCAAAGCCCTCGATATCTTTAACGATCTGAAGCAGTATCTGGATGCCAAATCACCAAAATCTGCCGATGATCAGAAAAAGATCAGCACAGTTTATACAGTTATCGGTGCCATTTATGAAGAAACCGGGCTATGGAACGAAGCCCTTGCCATGTATCTGATCTCTCTCCGTATTTGTGACTCTATAAGTAATAAAGCAGGTAAAGCAAAAGTGTTCAATAATATAGGGAAACTATATTTCAGCAGGAATGAACTGAATAAAGCAGAGGAACTCTTCAATAAAGCAGTTGTGATCAACAGTGAATTAAAGATCCGGGAAGAACTGTTCATTAATTACAATAACCTGGCAGGCATTTACAGCCGCCGGCATAATTTACCCAGGGCCCTGGAATATGCATTGATGGCATTGAACCAGCTGAACATCAATAAGAATTTCTACAGCCTTTCATTTCTGTACTCCAATATCGGAGATTTATACCAGGATATGGGAAACTTCCCGGTAGCTCTTACATACTACCATCAGGCCGCAGATATTCAGATAAAACAATCGTATCAGATTTCCCTTATAGAATCCTTCCTTTCAATCTCATCGCTTTACCATAGCATTAACAATAATGATTCGGCAACGGCCTATATCAATAAAGCCATGATGATCGCTCAGAGTCTGAATAATCCTTCGGAGAATTTACTCGTTTACCGCACCGCTGCTAAATATTTTGAAAAGATAAAAGATAATAAAAAAGCTTATGATCTTTATTCGAAGTACCTTGTACTGAACGATTCCCTGGAAACCATGAACAGCCTCACTAAGATCGAGCAGATCCAGGCAGTATCTGAGGTCATTAACAAGGAAAAAGATAATAAAATCCTTCAGCAAAAAATCCACCTTCAGCAACTTTCAATCGAGCGCCAACGTATCCTTCTTATCGCAGCAGCAGCTATTGTTTTTCTATTCATTTACTTTGTCATCAGCCTGATACGTAATAATAAACGGGAAAGTGAGAAGAACCGGATGATCCTCAACCAGGCCGATCAGCTGCATAAGCAGGAGAAGAATATGCATTTGCATAAGGAACAGGCCCTTGAACTGGAATTGGATTATAAAAACCGCCAGCTCACTTCATATGCCCTTCATCTGGCCCGAAATAATGAATTTGTTTCAAAAACTACCAGCGAATTAAAGCCGATACTGCTTGGTCTGAGCCCCAGGGATAAGGAAAGGGCCGAAAGCATCAGACGGATGATCTCCGATTTACAGCAGTATTCCTCGGGCTCTGACTGGGAAGAATTCCGTTTGTACTTCGAAGAAGTCCATCAATCATTCGAAAAAAACCTAAGTACCAGTTTCCCGGATCTTTCACCAAACGATAAAAAAATCTGTGCCCTTTTAAAACTAGGCCTCTCAACAAAAGAAATTTCATCCATCACTTTCAGGGAGTTACGTAGCGTTGAATCGGCAAGGAACCGCCTCAGGAAAAAATTAGGCCTGGCCGCCGATGTAAATATCCATACTTTTCTTTTTCAGTTTTAAATTGTTGGTTTTCTGTAATATAAACATATTTGCCGTAGTAAAATACCAAGTATATTTATTACTGCCGTAGTATGGATATGGCAGATTATTATGAAACCCTCCCCAAAAGGAGTATTTTTATTTTAATTAACCGAAAATTAACCATTTAACAACAATTACATGAAACCCAACCAACAAAAAAATCGTACGAGCTTTGTGACACTCGCTTCCTTTTTTGCAGTTTTCGCTATCCTTGTTCTTGGACCGGGAATGGCAAGGGCACAATGGAATCCGAACACTTCTGTGAATCTTCTGCTATCAAGTTTTACTGATGACGTTCAGCTTGCAGCTCCGACGACAGATGGTAAAACATGGATCGCCTTTTACAGTCAGACTTCCGGCAACTACGCCATGAGAGCCCAGCTACTCGATGCAAATGGTTACAAGCTTCTCGGTCCTGATGGCATCATGGTCAGCAACCAGCCTTCAGGAACCGCTACCTTTGTATTTAATATCTGTCTGGACGCAGCTAATAACCTTATCATCGCCATGCAGGACCTGAGAAGTGGTATGAATGCCTATTTGTACAAAATAGACCAGTCGGGCAACCATCTCTGGAGCCCTAACGGGGTGCTCCTTGGTGGAGGCCTTTCGCCAAATCCAACGGTTTTAACCACAGGTGAAACTATTGTGTGCTGGGACGAAACCGCAAGCGCAACATTGAATCTCCAGAAAATCTCGGTATCCGGCACTACAGTTTGGGCAACCCCTATTCAGGTTAAGGTAGGTATAACAAGAACAACCAGGGGGCAAATTGTCGCTAACTCCGGTGGAAAATTTACGATGTTAATCCAGAGAAGAGGTGTCGGCATTAATACAACATTATGGGCCCAGGCATTTGATAATTCTGGTACAGCATTGTATTCACCCGTGCAGCTCAGTACACAGGGTTCAAGCGCAGCCAGGTACTATTCTATACTTGCTGATGCAGATACCACCTATTTTGGCTACTATGTTTCGCCGGGCTCACGTTTCAATTCATTCCTTCAGCGTCTTAATCCGGGCGGGACTATTCCCTGGGGAATTAACGGTTCGAATTTCAATACTGCTGTTGGAACCACCGATAATTACCAGATGGTGACCGATATCAACATGCAGCCCGGATCTAATTACATCTATTCAGTAGCAAATATGTGCAATACCCTGCAAAGCCAGTATGGAATTTATGTTCAGAAGTTCCTGAAGACAACCGGAGCCAGGCAATTCACCGATGCGGCAAAAGTTGTTTATCCTATCTCCACAACAAGAGACCAGCACATTGACCGCATAGCAATGATAACTGATGGACCCATGTTTATGGCTTACACTGATTCGGATTATAAGATTTATGCAGTGCGTCTCGATGCCAGTGGTAACTTTGTTTGGCCAGGGAATAAAGTGGAACTCAGCTCTACACCTACTCCCAGCCAACCTAAGATGCGCTTCAATTTTACTCCTATAGGTCCGAATAAATGCGCGGGGGCATGGACCGAGAACAGGGGTGCGGCCGGTTACAGAGGGTATGCCCAGGGTGTTTCCATAGGTGGCCTTGTTGCTATCAAGGTGGCTACCCAGAATAATGTTCCCGTTACCATCACTGTAAATAACGCAACTTTGCAAATTGTCGACACTATTTTCCCGCTTACTTCCAACCAGAACGTTACATGGAGTATAGTACCGGTTAGCGGTGCTTTTGCGACTATCAATGCAAACGGACTCGTTACTCCGTTGGCTAACGGCACGGTTTATGCTAAAGCTGTCTCGGTGCAGGACGCCACCATGAAAGATTCATTATTAATTACTATTTCAGGACAGGTTCCTGATCCGACCACACTACCTGCGACCAATATTACTCTTACTAATGCCACCGTTAATGGTTCTGTGACCCCAAAGAATTTCAACACCTTCATTTATTTCTACTATGGCCTGACCTCTAATTATACCAATGTTGTAGCCGGCTCACCTTTTACTCTTAACGGGCTTACACCATCAGCTGTATTTGCAAACCTTACCAACCTTCTGCCAAACACGACTTATCATTATGCGTGTAACGTAACCTGTACAGCAGGATCCTTCACCGGAGCCGATATGACCTTCTCGACCTGTGCCACAGCCGGAGCAGCCGGTCCTATCTCAGGCCCGGGAACTGTTTGCCAGGAACAGACGGCTGTTGCTTATTCAATTGCTCCGATCCCGAATGTAAGCACTTATGCCTGGACAGTACCAACAGGAGCTACGATAGTCAGCGGTGCAGGAACACAAAACATTACAGTTAATTTTGCCGCCACTGCCCAGTCAGGCAATATCACAGTAGCCGGAGTCACTTGTACTCCCGGACCTTCAAGCACCCTGCCCGTGTCAGTCGTAGGTATACCCAACCCTATAATTTCAGGGGATAATGATGTTTGCGTAAACTCAGGATATGTCAGCTATGCCACTGAACCCGGAATGACGAATTACCAGTGGAATATTTCTCCCGGCGGAACCATCGCACTTGGGGCCGGAACATATAATATCCAGGTCATTTGGAATTCTGCCGGTCCGGGATGGGTGAGCGTAAACTATTATAACCTGGGTGGCTGCCAGGCCCCCTCACCCTTTGTACTCAACGTGAGTGTGAATCCTGCGCCTGACCCTGCCGGAGCAATCAACGGATCCAATTCTGTTTGTGTTGGAGCTCAGAATGTTCCTTACCAGGCAAATGCAATTCCCAATGCACAGATTTACGTTTGGTCCCTACCCGCCAATGTTACCATAGCCTCGGGCACAGGAACAAACTCCATCACTGTCAATTTCGCAGCTAATGCCGCTTCAGGTACTATCTCCGTTGCAGGTAATAATGGATGTGGAAACGGCGCTCCTTCAAACCTCTATGTGGAAGTGAATGCAATACCGCCTATACCGGTAATCACTTCAAACGGTTACGAGCTTACTTCGAGTGCTTTTACTGGCAACCAGTGGTATCACGACGGTTTAGCCATTGCCGGCGCAACCGGCCAGGTTTATTGGGTGCAGATAGCTTCCCCGGGCTGGTACTGGACTGTTGTAACACTGAACAATTGTCAGTCAGACACTTCCAACAATATTTACATTCAAGGAGTTGGAATAGGTGAAAAGAACGACGGTTCAATCAGTATTTACCCTATGCCTAACAGCGGGAAATTCAACCTCTCGATGAACAGCTCTTCGGAAACCAGTTATACGATTGAGATCTTAAACAGCCTTGGCGTTATAGTGTACCGGGATAAAACGATCACAGTGAAAGGGACAACAATTACTCCTGTTGACCTTGGAAGTGTTCCCGCCGGACTGTATACCATCATCCTTCGCAATGCCGACAACCAAATAATCAGGAAGATGATTGTCAGGCAATGATGATTAAGGTTTATCAGCAATAATCCGGAACAGGTCCGGGCCGCTGTGATTATTTCACGAACTGTTTAGCGTAATACTTTGCGGTGAGCTTTTCGCCCGTGGCTTTTTCGATCACGTCATTCCAGTAATACCTGTTAGCCGGCATAAAGATCTTTGCCTTCAGGTATTCGCCTACCCCTTTATTGTTCGAAAAACTCTGGAATCTGAAGTCCCCGCTCTTGATCACATTGGTCACAATGTAATAATACAGCTGTGAAGCAAGGATCTCGCCCATAAGGTAGTTATGATAATAACAAGGATACGTGGCAATATGGATCTTGGTAGCCCAATCCGGTTCGTTCCGGCCTTCGGGGCGTTTCAACATCTGGTATTTCCCGGCCAGATCCCACCACAGTTTGTTCAGGTCCTGATCGGGGTTGCTGTACATTTCCTTTTCAAAATTGTACATCAGCTGGGCCCAGCGACTGAAAACAAGCTGCTGAAGCCGCAGTGATTTGAGGGCATTATCGGCAATCTTCATCTTCTCTTCCTCACTGATGCCGGCATTATCTTTCAGCCACTGGGGATTGGAAGCAAAACGGCCGAACAGCTCGGCGATGGCTTCAGTAGTAAAAGTATGGGCAGGATCGCGAAGATCCCAGGGCACGCTCATTTCCTTATACCTGTCATAAACAGCATGACCGAATTCATGAAGCATAGTCCCCATCCAATATGAGTTAGGCTTGATGTTACAGAGAACACGAACATCGCCCTCCTTATCCATATCACTGCAGAAAGCATGCTGGTTCTTGCCGGGCTTCTCATACAGATCACTCTTCTTCAGCATTTCGTCGATAGGCAGGCCAATTCCGGCATAGTAAGTGGCAGTAAGTACTTCAAGGTTTTTATCCTTATAATATTTATCCAGGTCCACATCATAAATCTTCGGCGCTTCCTGGAAAAAACGGTTCTGGTAATTCCACGGCATGAGTTCGTCTTTGCTTTTCATACCATAATATTTCACCAGATAATTGTCGATATCTCCCTTGACTTCAGCATACGCTCCTTTTGTAAGAGTGTCGAGTTCCTCAAACAGGCTGCTGACTTCTTTGGGATCCTGGTCGCTCAGGGTCAGGCTCATCTGATGGTAATTTTTAAACCCCAGGTCCTTGGCAATCTCATTGCGCAGCTTCACCAGCTTTTTCAGATCCTCAGCAACCACAGGACCGATTTTTTTCTGGGCCATCCATGCCGCTTTTTGTTCTTCCGTGTTTTTTGAATGCTTCAGGATGTCTTCAATGTCGTTGTCCGACAGTTTTTTTCCTTTTACCTCAGTCCGGAAATTCGAATATTTCATCTCGATCTGTGTCTGCATGCGCACCGCGGCATTCAGCTTAGCAGTATCGGCTTCAGCCATCAGATAAGTACGGTACAGTACATCGAGCTCCCGCGACAGAATGGAATCGGAGATCAGCCCCGAGATCTTGATCTCTTTAAGCTTCGCAAGTGATTCCTTGTTTGATGTGATCTTCAGGATCTGTAACTGAACGTCTTCCGACTTCTTATAATCCTCTGCCTTTCCTGAAATGGCTGCATTCCATCCGGCAAGCGCCACCTCCTTGTACAAGGGGATTATCAGGGAATCATGCTTTTTGATAAAGCTTTTAAGTTCGCTGTTCATCTTTTCTTTTTTTGAAGTACAGCTGACGATCAGAACCAATCCGATGGCCAGCAGTGCAAGGGTTTTTAGTGTTTTCATTTAAAAACTTGTTTAAGTGTTATTTTGTGTGTGTCACGTCCTTAAAAAGTACTGAATATTGAATATTGATCAACGGAATATCGAATGTTGAATTTTATCTGCCGTTCGACATTCAATGTTCGATATTCAATATTCGATATTCATTTCCCCAGCTCCCAATTGCTTCCGTCCTTTCCGTCTTTGACCGTGATCTTCAGTGCCGCCAATCCATCCCTGATCTTGTCGGATGTCCCCCAGTCCTTTTTTGCACGTGAGCTTTGCCTGATTTCGAGCACAAGTTCCATCAGCCCTTTGATATACTCAGAATTATCGCCACTGAGCTCGCTCTTCAGTCCGAGGATATCATATACAAAAGTCTCAAAAGTCTGTTTCAGTAACGTAAGGTCATCCGCAGACAAAAATTCTTTTTTATCATTTACCGAGTTGATTAATCTCACCCCTTCAAACAGGTTTGCAATGACCATTGGACTGCTGAAATCATCGTCCATGGCTTCATAGCAGGTATTGCGGATCTTTTTGATTTCTTCTGACTGCGGATGGCATCCCGCATCCTGCATCCCGCATCCTGCATCCTGCATCCCGCATCCTGCATCCCGCATCCCGCATCCTGCATCTTGCATCTTATCAAGGACCTCCATGGCTGCGAACAGACGTTTCAGCCCTTTCTCAGCCGCCTGCAATGCCTCGTTCGAGAAATCCAGGGTGCTGCGGTAATGGGCCTGCAATATAAAAAACCTGATGGTCATCGGGCTGTAAGCCTGAGCCAGGGCTGCGTTTGATCCGGTAAAGAATTCATCGAGGGTGATGAAATTCCCAAGTGATTTTCCCATCTTCTGTCCATTGATGGTGATCATATTGTTATGCATCCAGTACTTCACCGACTCATGCCCCAGGGCTGCCTGGTTCTGGGCAATTTCCGATTCATGATGGGGGAACAACAAATCCATTCCGCCCCCGTGAATATCAAAATTTTCACCCAGGTATCTTGTGCCCATGGCAGAACATTCGAGATGCCAGCCAGGAAAACCTTCGCTCCAGGGTGAAGGCCAGCGCATGATATGCTCAGGCTGGGCTTTTTTCCATAAAGCAAAATCGGCCGGATTGCGCTTCTCATCCTGGCCTTCAAGCTCGCGTGTGTTCGAAAGAAGATCCTCCAGCACACGCCCCGAAAGCTTCCCGTATTGATGTTTTTTATTGTATTTCTCTATGTCGAAATAAACCGAACCATTCACTTCATACCCGTATCCTGCATCCTGTATCTTCTTTACGAATTCTATCTGCTCGATCATATGCCCCGATGCCCTGGGCTCAATGCTCGGCCTTTTCACATTCAAGGCATCCATGAAAATGAAATAGCGGTCGGTATAATACTGGGCAACCTCCATGGGCTCCAGTTGTTCAAGCCTGGCTTTCTTCGCAATCTTATCTTCACCCTCGTCAAGATCATGCTCCAGGTGCCCGACGTCAGTAATATTTCTCACGTACCTGACTTTATACCCAAGATGAAGCAGATATCTGAACACCAGATCAAAGGTGATCGCCGGCCTGGCATGCCCCAGGTGCGGATCTCCATAAACCGTCGGACCGCAAACATACATTCCGGTAAAAGGTGGATTTAAAGGCTCGAATTTTTCCTTACTGCGCGAGAGGGTATTATAAAGAAAAAGGCTTGATTCCATACGTGATCTTTCAATCATCAAAGGTAGGAATATTTTGAGATTCAGAATGTGAACCAGATGGCCGAAAGTGCGGGCAGATCTATTTATCCTCAACCGTGCATTTTATCCCCAGCTTCTTACATACACCCTGGATGGCATTCACGGTGAGTTCCATGGTTTTCGAGGATGACTGGACTGAATCTGTGGCCGAAACGGTGATCTGGCAGAGAACGTTTTCGAGTGAATCAACTTTCATTTTTACCCGTGCCGTGCCTGTGGTAAAGGTCACTGCCTTTTTGGCGTCATTGTCAGGAAGAGGTTCATGTAAATTCCGGTTGTTTTCATTGTAATGTTATTGGGATCGACTGAATATTTTATTGCTAAAATAATGAATATCCGGGTTGACTGCTATTAATTTCACAGAACTTCCTACTTTTGTATCTGATCCCTAAACATAAATATGGAAAAAATTCTCGTCATTGGTTGCTCGGGCCAGATAGGCTCGGAACTCACTCTTGAACTACGAAAAATTTACGGAAACTCTAACGTCATTGCAACCGATATCCGTCCGGCGCCGGCCGAGATCAGGGAAAGCGGCCCTTTCGAGATCCTCGATGTGATGGATGCCTCAAAACTCCAGCTCATCATCGAACATGAAAAAATCACCCAGGTTTATCACCTGGCTGCCATCCTTTCTGGAAACGCCGAAAAACGTCCCATGCCTTCATGGGATATCAATATGCGCAGCCTTTTCAACCTGCTTGAGATCGCCAGAGAAGTAAAACTTAAAAAGATATTCTGGCCCAGCTCTATCGCTGTGTTCGGACCAACAACACCCCGTTACAACACTCCACAGTATACGGTCATGGAACCGAACACGGTATATGGCATAAGTAAACAGGCAGGGGAACGCTGGATCGAATATTTTTTCAACAAATACGGTGTCGATACCCGCAGCCTCCGTTATCCGGGACTCATCAGTTACAAGACCGAAGCCGGCGGTGGCACAACAGACTACGCTGTCGAGATTTTCTACGAAGCCATCCGCCATAAAAAATATGAATGTTTTCTTGGTCCCGATTCGGCCCTTCCCATGATGTTCATGAGCGACGCTATCAAGGCAACCATCGATGTGATGGAAGCCGATGCTTCGAAACTCTCGTTGCGCTCAAGCTATAATGTGGCCGGAATATCTTTTGATCCGAAAACCCTGGCAGCCGGGATCAAAAAGCATATACCTGATTTCACCATCACATACAAACCCGACTTCCGCCAGGCGATTGCCGACTCATGGCCTGCCAGCATCGACGACAGCGTGGCACGCAAAGACTGGGGTCTTTCCTCTGTTTATGACCTGGCCAAAATGACCACTCTGATGCTCGACGAGATCGGGAAAAAACTGAAATAATTTTTGAAAAAAGATATCACTTTGTCAACTTTCCTGCATTCTTTATGAAGTGCCAACAAAACTTCTTAAGGAACAGGTTAAACGCAACGTTTCCAGGTTTCCGCAGGATTTCATGTTCGAACTGACTGATCTTGAACGATCTGAATCCGAGAAGGCAATTCTTATGAATATTGAAATTATGAGGGCATTCTCCAGATATCGTTCCCTGATTAAGGAAAGTGAAGAACTCAAAAACCAGATGGGGATACTTGATAAAAAGTTTACACAAGCTTTTAACTATCTGCTTAAACGTCTCGACGAATTGCATCAAAAAAAGTTACACCCCCGGACCAGGATTGGATTCAGAAAAGATGAATTATAGAGAAGATTTTATGAGTAATCTTCACTCCTCTTTCCCGTCTTCGAAAATCACGTGTCTGTACTTCGTGTAAAGGAAGGAAATAATCAGCAGCAACACGCCAAGCACTACGAAAACAATGGTTTTGCCTATGGTGCTGAGGGAAGAAAGGTCATAGAAAAAGAGTTTCAGCAGAGTCAGGGAGAAAAGAACGATGGCGCTGATGCGAAGGTGAATTTTTTTCTTCCATATCCCCAGTATTATAAGGAAAACCGAATAAAGTCCGAACAGAATACTCAGGCCAAGCTTGAAGGAATCTTCCGCCCCCGAAAGGTCCATCCAGTTGATTAGCTCGTTGCTTGCAACCGTCAGCAAAACAACATGCAGGAATATATCAAATTCCATCTTCAGCCCGGTGCCAAGGAATTCTTCCTGCACATACCGATACACTGCAAATAACATCAAAGCAAGAAACCCAAACGCAACATACCTTATGCCAACGAGCATGAAGCCCCTGTAAAAATACGCCGGGAGCTCCTGGCTCAGGTAAGATTCACGAAGTGTTCCCAACGCGATCAGCCCGACAGTAAGGAACAAGCCTACCGCGGCCAGACTGAATCCCAGGTTAATCAGCCCGAGGAGACTGTTCTTCAGTTTCTTGATATTCACCCATGAAAGCAGGGAAAGAAACAACAGGGAATAAGCCAGAAGCGTTATTGTTTTATACTGCGTTATGTTGTCGTTGGTGTAGATCTGCACCCCCGAAACCGCATCATTAACCTTAACAACTGTTTGCATTATGCGCTGATTCCAGAAAGCAGAAATTTCCATATAAAAAGTGAAATACAGCACGATCAGCAGCATGCCAGGAATGATAAAATTCATTAGCCGGTTGAGCTTATGCTGGCCAGACAGAGGGGAAATGAATTTTTTATTAAGATTCAGCACATTGATATATGCAAAAGAGGCGATGAACAGCGCTGAAGTCAGGAAATTTATGTTGAACAGGGTAATGAATTTTATACCTTCGGGCCATTCGCCGCTGGTATGATACACCTCAGGCCATCCCAGTATCAAGCTGAAAAAAGCCAGGATCATCAGAGCGTAAGATAGCAACTCATACACGGCCGTATTTCCCTTCCTGCCAATATGAAAAAGCACGGCGGCTTCTGCTGCCCACAACATGGTTACCCAGTTCCCGTGGAGCTGCACCGGCACGGAAATAGTGATAAACGAGATCACCAGTCCGACGGTAAAATAAAAGAGATTCCTGTCCGACTCCTTCCACCGTAAAATAATGATGCAAACAATAAAATGTATCAATCCGTTTCCAAGAGTAAACAGGCCCTGAAATTTTTCTCCCCCTAAATGATAGCGAAGCAAAGCGTATCCCAGTGCGTAAAACACAGAAGAATTGGCCAGAAGCAGAAGGATATCGTCAATTCTGAACTTCTCCTTTTTCAGCAATTTATAGGAGAGAAAAATGAGATAAAAAGTAACAAAGAAAACAGAGATGAATACCCAGGCCAATGCAAAATGACCGGCATCCTCATACTTGGGTATGAACCAGGTGATGAAAATCAGCCAGGTAAGAAGAAATGAAGAATAATACAGCGGCTTCCAGTACTTCATCACGGCAATGGAAAGGATGCCGGCATTGATAATTGCCATGTAGCTGAACAGTATCGCCACTTTCCCTGAACCATCGCTCAAAAGGAATGGCACGGCATACGCGCCTACCAGCCCGATATGAGCGATTACCTGCATATTATACGTGATGGCTGCAACCACGGTAAACACGGTGAACAGCGCCATAAGAGAAAAAGTGAGCGTAAGAGGGATCAGCTCAAAAAAGCTGTAGGCAGCAAATGTTATGAAATACATGATAGCCATTGCCCCGCTGAGCAATACCGCGCTGAAGTTTTCGTATTGTTTTTTAAGGCGGATGGCAAATCCCATGAGCCCCAGCCCGACGATGTAACCAAGGATGATCCTGGTAAGCGGACTGATCAGGTCATGGTCGATGGCGTACTTGGCCCCGATACCGACACCAATTACAAGGATCACGATACCGATCTTGTTGATCAGGTTCTCGCCAATGAATTTTTCAAGGTTAGCGCGAAAACGCGGACTTTCTTTTTCCCTGCTTACTGTTTTCTCAACAACTGCTTTCCAAAGTCCGGGCTCCTCGCTTAGCGGTTTGGGCATGAGCGGTTCAGCTACTACCGGCTCAACCACGATCCCTTCAGCAGGACCAGCAGCAAGTTTTCTGATCTCAGAGCGCAGCTCCTCTATCTCCTTCTGAAAAGACTCCTGCCTTTTCATCAGCCCGTTGAGCTTTTCGGAGAGTTGATTGAGATTGACCTGATCTTCATTCATAATGAAGGTTTTATAAAATTTCAGGATACTGCCGGCAGCGGAAATGTTTCTTTAACCCTCACCCCTTTTTCAGTTTCCTGTACGGTACAACATTCGTTTAAAATGTCGTGCTCCAGAAAGAGGATATACTCTTTCCGGGCTGCCTCTTTTAGAAAGGCTTCTTTTTCATCAAGAGTGATCAGCGGCCGTGTATCGTAGGCCATCACGTATGGTAAAGGCACATGGGCCGCGGCCGGCAGAAGGTCGGCCATATAAACGACTGTCCTGTCTCTGTACTTAATAAAAGGAATGGCCTGACCTTCGGTATGACCATAGAACAAACGCAGGCTGATACCAGGGTAGATCTCAGTATCTTCTTCCACCAGGTTCAGTATTCCCTGTTCTTTTATTGGCAGGATGTTTTCCTTCAGAAAGGACGCTTTTTCCCGGTTGTTCGGATTGGTGGCCCAGTCCCAATGCTGGCGGCTGGTCCAGTAGATGGCGTTTTTAAAGGTGAGGACGTATCCGCTGCGGTCGGCATTCCAGCTCACGGCTCCCCCGCAATGATCGAAGTGGAGATGAGTCAGGATCACATCGGTGATGTCATCCGCAGTCAGACCAAGTGAAGCAAGTGATTTTTTCAGGCTGTCGTCGCCGTTCAGGTAATAATTTGAAAAGAATTTTTCGCTCTGCTTGTCGCCCATTCCGCAGTCAATAAGGATTTTGCGTTCCCCGTCTTCAACCAGAAGGCATCGCATGCTCCAGTTGCACAGATTGTTCTCGTCGCAGGGATAAATCTTGCTCCACATTACCTTGGGTACAACGCCGAACATAGCGCCGCCGTCGAGCTTGAGGTTGCCGGTGTTTATAACATGTAACTTCATCATTAATAATTAGAAATCCGTAGAATTGAATATTGAATATCGATCAACGAATTTTGAATGTCGAATTATTAATTCCGTTCAACATTCAACGTTCGAAATTCGATATTCTTTTCTTCGCTATTTGTATTCGTTAACGCTCATTTCCCCCTGTAGTACCCGCAGCGCATTGCTGGCCATCGCCTGGATCTCGTTATCGCCGGGATAAACCACTACCTTGGCCAGTTTTTTCACATGATCGATGATGAAATTGATCACCCGGTCCGAATGTGCGATTTCACCGGTAAGCAGTATGGCATCTACCTCGCCTTTCAGAACCACGAACATCTCGCCAATGCATTTCGACACCTGGTATGCCATGGCTTCGATAATTTTTTTTGCTTTTTCGTCTCCGTTTTTTATCCGGAATTCTATAGCCGTGAGGTCGGTGGTACCCAGATGAGCCCTTATGCCGCCGCAGTGGGTGAGCAAACAGAAAATCTCTTCCGACGAGCGTTTTTCAACAAGGCACATATTGACCACATCGCCCAGGGGCAGACTTCCGCTGCGTATCATCGAGAAAGGCCCGTCGCCTTCAAAACCCTGGTTCACATCGATCACCTTCCCTTTGCGGTGAGCGCCGATAGTTGTACCATTGCCCATATGAGCCACGATCAGGTTCAGGTCGTTATACTTCATATTCTGACTTTCGGCAAACAGCTTGGCAATCGCTTTCTGGTTCAGGGCGTGGAAAATTGATTTTCGCTCAATGCCCGGCGCTCCCGTGATACGCGCAACATCTTCCATCTCATCCACCACGGTGGGATCGGCTATCATCGCCACGGATCCCGGGATCGCTGCTGCAACAGCATCGGCAAGTAAACCTCCCAGGTTAATAATATCCACTCCAACCGGACTGTTTCTAAGGTCATGTTTCAACGCCTCATTCACCCCAAACACCCCCGAGTCCACAGGCTTCACCAAACCTCCACGCGAAATCACGATCTTCACCTCACTGAGGTTGAATTCGTTGTTCTGAAGTTCCTTCAGCACAATCTGCTTGCGGAATTCGAGCTGGTCGTAAATCGTTTCAAAAGCCAAAAGCTCGTCGGTTGAATGGTAGCGGTTATTCACGTAAAGGAGCTTGTAATTCTGGTAGACAGCGATCTGGGTAACCTTATCCTTGGGGTTAACCACTAAAATGTTACATTTCATATCCATAATGGTTTTAGCTACATATTTCTCCTGTACTGTCCCCCCACCTCAAACAGGGCATGGGTGATCTGCCCTATGGAACAGAACCTCGCTGCCTCCATCAGGCTTTCAAAGATATTCATATTCCGGGTTGCGGCATACTTCAGCTGATGAAGCGCTTTCTCCGATTCTTCCTGCCAGGTAGCATGCAGTTGTTTAAGCATCTCTATCTGGTATTGTTTTTCTTCTTCTGTACTGCGGATGACTTCGCCCGGTAATACGGTAGGAGAACCTTTGCTTGAAAGGAAGGTGTTCACGCCCATGATCGGCAGTTTTCCGCTGTTTTTCAGGTTCTCATAATACAGAGACTCTTCCTGAATCTTGCTCCTCTGGTACATGGTCTCCATGGCCCCAAGCACACCACCCCTTTCGGAGATCCTTTCAAATTCCAGCATCACCGCTTCCTCTACCAGGTCGGTTAGCTCTTCTATGATAAAAGACCCCTGAATCGGATTCTGGTTTTTTGCCAGTCCGAGTTCATGGTTAATGATCATCTGTATAGCCATGGCCCTGCGTACCGATTCTTCGGTAGGCGTGGTGATGGCTTCGTCGTAGGCATTGGTATGCAGGGAATTGCAGTTGTCATAGATAGCATATAAGGCCTGAAGGGTAGTGCGGATGTCGTTGAAATCGATCTCCTGGGCATGCAAAGAGCGGCCCGAAGTCTGTATGTGATATTTGAGCATCTGCGAACGCACATCTGCTTTGTACCTGAGCTTCATGGCCTTGGCCCAGATAAGGCGGGCTACACGGCCTATCACCGAATATTCGGGGTCGATGCCGTTTGAGAAAAAGAAAGAAAGATTTGGTGCGAAGTCATTCACGTTCATCCCCCTCGAAACATAGTATTCCACGTAGGTGAAGCCGTTCGAAAGAGTAAGCGCCAGCTGGGTGATGGGATTAGCCCCGGCTTCGGCAATATGATATCCGGAAATGGATACAGAATAAAAGTTCCTGATACCCTTATCGATGAAATACTGCTGTATGTCGCCCATCATCTTCAGGGCGAAATCGGTAGAGAAAATACAGGTATTCTGGGCCTGGTCCTCTTTCAGTATATCGGCCTGAACCGTGCCACGAACCTGGCAAAGGGTCTCGGTTTTTATCTTTGCATAGACTTCTGCAGGCAGTATCTGGTCGCCGGTAACTCCCAGCAGCATCAGCCCGAGGCCGTTGTTGCCTTCAGGCAGCAGGCCCTGGTACTCCGGCCTTACAGTGCCCTTCTTTTTATAAATGGCTTGGATGGTTTTTACGGCTTCATCTGCCAGGCCGTGTTCTTTGATATATTTCTCACACTGCTGGTCAATGGCTGCATTCATAAAATAACCAACCATGGCCGGAGCCGGACCGTTAATGGTCATCGAAACCGAAGTATTGGGATCCAGCAGGTCGAAGCCCGAAAACAGTTTCTTTGCATCATCGAGACAGGCAATAGAAACACCCGAGTTGCCTATCTTCCCGTATATATCGGGCCTTATGTCGGGGTCGAAGCCGTAAAGGGTCACGCTGTCGTAAGCTGTTGACAGCCTTACGAAAGGCAGTCCGTGCGACAGGTAATGGAAGCGTTTGTTGGTTCGCTCGGGTCCGCCTTCCCCTGCAAACATACGGGTGGGATCCTCGGCCGTGCGTTTGAACGGGAACACCCCGGCGGCAAAAGGAAACTCACCCGGCACGTTCTCCCTGAGGTTCCATTTCAAAATATCGCCCCAGGCCTGGTACCTCGGAAGAGATATTTTCGGGATCTGCAGATGCGAAAGCGATTCGGTATGGGTCTTGACTTTGATGTCCTTGCCCCTGACCGTGTAAATATAATCCTCGTCACTATACGATTTAACCTTATCAGCCCAGTTTTTTATAATGTCATAGTTCGCAGGCTCAAGTTTCTTCAGCTGCTCATCAAAAAGCAGGTCCAGCTCAAGCATAAGGTTGCAATCATGTGAATGAAGATCCGGATTTTTCTCACGTTCTTTTGGTGGTGTACTGCGGATGGCTTCAATGGTCTGGGAGATACCGTACAACCTCTGCGCTATCGTGGCCTGTTCAACAGACCAGGTATTGTAGTTCTTCACGGTATCGGCTATCTCGCTGAGGTATCGCACACGCGAAGGGGGGATGATGAAGATCTTGTCTTTCATCTCGTCCCGGCCTTCAAAACTGCTGCTGAATTCCACACCGGTTCTGGCCGTAATGGTTTTGATCAGAGCTTTGTAGAGCTGATTTACCCCGGGGTCGTTGAACTGCGAAGCCACGGTTCCGTA
>CAIWXI010000041.1 GCA_903916595.1 uncultured Bacteroidales bacterium | reverse complement strand
TCTTCCGCCTCTCACAACAAAGCCTTTTTCTGCATCACCGGCTCCATCGAGGGCTCCGCCTAAAATATTGTCTTTTTCGAGAATATGGATGTTCTCACCCGGCATACCTGCATCTTTGATAAGATAAACAGCACTTGCAAGAGAGGCGATCCCGCTTCCGATAAGATATACCTTTGAATCTTTTGGGTTGTTATTTTTTACTGATTTCATGGTAATTCCTTTTATGTTTTTATGATTTGGTTTACAGATAAGGCTTTTTTGCCGGTTGTTACAACGGTTGTTACAAACTTACATAAAAACTGCGATTAATAAGGTTAAAATAATCAGAGTTTATTGGAGGTGTTCACTTATTTAATGTATATTTGACTGTTACAAAGTAATGTATGGTTTATGTAAGGATGTTTTTCTTTTTTATTCTGACGAGTCTTTTTATTTGTTTTTCATACTCTCAAATACAACGCCCGGCCGTTATAACCATGCCCAGGCTGAAGGTTGATAACTGGCAGATGGATGAGGGCTTGCCTGTGAATTCTATTATAACGGTAGCTCAGACGGCCGACGGGTGGATGTTTTTCGGCACAGAAGAAGGTCTGGTGAGGTTTGATGGCAGCACGTTTTCTCTGTTGGACAAATCGAACATCCCGGGATTAAACGTAAATTTTATCAGTAGATTACTTGGGGGACGAGATACAAGCCTGTGGATAGGAACGGAAGGCGATGGTCTGATCAGGTTTAAGAATAATTCGTATGTTAAGTACAATAAGGCCAATGGATTATCAGATAACCGTATTTACGATTTGTGCGAGGACTCAAGCGGTGGGATATGGATAGGAACATCGGGTGGGGGGCTGAATTATTTGAAAAAAGGGAAAGTGAGCCGTTACGATACAACGAACGGACTGGCATGTAATTATATCCGTTCGGTCGCGATGGATGCTAAAGGCAGACTATGGGCCGGAACACAGAAAGGGCTTTCGGTGATCGATAAAGGTAAGATTAAGAATTATTCTTCGAAGGATGGCCTTTCGTGTGATTTCATTGAAGCCCTGGCGTTTGATAAAGAACAGAGCCTGTGGATTGGTACCAAGAGTGGAGGACTGAATGTGCTGAGACAGGATAAATTTTCGGACTACACTATGAAAGACGGGCTCACCAACAATGCGGTCACTTCACTTTGCTTTGACCAGCATGGAATGCTGTGGATCGGTACCAATGGCGGTGGGATTACCCGGATGATGAATAGGCAATTTTATCCGTTTACCATGAAAGACGGTCTTTCGAGCGAGCTCATTGTGGCCTTGTTTGAAGACCGGGAAGGGAACATATGGGCAGGATCTTCAGGAGCCGGGATCGACCGCATCAAGAAGAAATCGATTCAGACCATGACGATGCGTGATGGTCTCCCGGGGGATGTTATTCTGCCTGTATTTGAGGACCATGCAGGGGTTTTATGGCTGGGCATAGCTGGAAAAGGTTTGAACAGATTAGAAAATGGTCATTTAAGAAGCTTTACACTAAAAGACGGGCTGTCTGACTATCTTGTTCTGTCGATAAGTGAAGACAAGGAACATACACTCTGGGTCGGTACTTCGGGGGGAGGGCTCAGCTGCTATAAAAACAAGAAATTCAACACCTATACCACGAAAAACGGATTATCAGACAATGTAGTGACGGCAGTGTGTTGCGACAGTTCCGGGGTGATCTGGGCCGGCACTATCGGCGGTGCGATCAACCGGTTTGAAAATGGCAGGTTTTCTGCATTAACTACCAAAGATGGCTTGTCGAACGATAATGTTAACTGCATTCTGCCGGATCGTAAAGGCGATTTATGGGTGGGCACAAATGGCGGGTTAAACAGGATAAGTAAAAACAAGATCACAGTGTTTAACCAGAAAGACGGATTATCTAATGATTACATCTTATCGTTGTATGAAGACAGAGAGGGGAATTTATGGGTTGGTACTGCTTCCAATGGATTTAACCTGATGAGGGGTGGAAAGATCACACAGTTTACTGTGAAAGATGGGTTGATCAATGAGGTCGTCCTGAAGATTCTTGAAGACGACTTCGGTTATTTCTGGATCAGCTGTAATAAAGGCATATATAAAATAAAAAAACAGGACTTGCTTGATTTTGCCGATTTAAAAATCAAATCGCTGAGTCCTGTTGTCTATGGAAAATCAGACGGCATGGAGACCATTGAATGTAATGGGGGCGTTTCTCCCTCTGGTTTCAAAACACATGACGGAAAGCTCCTTTTTCCTACCATGAAAGGGGTCTCGGTGGTAGATCCCAACGTGATGAAAACAGCTTCGTCTGATTTCTTTCCTGTTTTTATCAAGGAATTTCTGGTTGATGGGCAGCTGGTTAAAATGACATCCCCTTTGTCTATTCTTTCTTACTCCAATAGACTTGAGTTCCGTTACGCGGCGCTGAATTATTCGAATCCCGGGAAGATCAGATATCGTTGCATGTTGGTGGGGTACGACAAAGACTGGATTGAATGTGGCATGCTAAGAAACGTGTATTATACAAACATTCCTGGCGGAGATTATTCGTTTCAGGTGATGGCTTCGAATGAAAGTGGCCAATGGGATACGCAGTCGTATGCCGGGTTGAATTTTCGTCTGGTACCGCCATTTTATCGTTCATCTCTCTTTTATGTTATCGTGGTGATCTTTTTTCTTCTGTTATTTTTCTTTATCGTTTATTATTTCATGGCCCGGTTTCAGCGCAACCGGCTGAAATTGCTGGTCGAAGAACGCACCAGAGAACTCTATAAGAAAATGATTGAGGCTGAGTCGAGCGACCGCCTGAAAACCGCTTTCATGAATAACATCACCCATGAAATCCGCACCCCTCTAAATGGTATCCTCGGATTCAGCGAGCTGATGGTTAATCCTGATCTGACTCAGAGTGAAAGAATACAATACCATGCAATAGTAAGATCGAGCAGCGAGAGGCTTCTGAGTACTGTAACTGATTATATGGATATATCACTCCTCGTTTCGGGGAATCAGGAGGTGACGAAAATACAATTTGCACCAGGCGATCTGCTAGAAGAGGTTTATCAAAAGTTTCTGCCCTCTTGTCAGGCAAAAAAACTGACATTAAAACTTCAGATTCCGTCATCCGCAGATAATGTTAAAATCAACACAGACCCTGAGCTATTATTCAAAGTAATAAACCATCTGGCCGATAATGCTGTTAAGTTTACCAAACAGGGCCATGTTTCCATTGGATTTGCGTTGCAGGGAAGTGAGCTGGTAATTTTTGTTAAAGACACGGGAGTTGGTGTAAACAAAGAGCTTCATGATAGCATATTCAATAAATTCATGCAGGAGAATGTATCCGACACCCGTGGTCATGAAGGCAGCGGGCTGGGGTTGTCTATTGTTGAAGGGATTGCAAAACTCTTAAAGGCCCGTATTTGGATTGAATCAGAGAAAGGCTTAGGTTTTTCGTTTTTTTTCGCCTTACCGTTTGAAGGAATGGGCTGAGTAAGCAACTTGTCCAGCTTAAGGGCTGTTTAGTTGTTTTGCGGAAGGGTGAAAAAGAAAGCGCTTCCGATTCCTTCTCTGCTCTCGACCCATATTTTTCCGCCATGCCTTTCAATAAATTCATGACAAAGAATGAGTCCCAGCCCGCTGCCTTTTTCATCGCTGGTTCCGTGGGTTGAATAGTTGCTGTCGATTTTGAAAAGTTTCGATATATACCCGGCCGGAATGCCCACACCGGTATCTCTGACTGAAATTTCACAGAGATTGCCGCGAATGGAGGCAGAAACGCTGATCACGCCTCCCGCTGGAGTGAATTTGATTGCATTCGACAGCAGGTTTCTCATTATGGTGTGAACCATCTGCTGGTCACCCGATATGATATAATCCTCTGCAACCACCGAAATAATCCGGATTTGTTTCATGGAGGCATGCATTGCTGCAAGTCCAATGGTTTGGTCTATGGTTTTTTTTATGTTGAATTCAGCGGAATGAAAAGTGATTTTTCCTGTTTGTGAGTTGGCCCAGAGAAGAAGGTTTTCGGTGAGTTCATAGGCTCTCTCGGATGATGTTTTTATGGCCCCGATAATTTTACCGATTTCCTCCTCGTCATGCCTGCTGTGTTCATTCACCAGCATATTAGTCAAACCCAGGATAGCGTTGAAAGGAGATCTCAGGTCGTGGGCAATAATGGAAAAAAATTTATCTTTTGTGTCATTCAGTTCATGCAGTTTCCTGGCCGATTCAGCAAGCGAAACTTCTGCTGCTTTCCGTTCCGATATATCGCGGATGATTCCGATAAAATTGGGTACTTTATTCACTTTGACTTCCGAGAGGGATATCTCGATCGGGAAAATCTCTCCGTCTTTGCGACGGGCTTCAAGTTCACGGGTTGCCCCGATAAGCTTTGACTCGCCTGTTTGCATGTATCGGCGGATACTGCTTGTATGAGGTTTTTCATGCTCACCAGGGATAAGAATATCCACAGATTTTCCTAATGCTTCCTGTTCTGTATATCCGAAAATTTTCTCAGCGGCGTGGTTGAAAAACAATACAAGACCTTGGGGGTCAATTGAAATGATTGCATCAGCAGCAGATTGGGTCAGTTTTCTGAATTTCTCCTCACTTTCCTGGAGTACTGCTTCTGCCTCACGGCGACTTTCTTCTGCTTTTTCTGCTTCAATAAAAACAGTTTTCACTACCCTCACAATGACCACAATTGTAAGTGGGATCAGGAGTATTGCCAGAGCTGTTGTAGTGAAGATAAACTGTATGGCTGGAAGATCTTTTATTATGGAATCCAGACCTTCGTCGACGATCATGATAATCCCGATCACGGGGAGTAAAACACGCAGTATCCGGGCTCCGCCGCTATTGCCGGAGAACTGACGAAGAAGGATAGTCTCAGGGCCGCCCATGGCAAGTAATCCACATCCCAGGAAGAAGATAGAGATTGAAGTGGGAAGAGAAAGGGGGACAACATCGCTATTGTAAAGAAACGGCACTCCGAACAGATAACCGGCCAGGAAGCAAAATGCCGCATAGAGGATCAGCATTCCGATACCTGCTACCAGGTTCATCATGCCTTTATGCTCACTACCAAACAGTTTAACAAGCACTGCAATTCCGCCAAGGAAAAAGAACAAGCCTGAAACAGGTGAGCTTTGGCTAGACGGAAATCTGCCCATGGCTTCACTTACGTGCCAAAGATATAGCTCAGGAGTCAGCCTGAAAGGAATAAAGTATTCTGCGATCAGGAGAAGTGAATACAATATTAAGAATGCCGAAACGGCCATGTAAATCTTTTTGAATACTTTGCTGTTCAAACTGTATGGACTGTCCAGTAAGAGGAACCCGAGTAAAAAGGACAAAGCGCCGGTGCCTGGCGACATGGGCTTATATCCTGGTAAGAAAGTATAGTGATTACCCTCGCCAATAATCCAGAGAGCTAAGGCGAAGATGCCTATTAACATGGCGATTCCTCCCGAAACCATTGTTACATTGCGGAGGAACCTTATTTCTTTAATGTTTGTTTGTATGTTCAAGATGAAAATCAAGCAGCAGGTAAAACTACTATAAAAATCAATGGCATTTGACCCAGGGGCCGAAAAGTTTTTTAAACTCGCTGTGGATAGGGATATTGGTTGCAATGATCTCTTTGCCGAAGATGACATTATCCCCGCCAGAGAAATCGCATACTTTTCCGCCGGCATTTTGCACTAGTAGAACACCTGCTGCAACGTCCCACGGACTGAGACCGTATTCATAAAAGCCATCGTAACGGCCTGCAGCAACATAAGCCAGGTCGGCTGCTGCTGATCCCAGCCTTCGGACGCCCCGGCTGTGCTCCATCAGGTACCTGAAAATATCGAGATAATCATCCATGCGGCCATAGTCATAGTAAGGGAACCCGGTTGCAAGGAGGGATTCGGATACTGCCGGCGTATTTGACACACTGATCGCTTCCCCGTTTTTATAGGAAGGTGCATTCTCCCAGGTATAGAAACATTCGTTCAGGTTCACTTCGTAAACTACCCCGGCAAGGATACGGCTGCCTTGCATAAGTCCTATGCTCACGCAATACAGGGGGACTCCGTGTATGTAATTCGTTGTGCCGTCGAGGGGATCGATGACCCAGGTAAATTCAGCGCTTTGCAATTCCGGACTCTCCTCGGCGATGAAGCCTGAACCCGGAAGCAGTTTTGTTAAACGGTCCATGATAAGGGATTCCGATGCACGGTCCACGTAGGTTACGAAATTGTTAAAGCCTTTCAGTTCTACATCAGATGAACGGAGTTTTATTATTTCGTCGCGGAGAAATTCGCCGGCTTCAATGGCGATCTTGCAGGTTTGTTTTGTAATATGTTCGAGGTTCATGGGCGAAATGGTGAAATGGTGAAATGGTGAAATGGTGAAATGGTGAAATGGTGAAATGGTGAAATGGTGAAATGGTGAAATGGTGAAATATTATCAGATATCAGATAAAAACACGCCGTCAGTGTCTGTCATATTCAGGCTGACAGGTCTCACCTGGTTTGCCAGGGAGATATCGTACTTTGTTTTGACTTTGATATAGTTTTCGGTGAAGCCGTGCATCCAGCCCCGGGAGTTGTCTGACTCGAAAAGGACATTGGAAGTAAAACCCCGGTTTTGTTCATAAAAAGCTTTCTTTTTCAGGTCTGAGAGGATGTGCAGTTTGATGCTCCTTTCCTTTTTTATCCTGTCTGGGACCATTTCGCTGCCGCGTGAAGCCAGGGTGTTTTCCCTTTTCGAATAAGTAAACACATGCATGTACGATATGGGCAGTTTTTCAAGATATTCATAGGTGTCGTTGAAATCCTCATCAGTTTCTCCGGGGAAGCCCGCGATCACATCAGCCGCAATACATGCCCGGGGCAGTTTTTGCCTGATTGTTTCAACCCGGGAGGTATATAGTTCAAGGCTGTATTTTCGTTTCATGGCTTTAAGAATTTTCTCGGAGCCCGACTGCAGAGGCATGTGGAAATGCGGCATGAATTTTTTAGAGGAAGCCGCGAATGCGATGATTTCATCTGAGAGAAGATCCGGTTCAATGGAAGATATCCTTATTCTTTGAAGCCCCTCGAGCTGTTCAAGCGATTGCATAAGTTGCAGTAAGTTCTCCCCGTTTGGTCTGCCGAAATCGCCGATGTTCACGCCGGTAAGTACAATTTCTCTGATCCCGTTACTGATAATTTCACGGGCGCTGGAGAGCACATGGATGATGGTGTCGCTGCGGCTGTGGCCTCTGGCCATAGGAATAGTGCAGTAGGAACAGAAATAATCGCATCCGTCCTGGATCTTGAGAAATGATCGGGTACGGTCGCCATATGAAAAAGACGGGATGAAAGTACTGCTTTCCCTGATGCCGGGGACTATGCCGCCATGGTAATCGTTTGTTTTCAGTTTCTCCAGCTCTTCAGGCAGATTGTATTTTGAGCTGTTCCCCAGGACCAGGTCTACGCCTTCCATTTGCTGAAGCTCACCTGGTTTAAGTTCGGAGAAGCAGCCTATTACAGCAATTTTGGCATCAGGGTTCAGTTTATGGGCCTGGTGTATCGCGGCCCGGCATTTCTTTTCGGCAACCGCTGTGACTACACAGGTACTGATCACGTATATGTCGGCGACTTCATGATGGTTTTTCAAAATGAAACCCTTGTCGCGGAACTGCCGTGAGATAGATGAAGCTTCGGCAAAGTTTACTTTGCAGCCGAAATGATGAAAGGCGATGCTGGTGGGATCCATGGGGGCAAAGGTAGGAAATTGTGAAATGGTGAAATGGTGAAATAGTGAAATGGTGAAATGGTGAAATGGTGAAATGGTGAAATGGTGAAATGGCGGATCACTTCTTAACATATTGCTGCATGAGTATTCCGGCAACGATAAGGGCGAGACCTGCGATGGTTGAGGGCAGAATCGTTTCGCCTACTGCAAAATGAATGATGATGAGTGAAATAAAAGGGGAGAGGTAGATGAGGTTGCTTACCCGGGCTGTGGTTTCGGAAAATTTCAGGGCATTGAGCCAGAGAACGAAGGTGAACCCCATTTCGAACATTCCTATATACGCGGCACCTGCAATACCGGTCCATGGGGGGATCCAGAAATGTTTCGTGGCAGCTATCGTGATAAAGATATAAAGCAGTCCGAAGCAGAAATTCAGAAAGAGCTTGCTTACGGCCTCCCGTTTATCTTTCATGTTGATGATCCAGTAGAGCGCCCATAAGACAGCGCTTCCGATGGCAAGCAACACTCCGGGGAGGCTTGTGAAGTGGGGCGACATCAGGCTGCCGTGGGTTGAAATCAGCAGTATACCAAGGAAACTTATAAAAACGGCTGCAATGCTCCAGGTGCTTATTTTTTGTTTGAGAAGTGGGATTGACAGCAGAACAAGCAGCAGGGGCCATATATAATTGAGAGTTCCCGCCTCCTGGGCCGGGAGGATGTCGTAAGCCCTCAGAAGGACGAGATAATACAGATAGGGGTTGAGCATACCCATCAGGGCCGACATTAGGATTTCGGTGGATGACATTTTCCGAAGCAGTTTCAGTTTCCCCTTTGCAAGCAGCAGGATGAACAATACGATGCATGCCACGATAGTCGAGAACAGCAGCAATACAGGCGGGTCGAGGTATCGAAGGCTGAGTTTGAAGGCCGAGCCGATGGTTGACCAGAAGGCAATAGCCATAAACGCGTAGTAGTATGCTTTTCTTTGAGATGTCATGCTGTTTGCCTCCTTATCTTTGCACGGCGAAGGTAAGAAAGATTGAAAAACTCCTATCTTTGTATTTCTAAACGCTATCTTATGAAAAAGCTTGCTGTTGTTGCTCTGGGAGGCAATGCTCTGCTGCGCTCCGATCAGAAGGGAACGATAGGAGAACAGGAAGCAAATGCCTTCGCAACTTCCGAATGCCTGGTCAAACTCATGAAACGTGATTACAACCTTGTCCTCACTCATGGCAACGGACCTCAGGTTGGGAACATCATGCTCGCCAACTCGGCTGGCTTCAAGATGTTTGGCCTTCCCGAGATGCCCATGGACATTTGCGTGGCGTATTCCCAGGGGTTTATCGGGTATATCATCGAACAACAGCTTAAGAATGTGCTTGAGAAGCATGAAATGGAAAGAGACATCATCACTATAATAACTCAGGTGCTGGTGAATAAAGACGACACGGCTTTCAGCAATCCAACAAAACCCATAGGGCCTTATTATACAAAAGAAGAAGCCGATGTAATCATGGCCTCTTCCACCGCAGTTTTCAGGGAAGATCCGCGTGGGAGGGGATGGAGAAAAGTTGTAGCTTCACCAAGGCCGCTTGTAATTCTGAATAAGAAGACCATCGAGAAAATTGCAAGGCAGGATCAGATTGTCATTGCGGTGGGAGGCGGGGGTATACCGGTATATTATATTGAGCCCAATAAACTCGAAGGGATCGATGCCGTTATCGACAAAGACCTTGCATCGGCTCTGCTGGCTTCACAGATCAATGCTGATAAATTTTTCATCCTTACCGATGTGCCAAAGGTTTGCATCAATTTTAATACGCCTCAGGAGAAGCCCCTTCACCGTTTAACTATTGCCGACGCGAAGAGATATCTCGAAGAAGGCCAGTTCCCTGAAGGAAGCATGGGCCCCAAGATAAGGGCAGCGATTCACTTCGTGGAAAATTCAGGCAAGGATACGATCATCACCAAGACTACTATGCTTGGTATTGATAACGGGGGAACCAGGGTTACCCTGGTTTAACATCCATCGGATTCTACAGGTTACAGTTTGGGACGATAATAGAGGCCGACACTCCCCCTTTTGAAGTGAAGTTGAGTGTGCCATCCAGCTGTTCAACCAGAAGTCTGATAATAAACATGCCCAGGGAATCCTGTTTTTGAAAATCAAAACCTTCGGGAAGGCCTATCCCGTCATCGGAAATTGTAAGATTAAACCCGGTGGCAAAGAATCTCTCCAGTTTCAGGCGAATGGTTCCCTCGCGTTTTTCGGGGAAGGCATATTTGTATGAATTGGTGAGCAATTCATTAGTGATCAGACCAATTGGCAGGGCGGTGCCGATGCTTGCCATGATGTCGTCGAGATCCGGTTCAATATTGATCTGGTGGCCACTGAAAGTTCCTGAAATGATAGTCACCAGGGAATTCAAATAATTAGAAAGCAGTATTTTGTCGAAGTTTTCGCTACGGTAGAGATGCTCGTGGATTAATGCCATCGATCTGATCCTAAGTTCAATGTCCTTAATTAGCTTTTGGAAATCGGGATCCGGATTCTTTTTCCCCTGCATGACGAGGAGACTGATAACAATAGCCAGGTTATTTTTTACCCGGTGATGTATCTCCTTAAGCATGACTTCTTTCGTCTCGGCATTCTTGATTTTGAGCGCTTCGATCTCTTTTTCTTTCGACCGGTCTCTCATCACCACCATAACCTGTTCAACTATATTGTTTCGAAAGACAGGGATTTTTCTGGTCTCCACGAAAACATGCTGTCCTTCATAATCAAAGCTGATTTCTCCTATTGAAATTATGCCGGTCTCGAAGACCGCTTTAACGTCGTCGATTTCAGCCTTCTCTATAAATGGAAACGAGTCGACAATATTATATCCTGTGAGTTCGGCGGTAAATCCTGCATCTGAGGCCACCTGTTTGAGAGGGGAATTTACCATGATCAAGTTCATTTTACGGTCAACCGTAATAACCCAGTCTGGAAAACAGTCAAGGGCTTCATGGTATTGACGTTCTGAATGCAGCACCTCCTCCTCGGCTTCTTTTCGGTCGCGGATCTCGAGGATCAGCCTGTGATAATTCTCGCTCAGGGCTTTTTGATGAAGGAAATTTTTCCAGTTCAGGCTCTGAAAGATGTAGGATATAAAAAAGCCCAGGGTGGTCATGGAAACCACAAAAAACAGGTTGTTAAAGTAACCGAAAGTAAGCGTGTAACTGTGGTTGAACAGTGTGGCCAGCATATAGGCCAGCAATTGCAGGGCATTCAGAATGATCAGGTCTCTAAAACGGATACGGTAGAATGTATGCATGCCAATCATCACCAGCATTACCCAGGCATAGAAATAAGAATATCCCCGGCTTGTGATATCAGAAGTAACTCCCACATAGTAAATAGCAAGGCAGGAGATCAGGTTAAGGAGGATAAAGATCAGTGTGAGATGCCGGGCCAGTGGCTTTATATACAGCACGATCAAAGAGATGAGGAGAATAGGCGCGATTAGTCCGAATTTCAGAAAATACTCTTGTTCAGGTACGTGGCCCAGCACCATTCGGTTGAATATTGAATAGGCGATGAAAAGACTCAAAGTCACTGAAAGCCCAACCTTCATGCTGGGAATTGAGGAAGACAGGTAATACTCCCTGAACTCCTTATCCAGATCCTGGCGGGTGTGGTGCTGTATCGATGGTTTGCCGGTTTCCTTCATGAGGTCTGTTGTCATCTGCTCAATTAAAAATATAAGTCCCCCTTGCCGGCCTTCACCTGTTCAAGCTTCTCCAATAAACTGTCTTTGGAAGAATCCTGTTCCATTTCATCCAGTTTTTTCTGAATGAGCTGATATCCTTTTTCCCGGGTTGACTCCGGGGCATAATTTTCAAGATATTCGGCCAGGGTTAGCAGGGCATTGGGTTGACAGAAGCGTTTGATAAAACCCGGTACAGAGAATTCCATAAAGTGTTCTCCCGTGCGCCCCTGGCGGTAACAGGAGGTGCAGAAAGAAGGGATATATCCCTGCATGATAAGCTCGTCCATGATTTCGTTGAGGCTGCGGTTATCGTTTATCTGGAACTGTTCCAGGTCGATATCCTGGGCTTCCGTTTGTTCCTTTTTTGCATAGCCGCCCATTTCAATATTCGTACCTCCGTCGATCTGGGAGACCCCGAATTGCAGGATTTCATTACGGATCGTTGCTGATTCCCTTGCTGTAAGAATGAGACCGGTATATGGAACGGCGAGTCTCAGGATTGCTACCAGCCGTGTGAAATCGGCGTCGCTCACGAGATGGGATTGGTCTAAATTCAGGTGAGAAGCGTATTGTATCCTGGGAAACGAGATAGTATGGGGGCCGATATTGTATACCGCTTCAAGATGGTTGGTATGTCTCACCAGAGAGAGCAGGTCAAACCTCCAGTCGTACAAGCCGAAGAGGGCGCCTATTCCCACATCGTCAATGCCGGCTTCCTGGGCACGGTCGAGGGCCGTAAGCCTCCATTCAAAATTTTTCTTGATCCCTCCCAGATGAACTTTAGCGTAAGTCTCTTCGTGGTATGTCTCCTGGAAGATCTGGTAGGTGCCGATCTTCGCATCTTTAACAATCCTGAACCCGTCGATATCCATCGGGGCTGCATTGATATTCACCCTTCGGATCTCCCCCGGGCCGCTGCGCACCGAGTAAACGATACCAACAGTCTCGGCAATAAAATTTGCGTCGTATTTCGGATGTTCCCCGTAAACCAGGATGAGGCGTTTCTGACCTGCATCCTCGAGTGCCTTAACCTGCGACACAAGTTGCTCTTTGTTAAGGGTTATCCTCTGGATGGCTTTGTTGGTCGATTTAAATCCGCAGTAAGCACAAGTGTTAATACATAGGTTACCGATATACAAGGGAGCAAAAAGGACTATCCTTTGCCCGTAAACTTTTTCCTTGAGGATTTTGGCGCCTTGTTTTATTTCCTCTACCAGTCCGGGGTCTGAGGCTTCTATGAGAGTAGCGGTCTCCCGGAGAGTAAGACGCTGCTTGTCGAGCGATTTGGCTATGATGTCCCTTACCCTTTCTTTCGATGGTTTTGCATTGTTTATGAATCCCCAAATCTCTGCCGGATCCATAAATGGTTTCATTCGCTGATCTTTGATCTGAAGTTTTTCGGGTTGGAATATCATGAATGCAAAGGTAAGGAAAGATGTCTGATATCAGATGTCAGATAAGGGATTTCGTTCCGAGAGGTAAACGCCGCCAATGACGAGAAAGATTCCGGCTGCTTTTTGCAGGGTGAATGCTTCGGAGAGCAGGAAATAAGAGAAGAATGCGGTAAATACGGGGATTAAATTTGAATAAATATTTGCTTTGCTGATGCCGATTTCTTTTACGGTTTTGGCGAAGAATACGAAGGCCAGCGAAGAAGCGAAGATTGAAAGAAAAAGAAAGGAAGATATGATATGGGGAGTAAGGCTGATTTCTCTAAGCCTGTCTCTTTCGAATACCAGGAATAATGGCAGGAAAAGCAGAGCGCCGATGAGATTCTGCCATGCGACCAGTGTGAGGGGCGAATAAATCTGAGTTAGTTTCTTCAGAAATACAGAAAAGATCAGCGAAGAGAACACGGCCCCGAAGAGCAGCAGAACCCCTTTCCCTTCACCCGTGAGGGAAAGGTCTCTGGTTAGAAGCATAATTGAGACTCCGCTAAAGGAGATAAAGATTCCTAAGATATTCAGCCTTGATATCTTTTCCCTGAATGTAAGCCAGGCAATTACCGGTGAGAAAACGGGGATAGTGGCAATAATCACACTCGAGATGGTAGCAGACGTATATTTGATGCCAAAATTTTCGCCCAGGAAATAAAGTAAAGGGTTAAAGACAGCGCTGCCGAGCAGGAGCAGAAGGTGTTCGCGTCTGATACGTTCGAACCGCCCCGTCAATATCATCAGCAGAAAAAGAAAAACACAAGAGATCAGGAGGCGAATGAAAATGATAGTGACCGGCTGAAAATGGATCAGCAGCTGGCTGGTCCAGATAAACGACATCCCCCAAAAAAGCATTGCGGTGAGGGCATAGAAATAAACAGGTAGTTTAAACTTTTTCAAGGTCTGCAAAATTAAAATATTTAGGTCAAACTGTAACATTTAGTATCTTGGTGAGTCAATTGATTAAAACTGGGAGTTTGGAGAGCAGGAATGAAAATATTCACCAGGATCTGATCGACGCCTGTCGTCGCGGAGACCGTAACGCCCAGTTTAAACTATACAAATTATATTATAAAGCCATGTTTAATACCAGCCTTAGAATAGTGAATGACACAGCCGAGGCGGAAGACATCATGCAGGAGTCGTTTCTGGATGCGTTTCAGAGGCTTGACAGCTACGCCGGACAGGGTAGTTTCGGCAGCTGGCTTAAACGCATCGTGGTCAATAACTCCATCGACTCGCTGAGAAGGGTGCGGGATACCGTATCTATAGAGCAGGCCGGGATAGATCTTCCCGAAGAGCAGGACGATCATAGCGAGGCCGATATCCGGTTCCGGGTTGAGGAAGTGATAAAAGCCATCAGGCAGTTACCTGAAGAATACAGGGTGATCGTGAGCCTCTTTCTTCTGGAAGGATATGATCATGATGAAATCTCAGGTATTTTGGATATCAGCAACCAGCTTTCGAGAACCCGCTATTCACGGGCCAGGCAGAAACTTCTTTTGATTTTAAAGGAGAATTCTTACCATAACGTTTTTAATTATAATCAGAGATGAACAATCTGGATAAATTAATACAGGAGAACCGCTTACAGTTTGACGACACCGAACCTCCTGACGGGCATTTTGAGAGGTTCAGTGAAAAGCTGGGTACCTGGGAGCGAATGCCATCAGCCCCTTCCAGGTTTGGATTTCTTAAAGTCGCTGCTGTCATTATTGTTATCATCACCGGAAGTGTGATGGTTTTCGATCTTGCAACCCGTTCGATACGCGACCGATTCACGGCCTCTGAGTCAGGCTTTGGGATGACAGCCGAGATGACCGAAGCCGTTCAATATTATGATGCCAGAGCGATGTCACAGATTAAAGAAGTGGATAAACTGGCGAATGACCAGGCCGAGGCTGGCCGTATCAATAAAGAGGCCATGAAGGAAATTGAGGCTCTTGATGAAAACACCCGTGATCTGCAGAAATCACTTGCCGAGAATCCGAACTGCGAACGTCTTCAGGCAGCTGTGATCCAGAACCAGCAAATGAAGGAAGGTATCATGAACACCATCGTAAGTAATTTAAAAAAACAATAATTTTTGTAAAATATACACCTCATGAAAACTTTTCTGAAACTTAGCATCATGATCTTTCTTACAGCCTTCGCGGCTGAGATGCAAGCCGCCGTCAATGAATATACGCGGGTAATTAAAAAGGAATTCACGGTGAATCCAGATGCCCGCTTAACGGTCTCAAACAAATTCGGTAAAATCCATTGTACGAACTGGGATAAGAATATAGTCGGGATCGAAGTACAGGTGGTTGTAGAAACATCGAATGATAACAAGGCGGCAAAAATGCTGGAGTCGATCGATGTGAGTTTCAATGCCTCAGCTTCACTGGTCGAAGCCACCACGGTATTTGAAGAGATGCATAATTCGGGCCGTAACAACAGCTTCAAGGTTGATTATTTCATTAATCTGCCTGCCGGCATGAGTCTTGACCTTGCAAATAAGTTCGGCGACATCTATGTGAACGAAATAAACGGAAAGGCGAAGATCGATCTCAGTTATGGCAACCTCGATATAAACAAGCTTAATAATTCCGACAATCTCATCGATTTAAAATTCTGCAATTCATCGAAGGTGCGTGAAATAAAAGGAGCGGTGATCAATCTGCAATATTCAACGCTGGATATCGATTATGCGGGAAGCCTTCGCCTGGATGCCAAATATTCGAACCTGAAGGCGGGTAAGGTGATTGCACTGAATCTCAGCACACAAGGAGGGTCGGTCGATTTAAGCAACTCAGCGGCGGTCGAGAGCAGATCGAGATTCTCGGATATCGACATTGACCGGATAGACCAGAGTCTGAACCTTGACATACAATACGGAAGCTGCAAGGTGAGCGAAGTCGGTGTTGATTTTACAAGCATCAATATAAAGAATAAGTTTGCTGATGTAGATCTGCGGCTTCCTAAGTCGGCCGTGTATTCTCTGGATGCCACCCTGAAATTCTGCGAACTGAATTTCCCCGACGAAAATGCCGTGCTGAATTTCCGCTCTACAACCCCCACGTCGTCGGAATACCGTGGCGTGGTCGGAAGCAAGGACGCCAAACCCAAAGCCACGGTGGTGGTGAGGAGCAATTATGGGAGCGTGTCTCTTAAATGACTGAAGGACTTAATGACAGATAGACTGAATGAAAAAAAATAATCAATAAATAAAACCCAAAAACTATGAAAACGAGAAGATTTATTTCAATGATGATGCTGGTGATAGTTTTCGCCGGCATTTCATGTATCACCTATGCATGCCAGCAATTCGGTGATGTGCATGGCAATGGCAAAGTAGTAAAACAGACCCGGGTGGTAAGTAATTTCGACGGACTGGAGATCTCAGGGGCCTTTGATGTGATTCTGAGGCAGGGCGATCCGGAGGAAGTAATTGTTGAGGCCGATGAAAACCTTCTGCCTCTCATCACTACCGAGGTTCACGGGACAACCCTGGTTATTGATAATAAGAAAAGCATCAATAACCATACAACGCTCAAAGTGTATATCACTTTTAAGGACATAAAAAAGATTGAGACCAGTGGTGCCGCAGATATTCTCGCCGAGACCAGGCTTACCCTGAGTGAACTTAGTCTTCACACAAGCGGTGCTTCAAGCATCACGATGGGTCTTGCGGTTCAGAAACTGGGGCTGGACTGCAGTGGTGCCTGCAAACTTAAGCTTGCAGGGACTGCTGTCGATGTCGACGCCGATTTTTCAGGTGCCTGTAATGTTTTTGCGTTTGATCTGATTTGTGAGAATTTTAAAATCGATCTGAGCGGGGCCGGGAAGGCCCAGATACATGTGACTAAAAAAATCGATGCAGAGATCTCCGGGGCCGGCAGCGTTCATTATAAAGGCAATCCCACCATGGTCAACCAGAGTGTGTCGGGGGCAGGGGCGATAAAGAAGGTGGAGTAAAGTGAAATGGTGAAATGGTGAAATGGTGAAATGGTGAAATGGTTAAATGGTGAAATGGTGAAATGGTGAAATGGTGAAATGGTGAAATGGTGAAACAGCGAAAATCAGATATCTGCCATCAGCCATCAGATCCTTCCGAGAAACTCTTCCTCCGACATGATCTTAACGCCCAGGGCTTCGGCTTTGCGGCGTTTTTCGGGTCCCATATTAGAACCGGCTAAAAGAAAAGATGTGCGGGCCGAGATGGATGATACGTTCTTTCCGCCGTGATCTTCGACGGTCTGTTTGATTTCGTCGCGTGAAAATTTCTCGAAAACACCACTAACAACGAAGGTCATTCCTTCGAATACATTACTTTTTTGGGCCGATTGCACTTCAGTGAATTCCATCTTGACCCCATGTTTTGCGAGGTTTTCGATAAGGAGAATATTTGCTGGTGTTTCGAGCCATGAACGAAAGCTTTGGGCAATTTTCTCGCCGATTTCCTCAACATCGGTCAGCGCCAGGGACTCGGCCATCCGCAGTGCATTAAAAGAACCGAAATGCCGGGCCAGCTTTTTCGCGACAGTCTCACCAACAAAGCGTATTCCAAGGGCAAACAGCACTCTGTCGAAAGGAACGGTAATGGAAGCAGCGATTCCGTTCAGAATATTTTCTACCGTTTTGTCGCGGAACTTCACCGTCCGGTCCTTTTTGTCGCCTTCGCCCGGGTAGACCTTTTCGAGGCCGATCAGCTGTTCAAATTTCAGTTCATACAGGTCGGCGGGGGATCTCACGAGGCCATTGTCGTACAATATTTCGATCTTGCCTTCGCCCAGGCTGTCGATATTCATTGCCTTACGGCTGATGAAATGCTCGAGTTTACCTTTGATCTGGGGAGGGCAGCTGGTTTCATTCGGACAAACCCAGGCCACTTCGCCTTCGCGGCGGATGAGGCTTGTGCCACATTCGGGACAAGTCGTTGGAAACAACAGGGGCAGTGAAGCGGCAGGCCGGAGCGACAGATCCACTCCGGTGATCTTGGGAATGATTTCGCCTCCTTTTTCAACGAATACGGTGTCGCCGGTACGCACATCCAGTTCTTTGATCACATCGGCATTATGCAGCGTGGCTCGTTTTACCACGGTTCCTGCAAGCTGCACCGGGCTTAGGTTTGCAACCGGGGTCACGGTTCCGGTGCGGCCTACCTGGAAATCAACGGAAAGCAATAAAGTGGAAGCTTCTTCGGCTTTGAATTTGTATGCAATAGCCCATCGGGGTGATTTGGCTGTAAAGCCCAGCTGCTCCTGGCTGGCGAATGAATTGACCTTGATCACCACCCCGTCGATATCGAAGGGGAGCTCCTTCCGCCCTTCATCCCAGGTATTGATATAATCGAAAATATCTTCAATGGTTTTGCAGCGCACCACATAATCAGATATTTTGAAACCCCAGCGGCGGGCGGCCTGTACCGCCTCGTAATGTGTTGCGAAAATCTGGCCGGGACCCGGCAGATAATACAGGTAACAATCGAGCATACGTTTGGCTACCTCGGCCGAATCAAGCATTTTAAGACTGCCCGAGGCTGCATTGCGCGGATTGGCAAAGGGTTCTTCTCCATCTTCTTCCCGCTGCCGGTTCAGGGCTTCAAAACTGGCATGGGGCATAATGATCTCGCCCCGGATCTCAAATTCAGCAGGGTAGCCTGAGCCCTGTAGCTTTAAAGGAATACCGCGGATGGTTTTTACATTGGTCGTCACATCGTCGCCCTGAACCCCGTCGCCCCGGGTCACAGCCTGTACAAGTCTGCCGTCCAGGTAGGTTAGCCCGATTGCAAGCCCGTCGAACTTGAGTTCACATACATATTCAATATCATCTCCGACGAGTTTGTGAATTCTCTCTTCAAAATCCCTTACATCCTCCTCCGAATAGGTGTTGCCAAGCGAAAGCATAGGGTATTTATGAACGACCTGGCGAAATTCTTTTGTGATCTCACCACCCACGTGCCGGGTAGGGGAGTCGGGAAAACTCAGTTCGGGGAATTCCTTCTCAAGCTTACTTAATTCTTCAAGTTTCAGGTCAAACTGCTGGTCGCTGATCAGCGGGCGCGAGAGAACATAATACTGATAGTTGTGCTTTCGGATTTCATCCGAAAGCTCCTCTATTCTTCGCTTTGACTCTTGAGAATCCATGCTCACTGAAGTTTCCAGAGTCCGAGTTTAATCTTCACAACCGAACGAAAATAACGGAAAAGCTCGCTTTTAAGATTGGTTTTCGATAATCCGCCAAGCCTGTCTTTGTATATAACCGGGATCTCGATGATAGGATGTTTCATACGCTGCATCACGTAAAGGAAACGTATAAAATAATCGCCGTAACCAAAGAAAATCTTCTCTGCCGGAATTCCGTCAAGCACCTCCCTCTTGAAACAGTAGTAACCACTGAGGTTGTCGGTCGTCTGCATCTTCAGGGTATAATGCACAAATTTGTTAAATATCTTGCTGCCGATGAACCTGAAACGCGATGTTTCCATACCTCCCCCAATCACATACCGCGAACATGAAGCTATTTCGAAATAATCGGTAATGTTCACGAGCAAGGGTATCAGTTTCGGCGGATGATTAAAATCGGTATCCATTACGATAATTTTTTCTCCTGCCGACTGCCTTATCCCGTGCAGGATAGCGGTGGCCAGGCCTTTTTCCTTCTCTCTTAAGAGCGGCCGTATCCTGGGGTTTCCTTTCCATTTTTCGGCCACTGCATGATAGGTTCCGTCGCGACTGTTATCATCAACCACGATGATCTCGAAAGTGAAAGGCTGAACTTCAAGCAGCTCATAAATCTCAGTGATCAGGGTATTTATGGCATCACGCTCATTATATGTCGGCAGAATAATGCTGAGATTCATAGGGTTATTTTTTCTAAGGCATTAATGAGGCAGGCTGCGACATGATCAATCTTCGCATTGTCAAGGCCAACCCAGGTAGGCAATGTAATACCTTCCCGTGCAATGGCAATGCTGTTTTTATTTTCTCCTGAACAGTAAGCCGGATCCTGGTACATTGGCATAAAATGGATGGGATAAAAAACCGGCCGACTGTCAATGTTATTCCTGTTCAGCTCGTTCATCACCGCATCTCGGCTTTCGAAGTCAAGGCCTTTTAGCCTGACAGTCACAAGCCAGTTTACGCTGCGGTTTTGATGGGTCTGCTGGAAGACAATCTGTTTACAGGATGATAATTTCTCTTTATACCGCTGCTGTATGGCATCTCTCGAAGCCAGCAGGGAATCAAGCTGTTCAAGCTGGGCCACGCCTACAGCCGCCTGCATGTTGGTCATTCGGTAGTTGAACCCAAGGTGGTCGTACCAGTACTTCTTTTTACGGTTCATGCCGTGATCTCTTAGGATCCTCATTTTCTCGGCAAGTTCATCGTCGTTGGTAATGCACATCCCGCCTTCACCGGTAGTCATGATCTTGTTCCCGAAAAAGCTGAAGCAGCTGATGTGCCCGAAAGTACCGACTTTCCTTCCCTCCACCATGGCTCCGATAGCTTCTGCGCAGTCCTCAATTACCAGCAGATTGTGTTCCCTGGCAATCTGCATGATCTCATTCATTTTAGCGGGATTGCCGTAGAGATGAACGGGAATGATGGCTTTTGTGGACGGTTTGATGGCCTGCCTTATCTGTTCGGGGCCCATGTTCCAGTCATCAGCATCCACATCGGCAAGAAGAGGGTGGGCATTGCAATATCGTACTGCATTTGAAGTGGCGATAAACGTGAGGTCAGGCACGATCACCTCGTCTCCCTTACCAATTCCGGCGGCAGAAAGCGCCAGATGCAGGGCGATGGTTCCGTTATGGGTGGCGATGGCATGCTTTACTCCATGGTATGCAGCAAAGTCATGTTCAAAGCGGTCGATATAGGGCCCTATGGAACTGATCCATCCCGATTCAAGAGCATCCAGAACATATTTTCGTTCATTGCCCAGAAAGGAAGGATTTGCAATCGGAATTCTTTTTTCACTCATACTTCAAGGCCTTGAACAATCATTTCTTTTCAGGAAAGAATTCAGTGTTTCGGTAAATATACACGGTTTTATTACGGTTGATAGGATTCAGCCAATGTACCAGCCTGTCGATAAACCCCGGTTGAATGGTGGTTTCCCAGACCAGGAAGGGAAGATACTGCCTGGATTTTTTTACCAGTTCACTGATGTCGCCTTCTCCTGTGAACAGGACGAACCGTGGAGCGCAGGCATTCCCATTTCCGAGAGAATATACCAGGATGCTGTCGGGGCTGCGATTACCGTTCTTTTCGTTGCCCATCACCGGCCACTGACCCAGATAATATTTAGGGAACATCTCGGGATTGTTTTCCTGATCAATAGCGGTCATGTATTTTATTTCGGGGTATTTCGAGAGATAAGTCATGCTCTCGGCCATGGATCGTTTGGAATAGGTGAAAGTAAACACCAGCATGACGATAGTGTTCAGCGTCCAGAAAAAAATCCAGCATGAACGCAGAAGCGACTTATGCTTTGCCCAGAAAACCGATTTTTCGCGGAACCCGGTCCAGCCGATGCTTCCGATCATGATAAATAACGGAATCATCGGGATGATAAACCTTTCCTGCTTGTTCGGAACCCACGAATGAAATAAAAGGAACAGCAGTATAGGCAGGAAGACCAGGAGATATTGTTTCCATTTACGTATGAATCCCCAGAAAAGGAAAATGCTTATCGGGGGGATCAGCATTCCGCCGAGAACAAGAAAATAATTATACCAGGGCAACACGATATAGTCGTTTATTTCTGTTAAACTAAGGGTGGCGTAGGTATATATTTCGATAAAAGGTTTGCCCCAGATCACGAAATCAATTCCGCCTTCAAATAAAATAAAAGTCAGCAGTGATCCCGCGGCCAGCGACAGCAGGGGTTTGAGTTTTCCCTGGAACAGCAGCCAGATACCCAGGCCGATAGGGAAAAACACGGCCTGCAGCCGGATGTCGGTTGCCAATCCGAGGAATAGCCCGGCGATGAACCAGGAGAGAGCCGGTTTTGTTTTGTTTTCAGGCCTCACTATAAACCAGTAACCGAGGATGATTAACGGCACACAAACCATTTCTACCAGGTTTCTCACGCTCATCCAGGGCATAAACCAGAACAGGGCCAAAAGGATACCAGCCAGCCGGGCCGGGTTTTTGCCGCCGAGTGATTCTGTGATGCGGTATCCGTAGTATACCGTGATGAGCGACCACGCGGCCAGAATCAGCCTCATGAAGAACATTTTCAGCTGCGGATCATTCAGATGCAGGAATTTCATCAGGGCAAAAAACAGGAAATTGATGCCGGGATAAAAGAAGTTGTGAGCCGTGGGACCGGTATTTCCGGGGCTCCATGGCAGCCAGTTGTTGTAATCATGGCCGTCGACCCACGACTGGGCCGATTCGATGACAATATAATGATCGTCGAACATCCCCCAGCCTTTTGCGAAAATCGCGGCCAGCAGGCGAAAGAGGATAGCAAGCGCCATGATCAGCGCCAGGGGCTGATCATCCCGGATTTTCCGGATCTGGATTCTGTATGTGCTCAGGCCAGCTGGATCCACTCGTAATAATAATAACCGAGTTCAATGGGGTTGATGCACATCACAGGGATCTGGGCTTCGTTGAACATCAGTTTTTCGTCCCAGGCCGACATGCTGAAGCCGGGAACGTCGATATTGGGCCGGGTCATGATCATGATCATATCGGCGTGACTGACCGCGGCATACGACAACAGCTGTTTTGCAAAATCGCCTTTGGGCTCCGCGTAAGTGATTTCGTGACCAATGCTCTCTTCATTGAAAGTGTCGGTGATCTGGCGGGTAATTATTTTGAGGCGGCTGTTGAGTCCTTTTTCAGCTTCCACAGCCTGGAAGATATGGATCTTCGATTTGAACAGGGTTGCCATCAGTTTGGCCCACTGCATAGCCTGTCGGGCTTCAAGGTCGCTGGAGACGGGTAATATAATGTTTTCGTAACCTTGTTTGAACGATCGTTTCTGTACCACGATGACAGGTACCGGAGATTCGGAAACAACCCTCAGGGCATAGCTCCCGAACACATGCTGAAGGCCTTTCTTACCATGGGTTCCCAGGATCATCATATTGGCTTTGATCCTGACTGCAACTTCGTTGATAGTAGTAAAAATATTACCTTCTTCGGCAATGGTATCAACGGCTACATCATATTTCTTCTCGTAGTAGGTTTTGTATTCTTTAAGCCTTTTCTCAACATAATCGGTTCCGACGTTTTTCTTTTTCAAAGCAGCTTTTGTTTCACTGTTGATGACATGTAGGATCACCGCCTTGTATTTAAGAAAACGTGCAAGATGTACTCCGTGGATCACTGCATTTCCGCATACTTCCGAGAAATCGGTAGGGATCAGGATGATGCTGTTGTACTTGGTCTCTTTTACTTTTGTTGTTGCCATAAGGATGTTATTTCATGAAGATTAGTTGATTTTTTCTGGTTCCTTAAATCGTTTGCCGACTTGGTAAAGTAGGTATGATCGCTAAGAAATTTAATCTGAATGCCGAGCCATTCGCTGAGGTTTGTTTTTCTGATCCCCAACACGTTCCATTCATACTGTAGTTCAAACGAGTGAATAAAGAAATCCTCCCTGCCAAGGTAATCCAGATCAGCATCGCAGAGTATCTGTTCTGCTATCGTTGATGCTTTCTGCGGAAGGCGTGTGACCATGATCAAACTGTTAATCGTTTGGATGTCATTTTCTGTAAAACCGAAATCGGGTAAGTGATAAGATGCGAGCTCAACGGAGGCAGTTTCATGCTCCTTATACCTGATGAGCATTCCCGAATCGTGGTAGAGAGCGGCAATTTCAATCAGCCTGGCTGTTTTTTCAGGAATCCTTTCCATATCGATCAGCCTTTGAGCCGCGGTATGGACATCGAGGGTATGGCCTAAGCAGTGGTAGGTATACCCGGGAGCAAGCCGGATCTGAAGCTCATGTATAATAAATGCTTTGGCTTTTTCGAAATCCATAAAAATTCATCATCACAATGAAATGTAAAAATAGCAAAAAAGGAAAAGGAAAAGGCAGAGCGGGTCAGAAATTCTTTAACTGCCGTATGGTCTGTTCAGGGTCTGCCGAGGCGAAAACGGTATTTCCGGTCACCAGTATATCGGCACCTTCTGAAACCAGCAGCGGGGCATTCTTAAGATCAACGCCACCATCGATCTCAATCAGGGCAGCTGAGTTTTTCTTCAGAATAAGTTCTTTAAGCTCCCTTATTTTATGATAGGTGTTCTCTATGAACTTCTGTCCGCCAAAACCGGGGTTTACACTCATCAGCAGAACCATATCTGTATCGCCGATGATATCGGCAAGAAGGCTTACCGGTGTATGGGGGTTCAGAGCCACGCCAGCTTTTGCACCGGAATTTTTTATCAGGTAAATGGAGCGGTGAAGGTGAACACAGGCTTCGGCATGGACACTGATAATATCGGCGCCGGCTTTTCGGAACCTCTCCACGTAACGGTCAGGATCGACGATCATAAGGTGTACGTCGAAAGGCTTGGTTGCAGCCTTCTTTATCTTCTCAATCACAGGAAGGCCGAAAGAAATATTGGGAACGAACACTCCATCCATCACATCCAGGTGAAACCAGTCGGCCTGGCTACGGTTCACCATCTCAATGTCCTTCCCGAGGTTGAGGAAATTGGCGGAGAGGAGGGAAGGCGCGATAAGATGGGACATAGTTAATCTTTATTTGAATGTAGAATATTGAACATTGAATTAGGAATAACGAACAAAATCAGTCTTAAACAATTTCATTCAACATTCGTTATTCAATATTCGATATTCGATATTCAGTTATAATTAACCTAAATATGTCTTTAAAATCTTCGACCGTGACGTATGTTTGAGCCTGCGTATGGCTTTTTCCTTGATCTGGCGCACCCGTTCGCGGGTGAGATCAAAGCGTTCGCCTATTTCTTCAAGGGTCATAGGATGGCTGCCGTTAAGGCCGAAATACAGACGGATCACGTCGGCTTCTCTCTGGGTAAGAGTTGAAACTGCGCGTTCAATCTCCTTTTTCAGGGATTCATAAAGAAGGCCGTTATCGGGTGTTGTGTTGTCTTCGCCCTTCAGAACGTCGTACATTGTGTTGTCCTCGTCCTGAATCAGGGGAGCGTCCATGGATACATGGCGACCTGAATTACGCAGCGATTCTTTTACTTCATTCTCGGAGATTTCGAGAAGATGAGCGATCTCGTCGGAATTCGGTTCCCTCTCATACTGCTGTTCAAGCTGGGCATATGCCTTGTTGATCTTGTTGATAGATCCTATTTTGTTCAACGGAAGCCGTACTATCCTCGACTGCTCGGCAAGAGCCTGCAGAATTGATTGACGGATCCACCACACGGCATAGGAGATGAATTTAAACCCCCGGGTTTCGTCGAAACGCTGGGCAGCTTTGATCAGGCCAAGGTTGCCTTCGTTGATCAGGTCGGGCAGACTGAGACCCTGGTTCTGGTATTGTTTTGAGACAGAAACCACGAAACGCAGGTTAGCCTTGGTGAGTTTTTCCAATGCAGCCTGGTCCCCCTGCTTGATGCGCTGGGCAAGGGAAACTTCTTCGTCGGCCGTGATCAGTTCAACTTTCCCGATTTCCTGGAGATACTTGTCGAGTGATGCGGTTTCGCGGTTGGTAACCTGTTTTGTGATCTTCAGCTGCCTCATACGCGATTTCCTTTAATTAAGAATGGTTTGGTCAGTTTTACGAAGAGTTGACCCTAAGGTTACATTATTATTGATTATTTGTATGCCTGTGGTCGGGCCGGTGTTCTGATCTATGTTCAGGTCTGGGGCCACTACGGTGACCTTCTTTACTTTCGCTCATGCCTTCGGGCTTAGGGAGAAGCGCCTTGCGGGAGAGTTTGAGTTTTCCGGTCTTGGCGTCGACTTCAATGAGTTTCACTTCCACTTCATCGCCGATTTTGAGAGCGTCTTCGACTTTTTCAAGGCGTTTCCATTCGATTTCAGAGATGTGCAAGAGCCCGTCCTGGTTGGGAAGAATTTCAATAAAGGCTCCGAAAGGCTGAATGTTCTTTACTTTGCCTTTATAGATAGATCCGACTTCAGGAACGGCAACGATACGTTTGATCTTGGCAAGAACGGCATCTCTTGCTTCAACGTTGTCGGCAACGATATCGATAACACCAAATTCGCCGACTTCTTCGATAACGATAGTAGTTCCGGTTTCGCGCTGCATTTCCTGGATCACCTTTCCGCCGGGGCCGATAATAGCTCCGATGAATTCGCGCGGGATCTTGATCTGGGTGATGCGGGGTACAAAGGGTTTGTAGTCTTCACGTGGTTCGGTAATGGTTTTGGCCATTTCGCCAAGGATATGAAGTCTACCGCGTTTCGCCTGGTCAAGGGCTTCTTTCAGGATTTCATAAGAGAGGCCGTCGACCTTGATGTCCATCTGGCAGGCGGTAATGCCGTCGGCCGTACCGCACACCTTGAAGTCCATATCTCCCAGGTGGTCTTCATCTCCCAGGATATCTGAAAGCACGGCATATTTACCGGTCTTTGTATCAGTGATAAGACCCATGGCGATGCCCGACACGGGTTTTTTTATTTTCACGCCGGCATCCATCAAGGCAAGAGTGCCTGCACAAACGGTTGCCATGGAAGAAGAACCGTTAGATTCAAGGATGTCTGAAACGATACGAATAGTGTAAAGGTTGTCACTGCCGGTGGGCATCACAGGTTTTAATGCGCGCAATGCAAGATTGCCATGGCCGATTTCCCTTCTGCCGATGCCACGGATAGGTTTCACTTCCTTAGTGGCAAAAGGAGGGAAGTTGTAGTGCAGCATGAAGGTTGCTTTACCGTCAATCACTGCTCCGTCAACTACCTGTTCATCGAGTTTGGTACCCAGGGTGACCGAGGTCAGCGACTGGGTTTCGCCACGGGTGAAAACTGCCGAGCCATGGGCCGCGGGAAGGTAGTCTACAGAACTCCAGATAGGACGGATCTGGTCGAGTTTACGGCCGTCTAAACGGATACGGGCGTCGAGGGTTGCATTTCTGATAGCTTCCTTCTCGAGGTGGTGGTAATACCGACTGGTCATCGGGCTGAACCTGCTTTTTTCTTCGTCGTTCAGACTGGCAATGAATTCTGTCTTTATGGTATCAAGGATGGTTTTACGCTCATGTTTGTCAGCAACACCTCGAGCCGCCATAGCATATATTTTATCGTAACATGCAGCATGCATTTTCTGCATGTACTCCGCATCATTAACCTCATGGCAATAAACACGTTTAACCCTGGATGATTCAACCTGGGCACCCAGGTCGATCTGTGCCTGGCATTGTACTTTGATGGCTTCGTGTGCGATACGCAGGGCTTCCACCATATCGTTTTCGGAAACTTCTTTCATTTCGCCTTCCACCATCATGATATTGTCGATGGTAGCCCCGACCATAATGTCTATGTCGGCGCCTGCAAGGTCTGATATGTTCGGATTTACAACGAACTGGCCATTAATACGTGCAACCCGTACTTCAGAGATAGGACCGAGAAAAGGGATGTCGCTGACAGCAAGGGCTGCTGAAGCGGCAAGACCGGCCAGAGCATCAGGCATAATATTTCTGTCGGCGGAAATCAGGGTGATAATAACCTGAACTTCTGCATGGTAATCAGAAGGAAAAAGGGGTCTCAGTACACGGTCGACCAGGCGTGCTATAAGCACTTCATGATCGGAAGGTCTGGTTTCACGTTTGAAAAAACCGCCGGGAAAACGGCCGGCCGCCGCGTATTTCTCACGGTATTCAACCGAAAGGGGCATGAAATCAATGTTTTCGCCGGCTTCCTGCCTGGCTACTACTGTTGCGAGAAGCATGGTATCGCCCAGCCTGACAACAACGGAGCCGTCGGCCTGCTTGGCAAGACGTCCGGTTTCAATACTGATCTCGCGGCCGTCGGGAAGCTGGAATGTTTTTAAGATAGGGTTCATCTGGAATAGTTCGTTTTTGTGTATGGCCCGGATTTTTCGGATTAATAAATAAAGCTGTAAGCCCGGGATAAAATTCTTACAGTTTTTAAGATAGTAAAAGAGGCAATTGTTGAATTGCCTCTTTTACTATTCCGTAAAGGGGTAACTTACTTACGGATATTCAGTTTTTTGATGATAGCCCTGTAGCGGCTGATCTCTTTTTGTTTCAGGTAGTCGAGCAAACGGCGGCGCTTCCCAACAAGACCAACCAGTGATCTTTCGGTAGCCATATCTTTTTTATTCACTTTCAGGTGTTCGGTGAGATGCTGGATCTTCATGGTAAATAATGCGATCTGTGCCTCAGCCGATCCCGTATCAAACTCTGATTTTCCGTGCTCTTTAAATGCGTTCTTCTTAACTTCAGGCGATAAATTCATTTTCTGACAAATAATTGAATGTTTTTTTTAGGGTATAAATTCGGGCTGCGAAATTACATCTTTCTTTCTATTTTACCAAATGTTCCTGAGATATTTTCATGTTTTTTGAAAATGGATGGCAGATATTTTATTAATTTCGCTATTTCACCATTTCACCATTTCACCATTTCACCATTTCACCATTTCACCATTTCACCATTTAATCTTCCAACATCATGAACACCCGCGACATTCCTGACATCCTGCAAAAGCAACGGGATTTCTTTTTCTTTCATACAACCAAAGACCCCGGCTTCAGGATAGAGCAGTTAAAGACACTGCGGAAGGCAATCCATGCCTATGAAGAAAGGTTGTACGAAGCTTTTTGGAAGGATCTCCGAAAGTCGAGGTTCGAAACCTATGAAACGGAGATTGGTCTGGTGCTGGAAGAAACGGCACGGCACATCCATAATCTGCACAGCTGGGCAAAACCGGGGAAAGTATTTACAAATCAGCTTCTTCACTTCTGGTCGAAGAGCAAAATTATCAAAGAACCATATGGGCTGGTGTTGATCATGGCTCCCTGGAATTATCCTTTTCAGCTACTTGTCAATCCCTTGGTAGGTGCTATTTCGGCAGGAAATTGTGTGGCGCTTAAACCTTCAGAACTCACACCGAACATTGCCGGGGTGATAGAACAGATGATAGGCGAGTTCTTTGATCCCCGCTATATTTCATTGTTTAACGGGGAGATTGAACTAAGCAAGGCTTTATTAGAGGAAAAGTGGGACCATATTTTCTTTACCGGAAGCCCTGCTGTTGGAAGGCTGGTCATGGAATCCGCGGCAAAGAACCTTACCCCCATGGTACTTGAACTTGGGGGTAAAAGTCCATGTATTGTTGATGCCGATGCAAATCTGAAGGTAGCTGCAAGCCGTATCGCCTGGGGTAAATTTCTGAACGCCGGACAAACATGTATAGCTCCTGATTACCTTTTCGTTCATTCTTCTGTAAAAACTGAGTTTCTGCAATTGATGAGTAGTAAAATTACTCAATATTTCGGATCAAACCCAAAGGAAAGCCCTGATTTTCCGAGAATTGTGAATGAAGTCAAAACCCAGCGACTTGCCGGCTTTCTGAGTGGAGGTAAAGTCATTGCAGGGGGAGAAGTTGATATAAAAGACCACTATATTTCGCCTACAATTTTAGACGATGTAAAGCCTGGAGATACGATCATGCAGCAAGAGATCTTTGGTCCGATATTGCCGGTGATGGAATTCAGCGACATCAGTGAAGTGATCACATATATCAACGATCATCCAAAACCACTTGCGCTTTATTATTTTTCTGAAGACAGGGTGCAGCAGGCTGCAGTCCTTGAAAAGACATCTTCGGGAGGAGTTTGTATCAACGATGTCATCACGCACGTGGCCAACGCGAACATACCTTTCGGCGGAGTAGGGAATTCCGGTATGGGAAGGTATCATGGCCGGTTTAGTTTTGATACGTTTTCACATCACAGGGCTGTCATCAGAAAATCGACGAGAGTAGATGTTCCTGTAAGGTATCCGCCATACAAGGGTAAACTTGGTTTATTGAAAATGTTATTAAGATAAGGCATGGTTTATGTAACATCAGGGCAAACTATTCGTCAAAAGAAATAAAGACAAACCATGGAAAATATAAAGGAAGAATTCAGGGTAAGAAGTGAAGAAGTGGTTGAGAAGGTAAAACAGCTGATTCACGAAGGTAATGTCAGACGGTTGATCATCAAGGATGAAACAGGCAAGGTGTATCTCGAGATTCCTGTAACATTTGGTGTGATCGGGGCGCTTTTGGCTCCCATGCTTGCAGCTGTTGGTGCAATTGCCGCGATGGTGGCGCACTTGCAGATCGAAGTGATCAGGTCGGAGGAGAAGGAATGAAGGACTGAAGGAATGAAGGACTGAAGGATTGAAGGAGTAAAGTATTTTTATTCATTCCTTCATTCCTTTTTTTTATCCCTTCCATATTTTAAACGCCAGCTCCGCCTGTAGTTCGAACATTTTGAGTCCGTTCTGGGTTTTTGCGCCTGCTTCCCTTGCAAGATGCAAAAATTTCGTTTCAGCAGGATTATATATCAGGTCGTACACTTCATGATGCTGATGCAGCAGTTCGGTTGGAAACGGGGGTGTCTGATTTATGTCTGGAAACATCCCGGCGGGGGTACAGTTTACAATAAAGGTATATTGTTCAAGGATTGCAGAGTTGATATCACTATAGGTGATCGCCGGGAGATTGGTTTTTGACCGTGAAACCAGAAGCACATCAAGTCCCATTTTTTTCAGGCTATAAGCCACTGCTTTTGATGAACCGCCGGTTCCCAGGATCAGGGCATGGGTATGATGAAAACCGGAGCGGAGTGATTTTCTGAAACCTTCGGCATCGGTATTGTACCCTCTGAGTTCAAATTCAGACCCGCTACTGGTAATTTTCACCGTGTTTACCGCACCTATTTCCCTGGCTACGGGATCAAGGTGGTTAAGGAATGCAATGATGCTTTGTTTATAAGGGATTGTAACATTGAACCCTTGCAGTGAGGGAGTTTTTTTAATCAGGGGGATAATCTCATCCGCCGACAATAAAGGAAAGAGGGTATAGGAATAAGTTTTCAGCCCTTCGCGTTCAAATTTTTTCGCAAAATAACTGGCTGATGCAGAATGCCCCAGAGGAAATCCGATCAGTCCGAACCGGCATTCCTGTTGGGTCAAACCGGTTTGAACTTTTTGAGTTTTGGAGGCAGGAACTGAAAGAAAGTATCTCCTCTGAGGCCAAGCCGCAGGGTTTCGAGGGGGATGATTTCAGAAGGAGGGATATTACCCAGGTTCACATTGCAGCCGAAATTTTTAATAAACCATACCTGCTGGGCTTTGATCGGTGCTTCCCAGAGGATCTTCTGTATATCGATTTTGCTGAGGATTTTGTTGATGAGCGACACATGGGCTTTGCCGGTTGGCTTATAGATACCGACATTGCCACTTTCCCTTGCTTCCGCGATGACTTTGTAAGAGCCTGCCTGCAGTTCTTTTTGCATCATTTCGACCCATTTGTTAGGTGAAATGAGGATGCCCGATTCTTTTGATCCGACTTCGGAGAGCACGGTATACTGTTTTGACAGGATGTTGATGTGTTCGCATTTCACATCGTGATCGATGGTCATGGACCCATCGGAAATCTCTACCGTATCGAGGCCGAGCTGATCGATAAATTTTCTGAAATCATCGAATCGGTCGCGGATAAAAAATGCTTCAAAGAGGGTTCCGCCCAAATACACGCTGATGCCGGCTTCTTTGTATACCCTGATTTTTTTTTGCAGGTCGAGGGTAACGAGAGAAGTGCCGAAACCAAGTTTGACATAGTCGATATATTCGCTGCCGACCGACACAAGGTCTTCGGCTTCACGCAGGCTGAGGCCTTTGTCCATCACCATGGCAATGCCCGTCTGCCGCGGTTTCAGGCTGCGCTCTGGGATAAAAGGCAGGTCTACATGTATCATAGGATTTATTTTTTGAAAGTATCAATGATTTCAGACATGCCGGGATAGTTTTTTGCCTCGGGAAACATGATAAACAAACGTTTATATCCTTCGTAGTCTAAGGTGAGTGCCTTCGAAAGAGTCTCGCCGGCATGTTTGTTACGGCCAAGCAGGAAAAGATAATAAGCCATCCCGAAGAAAAAATCAGCATTCCCATTATGGTTCTTCAGGCCTTCCAGCAGCACGTCATAGGCTTCCTGGAACAGCCGTGCATCGGCATAAGCAACAGAAAGGTCGAGCCAAACGTCGGGATCTCCAGAGTTCAATTCAATAGCTTTCCTGTAAGCAGGCACCCCTTCATCAAAACGGTTCAGTTTGATGTACATATCGGCGAGCATAGACCAGTATTCGGGAACTGCCGGCGACAATTTTATTGCTTTTCTGATATAGGATATCGAAGTCTGAGGTTTTCCCAGCTCATCGTATGCTATACCGATCCCCATCCAGGCATCGGCAAATTCACTGTCGAGAGTGATGGCTTTTTTATAATAGTCGATCGCGTAGTCAAACTGGAACAACTTATCGTAACACTCCCCGATATAATAATACGTCAACGGCTCGGGGTCTTCATAGTACAAAGTCTCCAGATAAGTCTGAATTGCTTTTTCGTACATGCCTGCATTTGCATAACAATTGGCTTTGTTGAAGTAAGCCGAAGAAAAGGATTCATCGATAGCGATAGCATATTCGTATGCTTCGATTGATTTATCAAAATCTTCCAGATTCCCGTAAGCCACGCCCAGGTTGAACCATGAGACTTTGGAATAGGGGTGTTCGTCGAGAAAAGTCTTGAAAAAATCAATACATTTTTCCGATTGCCTGGTGATTTCGAAACAAAATGAAATCTCGAAAAGAGCCGCTTCATTTTCGGGATTTACCCGTATGGCTTCGGTTAGATAATTGATGGCTTGTTTATATTTGCCGAGGGTCTCATATTCAAATGCCAGGCTAACGTATATATCATCCTGGTCATCACTGCCGTCCAGGGCGTTTTTGTAGGATTGAATTGCTTTTTCAGATCGTTCCATCTGACTGTAGAGATTCCCTTTCTGAACTTCGAAGTCGGCATCGTTTCCATCGGCATGATCGAGTTCCTCAAGTAATTTCAGCGCTTCATGTTCGTTTTTGGTACGGATATAATACTGTACCTGCTTGAGCTGGATCAGAGGGTTGTTCTGGTGCTGACGAAGGGCTTTTTTAAGGCATACCAAAGCAGAAGGAAGATCGCTCAGGTAAAGGTAGTAATCGATAATGTCTTCGTATTCAAAAACATCGAAGAAATGATGTTCCTTATGGCCGATCATCTCCTCGTAATGTCTTACAAGGGCAATAAGTTCAGGATCGAACTGCGATTCAAAAGAATCTTCCATAAAGGACGCATGTGAAAAACTGAAAATAATAATTGTCTGCAAAAATAAGCATTTCCTGCTTGCGTTAATCTTTTGGGTTAGATATAAGTTTCAGGTTTTTTTTAACAAAGAGTTTGAAAACATAAAAAAAACGTTACATTTGTTTAAAAATTCATATGCCGTTAATCACTTCAATCAGCGGAATTCGTGGAACAATAGGAGGCAGGGAGGGGCAGGGCCTGACGCCTGCCGACATCCTGAAATTTACTTCTGCTTTTGCTCAATGGGTCAGGGAAGATACTGGCAAAGAGACTCCTTTGCTTATTCTTGGCCGTGATGCACGAATCTCAGGCGAAATGGTCAATCACCTGGTTTGTGGAACGCTACAAAGTTGCGGGATCGATATTATCGATATAGGCCTTACCACGACCCCTACTGCAGAAATGGCTGTTGGCTTTCACAAGGCCGATGGCGGCATCATCATTACAGCAAGCCATAACCCTAAACAGTGGAATGCTTTGAAGCTTCTTAATTCCAAAGGGGAGTTTCTTTCGGCAGCTGATGGGGAAAAGATTCTTGTCCTGGCAGCCAAAAAAGACCGCCGGTACGCTGAAGTGCAGAATCTGGGAATTTTCACGTCGGATGAATCCTGTATTGAAAAGCATATTGAAAAGATTTTGGAGCTCCCGCTGGTAGATGCAGAAGCGATTAAAACGGCCAGGTTCACGGTAGCCATTGATGCCGTGAACAGTACCGGGGGAATTGCTGTACCAATGCTTCTTGAGGCGCTTGGAGTGAACAAGGTAATTTGCCTTTTTTGCGAGCCCTCAGGCGATTTTCCACATAACCCTGAGCCCCTTCCCGAGAATATAAACGATCTTTGTCAGACGGTGATTAAGAGCAAAGCCGATGTAGGGTTTGTTGTTGACCCGGATGTTGACCGACTTGCCATTGTGAATCAGCTTGGAGAGCCCTTTGGAGAGGAGTATACCCTGGTCGCGGTTGCTGACTACGTGTTACAGTATGAACCCGGGAATACAGCATCAAACCTTTCATCCACCCAGGCGCTGAAGGTCATCACTGAACGCCATGGAGGAAAGTATTTTGCCTCAGCCGTCGGAGAAGTCAACGTGGTGGAATGTATGAAGGAAAATCATGCGGTGATTGGAGGCGAAGGCAATGGCGGGGTGATATATCCTGCATTGCATTACGGAAGGGATGCCCTGGTAGGGATTGCCTTGTTCTTATCATACATGGCGCGCTCGAAAAAAAATTGCGCAATGCTCAGAGATGATTACCCAACGTTCTATATCTCAAAAAATAAAATCAATTTTACTCCGGAAATGGATATTGATGTTATCCTGAAGAAATTAGCTGAAAAATATAAAAATCATCCGGTTTCCTCAATCGACGGGGTCAAGATACATCTGGACGGGGAGTGGGTTCATCTCAGAAAGTCGAATACCGAGCCCATTGTAAGGATATATGCCGAGAGTGATATGAAAGCAAAGGCCGATCATCTGGCGATGAAGATATTACGCGATGTAGATGAGATTATTAAGGGAGATGAGTAAGAAAAAGAAAAAAAAGCCGACAAAATTCAAAAAGGTGACGATAACGATATCCACCCGCCAGAAAAAATCATTATTGAATTATTGCAAATCGAGAAAAAGTACACCGAATAAAGTCATAAAAAAGGCGATACGCCCCTTGCTTGAGAATTACCATGACCTGGAGTTGAATCCTTCCTCTGCAAAGGTCAACCAGCTCCAGCTTTTCACAATCGAATGACAGGCTTTACTGATTCTTTTTCTGAATAGTCTTTTCGTAGAGAGTACGGTTCACGATCGATCGTCCCAGGGTAACTTCGTCGGTATGTTCCAGCTCATCACCAACCGAAATCCCCCTTGCTATCGCGGTAACATGAATCGTTGCAGATCCCAGCCTTTTATAAATATAAAAGTTTGTTGTATCTCCTTCTATCGTGGTAGGCAGGGCCAGTATGATCTCGGCAATACCGCCTGATTCCACTTTTCCAACAAGCCCTGAAATATTCAGTTCGTCAGGGCCAATGCCTTCCATAGGGGAGATGATCCCACCAAGTACATGGTAAACTCCGGCATACTGACCTGTATTCTCAATAGCAATTACATCACGGATATCTTCAACCACACAAACGATCGATTTGTCGCGTTTAGGGTTCCCGCAAATGGAGCAAAGCTCATTGTCGCTAATGTTTCCGCAATCGAGGCAATAGCGTATCTCATTATGCATGCGGATGATGGCCATGCCAAACGATTCTGCATCTTCTCTTCTTGATTTGAGAAGGTGCAGGGCCATCCTCAGCGCGGTTTTTCTCCCAATGCCGGGCAATTTTGCCAGTTCATTAACTGCTGTTTCAAATACCTTTGATGGTAGTGAATTCACTGAAAAGTGTTTATTTTGCAAATGTAATCTTTTAGCTGTTTGATGATGATCCGCCCGCTTGTGGTTTTTCTGTTTTTCTGGATGAATTTTATGGCTTTCAGTCAGGACAGCATTAATCGCACCGACGCATCAGGTCTCAGGCAAGGGGTTTGGCGAAAACTCGACAAAGAGGGGCATAAGGTTTACGACGGTCAATTCCAGAACGGCTATCCTGTTGGGGAATTCAGGTATTATTATCCCAATGGCAAGCTAAAGACCATATCGATATTGAGTAATGAGGGCAAAATGGCAAAAACCGCTACATATGCAATCAATGGCCGTAAGATTGCCGAGGGCAGTTACAAAAATGAGAAAAAAGACAGCCTTTGGAAATACTACAGCGATTACGACGGTTTGCTACTCTCGGAAGAAAGCTATACCTTCGGTAATAAAAACGGGTCTTCGAAAACATTTTATCCCAATGGGAATGTGGCCGAACTGATTCATTTCATTGATGGTAAGAAAGAAGGAGAATGGGTACAGTATTTTGATGATGGGAAGATTAAGTTCAAAGGTTTTTTTGCCGGTGATGAAAAAGAGGGTGCTTTTACAGGATATTACCCGGGCGGTAAGATAAATCTTTCAGGTTCGTACAAGTCAGGGCATAAAGATGGCATCTGGATTTTTTATGAAGAGAACGGGGCCGTGATAAGATCTGACACATACTCTGAGGGTGCGGTTATTAAAGAGAAAAAGCAATAAAAAAGATGATATGCAGGTAAAGACTTTCAGTACAAACACGGTGAGGGGGTTCCGGCAGAACTGGGATCAGGATACAGCCGATGGTTTCCGGCCTAATGTTGCAATCGTTTTTTCTTCGGTTGAGTTAGATCTGACAGAGGTCATAGCGTTCCTGGGGCAAAAAGGGGTAAGGGTTTTTGGAAGCAGCTCCTGTGGGGAGTTTTTATACAACAGTGAGGGGAAGGTCATCAGCGAAGGCGGGTTGGTCTGCTGTATGATGGATTTGATACCAGGATCATTTGATCTCGGCCTGTTTAACGGAATAGGTGCAACATCCTTTGAGCTGGGTAAAAGAGCAGGAAACTGGGCGATAAAGGTATTCAAGGATCCTGCGATCCTTGTGGTTGCAAGCGGGCTGACCATTGACGGGGAACAGCTGGTGCGCGGGATTCAGGACGTGGCCGGGCAGGATATTACCATGTTTGGCGGATTATCGGGTGATGATGCCCATTTTAAGGAAACGATTGTGTTCTCTGAGGCTTCTGCTGAATCGAACGGGGCTGTACTGCTGGTACTCGACAAGTCGGTTTATGATGTGAACGGCATTGCAACCAGCGGCTGGGTCAGCATTGGCGCCGATAAGATCATCACCAGCTCGGAAGGTAATATTGTATATACTATTGATCATGAGCCTGCCCTTGATGTTTATAAGCAATATCTTGATGTACGGGATGAAGATCTTCCCCAGATAGGTATTGAATATCCTCTGCTGATCAGGAAGAAAGACCCGGATTTTGTGCTCAGGGCTGTACTCAATGTAGACCGGGAAAAGAAAGCTCTCATCTTTGCAGGAACGGTACCAGAGGGAGCGGTTGTGACCTTCTCAAGTTCTCCGGGATTCGAAATCATTGAACATACAAAAAAGAAGGTGAATGAGTTTTACGAATTTAGTTCCAGGAGCGATCTGCTGATATTGTTCTCTTGCATGGCCCGGCATAGCGCCCTGGGACCCGCGATTTCAGAAGAGATTGACGAAGCCTGGACTAAATGGAATAAACCCCTTATAGGATTTTTCACGTATGGTGAGATAGGCAATAACTATAAGAATTCATGCGACTTCTACAACCAGACCTTCACCTTGGTTTCAATAAAACAAAAATGAGATGCCGGTAATCTTCCAATCACTGATCGATGAGTTGCAAAATATAAAATCTTCTGAAGAATTTGCAGGGAGCAGGGAAAGGATTATGGAAGATTTATTGAGAATGAAGACTGAGCACGAGAAACTGAACTTCAGGTATGAACGTTTGAATAAAGAGAAGAACATTCTTTCGTCTTTACTTACCCGTACTTCAGCCGATCTCAAGAAAGTCTCGGAGAACCTGAAGATCCGTGCCGAAGAACTTTCTGCAATTCTTGCAACGATACCCGCTTACGTTTTCTTCAAAGACAGAAATCTGAATTATTTACTGGTAAACAAAGGTTTTGCCGAGCTTGTCGGAATACCTGCTGAACAGATCAAAGGAAGGAGTGTGAAGGATATTTTCCTCAATTATAACAGCAGCGATTACTTTGTTACCGAGCAGAGAGTCATTGATTCGGGAACAGCAATGTATAATGTGGAAGAGGAGGTTGAATATAATGGTCGTTTACGATGGGTTAATACCAATCTGGCTCCTATTCGAAATGCGGCAAACGAGATCATCGGTCTTATAGGAATTTCGTGGGATATTACAGAGCGAAAGCACTTTGAATCTGACCTGATGCATTCAAAGGAACTTGCAGAGGCAGGAACGATGGCTAAAAATGAATTTATTGCCAGTATTTCTCATGAGTTCCGTACCCCGATGAATGGTATAATCGGGCTTGCTGAAATATTGAAAAACACGGTTCTCGATGAGGCCCAGGATGATCTGTTGAAGGGTATTGTCTCGTCGGCCGAGAACCTGCTGGCGCTGGTGAATGATCTGCTTGATTTCTCAGCCATTGAAGCGGGTAAGATGGAGCTTGATTTTCATCCGTTCATGCTCGACAGGGTTCTGGAGGATGTTTTCCAGGTGCTGAATCTGAAAGCCAGGGAGAAGTCGTTGGGCTTTTCAGTTATTATTAATGAAGATGTTCCCAAGCATCTTTTTGGAGACTCGCAGAGGCTGAGGCAGATCATCCTGAACCTGACCAATAATGCAGTTAAATTCACCGAACAGGGCGAAATAGAGATCCATATTCGTCTTCTGAACCAGGCGATGGATCGTGCCTTGCTGAGGTTTGAAGTTAAGGATACAGGGATCGGAATTCCGCCGGAGGCGATGAATTTATTATTTAAAGTATTCTCAAGGATAAAACAAAAGCAGCATTACCTGATTTCAGGTACCGGCCTGGGGCTTTCGATCTGCAAGAAGCTGACCGATCTGATGGGAGGTGATATCGGGGTTGAGAGTGTTTATGGCAAGGGCTCAACTTTTTGGTTCACTCTGCCGTTTGAACTTAGCGGTCCCAGATTGGAGAACCCGTATAAAAACCAGCCCGCAGTTGAGGTTAATTATAGTGGTAAGAAGGCGCTTGTAGCAGAAGATAATCTGATCAATCAGAAGATCGTCAGCTTTCAGCTTAGACGCATGGGTTTTGAAGTGGAACTCACAGACAACGGTCAGGCAGCGCTTGAGAAGTTTGCCTCCATGGATTTTGACCTGGTGATTCTTGATATCCAAATGCCGATATTAGACGGTTATCAGGTGGCTAAAGCAATCAGACAGCAGGAAAAAGGCACATCTGCGCATCTTCCCATTATTGCGCTTACAGCCAATGCCATGAAGGGCGACCGCGAACTTTATTTAGAGGCAGGGATGGACGGTTATGTGAGTAAGCCTTTCACTTCAGAGATGCTTCAGCAGGCTATAGAATTTGCAAACAAAGCGGCTGCCAGGAAGATTACCCCTTAATCAGCGAATTCAGGTCGCTTACATCAGGTGTAGTGGCAATTATTTGGTTTTATGCTTTTTTGATTTCTTTTTTTCCTGGTCTTCAACCATCATTCTTTGAATAAGCGCAGTTCGTTTTACCCCGAGTTTTGCCGACACATGTTCATACCAGACCCGTATCATATCGACGTTGGTTCCCTCCCATGTTTCATGGTTCAGATGCTGCAGGCTGTCCTGCAGGTTTACCAATTCTTTTTCATACAGATCTTTAAATTCGTTCCAGGATGTTTGTGTGCCGTATTTCATCGCGTGAAACCGGTTTATTATCTCTCTGCGCTTCAACTCATACATGTCGAAAATAATGTTGATAAACGCTGTTGCCCGGTAGCTCTGTCTTTCGCTCATGAACGAAGCGCGGGCATTGACCAGGGTTGCCGAACTAAGATGAAGACTGTCGTTGATATCGACCGGATTGATAAGGATGATGCCGAGGATCTGGGATCCTCTTTTCTGTTCAGTTCTTGGTGAACGGGCCGGGATGTATGTGGTTTTTGATGCAGGGGGGGCAGTGCCAAGCTCGTAGAATTCGAGGTTACGGTCGGGTGTCCATGGGAGGTATACCGACCTGACAAATTTGTTGAGGCCTGAGCCATAATTCAGCAGCACTCCGTTTGATCGGAAAAAATCTCTGAACCTCGACTGTTTCTTGCTTTCGGGAGTAACACCGGGGTACATCCAGAAGACTGAATCATAGGGAATACTCATGATTCTCTGGTAGTCGTTAGGCTGGTCGCCCAGATACCCGAGTGTGTTCAGGTAGGGTTTGTTTACATCGTAAAAGATGAGTTCTGCATTTGCCGACAAGCGGGTAGTCCGGTTATCGGTCTGTTCTATATAAAGCAAAGAATAATCGAGTGACATTCTCGATATTTTAGGTAGTTCTTTGTTGGAATTGTCAAAGGTCACACTCCAGGCGAGGTTAACAGAATCGACCCTGTCGCCGCGGATCTGAGCGCGGAGATAGTAAAAATCAATATTTTTGACCGTATAGTCTATCCTGTCGATGGTATTCTCGTGTTCATTCAGATATATTGTACTCTCAAAAAGTTTACCACTGTCTGATTTAGGGACCAGCCTGAGGACATAATTCATGTTGAGACCTTCGCCAGAATGTTTTACAAGGTTAACGTAGTAAAGCTGTTTAAAGCTGTGGTAGCTAAAGTTTCCTGCGGAGAGAGGAATAGTATAATGGCCTCCGTTAGTAAAGGGAAACAGATGTTTTAGGATATCGGTGGTGTTCAGGCTCCAGAAATTTCTCAGGGTCAGGCCAATTCTGCCGTTTTTCGGAGTAAGCTGAGTCAGACCGTCTCCGCAGGAAACCGTGGCGTTGCAGTATGCTTCAATGATTTCGAGGGGTTCGTAATTACATTCGCTAAGAAACGAAAAGTATGCTTTTGTAAAGGTTTTTTCATCGGCTTTGCGGTATTTCTGGCAGATATTCCAGACCATTTGATACAGGTAATCGGGCTGTCCTTTAGCTACAATATTTACTTCCTTCAGGTCATAAACCATAGGAGTAAGACCGATATTGGCCGAGTCTTTAAGGGATCTTACAGCGATCCTCCGGCTCACGTAACCCACGGAAGAGACCAGTACAGAGTCTGACTTAAGAAAAACGCCTGCGGGCAGGTAGTAACGCCCGTCCTCATTGGCTATCATTCCGCCGTCTTTCCCAAGCAATTTAAGCGTGGCAAACGGAACAGGATCGTGGGATTTTGCGTCATAGACAGTCCCTTTCCAGGCTTGCTGGGAAAACCCGGTCAGGGAACAAAAGAGCAGAAAAAACAATAAACCAGGTTGAGGGGGGAATTTGAAGAAATGCGTTGTTTTCAAGGTCTGTTGCATTTATCAATATCGCCTAAGGGACTATGACAAGTTTCCGGCTGAAGACTTTATTGCCTGTAACGACCCTGATCTGATAAATTCCTGCAGCCAGATCGTTTTGGTTTATCTCAAAGCCTGACAGGTCTGCAGGTGTGTATTTGAAAACCAGTTCACCAAGGCTGTTGAAAATTTCCGCGTGGCCGGTTTCCATATTCTGCAGTCCATCCAGTTCGATCCTGAAAACCCCATCAGATGGATTAGGGATGACTTTCAGCGGATTGGGAACAGCCGTTTCTCTGATGCTGCCAACAAATGCAACACAGCCTGAATCAACGGCAAGGGTTACCGGATCAACAGAAGGGTGGAAAGCGCTTACAATGCCTGCAGTTGCCAGAGTAAGAGTGGCGGGAAGCATAACCACTGTATACGGTGAAGTATATGGGGTTTCGGGATAATTACAGGAGAAACTATATCCCGATGAATCTAATCCGATAATACCAATCTGGGGATTGTTTGTAAGGTTCATCCTTACACCCATGATGGGCCCGTTACCGGTTACAAGGTACCCGCCATTACTGGCAGGGAGCAGGTCGTTGGCCAGGAGGAACAGGTTCCTTACCCATACGGCTTCAGAGGTCGAATCAACTTTCACCACTCTGCCCATGGGACCCCATTCCGAAGAGCCATTCACGAATACATATCCGCCGTTGGAAGTCTGATGCAGTTTGGCCGTTGGCAGGGTCGTTTGAAATAATCCTCCATTTCCATAGGATTTACCCCAGAGAACATGGCCCGACAGATCTGTTTTCATCAGGCACATTTCGTTTTGATTATTTGTGAAGTAACATAAGATACCATCAGGTAAAATTGTCAGGTCATTCCCTGCCGACACCATAGCGCCGGTTACGGATTGCTTTTCTGACCATGATATCGTGCCGGCAGACGTTAATTTCATTAAGAGCATACTGCCGAAATAGGATGTGCCATCGCCGGCAGAACCAGTAAGCAGGAAGCCTCCGTCGGGAGTTTCAGCTGCTGCAACGGCTATGTTGTTGTAGATACCTGAATAAAATGTCCTTCCCCAGGTCAGGTTCCCTGAAGCATCAAACTTTATAACAAGGGATTTGAAATACGGCGTAGCTGCAGGATTTGATGAATACCCGGTAAGTATAAAACCATTATCTGATGTTGGCTTGATGTACAAGGCATTGTCACTATCACCCATGTCAATTATTTTTGACCATAATGTATCGCCTTCAGGTGTTATTTTGATGATCAGGATATCGTTTCGTGATCCGACAGGATATTCAATATTTCCAGCAAGGATAAAATCTGAATCATTGGTTGCGGCCAGGCATAGAAGGTTCCCGTAATAGCTGCCATACTTTTTACCCCAGATGATATTCCCCTGGGGATCTATCTTCAAGGCGAAGGGATTATAGTCTTTGCAGCCGGAAAGCAGGAAATTGCTGTCGGGGGTTTTAATTATTCCATAGGTTTGTACCGAACCACTGATGTCATAGTACACTTTGGTAAAGGAAGCTGTCTGAGCTTCAGCGGGGCTGCCATCCGCCAGCAGGGCAAAAAAGATTGCTAAACAGATAAGGGTTTTCATCGCAGATTAAGTTGACGAACTATTTCGTTGTTTATCAATAACTTTAACTTCAAGGACCCCGCAGAGAGCAATAATAACAGGGACCCATGCCCTGACGGTACTGCCGGAGTACTGATCAACGCCAGAATGTTTGAACTCGCCAGAATCTCCAGCAATTCTTTTCCCTGTATCTGCATAAGCTACTTTTGAAGGGTTATGAATAAGCCAAGATTATTTTCGGCTGATGATGTTGTAAATGTATACCCGGGTAAGGTCGTTTAGCACAAGCTGGTTATTCATGAAGCAGATCTGGGGGCCATCGAGAGGATTCTTCACATAACCGATCACGGAAGCGTTCTCATCCATAATGTACAAAATTCCCATATTGACCAGGTAATACGAAACCCATATCTCCCCAGGTCTTACTGCAAGCCCCCGGCAATTGGTTCCTGGCGGGATTTGATCTGTAATATGCCTGATAAGCGCTCCGTTTACGGGGTTAATCAGGTCCATTTTGTTATAATAATAGTTGATGTATACTGCACCGTTATAGTAAGCCAGGTCCCTTGCACCGTAATCTGTGCTAAGACTGTTGATTATACTGCCGTCGGAGGGATCTATCTTGTACAGCAGGTCGTTGTTTCCGGGTTTTGTAAGCTGCAGCCAAAGGTAAGTACCGTCAAATTCCAGTCCGCCCACACTTGGGTAAACGTCTTTATAAGTAAATGACTTCAGAGATTTGTTATTAATGTAATCGTACTGGACCAGGGTAACTGTAACCGAATCGTAATACCCTCCGGAGCTATACTTGTATGCCATCCATAAAAAATTGCCGTCATAAGCCATGCCGTAAATAACCCCAATTCTGCCATTCCCTGCAAAGTTGGTCACTTCCACGAGGGTGTACAATTCGGGAACCGGCGGATTGGCGTCGGTTGTAACTTTGAGCAGGTTGCTTCCGGCGATTTTCCCGTATTCATCCATCACCATGACCCTGTAATAATACGTTGTATTGGGAGTAAGGCCATCGGTCATCGTCATCCCATGCATGTCGATAAATGTTGTATCCTCAGGCTTTGTAAGTACGTTAATGAGATCTCCTGTAGTTTCGTCCAGCCCCGGGTTGTAGTCCCTGTATACCTTATATTCCCTGAACCCTCCATCAGACGACCTGGTCCAGGCCAGGGTAATAGAACGGTCTGTATGGGAAGGGCTGGAAACGACAACGGGGTCAGGTAAAATAAGGCTGAGGACCAGATTGTCGCTGCCCACGCTTGCTTTCACGTTTCTTTCGACATGCCCGCTTGATTTTTCCTGGGAAATCTTCAGGGTATAATCACCCGGTACGACATCGGAAATGCTAAAGCTTCCGGAAGTGGCAGCCTGGGTCTGATACGAGATTCCGGCATTCGAGAGCCTTACAGATACGTCAGAACCCGCATCAATATTGGTTATTGAGCCTGAGACAGTATAGAAGTCGGTAGATTTGTTTTTCTTGCAGGCACCCAGTAAGCTGAGGCAAATGAAAAGAAAGATCAGTTGTTTTAAGGCCGAACCAAGGCCGCGTTCCTGGTTCATAACACTATAATTTAATATTTCAACTATTCATTCTTGCGAACTTTAACGATACCTTCCTGCAAATATAATCATTTCTGATGCTAAAAGGAACCTTTCCGCCTTATAAATACTGAAGTTTGTGATGACCCCACGGTCTCATGATGGTGCTTCTAGTAATTGGATTCCCTTACCTGCATATAAGCTTTAGGGTGCAGGCAGGCCGGGCATTTTTCCATTGCTTTTTCAGATTCATAGACGAACCCGCAATTCATGCACTTCCACCAGACTTTACCTTCTTTCATGAATACTTTGTCGTCGGAGATGTTTTGCAATAGTTTCAGATACCTGCGTTCATGCTCAGCTTCAACTTTTGAAATCATCTGAAAAGCCGTCGCGATTTCCGCAAAACCTTCTTCAGCAGCTGTTATAGCAAACTGAGGATACAGATCGGTCCACTCTTCATGTTCCCCTTCGGCAGCGGCTTTCAGGTTTTCTTTGGTTTTCCCGATGATGCCCGAAGGGTACATGGCAGTGATTTCAGTCATGCCGCCTTCGAGGAATTTGAAAAAGCGTTTTGCATGTTCTTTCTCCTGGCTTGAGGTCTCCATAAAAATGGCTGCAATCTGCTCATAGCCTTCTTTTTTTGCAACGCTGGCAAAAAACTCGTAACGGTTTCTGGCCTGGGATTCACCTGCGAATGATTTCAGCAGGTTTTGCTCTGTTTTTGTACCTTTTAATGATGTTGTCATAGTGATTTATTTTACAAGTCTTGTTAAAACTCCAGTTGCTGAATTGTACTGGGCGGAGATCTGCCAGAGATATCCTCCGGGAGTCTGATTTACGGCCCAGAAATCATAATTCCCGAAAGCCCTGTCGCCGTTGATATCGAGAGTAGTGTTGCCAGATGCTCCGAAATAGTTGCCCGATTCATCAAAGAATGCAAGCTTAAGTGTGGCTATATCGGCATGAGGGCCCACTGTAAGGAAGGTTTTGACGCTTACCCATGCGGCATCATAAGCCGTAAGGGCATAGATTTCGGGGCTTCGGCCAATGCTGGCCTGAATCCTTGCAGTCAGGGGCTCCCATTTGCTCCGGGCTGCTTCATCCAGTCCGAAACTGGGGCAGGGGAGGCCATGCCCGAAAGCGAACCGGCTGGCAGAAGTATCTGCGAGAAGCGAAGCATTGTGGGCATAGGCCGAACTGCCGTACCATGCCAGGCTTCTCAGGCCGGGATAAGCCCAGGCCGATGCAAGGATGTCTGTACCTTCGCCCAGGGTGCATAAATAAACCGCAACTTTACCGGCTCCGTAAGTGTTTATCATATTGTTCGCATAGGAATCGGCAAGCGCCAGTCCGGCGGCAAAATCCGTTGTACCCGGGCTGAACCTTACTGCATTGGCAACAACTCCGCCATTGGCAGTGAAATCCTTGCTGGTGGCTCCGAGCAGATCGTTTCCCCACACATCGTCGCGGATGATGGGGACTATGGCTTTGATGCTGTCGGCCAGCAGCATGGTAGTCATGGCCTGCCCCTGAACGACATCGCTTGATACAAAGCGGAAAATATTGTCACCAGGTATGGCCAGGGAAACTGCCACACTGGAAGGACTTACTATGAGGATCCCATGGGTATCGGCAAATGGTTTGATCGCTGCGACTTCAGCGCTGCTGTATGGGCCAACGAAGAGACGGATTCCCTGATAATAGAGCAGTTTTAATTGTTTCAGGGCTTCAGCCGTGTCTGTCTTTGTGTCGGCTATCGTGATCCGCACTCTTACATCACGGTCGATTGAGCTGAGCCATGCATTGATATCCTGCCCGGCGAAATCAATGGCAACCTGAGAACTCTGGCCGGTGGAGGAGCCGGAACCCGTGATGGAAAGCAAAGCCCCGATACGTATATAGCCTGAGTAAGATGATCTGTCGGGAGGAGGAGGCTGTTTGCGGCAGGAGCTGAAAAAAACAATCGTAATTGTTAATAGCAGGATAAAGAGGTTCTTTTTCATAATGTCTTTTGAAATGGAAAATCAATCTTTCTATATTGGTTGTGGATCAGCAATATGATGACGCCAAAGCTTACAGCTGCCACAATCAGAATAGTATTCAGCAGTCCTTCTGATCCGAACGATAGCTTGATCAGTATAGTCGAGATGATGAAACCGGAATTCCTGATCACCTTGTGGAACTTGTCGGTGTGTGAAAAAGAGAGTAACAGTAACAGCACATCCGTAAGAATAAGTATAGTGAAAAAGTCGTTAAAAAAGATCAGATTGATGTCCTTTATCGAATCGACCATGCGGGTGATCGAGAAAAAACTTCCATGGATCCAGCGCCCCAGTCCGAATAAGGCAAGACAAAGAAAGATCGGTATCAGACACATTGCAATGATGTTTTTCCTGCGGATGAACTTCAGGATTTCATCCGTCAAATGGCTGGTTTCATGCGGTTCCTCATCCTTGCGCCCACTGAGCCTGTAGAAAATAAAGATGAGGAAAAACAAAATCAGAGTCGCCAGAAGGTCAGAAGTGAATTTCAGATCATAGCTTACCTTAAACCAGTCTCTCGTGAATTCGAGGTTTGCAAGGTCTTTGAAGATTCCTCGTATCAGGATCAGGGTGATGATTTCATATTGTTTCCCGATATAAATGGTGGTTGATTTCGGGAGATAAAAAACCAGAAGGTAGACTTCGTATATCAGGATGAACGAGAATGGCGTATAGATTGCGGCGATGGGATTGGTAAACATTGATGAATATTCGTTTACATGCAGGATGTTCAGGTTTACCAGGATGACAACAAGGAGATGAAGTATAAAACTGATGATGGCGACAGCAATGATTATATGTTCGCTTTTTTTTCTGACTTCTTCAGACAGAAGCCTGGAATAGAAGAACTGAAATGGGGTTTCGTTTTTTGCCATGTTTTTTGTTGTGACGGCTTATTTATAATACGAATGTTTATGGATTATAATGGTCGAGCAGATACAAATAAGGCTTCGGAAAATGATGTGCAAAAACGGTTTTATTGTCGCCGGGGAAGATCTTGAAATACTCCTCGTCGGCCACCAGTAGAATCGTGGTCCCGGTACGTACATAATCGTTGCTGGGATAATATTCGGGCGGGATAAAACCGGGCAGGAATTTTTTAACAAATCCCGATGCCTTATTTCCAAGGAATTTCTGAAAGTTCTTCCGGGCCTTTTTTGTGGGCTTGTCCATGCTGTTGAACACATGCCGCAACACCACGTTCTTCGGGAATTTCATCTTGCTTATTTCCTTACGGGCATTAACAAAGGGATTCAGTGTGTTGTAGTCATTCATTGTCTGAATGGAAACAGGAGTTTCAGGCACCCAGTCGGCCGTGTTCACCACATTAAATGCCCATCCGCCCCGGGTCATAGTTTCATATTCGTAGGCGAAGTATAAATTACCCGGTTTGGGGGCTGCACCGCAATAGGATTTAATGCGGATGTCGGAAGGAAGTAATTTTTGTTTCTGCAGGTTAAGCAAGTAAGCTGTAAGCAGGTAAGTAATTGCCCCGCCCTGGCTGTGGCCTGTAAGGATGAATTCTTTTGTCCCCGTCTTGTAAAGTGAATCGATGCGGGGAAGCATATCTCTCGACAGATAAGCCATGCAAAGCAGCCAGCCAACGTGTACCGCAGCCCTGGGGTTGGAGGCCAGTTCGTACCTGAAAGTATCTTTAACGCTTAGCAGTAATTCTCCCTTTGCCGGGACCATAGCGGCATAAAAGTTTGCCAGCCAGCTCTCGAGTTTTCGTGTAGTACCCCGGGTACTGATCACGGCAACATGCTGGTCGCTGATCCATAAGTCCCATAGGTTGTCGAGGCCCATTACAGGGGACTCGTAAATCTTTGTGAAACCCGAGGGGAGTGGAAAATTTTTATAAAAATCGGGGTTGGCGGATGTCCGGGTCGCGATCAGCAACATATTCCTGTATTCCGCCTTGTCGAAACCAGGCTTTAGCTGCTGGCTGTAAAGGCAGGCCGGAATTAGAGTAAAAGCCAGAAAGAGGATGATAAAATCTTTTTTCAGAAACATACCTGAGTGTATTTAATGCAAATATCAGCAAACTCTTTAACATGGCAGTCGTACCTGCAATTCTTTATCATTCCTTTGCTTAGATCGCTGCCACCTGACTTTATCTGTCATCATTTAAGAATTCTTTGTATTTTTACCGTGAATTTAATCTAAATAAAAATGAAAATATTTTTTTCCGGAACAGTTTTATTTTTGCTTGCTTTTGCAGCATCGGCGCAGGTTGCACCGAATAAATTTTTCGTTGCTTTCACCGATAAGAACGGAACCCCTTATTCCATCAATGATCCCGGTGCGTTTCTCACCCAGCGTTCGATCGACCGCAGGATTGCTCAGGGGATACCCATTGTTGAGAACGATCTGCCGGTAACCCCTTCCTATATTCAGCAAGTGAAAAGCCTGGGAGTTTCCATCCTGAATCCCACCAAATGGCTGAATGGAGTTACAGTATATGCATCAGATACTTCGGTTATGGCAGCTATACGGGCTTTGTCTTTCGTGTTGCAAGTATACAAGAGTACCGGTGGAAACAAGACAGTGCCCGAACCGGATAACAAATTTCTGATGGAGTCGCGGATTTCCGCTGTTGTGGCCCCTGCACCGGCAAAATCCGCAGCTAACACAACAGCCTATAACTACGGAATGTCGTACACCCAGATACACCAGGTAAAGGGTGATGTTTTGCATAATCTTGGTTTTCATGGCGAGGGCAAGGTGATTGCCGTTCTGGACGCTGGGTTCCTGCATGCCGACTATCTTCCGGCTTTTGACAGTCTCAGGGCCAACAACCAGATCCTGGGCACCCGCGATTTCGTGTTGCCGGGAAACAATGTGTACAATGAGTATTTCCATGGGATGTCGGTGCTTTCCATTATGGGAGGCAACATTCCGGGTATGCTTGTAGGAACGGCCCCGAAAGCAAGTTATTGGTTACTGCGTTCCGAAGATGCTCCCACCGAGAACATCATCGAGGAATACAACTGGGTTTCTGCTGCCGAATTTGCCGATAGCGTTGGGGCCGATGTAATCAATTCGTCTCTGGGCTATACTACCTTTGACGATCCGAAATATGATCACAGCTGTGCCGATATGAACGGGCACAGAACCCCGGTTACAACCGGCGCCAATTTGGCTGCCAGCAAGGGGATTGCGGTCATCAACAGTGCAGGAAATTCAGGAGGAACGGGCTGGGACTGCATCAGCGCTCCTGCCGACGGGGACCAGGTGATGGCCATTGCCGCGGTGGATTCCAATGGATTCCGGGCTTATTTCAGCAGTGTGGGAGTCGACACTTCGGGCAGGGTTAAACCCAATGTAGCCGCCATGGGTGTTGAAACCGTTGTGGCTAATTCCGATGGCAGCATCGGCCGGGGCAGCGGAACTTCGTATTCCTCGCCGGTGATGGCCGGACTGACTGCCTGTTTATTACAATCGAACACATCGGTAACTAATTTCGATGCCTACAACGCCATCCAGCGTTCAGCCAATCATTTTTCTAATCCTGATTCTCTTCTGGGGTACGGGATCCCTGATTTCTCGAATGCTGTTTTACTGCTATCGGTTGATAACACTATACATCCTGTATCCTCTATATTCCCTAATCCCTTCACCGATCATCTTACCGTGAAATACATTGGCAGCCGGGATGAACAGATATCATTTACCCTTTTTGACCAGACCGGCCGCATCATTCTGAAACGCGAAAACCGGGTGGTGCAGGGTCAGAACTCCATCACAATGAACAGCCTGTCGGGCCTGAGCCGTGGGATCTATGTGTTACAGATTTCAGGAGAATATTTTACTGAAACGAAGAAGATTGTAAAATACTGATACCTCAGATACAGGGACTTTTACCAGATCACGATGAGCAGGGTGTCGGCAGCTGTGCCCTTGCACCCATAAGCATCCGAAAATTCTTTCATCAGCGGAAGAGTGGCGTTGATCCTCCAGCGGGCCGGTGAGTGTTCGTTGGTCTGCACCTGGTTGATGAGGCTTTCGTTAGTCATATTTCCTCTCCAAACCTGGGCCCATCCGAGAAAGAAGCGCTGCTGGCAGGTGAACCCGTCGATAGGTTCCGGTTTTGGTTTGCCATCCAGGGATTTCTCAAGAGCATAGTAGCCGAGGGTCAATCCACCCAGGTCGGCGATATTTTCACCCAGGGTGAGCTTGCCGTCGATTTTGAACCCTTTGGTGACTTCGATTGTGCTGAAATAATTTTCCAGCTTTTTTCCCAGAGCTACAAAGTTTTTCGAATCTTCCGGAGTCCACCAGTTGCTGAGGTTCCCGTTGCCGTCGTATTGTGCTCCCTGGTCGTCGAAACCATGTGTCATCTCATGACCGATCACCCCGATGATAGCGCCGTAGTTGATGGCATCATCAGCATCGGGATTAAAAAACGGAGGCTGGAGGATAGCTGCCGGGAAAACGATTTCATTGTTGGTCGGATTGTTATACGCGTTAATTGTCTGAGGCGACATTCCCCATTCCTTTTTGTCGACAGGTTTTCCGGCCTTTTTAATCATGTCGTTATGCTCCCACAAAGCGATATTCATAGTGTTCTCAACCAGTTTGTCGGGCTGGATATCAATGCTTGAATAATCCTTCCATGTGTCGGGATAACCAATTTTCCAGGTAAAGGCAGCGAGCTTCTTCTTTGCTTTCTCCTTGGTGGGTGCGCTCATCCATGTGAGTTTATCGATTCGCTGGCTATATACCGAACGAACGTTTTCGATCATTTCTGAAACCTTTTTCTTGGAAGATTCCGGAAAAAATTTGGCTACATACAGTTTGCCAAGGGGCATTCCCAGCCTGTAGTTCACACTCATTATGGCGCGTTCCTGGCGGGGTCGCTGGGTTTTTACTCCATACATAACCGTATTATAGAAATGAAAAGATTCTTTATTGAATTCTGATGGCAGTAAATTGGCATAGGTTGTAAGAAGCTGCCAGCGGAACCAGGTCTGAAGCACAGCAAAAGGCGTTGATTTGAGAAGCTGACCCAGGTTTTTCAGGTAGTTTTTATCCTGTACGATCAGGGTATCGGTATTCAAGCCATAGTTTTTGAAATAATCAACCCAATTGATGCCGGGAGCCAGTTTCTGAAGCTCTGAAAAAGGGATCTTATTGTAGATCTTCACAGGATCGCGCATTTCGAAATTCTTAAGCTGAATAAGGGCCAGTTTAGTCTCGAAATCAAGAACCGTCTGACCTGGATTCTTTACATCCCATCCAGCCATGGAGAACATCTTGTCTATATGTTTCACAAATTCGGCCCTGACCTTTACCATCGCAGAATCTTTGTTCTCATAATAATTACGGTCGCGCATCGACAAGCCGCCTTGTGCAACGAATATCGCATTCATTGTGCTGTTACGGTCATCAGCAGAAACATATACTTCGAAAGGGCCATTCATGTTGATTTTGGCCAGCTCACCTGCAAGGGCAATCAGTTCCGACGGATTTTTAGTAGCAAGGATCTTATCCGACAAAGGGATAATCGGAGTGATGCCCCGCTTAGCGATAGTAACTGTGTCGAGGTAGGAGCGGTAAAACCCGGTGATGAGCTGGGCTTCGCTGCCTTTCTGCGGATTTTCCTGGGCAAGCAGTTCATTGATGATTCCTTTGATCTTGACTTCGCGGTTCTCTTTATCCAGGACTTCGAATGAGCCCCATGAACCTTCCGTTGAAGGGATAGGATTATGTTTTTTCCAGTTGCCATTGGCAAAACCATCGAAATCGACGCAGGGTTTTACTGTTGAATCGATGCCTGAAACATCAAAGGCAGGAACCTTGATTTCAGAATTTGCCGTTTTATTGTTTTTACAGGAAATGGTAATGAACATTGCCATCAATGGGAGGGTAATCATCAGAGAAACAAGTAGTTTTTTCATAGATTGAATATTTTTGGCAAAAATAAGATAAATTGTTGTCTGTATGATGATGATTTACTGGCGTTGACCTTCTTTATCGGCAAGCATTAGCTTTTTCATGACCAAATGGTTATTTTTGCCAATAGAATATTTAATCCAATCTTTATCCCTATGAAAAACCATATCAGAATTCTTTCTTTTGCACTACTCATGGGAGTAGTTGCATTGAGTTCCTGTAAAGCCCCCGGGAACGGAAACGACGAAAAAGCCAGGGCCGCTGTTGCCGATACGATTAACAGGCTGATGGCCGAGGTTACCGGTTATGCCGGGCAACTTAATGCAGATTCCACTTTTAAATACCTTAGTGCCGATAGCTCTTCGGCATTTATGTCTGAAGGCATGCATTATTCACGTGCCACCCTTAATGCGGCTTTTAAGAATGTATATAGCAGGTTCAAAAGCCAGCAGATATCGGTTATATTTTCAGAAGTCGAAGTTCCTGCTCCGGGTTTTGCAGTCTGGATCGGTTTTCTGAAGAACAGTTATATCACAAAGACAGATCAGGTGTTCGAAGGCTGGCTCTGCGAAACCTGGATATGGCAGCGCAGGTCAGAAGGCTGGAAAGTGATCCACTACCATGAGTCGGTTTTGAGTGCACCTACCCCCGACCAGAAAAAGCTGGTTGAAACCGCTCTTGGTCAACTGGCCGGTGAGCTTGCAGCGAAATCATTAAAGCCGGAAGATATGAAGCCCTTGCTCACAGAATACCTTAAGAAATATCCCTCGGTTTACGGAACCACTTTGGCCTTTGCACCTTCAGAATCGGGTGGAAAGAGCATTAAAAGAGCTCCTTATTTCTATCGTTCCGGCAATGATTTTAAACAGGTTGACCTGCCTGAAGCATATGATTATACTGCAAGTGAATGGTATGCCGTTCCGGTCCGGGCCAAAGCGCCCTGCTGGAGCAGCCCTTATTATGACGACGGCGGCGGCGGCACCTTAATGATCACGTATTCGATCCCGTTGTACGGCAAAGACAACAAGCTTATCGGGGTTCTTACAAGCGACCTGGAATTAAAATAATACTGCGGATTGCGATGTTGAGATCTTTATAGTTTAATGCTTCGTGATGAGGTATTAAAGCGTACTTTTGCCGCAAATTTATTTTGATGAAAACAACTGTTTTATTATTAAGCGCTCTTTGTCTCTCTATACTATCCGGGTTTGCTCAGACAGAAAGTTCCACGCCCATAGTTCAAAAAGCAGTCTATTTTGATGTCTCACCTCCGTTGAGAGACATGTTGAAGACTGTTCCTGAAAAAGCCGACAATTCTTTGAAAGTCATTACCAATTATTTTGATGTCAAAAAAAGCAGCAGAAAAAAATTCTCTGACGATTGGACCGATCCCAGGCTTCAGAGTCGCTACAATATGAGGGCTACAACTACCGATTCAACCATCGTGAATTTTGAAGGCAACAGCAATACGCAGGGTTATGACCCTCCTGATACATACGGACAGGTTGGCCCTAACCATTATTTTGCCGTGGTAAACTGTCATTTTTCGATTTACGACAAAACGGGAACCAGGCTGATAGGCCCGGTTAGTACATCTACAATCTGGAATGGCATGCCGAACAACCAGAACGGGGGAGATGCCGTGGTGATGTACGACGCTGATGCCGACCGCTGGATCATATCACAGCTGGCCTACCCGTCGGGATATGACCTTGTAATGTTTGCTGTATCCCAGACCAATGATCCGACCGGAAGCTGGTATCGCTGGGAATATTCCTTTACCGGCCTTCCCGATTATCCCAAATTCGGCATTTGGAACGATGGATATTACATGGCCGTAAATCGTTTTAACTCTTCAGGGTCAAGTTATCTTGGTACAGGACAGGCTGTTTTTGATCGTGTTTCAATGATAGCGGGCAGTCCTGCAGCTCAAATGGTTTTGTTGACATTAGCGTCATCCAATGATGCATATTCCCTGCTTCCTTCCAGTTGTGACGGGGCATTACCTCCTGCCGGAACACCGAACTATTTCGTCTTCTTCAATAATAATCCTGATTATTTAGGAGTATATGAATTTCATACCGACTGGGCGAATCCTGCAAATTGTACCCTGGGAAATTATCTCCAGCTTCCTGTTGACGCGTTCAATCCAAGTCTCACAGGGATCGCTCAGAAAGGAACGACCAGGCTTGCAGGTACCCTGTCTGACCGCCTGATGTTCAGGCTGCAGTTTCGCAAATTCAGCGATCACTGGTCGATGGTTACCAATCATACGGTGAATGTAGGGGCCAACACAGGAGGGATCCGCTGGTATGAATTGAGAAAAACAACGGGCGACTGGAGTGTTTACCAGCAATCGACCTATGCCCCCGCGGATGGGAACAGCCGCTGGATGGCCAGTTGCGCGATGGATTCGGCAGGGAATATAGGCCTGGGTTTTAATATCTCAAGTTCTACGATGTACCCTTCGATAAAATTTGTGGGGAGATTAAAAAATGACGTTCTGAATACAATGACATTGCCAGAGAAAGGCATTTTCTACGGAACCGGATCCAACCCTTCTTCCGACGGAGGAAGCACTTGCCGCTGGGGTGATTACAGCACTCTGACCGTTGATCCATCAGATAACACCACGTTCTGGTATTCAACGGAATATCTGACGACAATGAGTACTGCCTGGAAAACAAGAATTGCCTCATTTAATTTCGCCAATATTCTCAGCGTTCTTGCGTCAGCAACTCCCGACACTGTATGTGCCGGCGGAACAACGCAATTGAATGCCTCTCCAAACGGTGGCTCCGGTACTTATACCTACTCATGGACTTCCGATCCGGCCGGGTTTACATCGGCAATTGCTGATCCTGTGGCCATTCCAGACACAACAACTCAATATGTGATTGCGTTGAACGACGGAACTATCACAATTACCGATACCATCCAGGTGGTTGTTAACAGGCATCCAACGGCTAATGCCGGATCCGGCGCCACTTATCCGAATACAACCCCTTCGTTCCCGGTAGATGGAACTGCGGCAAATTACAGCAGCGTAAAATGGCTGACCTCCGGCGACGGATTTTTTACGGCCGATACTGTTTTGAGCACTGTTTATACTACCGGTGTGCTTGACCAGCATAACGGAGGTGTTTTGCTCACACTCAAAGCCTACCCGATGACCTCATGTTCTGATACAATTTCCGATACTGCGTTTATCAGGCTTACATTCCCGGTAGGAGTTGTTACCAATGCCACAACCACATTTGATGTGAATATTTTGCCAAACCCCACATCCGGTATTTTTACACTGCATGTAAGCGGGAGCGCCGATAAGGATCTGAAAATCATCATCAGCAATATTGACGGGAAAGCTGTATTCAGCAGTGAATGCAAATCAACAGCAAAGGATTATTCCAAATCAATAAATCTTTCGGGTCTTCCCGGCGGAGTTTACTTTGTAAAGGTTCAGGCAAACGGGCATTTGATCATCAAACAGCTTGTGATCCGGTAATACCTTTTATGTCTTTTTGACTGGGTTTATGATTTTTTTTACTACCTGGTCGAAGTCGCTTTCATAAAGCTGGTCCTGAGTGATTCGATATTTTTCGTATTCCTTTCCGGCAAGCTGTTTTGCTACTTCGTGAGATACTGTACCTGCTGTTTTTGAAATTTCATATTCATTGAATTTAAGGAATCCATCTAATTTTTGGGTCCAATCAGCCATTTTCATCGAAATCTGACGACCAGCCTGGTTTTCAGCGTAATCAAGATACATGCTCATGTCATGTTTTTAAATTCTTTCTGTTCGCTTTAAAACGATGCAATTTAGAGAATTTCTCGGAAATATTCAGGATGCTTAAACCGCATCAATCAACTTTACACTTCACCAGCTTCCAGTTTTCGCTGTCGCCGCTTTTTTTGCAGAGGAAATAGGCATCTCCTTTATAGATCCTGATTTTTTCAGGGAAGAGGAAGGGAAGGATGGTCCCGTAGTTCAGGTTCCCGCTTACAAGGTCGATCTTCTGGATTTTTACCATTCCGTTCTTCAGGAAGATCGTATAAATGGAATGAGTGTATTCGTCGGCTATTATTTTGGTTCCCCATCTCCATCCGGAATTCTCTGATTTGTTGATTTTTCCAGAACGGTTCTTTGATATGGATTCTTTGTGAAAGCTTATAGTGACGGTCCTGGTCACTTTTCCTTCCGGATCAAGAATTTCGATAATGTCGCTCCCGAAATTGAAAAAGGCGATGCTTTCATTATTGATTTTTATCAAAGGAAAGATCATGTTGAAGAACTCGAATCGTTGAGCCCTCTTTTCATTTTTGCCGTAGGCCCCTCCTTCACCGCCTGGAATTGAAAAATCAAACTCCGACTCACTTCCGATCTGACCCGAGTCCTGAGCATTAAAGCCTGTCAAACTATTAAACCCCAGATAAAACCTTTGATCGTCAAAGTATTCTGAGATCTTTTTTTCGTACAGGCAGGTTTTCAGGAAGCGCTTTCCCTCGGTTTTGCTGTAATATCCAATCATGGTACCAAACCCGGCGACAATTTTTTCCTGGAAATACAGGCGGCCTGAGATCCGGAAAAGGAAAGGACCAACAAATTTTTCCAGGGAATCAACGGGCGTTGGATACAGGAAGTCAAACCGGTGTTTATCTGAATCATAAAAGCACTGCCAGGAATAACCTGCTTTTGAATAATAATGTACATTCTCCAGAAAATCCCTGAACAGCCTGCCTGGTGGCAGTTGTGGAGGAAGGGCGACTGCGAGTGTGTCACCACCACGGTCCAGCAATACGAACTCAGCCTGCTTCAATACGTTACGAAATACAAGCAGAGCAACATTGTCGTCCATCAGCTCATAATCGAAAACGGAATACGATTTGTCCTGGTATAAAATGGAATGTTTCACCGAGGATATTTCAACTTCTTTCAGATTATAAGTGGCCGGCCGTATCGAAAATTCAAACGGTTTATCAGTGCACTCCTGTATGACATATCTCACCTTGTCATATCCGATGCAGCTGATAATAATGGCTGATGGGAGCGATGGAAGTTTAAGGTCGAACCTGCCGTACTTATCTGTCGAAGTTCCCAGCGTAGTGCCATATACACTGATATTGGCTTCGGGAACAGGCCTTGAAGTGATCTCATTGATCACCGTTCCTTTTATCAGGAAAGGCTGTGCCTGGCTGAGCTGCCCGAGGATCATAAGGAGCATGATCCAGGATGCGGGATGCAGGATAAAGATCCAGGATGCGGGATGCAGGATAAGGATCCAGGATGCGGGATAAGGATCCAGGATGCGGGATGCAGGATGCAGGATAAGGCGCTTCGCGCTGATATCAGATATCAGATGGCGGATGTCAGATGTCGGATGGGGCATGTCGGATGGGGGATGGCAAAAACCGGGGCACTTTTTTCTGATACTCCGAATA
>CAIWXI010000040.1 GCA_903916595.1 uncultured Bacteroidales bacterium | reverse complement strand
TGCCACGACTCACGTATCACGTGCCACGTGTCACGTATCACGACTCCCGGGCCTTTTCCCCGCTGAAGCAAAGAAATTCGAACTCCCGGCTCTGGAACAAAACTCTGTGGAGGAGGTTTACGATGAGATCGAACTGCTGGGCTGGCCTGTTTCACATTCATATTTCGAACTTCTCGAAACCTCGTTCCGGGGCGAGATCATGGCCGGGGAGATGATGGGCAAACTGGGTAAAAAAGTACGTATGCTGGGCTTGCTGGTAACCATCAAATATGTGCGGACCGTAAAAAAAGAGTGGATGCATTTCGGCACCTTCATCGATTTCGAAGGACAGTTTTTCGATACGGTTCATTTTCCGCAGGCTGTGGAAAAATACCCATTTAGGGGTGAAGGGGTTTATCTTGTGATGGGAAAAATCGTTGAGGAATTCGGTTTCCCCAGCCTGCAGGTTGAAAAAATGGCTAAAATGCCGCTGAAAAAGGATCCGAGAAGTTAATTATCGTAAATCAGCGAACTGCATTGGTCCTGAGAAATATTCATTGGAAAGCTATTGTGAAAAAATAAAAAAAATAGTCTCTTTGTCTTATGAAAACCTTGACAATTAATATTCCTGTTGTTTCATTATCCTGTCAAATATTGGAGAACTTGATGTTGAAGCGTTTCAGGATTACTTACTGATTGATGGTGATCGGCTTTATTCCAATAATGTACTGTGTTCCTGAAGTGGCATCGAGGATACTGATATCCTGTAATCCTGCATCCTGCATCCATCCTTTTATCTCATCTGCCGTGTAGGTGTCGCCTTGCTTTGTCCCAACGAGCATGTTGATGGCAAACACCGTGCCTTGCTGGGGTTTTGTGCGGTCTTCGTTCATCAGGTGGTCCATGATCACGAGCATTCCGCCGGGTGCAAGAGAATCGGCTCCTTTTTTTATCAGCATCTTGTTTTCCGGCGGATTGTTGATGTGGATGATGGCCGACATCAGTACAAGGTCATATCCCTGGCCGAAGCTGTCGGTATGGTAATCGCCGGCCATGGTAGTGACGTTGGCGCCGTGATGGTAGCGGTCGATGTATTTCTGTGTTATGGGGATCACTTTGGGCAGGTCGAACACGACCGACTGTATTGAGGGATCCTTTTCGATAAAGGCAAAGGTGAATGCCCCGGAACCTCCGCCTACATCCAGCGTGCGTTTTACCCCGGAAAGGTCAAGCAGGGAGGCGAGTTCCTGGCCCTGGCTTACACCACGGGTATGCATGGCGGCGATAAACGCTTCCAGCCACTGAGGCCCCCTTTCGTTGAAGTCATCTTCTATGTCAATGGCAGATCCTTTTCGGATGACCGCGGTGAGGGTATCCCATTTTCTCCAGAGATCGGCCGCGTGCCCGAGACCGCCCAGAAAGGCAGGGGAGGAGGATGTCAGGTATTTGTCGGCGAATAGGGAAGTTGTAAAAAGATCATGCCTCTTTTCGAGCAGGCCCAGCGAAACCAACACGTTCATCAGGCGGTCGGTGGCTCTTTTGTCTGCCCCGATCAGGGAGGCCACGTCGAATGAAGAAATGGATTTTCCTTCCAGATGGTCAAATATTCTTAATTCGTGGGCTGTAAGGATAATTCTGCTTAGCCTGAAGCCGTTCACGATTTCCATCAGTGAGGCCGGGGTTTCGATTCGGGTCATACCGTAGATTTTTTACAAATTTATTCAATTTCTTGTTTTATTGCCTTTTTCGGTGTAGGTTTGATGGGTAAAACCAAAACCCACAAATATTATGGAAATTCCTATTCTAGTTGCTATCGGGATCGTACTGCTTTTTTTCTTCGCAGGGATCCGTATCGTTCGCCCGACCCACCGCGGTCTGGTTGAGCGTTTAGGGAAGTATAACCGTTTTGCCATGCCTGGTTTTCATTGGATTATGCCGGGTATTGAGCAGATGTACCAGGTGAACATAACCGAGAAAATGATCAATGCAGAACCTCAGGAGATCATTACCAACGACAACCTGAATGCAAGAGTCGATGCCCAGGTGTATTTTAAGATTAAGTCGGATGAGGATCATGTTAAAAATTCCCAGTACAATGTTAATAGTATTGAATACCAGATTGTGAACCTTGCACGTACGACTTTGCGTAACATCATTGGCACCATGACACTGAAATCCGCCAATAGCGAACGTGGAAAGATCAATAAGGAGTTGCATGGAACCCTGCATGAAGAAACTATCAGCTGGGGTATCGAGATCATCCGAACCGAGCTCAAGGAGATTGATCCTCCCAAGGATGTGCAGGAAACGATGAACAAGATCGTAAAAGCCGAGAACGAGAAGATTGCCGCGGTAGATTATGCAACTGCTACTGAAACCAAGGCCGATGGCGAGAAGCGTGCCGAGATCCGCAGGGCTGAAGGGATCAAGCAGGGCGCTATTTTGCGTGCCGAAGGTGAAGCCCAGGCAATTCAGCTTGTGAATGAATCTGCCCAGAAATATTTCGTTGGAAATGCCCAGATGCTCAGGCGTATCCAGGCAATGGAGACTTCGCTCAAGGACAACAGCAAGGTGATTGTGCCTACTGGTTCCGATCTCGTGAATGTGATGGGTGAGATGTCGGGCGTGGTTCCGATCAGAAAGAAATCAGACGATTAACGGCATTGTATAAGCGGGAGAAGGAAATCAATCATTTGCTTTACTGATCCATCTATCGACAGCAGGTCGGTACGTATTTCCAGAGCCGGGTTTACCGGGATTTCGTATGGAGCGTTGATCCCGGTGAATTCCTTTATCTCGCCTCTTCGGGCTTTTTCGTATAGCCCTTTTACATCGCGGGATTCGCAGACTTCAAGGGGGGCGTTGACAAAGAATTCTATAAAGTCGTCTTTGCCGATAATAGTCCGGGCCATATCGCGTATTTCATTGGTGGGACTGATAAAGCTGGCGATTGTGATGATGCCGCAGTTCAGGAACAGTTTTGAGACTTCGGCAATACGGCGGATGTTCTCGTAGCGGTCGTCGTCGGAAAATCCCAGATTTTTGTTGATCCCCGTTCGCACGTTATCCCCGTCGAGGGTCTGGATAAAATACCCCATGCCATGCAAAGCCGATTCAAGTGCATACGAAAGCGTGGTTTTGCCTGCTCCCGAGAGACCTGTCATCCAGATGATCTTTGAGCGCTGATGAAGTTGCTTTTCTTTGAGGTCCCTGCTGAGTTTGAGCGATTCGCTCGGATAAATATGCTGATTCTGAAGTTTCATTAGAGGGGATAGCAATAGAGACTAATACGGGGTACGGTAAACAATAACATTAACGTTCATTCCGGCGCCTACTGAGGCAAACACACAATAATCGCCGCCCGATAAATGGTGTCCTTCCAATTCTCCTTTTACAAGCAAGTCGTATAAAACCGGTATGGTCGCAACAGAATTATTTCCCAGCAAAGAGATGGTCATTGGCATTATACCGACCGGAATTGTTTCAATACCGTAAAGTTTAAAAAGACGCGACAAGATGGCCTCATCCATTTTGGCATTGGCCTGATGGATCAGCACTTTTTTAATCATTGCAATGGGAACCCCCGATTTGTCGATACAATCTTTCACTGACTGGGGAACCGTGTTCAGCGCATATTCATATAATTTACGGCCATTCATTTTCAGAAAAATATCATCGCTTCCGAATTCCGGATTATATGATTTCTCCATCCTCAGCAAATTGGCATGCTGAATGGTATCTGACCGGGTACAATGGCCTAAGATCCCCAATGGCACATCGCTTTTTACGGCAGTAAGAATAACAGCTCCCGAGCCATCGGAATATAACATACTGTCGATGTCGTGAGGATCTGAAACCCGCGATAAAGCTTCCGCTCCAATGACCAGGATTTTTTTCGCATCCCCTGATTTCAGGAAATAGTCTGCGTGAATGATCGCCTGAAGCCATCCCGGGCAACCAAATGCAAGATCGTAAGCTACGGTGTATGGATTTTCGATACCCAGCTTATATTTAATCCTTGCAGCCAGGGTCGGAACCATGTCTGATTTCAGGTTATCCTTTTTTACATCCCCGAAATTATGCGCAACAATAATGTAATCGAGAGTTTCCTTATCAATGCCCGAAGATTGGATGGCATCATGGGCAGCAAAAAATCCCATGTCGGAAGTTACATGAAGGTCATCGATATATCTTCTTTCCTCTATCTCGGTAATCTGTTTGAATTTATCGATGATATCGTCATTCGACTTGGTGATTTTTTCGCCGGCGTTATCAAAAAATTCATTGTCAAGAAATTGTTCATTCTTAATAATACGATCAGGTATATATCTCCCCGATCCTGTAATTACAGAATAATAAGATTCTTGTCTGACTGAATTCATTTGTGACCCAGTTGGGATTCGAACCCAAGACCCCCGCCTTAAAAGGGCGATGCTCTACCTGCTGAGCTACTGAGTCGCCTCAAAAATGAGGGTGCAAAGGTATAAAAAAAAGTACAAATTACAAATTACGAATTACTAATTACGAAGTACAAGTTATAAACCTTATGAAATTTCACCCTTACCCTGCCTGAGAACTACCGCTACATCGTCCCTGCAGTCGATTACGGTGGAGGGAATATCGCCAGAATGGCCCGAATCGATCACGATATCAACCAGTTTTTTGAATCTTTCGTAAATTTCTTCAGGATCTACCGGGTATTCGATAAAACTGTTGTCGGAGTGAATAGAAGTAGTCATGATAGGATTACCCAGCTTTTCAACGATTTCCAGAGGCACTTTATGGTTAGGTATTCTTATGCCGACGCTCTTTTTTTTACTCTGGAAAAAATGCGGAACGTTATTGTTGGCCTTTAATATATAGGTATAAGGACCAGGAAGTGTTCTGCGCATCAGACGGAAAATGTCGTTATTGATAGGCCGGGTATAGTCTGCCAGCTGACTGAGGCTATGGCATATAAACGAAAAATTCGCTTTCTCTCTTTTGATCCCCTTGATTTGCGCTACCCGGTCAACCGCCTTGATCTTTGTAATATCACACCCCAATCCATAAACCGTATCGGTAGGATAGATGATCACACCCCCGCTCTTGAGACAGTCGGTGATGATCTTTAAATGCCTTTCCCCCGGATTATCCGGATGTACCTTCAGAAGCATATTATTGATTTCACCATTTAAAAAAAAATGGGTAAGCCCCTTATATCGCACCGCTCAACCAACTTACCCTTGCTTCCTTCCGAACCTGGGGGATTTTGTAGGGAGCTGGTCGTATAAGACTTACCCGGTGCAAAGGTATAAAAATTCAAGCCAATTCAAGAGGAAATTGTTTTTTTCGTATGTTTGTAGTGAACCAGTAAAATTTCAACGCCATGGAAAAAAAACAATCTGTCGCAGTCAATGCCCTTACGTACGGTTTAATCACCGGGGCTGTCGTTATCGTATACAGTCTGCTTATGTACATTGCAAATCTATACATGAACAAGTGGGTTAGCTCTATCTCCTATTTATTCCTGCTCGGTGGGATGGTTTGGGGAACTCTGGAATACAGAAAAAAAACCGATAATGGCTTTATGACATACGGGCAGGCATTCACTTCCAGTTTTATCATCGGGATGATTGCCGGGGTTCTCGTGACTATTTATTCTTTTATTTTTATTCAGTACATCAACCCGGGAATGATCAACGAGATCATTGAACAGGCAAGGGTACAGATGCAGGATAAAAACCTTACCGAAGATCAGATCGAAGCGGCTCTCGACATGACCCGCAAATTCACGACCCCCGGGCTGATGACGGTCTTTGGATTAGGTGCTTATGCCTTGGTCTCTGCTATCCTGGGTTTGATTGCTGCTATTTTTCTTAAAAAGCCTGATCCCAACGCTCCCACATCCGCCTTATAAATTTAAAAATGGATATTTCTGTTGTAATACCCCTTCTGAACGAAGAAGAGTCTCTTCCGGAACTGGCCGGCTGGATTGAAAAGGTGATGCTTGAAAACAAGTTCTCCTGGGAAATTATTTTTGTTGATGACGGCAGTTCCGACAATTCCTGGCAGATCATCGAAGATCTATCGGTAAAGAGTCCTGCCATCCGCGGTATCAAATTCAGACGTAACTATGGCAAGGCCGCCGCTTTGAACGTCGCTTTCCAGGAAGCCTCGGGCGATGTGGTTATTACGATGGATGCTGATCTGCAGGACAGTCCCGACGAGATTCCCGAGCTTTACAGTATGATTAAAAAAGATGGATTTGATCTGGTCTCAGGCTGGAAGAAAAAACGGCATGACCCGATTACCAAGACCGTTCCGACCCGGTTTTATAACTGGTCGGCCCGGAGGATGTCGGGGATCAAGCTGCACGACTTCAACTGCGGCCTTAAAGCATACCGCAAATCAGTGATCAAAAGCATAGAGGTTTATGGCGATATGCACCGCTACATCCCGTTTCTCGCCAAATGGGCAGGATTCAGGAAAATCGGGGAAAAGGTAGTCCGCCATCAGAAACGTAAATACGGCAAAACGAAATTCGGACTGGATCGTTTTTATAAGGGGTATCTCGACCTGCTCACCATCTCGTTCATGTCGCGGTTCGCTAAGCGACCCATGCATTTCTTTGGTTTATGGGGGAGTTTTTTATTTACCGGTGGTATGTTCATTGCCCTATACCTGGCGTATGAAAAGTTTTTTCACCAGGCTTTCAAAATGACCGAGAGGCCGCTGTTTTTCTTCGGACTGCTTGCCATGATCCTGGGTACCCAGCTATTTATAGCGGGTTTTCTGGGCGAACTGGTCAGCCGGAACTCCGCTGACCGAAATCATTACCTGGTTGAAAAGAAAACCGGCTTCTGATACATTATTAAACATCCTATGGATTCAAAAGATATAGAACGCAGGGTCAGGTTCCTGAAAAAGGTGCTTATTTTCGAGGAATCGCCAGATGAACTTTTGTCCCGGGTTGCCGAAAGCCTTACTGAGATGGAGGTTTCGGAAGGGGACCACATCGTTCTCAAAGGCGAACTGGGCGATTCGATGTATATCATCCGCGACGGGCGCGTTAAGGTTCACGATGGAGAATATATTTTCACTGTTCTTAAATCGGGGGATGTTTTCGGGAAATATTATCTCCTCGACCAGCAGGAAAGGTCGGCCACGGTTACGGCGCTTTCGCATACTTTTCTGCTGCGTTTTGATCAGGAGGAATTTCACAGGATCACCCAGAATGAGAATACTGTTTTCAGGGGTATACTGAAAGCCCTGGTGCGCCGGCTCAGGGATATGAACGTGATTGAGGAGCAGCTTGTTTCGCAGAATACTGAGATCCTTCAGCAGAAAAATATTCTTGAAAAACAAAAGCATGAACTTACCGAGCTGAATGCCACCAAAGATAAGTTTTTCTCTATCATCGCTCACGACCTGCGCAGCCCGATAACCACTCTGATATCACTTTCGGAGGTATTACGTACCGATATGGACCTGCTCGACACACTGCAGCAGGAAGAGATCCTTCAGAGCCTTCATGATCTTTCGCGAAATTATCTGAGGCTGCTCGATAACCTGCTTCAATGGGCCCGGGTTCAATCGGGCCGCATGGTTCCTGAGCCGGTCGATTTTAACCTCGAGGAGGCGATTCAGGATGTGATGGTCTTTTACAAACCATACGCCCTCGATAAACAGATCAAACTGTCTGCTCTGAATATCACTCCTTTTAACGTGCTGGCCGATAAAAACATGATCAGGGTGGTTCTGCGGAACCTGATCTCGAATGCCATCAAGTTCACTCAGCCTGGTGGGGAGGTGCAGGTGATCATGATCCCGAAAGAAAACAATGTGGAAATAACAGTTCAGGATAATGGGCTCGGGATGTCGCCCGAAGTCCTTGAAAACCTGTTCCGGCTCGATAAAGCACAGACTTCCCTGGGGACTTCCGGGGAAAAAGGAACCGGACTGGGCCTTCACCTTTGCCAGGAATTTGTAGGTCTTAACAAGGGTACCCTTAAAGTGGAGAGCCTGAAAGGGTTCGGCTCTGTTTTCCGGTTCACCATTCCCACAGCCTTGTAATCAGACCATGACAGTCCCGGAGAAAGTGGTCTTAATCGGTTCGGCATACCCGCTCAGGGGAGGCCTTGCAACATTCAACGAGCGACTGGTGCGTGAATATATCAGCCTGGGCTCAGATGCTTCAATTGTTACTTTCAGTCTGCAGTACCCTTCGATTTTGTTCCCCGGAAAAACCCAGTATTCCTCAGAGCCCGCGCCTGAAGGCCTGCCGATAGAGGCTAAGCTGAATTCGGTAAACCCCCTGAACTGGCTTTCGGTTGGCCATCAGATCGCGAAACAACGGCCCGACCTGGTCATCGTGAAATACTGGATGCCATTCATGGCACCCTGCCTGGGGACCGTCTGCCGCCGCGTTAGAAGCAACGGCCATACCCGGGTGGTCTCGGTGATCGATAACATCATCCCTCATGAAAAACGCCCCGGCGACCGGCTGTTATCATCTTATTTTATTAACTCTGCGGATGGCTTTGTGGCCATGTCTCATAGCGTGATGGCCGATCTTGAGACATTCGATGCACGTAAGCCAAAAATCTGGTGCCCGCATCCCCTTTACGACAATTTCGGTGCGGCCATCAGCAAAGACGAAGCAAAGAAAAAACTTGGTCTCGACTCCTCCTCAAAATACGCGCTTTTCTTTGGCTTTATCAGAGATTACAAGGGATTGGATCTGCTGCTAGAAGCCTTCGGCGCCGAAGCCTTAAAGAACTCCGGTATCAAGCTCCTGGTCGCTGGCGAATTTTACTGCGATCCTGCTCCCTACCATGAGATCATTAAAAAACATGCGCTGGAACAGACGGTGATCATGAGCAACGATTTTATTCCCGACAGCCAGGTTGTAAACTATTTCTGCTCGGCGGATGTGATTGTCCAGCCTTACAAAAGTGCTACCCAGAGCGGGGTTACGCAGATCGCCTACCATTTCGACAAGCCGATGATCATCACCGGTGTAGGCGGACTGGCCGAGTTTGTGCCACACGGCAAAGTCGGATACGTGGTTCAGCCCGATCCCTCTGCACTGGCAGCGGCCATACTCGAATTCTATTCCTCAGGCAGTGAAGCCGGGTTCTCGGCTAATGCGGCCATTGAAAAGCAGAAGTACTCCTGGGGAAGGATGGTGGAAGCGATTGGGCAAATGGCGAAATGGTGAGATGGTGAAATGGTGAAATGGTGAAATGGTGAAATGGTGAAATCTGATATCTGCCATCATGTTTTTTCGCTACTTCGCTACTTCGCTACTTTCTTCTTATCTTCGTACCCATTATGCATAATAGAAACTGATTCATGATTATTCGAAGCAAAGCCCCATTGCGCCTGGGTTTGGCGGGTGGCGGCACGGATGTTGCACCGTTCTCTGACTTGTATGGCGGGGCTATCCTGAATGCCACCATCAGCATGTATGCCACAGCCGCGATTGAACCGCGAAACGACGGGAAGATTATACTGAATTCCCTCGACCGGCATGAACGCTATGAACTGCCTTCGGTTTCGAATCTCTCTATTGACGGGAATCTTGATCTGATCAAAGGAATTTATAACAGGATCGTGAAAGATTATTCCCTGAAACCTCTTTCATTCGAGCTGTCGACTTATGTGGATGCACCTCCGGGATCTGGCCTCGGTAGCAGCTCAACCCTGGTTGTCGCGATTCTGGGCGCTTTTTCCGAATGGCTTAACCTTCCGCTGGGCGAGTACGACCTGGCACATCTGGCCTACGAGATCGAACGAATCGACCTGAAGATGGCAGGGGGGAAGCAGGATCAGTATGCCGCCACGTTTGGCGGGGTTAATTTTATGGAATTTTTTAAGGACGATAAAGTCATCGTAAATCCCCTGCGTATCCGCGATAAATACCTTGATGAGCTGGCTCATAACCTGGTATTGTATCATACCGAAACCAGTCGTCTGTCAAGCCATATCATCGAAGAACAGCAAAAGAATGTGATGTCGGGCAACGAAAAATCTCTCGAAGCCATGAACAAGCTCAAAGAACAGGCGGTGATGATGAAGGAAGCCTTGCTGATGGGCGAACTGGATAAGATAGGGGAGATCCTTGATTTTGGCTGGAAATTCAAAAAGAATATGGCTAACGGGATCACGAACCCCATGCTCGATGAAATCTACGATACAGCAAAAAAATACGGTGCATCCGGGGGCAAGGTTTCGGGCGCCGGAGGCGGAGGGTTTATGTTCTTTTATTGTCCGGGAAATACACGCTCGGCCGTGATCGAAGCCCTGAAAAAATTCGGCGGACAAGCCAAACGGTATGACTTTACGCAGAAAGGACTGAGGAGTTGGACCATTTAAATGGTGAAATATCTGATATCTGAAAAATATGCAAACATTCATGGATCTGGCTAAATCACGGTACTCGGTGAGGAATTACCTCGCTAAAGCTGTGGAGGAGGAAAAACTTCATTACATATTGGAATGTGGGCGGATCGCGCCTTCCGCTGCTAACTTCCAGCCGTGGAAGATCAATGTGATAAGAGATGAGGAGCTGAAGAAAAGACTGGCTGAAACGTATGGCAGGGAATGGTTCAAACAGGCCCCGGTAATTCTGGTTTTCACCGGCGATCACCGCAAAGGCTGGAGACGCGCCGACGGCAAGGATCACACTGACATCGACATCGCTATCATGGCAGATCACATCACCCTGGCCGCGGCTGAACAGGGCCTCGGAACCTGCTGGATCTGTAACTTCAACGCTGCAAAATGCGCACAGATCCTGAATCTTCCCGACAATATCGAACCCATCGCCTATCTTACTCTGGGCTACCCTGCCGATTCTACCGATGATACCACCCGTCATCTGAGGAGGAAATCATTCGAAGAAATTATTACTTTTGATCAAAAATAATGAACAAAATTTCACCATTTCACCATTTCACCATTTCACCATTTCACCATTTAAAAAGATATGTCCCGAATCCTTGAATCCATCCGCCAGTCAATCGACACCAAGCAGAAGATCCTGAACAATCCTGATCTGCTTCAAATCATTGAGAATGTTGCATCGGTGTGTACTGAGGCGTTTTGTAACGGTAATAAGGTGTTGTTTTGCGGTAATGGCGGCAGTGCTGCCGACGCCCAGCATCTTTCGGCCGAATTCTCAGGCCGGTTTTACTATGATCGCCCGCCTTTGCCATCGGAAGCTTTGCATGTTAACACGTCTTACCTTACCGCAGTGGCCAACGACTATTCGTACGACGAGGTGTATTCCCGTATTATTCGTGGCAGCGGCAAGGAGGGTGATGTGCTGATCGGGCTTTCAACCTCGGGTAATTCGAAGAATGTGATCCGGGCTTTTGAAGTGGCAAATGAGATCGGGATGCATACTGTGGCGTTTACAGGAGAGAGTGGCGGATTGATGAAAAATGTTGTGGATTTCCTTATCAATGTGCCTTCTTCCGACACTCCGCGTATACAGGAATCACATATCCTCATCGGCCATATCATCTGCGAACTCGTGGAGTCATCTTTATTTCCCAAACCGTAATCACGCTTGGAAGCAATCATACTGGCCGGCGGATTTGGTACACGTTTGCAGACAGTCGTGAACGATGTGCCAAAGTCCATGGCTCTGATCAATGGCCGGCCTTTCCTGGAATATCTGCTCGATTTCCTTATTATACAAGGTGTGACACGAGCGGTACTGAGCGTGGGTTACAAACGGGATGTCATCCGCAGTCATTTTAAAGAAAGATACCGTGATATCGAAATCGATTACGCCGTGGAGGAAGAACCCCTGGGTACCGGAGGTGGCATCAGGCTGTCGTTTTGGCGGATCAATGGTGACAGGGCGGTGGTGATGAATGGCGACAGTTTATTCAGGATCGACCTGCCGGCTTTGGAAAAGGCCCATCTTGCCAACAAAGCCGATGCCACGCTCGCGCTTAGAAAACTCAGCAATACCGGGCGTTACGGAAGGGTCACACTGAACCGCCGGCGCAGGATCACGGGTTTTGAAGAGAAAAATGAGAATACCGGTCCCGGCCTGATCAACGGCGGGGTATATATTATAGAGAAGATGTTTTTAATGGAACCTGACTTCCGGGGTAAATTTTCCATAGAAAAAGATTGTTTCGAGAGGTATTACGGACTGGCCCGTATGTTTGGTTTCCCGTTTGACGGCTATTTTCTGGATATCGGGATCCCTGAAGATTATCATAAAGCACAACATGAATTTGAAGGATTTAAAGATCGATAATACCTGGACCTTGTTTCTTGACCGCGATGGTGTTATCAACCGACGGATTATTGACGGCTATGTTAGTAACTGGGGGCAGTTCGAATTCAACCCCGGGGTTAAAGAAGCATTGAAAGAAGTTTCAGGTCTGTTTGGCCGTATTGTGGTGGTAAGCAACCAGCAGGGGGTTGGAAAGGGATTGATGACTAACAGTGAAGTTGAAAAGGTACACCAGAGGATGATATCTGAAGTGGAAGCTGCAGGAGGCAGGATTGACGCGGTGTTTTATTGTCCGGCACTGGAAAGTGAAAAATCGTTCAACCGCAAACCGAACATAGGAATGGCCCTGCAAGCCCGGAAACGCTTTCCCGAAATACGGTTCCGGCAATCAATCATGGCAGGCGATTCGCTTTCCGACATGGTTTTCGGCAAAAGGGTTGGCATGAAAACCGTGTTTCTCTCATCCGACCTTCCGCACATCCGCAGTGGATTCAGGACGATAAACTATGTGTTTCCTGATTTACAGTCTTTTGCCAGATGCCTGATATCAGATGGCAGATGTAATAAATCGTAAATCGTAAATCGTAATTCGTAATTCGTACATCGTACATCTACCATGACTCCCAAATCCATCCTCATCGCTTTCTTTGCATACACGGCCCTGCTGTTTTTTATTACCTGGCTCACGGCGAGAAAAGCAACGAACCGGAGTTTTTATATTGGAAATAAATCGTCGCCATGGTTCGTCGTTTCTTATGGTATGATCGGAGCCTCACTTTCGGGCGTCACATTCATGTCGGTGCCTGGTTGGGTAGGAGAGACCCAGTTCTCTTATTTTCTTGTTGTTTCGGGATACCTTTTAGGATACGCGGTGATCGCCACCGTTCTGCTGCCTTTGTATTACAGGATGAACCTCACGTCTATCTATTCCTACCTCGAATCGCGCTTCGGTTTCTGGTCCTATAAAACAGGCGCATTTTATTTTCTTCTTTCAAGGGTCATCGGTGCTTCGTTCAGGATGTTCCTGGTTGTGAATGTACTTCAGGTCTTCGTGTTCGATGCATGGAATATCCCTTTCGCACTGACAGTCCTTATTTTTATTATCCTGATCCTGCTCTACACTTTTAAGGGCGGTATCAAAACGATCATCTGGACCGATACGGTTCAGACTACGTTTATGCTTCTTGCTGTAGGATTGTCGATATACCTTATTTCGAAGAATATGGATCTGAGCCTTTCGGGTTTGTTCCATAAGGCTGTTGATAAAGGGTTGACGAACATTTTTAATACCGACTGGAGCGACCGCCGGTTTTTTCTGAAGCAGTTTTTCAGCGGGATGTTTATTACGATCGTGATGACCGGGCTGGATCAGGAGATGATGCAGAAGAACCTGAGCTGTCGCAATCTCAAAGACGCACAGAAGAACATGTTTACTTTCAGCGGGGTACTTGTTTTCGTGAATTTTGTTTTCCTTTTTCTCGGGGCTACTCTTTTCCTTTTCGCCGACTTCAAAGGTATTGCATTGCCTGCTCGCTCCGATGATCTGTTTCCGATGATTGCCATAAACCATCTCGGGCCCCTGGCCGGGCTGGTCTTTGTTATAGGACTTATCTCTGCTGCTTATCCCAGTGCCGACGGGGCATTGACCTCGCTCACGACCTCCTTTTGCATTGACTTTCTACGCCTTCCGCAGAAAAATACATTGAATGAAAAACAGAAGGAAAAGATCCGTTACCTGGTACATATTGCCTTTGCCTTAATTCTGCTTGCTGTTATTATTCTGTTCCGGGCGATCAACGACAGGGCTGTAATCGATAAGTTATTCACCGTGGCCGGGTATACTTACGGGCCCCTGCTGGGCCTCTATGCTTTCGGTCTGTTTACCCGTAAGCAGGTGAAAGATAAACTGGTACCTGTCATTGCCCTTATATCACCTGTTGTTTGTTATTTAATCAGCAGATACTCAATGTTAATATTTGGTGGATATAAATTTGGTTTTGAACTTCTCATTCTTAACGGATTGATTACTTTTGCAGGACTTTATATTGTGAGACGTAAAACCTGAGCAGATGAAAGATATCAGATTTCACCATTTCACCATTTAATTATCGTAAATCGTAAATCGCACCTATGGACAACATGAGATTCAGAGCTTTGGAGATGACCATGAGCAGGGTTCCCAAGTTCGTTAATTTTCCTGATAAAAAAGCATCAGAATATTTCGGAGAACTTACGTTCAACAGGGTTGCAATGAAAGAGTTTCTCACGGAAGAAGCCTATACTGCTGTTATCAATTCAATAGAAAAAGGCGAGAAAATTGACCGCAGGATAGCCGATCAGGTAGCGGCCGGCATGAAAGCCTGGGCTATCAGCAATGGATCGACCCATTATACTCACTGGTTTCTTCCTCTTACCGGAGCCACCGCCGAAAAGCACGATGCTTTTGTAAGTCCGGTGGAAGGCGGAACTGGGATTGAGAAATTCAGGGGGATAGAGCTGACCCAACAGGAACCTGATGCTTCGAGCTTCCCCAGCGGTGGTATTCGCAGTACTTTCGAAGCCAGAGGTTATACGGCATGGGATCCTTCTTCGCCGGCATTTATCATGGATAAAACCCTGTGTATACCTTCAGTCTTTATTTCGTATACCGGTGAAGCCCTCGACTATAAAACACCTTTGCTTCGCTCTCTGCATGCCATAGATAAGGCCGCTGTTGAGGTTTGTCAGCTGTTCGATAAGGATGTAACCAAAGTGTTTTCAACTCTCGGATGGGAGCAGGAATATTTTCTGGTTGATAAAGCGCTCCACAGTGCCAGGCCCGACCTGGTTCTGACCGGGCGTACTCTGTTCGGACATTCTTCGGCCAAAGACCAGCAGCTTGAAGACCACTATTTCGGAACTATTCCGCAGAGGGTGATGGCCTTTATGCAGGAATTTGAACTGGAAGCCCACAGGCTGGGAATCCCTGTAAAGACAAGGCATAACGAAGTAGCGCCAAACCAGTTTGAGTGTGCTCCTGTATTTGAGGAGGCCAATCTCTCGGTTGACCACAACCAGCTGATGATGCACCTTGTTGAGAAAATTGCCAGCCGGCACAATTTCACTGTATTGCTTCACGAGAAACCCTTTAGCGGCGTTAACGGATCGGGCAAACACAATAACTGGTCCCTTTCTACCAATACAAAAGAAAACCTGCTGATACCTGGTGACACTGCAAAATCGGAGCTGCGTTTTCTTACTTTTCTTGTTAATATTGTGAAAGCCGTGCATGAAAATGCCGACCTTTTAAGGGCTATCATAGCCACACCGGGTAACGATCACCGTTTGGGCGCCAACGAAGCACCTCCGGGTATCATCTCGGTATTCATAGGAGCTCAGCTTACTCATTGGCTGAATACGATCGAGAAAAGCGACAAGAATTTCAAGTTCAGTCTTGATAACGATGGCGGTTTGCTGAAAAATTTCCCCAAGATTCCCGAGATACTTCTGGACAATACTGACCGTAACCGTACCTCCCCGTTTGCTTTTACCGGGAATAAATTTGAATTCAGGGCTGTTGGTTCATCCCACTCCTGCGCACCTGCCATGATCACTCTGAACATGATTGTAGCTGATCAGCTGAATCAGTTTATGAAGGATCTGAAGGCCGTCGCGGGAAAGAAAGTGAAACCCGATGAAGCCATCATGACCATACTTAAAAAATACATCAAAGAGTCTAAAGCCATCAGGTTTGAAGGGAATAATTACGGACAGGAATGGCTGAAGGAAGCTGCAAAACGAGGACTTTCAAACCACAAGACAACTCCCGATGCCCTCAAAGCTTATGTGAATAAGAAATTCGTGGATGTTTTTGAACGAACCGGAGTGCTTACAAGCCGCGAGGTTCATGCACATTATGAGATCGGGCTCGAAAATTATACTAAAAAGATACAGATTGAATCGAGGGTTCTTGGCGATCTGGTTTCTAACCATGTTATTCCGGTTGCCATCAGGTACCAGAATGTCCTGGTCGACAATGTGAAAGGACTGAAATTGGTTCTTGATCTGAAGACTTACGGTAAGATTTCGCAGAATCAAATGGAGCAGATTACCGAAATATCAGAACATATCGATAAGATTATGACCTATGTTAGCGAGATGACTGAAGCCCGCAAGGTGGCTAACAGGATGCAGGACCCTGAAGAGAAAGCAAAATCGTACTGCCATCATGTCTTTCCTTTTTTTGAAAAAATACGCTATCATTCCGATAAACTGGAACTGATGGTCGACGACGAAGTGTGGCCATTGCCAAAATACCGCGAACTATTGTTTATTCACTAAGACGTTCTGAAATTATGACTTTTCATGGGTTTCTTATCCGGCTGATGCTGGTTCTGCTTATGATTGGCAGCTTTACAGCATTTGCACAGATCAACGTGGTGCATATCGACAACAATACGTTCCCCCAGACTAACGAAGGAATATTTTACAGTCTTCCGCGAACGGTTGTCAATATTACAGTAAAAATTGACCGGGTTGAAAATTACCAGGGACCGTATGCTGATTATGCCCTGCGTTTTCTCGGACTGAAGAACGTGGTTCAGTCGAACACTATTGAATATAAGATATCTGATATCAATATTTCAACTTCCTTCGAACCGGATCCCGACCAGTACTATTTTGTTGAGCTTGGAGATAAAGCGCTGAAAGGTGAGAATGCCGGTTTGCTTTCGCTTACCGATGCCGGAATCATACTGGGTACCTTGCCTGTGGTAACAGACACTTCTGCCGGCGCCAACAGGTTGTTAAACGCGGAAGAGCCTCCACTGGAACTCGAGAAGGACGCATTTGGTGAGCTGTTCAGAAACTATACTGATATCAGTGTATTTGAAAAGATCGACACCATCCGCAGAAAAGTAAATATAGATACTATGACGCTTGAACGTCAGTACCTGAAGAAGACGATGGTTGAAAAATCACCTGAACAGAAAGCCAAGGAAGCGGCTGATTTTCTTTCAAAGATCAAAGATAACCGCTTCAACCTGATCACCGGGTTTCAGGAAGTGAATTACAATAAAGAGACGCTCGAATTTATGGATGCCCAGCTGAAAAACCTCGAAAGGGAGTACCTGAAGCTGTTTACCGGGGTAAGGATTCATAAGACCATGACATTCTCGTACAAGTTTATTCCTATTCCAAACCAGATCAATACCGAAATTCCCGTGCTTAAATTCAACAAGTCGAAGGGGGTTCAGGATCTGGATGCTCCCGGCGGGGGCAAGGTGATAACCATCAAAGTGCAGAGGGTAGGCAATACACATTCCGTTTCAACCTATCTCCAGAAAGCCGGAAAGACCGCTAAATCAAGTGGGTTCTATTACAGGATACCTGAATACGCAAGGGTTACCGTGAAGGTTGATGACAATACCCAGGAAGAACAGCAGTGTTTGATCAGCCAGCTTGGCCTGGTGACCAATCTGCCGTCGAGCAAATGGAAAGTACTCTTCCACCAGGAAACAGGAGGTATTAAGAGCCTCAGTATTGAATAGCCAGGACTAAAGGGCTTTTCTGATCCTTACCAGTTTTACCAGTAAATCTTCCAGGAGTTCCAGCCTGAGCATGTTGGCCCCGTCTGATTTTGCCTTTCCCGGATCAGGATGGGTCTCAATGAATATCCCATCCGCCCCCGCGGCAATCCCTGTCTTTGCCATAATTTCAATGAGTTCCGGTTTTCCACCGGTGACCCCTTCCGGTTGATTGGGTTGCTGCAGGGAATGTGTTACATCGAGGATAACCGGCACATTAAACTTCTGCATCTCCGGGATGGAGCGCATATCGACAATCAGGTCCTGATAGCCGAAAGTGGTTCCGCGTTCAGTCAGCATCACGTTCACATTACCGGTACTGAGGATCTTTTGCACGGCATACTTCATGGATTCGGGCGAGGAAAACTGGCCTTTTTTGATGTTAACGGTTTTTCCCGTCCTGCCCGCTGCAATAAGAAGTGCGGTTTGCCGGCACAGAAATGCGGGGATCTGAAGCACATCCACGTATGCAGCCGCGAAACCGGCTTCTTCTTCCGAATGCACATCGGTAAGCGTTGGTATGCCAAGTTTTTTACCAACCTCAGAGATGATGCTCATGGCCCTCTCGTTACCTATGCCGGTAAACGAATCGCCCCTGGATCGGTTGGCTTTTTTGTACGATGATTTGAAGATGAACGGTATGTTCAGCCGATCGCATACCTGCCTGATATGCGTTGCCACTTCAAGCGGCATAATGTCGTTTTCAACAACGCATGGACCAGCGATGAGGAAAAACATATTCGGGTCTCTGACGGTTAAATGGGGAATGTTGGAGGGGAACATAGGAATTTAAATTTACGAATTAAAATGTACGATGTACGATGTACGAAATTTAAGATTTGAAGTCAGAATTAAGATTTGTGATTCAAAGATAAGTTATTCGTAAATCGGATTAAGTATCAGGGATTATAAATCGTACATCGTACATCGTACATTGTACATCGTACATAATGATTAGTATTTATACTTCTCTTTCCATAACGCTTTTAAACGCGCTCTTATCTCCTTCTCCTTCGGATTTTCCTGTGGATCGTAGAATTTCGAGCCTTTTATCTTCTCTGGTAAAAACTCCTGTTCGGCGAAATTATTGTCGAAATCATGGGCGTATTTGTAATCCTTGCCATAGCCGATCTTCTTCATCAGGCTGGAGGGTGCATTTCTGATATGAAGAGGAACGGGCAGGTCGCCATGCTCTCTGAATATTTTCTGTGCACTGCGGATGGCTAGATAGGACGCATTGCTTTTTACCGATGTGGCCAGGTAAATGGCAGTCTGTGAAAGTATCAGGTCGCATTCGGGGTAACCAATCACATCCACGGCCTGAAAACAGGTGTTGGCCAGCAGCAGGGCATTCGGATTGGCATTCCCGATATCTTCGGATGCCAGGATAAGCATGCGTCTTGCAATAAACTTCGGGTCTTCTCCGGCTTCAACCATACGGGCCAGCCAGTATACTGCCGCGTTGGGGTCAGAGCCCCGCATCGATTTGATAAATGCCGAGATCACGTCATAGTGCATTTCACCCGTTTTATCGTACATGGCCAGATTCTGCTGTATGATGCTGAGGGTGTTTTTGTTATCTATGCTGATAGCGCTTGCACCCACGCTAAGGGATGTGGCAATGAGCTCAAGAGCATTCAGCAGTTTGCGGGCGTCGCCACCGGAAATGCGCAGCAGGGCATCAGACTCGTCAATCGTGATCTTTATGCCCAGCTGTTGCTCAAGCCTTATTCTGCCTTGTTCGAGCAGCCTGAGCAGCTGAGGTTCATCAAGAACTTTCAGAATATAGATCTGGCATCGTGAGAGTAGTGGGGAGATCACTTCAAATGAGGGATTTTCGGTGGTGGCACCAATAAATGTGATAATGCCTTTCTCTACAGCTCCCAGAAGGGCATCCTGCTGCGATTTGCTGAACCTGTGAATCTCGTCGATGAACAGAAACGGACTGGCACCGCTTTCTTTGGCTTTGGCTATAACCTCCCTTACTTCTTTTACTCCTGCACTGACTGCACTCAGGGTGAAGAACTCCCTCGATAACTGTTTCGAAATAATATAGGCCAGGGTGGTCTTGCCAACTCCAGGAGGCCCCCATAATATCATCGAAGGGATATTTCCCGATTCAATAGCTTTCCGAAGTATGGCTCCAGGGCCAACGAGATGTTCCTGCCCTATGTATTCATTGAGCGAATCGGGTCGAAGTTGTTCTGCAAGGGGTATCAACATAATCATTCAAAGGTACGATTATGGCATTTAACTGTCTTTATGACCTTTATTGATTGTTAATATCTAAAAAATTATAAAATTATTGTCGCTGATAATCAGCATGATATGCGATATGTTAAAAAATGTTAAAAAATAATGGTCAAAAAACTTGCAACGTATGATTCTCTTGCTTTATCTTTGCATCAAATTCAAAACGAACGAAACGATGAAAAAATTTGCAACATTATTAGTAGTAGGTGCTGTAGCTTTCATGTATGCTTGCGGCCCAAGCGCAAAAGAAATGGAAGAAAAAAGAATTGCTGATTCAATCCGCGTAGCTGATTCATTAGCAATGGTACAGGCTGAACAGCAGAGAATTTCTGATTCAATTGCTAAGGCTGGCGAAGAAAAGAAGAAAGCCGATTCAGTTGCTCACGAAGACTCAGTTAAAAAAGGTCTGATCAAGAAAGCTAAAGCTCCCAAGAAAAAGTAAGCTTTTTCTGTAAAACAAAAAACCCCGCCAACAGCGGGGTTTTTTGTTTTACAGGCTTTTTGTTTCAGAGATTTTTAATTTCAGCAATAAGTTTTTGCAGGGTAGATTTCGCATCGCCGAACAGCATATTGTTCTTTGGATGATAGAACAGTTTGTTTTCGATGGCAGCATACCCTTTGGCCATGCTACGTTTCATGACGATCACATTCTTTGCTTCCCATGCCTTGATCACGGGCATTCCATAGATAGGAGATGAGGGGTCATCCTCTGAAGCAGGGTTAACAACATCGTTGGCCCCGATCACAATAACCACATCGGTATTGAGCATCTCGTTATTGGCTTCTTCCATTTCGAGCAGCTTCTCATAGGGCACGTCGGCTTCGGCCAGCAGAACGTTCATATGACCAGGCATACGACCGGCCACAGGATGGATACCGTATTTTACTTCAACTCCTTTGGATGCAAGCAACACATCGAGTTCATGGCAAAGGTGTTGTGCCTGGGCTACTGCAAGGCCGTATCCGGGAACAACAAGTACTTTCTGTGAATAGCTCAGCAGTACCGCTGCATCACTGAGGGTTATCTCCTTCACGGTTTTGTCGCCCGTTTCACTCAGGGCAGAGGCATCTCCGCCGAAGGCGCCTATAATTACATTCAGCAGCGAGCGGTTCATGGCTTTACACATCAGAATTGTGAGAAGAGTTCCCGATGAACCCACGAGGATACCGCCTGTGAGCATAGCCTGATTATTATAGAGAAAGCCTCCGCAGGCAGCGGCAATCCCGGTGAATGAGTTCAGGAGGGAGATGACCACAGGCATATCGGCCCCGCCTATAGGCATTACAAAACTCACTCCATAGATCAGAGCCAGAGCAGTTAAAATATAAATGATCGTGTTATCGCCGCTTACCGGATGTTTGAACATGATCATCACCACAATGACCACCAGCAGAGCCAGGAAGAAAAGGTTAAGATACCTTAGCCAGCTTGCTTTGATATCGCCTATCTTTTCATCGAGTTTTCCAAAGGCGATCATACTGCCCGCGAACGAAACCCCACCGATGGTAAGTCCGAACAGAATGGCCAGGGTTTCGCCATGCAGCATACTTGATACCCCGGCAATAGCCAGTTTCTCCTGAAGTCTCGGAAATTCCATCAGCGAAATCAGCGCTGCGCACGCACCTCCCATACCATTGAATATGGAGACCATCTGGGGCATTGCCGTCATCTTGACTTTTCTGGCTGCAACCCAACCTACAGAGGTCCCAATAACAAGGGCACCGAGGATCCAGGGAATATTCCCTATGCCTTCCCCGTCTTTTTTATGAAAGAGAATAGTAAATACAATGGCAAGACCCATGCCGCCCGCTGCCATAAGATTCCCGTTACGAGCCGTGTCGGGATGACTTAATTTCTTTAAACCCACTATAAACAATACCGAAGCAAGTATATAGGACATCTCGAGAATGCTGATCGTTTCCATAGTTCCTTAGTTTTTTGATTTCTTTTTCCTGAACATCTCCAGCATACGGTCGGTGACCACGAAGCCCCCGACAACATTGAGGGTGCCGAGAATTACAGCAAGGAACCCGAGAACCATCGAAATCACATCGTTTGCATGGCCCATCACGATAATTGCTCCGATGATGACTACACCGTGGATGGCATTGGCCCCCGACATCAGCGGAGTATGAAGTACTGAAGGTACATGAGAGATCACTTCGATCCCCAGGAAAAGAGACAACAGGATGATAAAGATCGCTTCCCTGTATTGAAGGAAAAAAGCTAAAAATTCATTCATATATATAGAATTAATTGATTACTGATTTAACGCGTTCATTCACCACTTCTTTGTTGTGGGTTACACAGGTACCCTTCACCAGGTCATCTTCCCAGTTAAGTTTGAATTCCCCTTTGCTGCTGATCATCAGTTTGAGAAAATTGATCACATTTTTACCAAACATTTTACTCGCGTCCGACGGCATATCGGCAGCAAAGGCAGAATTACCGATGATCTTCACCTGCCCGTGAATATACGTTTCGTTATCTTTTGTAAGCTCACAGTTTCCTCCCGAGGATGCGGCCAGGTCGATGATCACGGCGCCGGCTTTCATAGCTTCAACGGTTTCTTTACGGAGCAGCAGAGGAGCTTTTCGCCCGGGTATCTGCGCGGTACATATCACGGCATCAGATTTCACGGCATGGTCATGAATGGCCTGTGCCTGCCGTTGTTTGAACTCTTCAGTCTGCTCAACGGCATACCCGCCCGCGGCTTTGTCGTCGGTGGCCCCTTCAACATCGATGAACTTGCCACCCAGTCCGGTCACTTCTTCTTTTACCGCGGCCCGAACATCAAACACCTCTACCACGGCCCCGAGTTTGCGCGAGGTGGCAAGGGCCTGGAGTCCGGCCACACCGGCTCCCAGAATCATCACCTTGGCAGGGGTCACTGTACCCGCGGCGGTCATGAACATAGGGAAGAACTTCGCGAGATTATTCGCTGCAGTAAGTACTGCTTTATATCCGGCCACGGTAGCCATCGACGACAGTATATCCATAGCCTGGGCACGGGAAGTGCGGGGAAGGATATCGAGGCTGAAGCTCGTGACGTTTTTTGCAGCGAGTTCTTTTACCAGGCTTGTGTTGATGAGAGGGTTGAAAACAGCCATAAAAACCTGACCTTCTTTCATCAACCCCAGCTCTTTGGCATCAGGAGGCTGAATCTTGATGATAAAAACGGCCGATCCGAAAACTTCTTCTTTTGAGCAGACCGAGGCGCCGGCAGCTATATAATCTGCATCAGAAGCAAAGGCATTCCGGCCTGCATTGGTTTCAACTAAAACCGTTACACTCATCCCTGTAAGCGTTTTCACCGCTTCGGGCAACAGAGCCACCCTGCGTTCGGGCAGTTCCTCTTTTAGCAATCCTATGATCATACGATTTTTTTGTTATTCAGATTAAAATTTTAGTCTGTGAACCCCGATTTAATATGTGACCCGTCGCAGAACGGCTTTTTCTTTGAACTTCCGCAGCGGCAGATCGAAGCAATAGGCCGGTCAAGGCTCAGCGGTTCGCCGTCGGCGCCGGTGATAGTGAAATTGCCGCGGATCACGGCCGGCCCGTTTTTAAGGATCCGGATGCTGGTCGCCGGAGCATTTTCTATAGCAGTATCCTGCCTGCCTTCATCAGTAAAATTATCCGCCATAAGGAAATTATAATTTGCGGTAAAGATAGGAAATAATTAATTTTGTTCAATGATGCATAAAGACCCCATGAAGCAGTTCAGATTGTGGTTTGAACTGGCAAAACAAAATGGCGGGCATGAACCTGAAGCTATGGCTTTAGCTACTGCGGATGACAAGGGTAGGCCTTCGGTGAGAATGGTACTGTTCAGGGATATAAAGCCTGATGGGTTTTATTTTTTTACGAATTTCGAAAGCCGGAAAGCCATGCATCTCCGTTCAAACCGGTATGCCGCGCTGCTGTTTTACTGGCCGGGACTGTATCTTCAGGTAAGAATGGAAGGCAAAATTAAAAAAGTAGCGGCAAAATTATCGGATGATTATTTTCATTCCCGCCCCCTGGGAAGCCGTATCAGTGCGAGCATCTCACCTCAGAGTTCGGTGATCCCCGACCGGCTTTTCCTCGAAGCCATGCATGAATCGTTTTCAAACGATCTTGGTTCAGGAGATCCGGAAAGGCCTGCCAACTGGGGAGGTTATATGCTGATTCCAAACCGGTTTGAGTTTTGGACAGGCAGGGAGAACCGCCTTCACGACAGGATTCAGTACCGCAAAATAAAATCGGGATGGATCATCGAAAGGCTGGCACCCTGATTATTCCTCTTTTTCGATTTTTTCGGGCTGGTGTTTGTCAGGCTCAATGTGAACATGGACAAAAGACCTTGGCAAGGCTTTGATGATCTGGTTTTCAATTCTGTGAGAAATTTCGTGTGCCAGCTCCAGACTTAGTCCGGCTTCGACATGGATAGTGACTTCGATGAAATTTTCCGCTCCGGCCGACCTTACTTTGAGGTCATGATACCTGAGGATCCCCTGGGCCTGGCTTAGAACCGATTCCACGCTTGCTACAACGGAAGCCGGACTGCGGTCGAGCAATACGTCGACTGCACGCTTTCCCAGTCTGTACGAGACTCCCAGCACGATCAGGGCCACCGCGAGCGCTGCAACGGAGTCGGCGAAAAACCAGCCAAAATGGGCCAATATAAGTCCGAGTAACACTACCGCCGAACTCCAGATATCGGTTGAGAAATGAAGGGCATCGGCTTCAAGGGCCTGGCTGTTGTATTTGCGTGCTACACGATAAAGGGCTCTGGAGCGTGTGATATCAATCACGATGGAAGTTACTACCACGATGTAACTGAATACGTTGACTTCGATATGAGTATCTCCGCTGCTCAGCCGTTTAACTGCTTCGTACACGATCCATGCACAGGTGATGAGTAAAAGAAAAGTCTCTACCAGGGCCGAGAAATTCTCGATCTTGCCATGGCCGTATGGATGCTCCTTGTCGGGAGGCTTGTCGGAGATTCTTACCGAGAACCAGGTGATCACTGCAGCAAAGAGGTCAAGTCCCGAATGTAATGCTTCCGACAGAAGCCCAAGACTTCCTGTCATCAAACCGATCACAAGTTTAAAAGAAGTAAGAAGAAAGGCTGCAATGACGGAAAGGCCGGCAACCCTTTGTTTCTCCTGTTCCATTTTATTATTTTCAATCATCAGATTCTCCTTTTTCTTTTACCTCTTCTGTTTTTTCTTTATCTCCCTTAGGGACCGGCTGATATAACATTATATAAAAAAATGTCAGCAGGGGTATTAGGATCCAGAATATTGAAAAGACTTTTTGTGCCGGGGTGAGGCTGGCATTTTCCGCCTTTATGTTTTTATATCCTGTGAACATCGAGAACAAGGTGCCTTGGGCATAATGTAAAACGGTATCAGCAAGGATCCCGGTGAGATGTATGACAACCAGTATTAACATTAGATGAACAACCACATCATGCAACTCTTCAAAAGTTTCCTTGTACGATACTGATAAGGTAATTCCGAATATTCCTGTTCCTTCAGATGCCGACAGCAGTATCCCTGAGATGGCGGAAATCAATGCAACTAATAAGATTGAGAGCATGATGACTGAGGCCATGGGGTTATGCCCGGGATGTTCAGACTTGCTCATTTTCATGTTGGTGAAAAATAATGTTAAAGCCTTAACTGAGACCGGAAAATCGCGAAACCTTGCATACAGGGGCCCGTTGAAGCCCTGGATGATTCGAAACAGCACCAGTACTCCGGCAAAGGAGCCAAGGGCGATATGCAACCTCAGGAAGTCCTCTTCGCCACCTAAGATAAAAGCAAGAGCGAAGCTGATGGCAAGCAGCCAGTGAAATATCCTTGTAGGCAAAGTCCAGATATATGTTTTCATGGCCACAAAAATAATAAGATTCGCGGTATACTGGAAATTCTTATTTTTAACTCCTGAAAAACAGACGACAATAATACTGACATGAAAAAAGTAATACTGCTCCTGCTTTTACTGACTGCTTTTAATCTTCGCAGCTTTGCCTGGATCTATCCCGAGCACAGGGATATTCTGATGCTCGCCATTCAGAAACTTGATCCGGCCCACCGTGCCGAGCTTGACCGGCTGTGGGCTTTAGCGCGCAGGGGCCACGAATCAAGGCTATTTGTCCTCCCAATTGATACTTCGGTTAACTATAATCCGAAAACCCTTGATTATTCCGCCTGGCCTGGTATCGGTGGTGATCATTCCACATCTCCTGCCAATCTGCTGTATAATGTCCTTGAAACGGACTGGATACTGAAGGTGGCCGGTGTTGCGGCGGAGCTGAAAGTTGGCATTGCCCGCTCGCGCGACAGGAGCGAACTTACGAACAAACTCAGGGATTCCGATCTTAAGCTTTTCAGGGTAGACCCTGAATATGTGACCAGGGCTGGTTCCAACAATGTTCATTTTATGCTTGCGCGGCCGGATGTAAATACTACGGCAGACCAATATTTTACAGCCTGTTTCAAGCAGGGAGCCGGGTTGAATGCCATGGGAACCTACAGTTGGTTCCATTTCAGCGCCTTGCTCAAAGCACAGAAGTTTGCACATGACTCAATGAACACTGATCAGCGTTCGGCTCTCATTTTATCGGCTCTGGCCGATGAGGCTTTCGCCATTCATTTTCTGGAGGACATGTTCGCATCGGGCCACGTTTCAGGTACCTGGGGGAATGCAGCCCAGCGCAAGGGCACACATGATTATTACGATGAAAGAGGACTGGAGGTGTCGACCTGGGCTGGTGAAAAGCTCATTTTGATGGGAGATGCCTTTATGAGACCTGAAGATGCTGAAAGAGCTTCGCTGACTGTACTGAAAAGCCTTACGGAGGTTCTCGACGCTGCAAGCGGATCGGGCAAAACGCTGTTTAATACAGCGGAAGACCTCGCTGCGGGGGCTGATACATTCAATGTCTGTAAAAACAGCGTGATGCCTTCGCGTATCCTTGACACAACGGTGAGCGTGATGCTCAAAGGAATACTTGCTTCAACACCTGTTCCCGGCCTGGCAACAGGTCTCGGAGAGCTTCCCCGCTTTCGTGCAGAAGTTGGTCCATTCATTGGACTTACCGCCGCCGGCAGGGGTTCCGCTGTGTTCAGCGGTTTTGACAGCCACCAGAATGATGCCGGAGCTATTATCAGCATGGAGATTGCTTTGCGAATCGGACTCGGACTTGAAGGAGTACTGAATGAAGCAGGCGACGGACTGGTGTTTCTCGATCTCGGGTGGAGACAGGATGGGGCATCAACCATGAAGTTTGCAACCGACCCTTCGCTGAAGCAGTTTGGAGCCATGACATCAGCCATACCCTCGAGGGATGCCATCTATGCGCGTCTTCGATTGCCATACTTCCTTATTCCAGGAGACCTTCTTATCGTAGCTCCCTTTCTCTATCTGTTCGCTCCGGCAGCCGCCACGAAAATGGTCACCACGGCCAGTAATGGCGGATTGCTTCCCTGGCAGTCGGGAATGGTTACCTCTATTGGAAGATTTCAGTTTATCCTGGGCCGCGAAGTAGGTGTTTATCTTTATGGCTTTCCTCTAGCACCCGACAGGCTCATTTTTCCAATCAGCAGCGAAGATGATCCAGACCAGGTACTGGTTTCAATGCGGTCAGTTCAGTTGGAATTCCCGATCGTGGAATACAGGCCGTTTCATAGTTTTTCTTCCAATCAGACCGCAAGTCTCGTAATACAGGTATTCGGCGGATTTGATATCCCGGGTAAAGTAAAGGTGATAGCTCCTGCAAATCAGCCAGGTCCTAAAGTCAAGACTATCTGGACGGCGGGAATAAGACTTGCCTTTGACTGGAGATATTATTTTTCAAGACAACCGAAGCGCTGAGAGTTTACAGTATTTTCTGAATGAAGAGATTGCCCATATTAACAGCCAGGAGCCCAAGAAAAACACTCAGGCCTGTATAGAGAGAAAAATACAGGAAGTTCCCGTCTTTGAGCATCGCAATATTTTCATAGGCGAAGGCTGAGAAAGTGGTAAATCCGCCGCAAAAACCAACCGTGAGGAACATCCGTACCTCCGGGCTCAGAATATCACTTCTCTCGGAAATGCCAAAAATAACACCTATCAGCAAACATCCTGCAATGTTTACAATCATGGTCCCCAGTGGAAAGCCGGTATGGGCATGGCTGTGAATAAACCGGGATAATAAAAACCTTGCAACTCCTCCTGCAAAGCTTCCCGTGCCAATAACGAAAATCAACCTGAACATGAGGGCAAAGTTATCACTTTATTGGTTTCCTCCGGTCTGCCGGCGTCCCTTCTTGTCAATAAAAAACCAATGATCGCTTTTCCAGGTTGAATGTTCTCCGCTCGTCAGGGTTTTACAATCGATACTAACCCTGGCAATCCCATTCTCAAAAGGCCAGGCACAATCGAATTGTGGTTTTATTATAACCAATCCGGTCTCTGAATCAGCATAACCGATTTTATGGTTCTCTTTTATCCTGAAAAGTCCGTCGGATACATTATCGGGCCCGTTATCAAAAGGAAAGACTTCATATAAAACTTTTTCCTGACGGTCGATGGCCACAAAACCTTTTTCAGGATTCACTACAAAGGCATAGATCCTGAATGTATCAGTGAAAACCATTGGGTATTTTCCCGGAGCGATAACCACTTTCCCCTGCTGATCTTTATAACCATATCCGCCATTGATAGTGTCATTGAAAGATACCAGGTAGCTCTTCGGGCACGACGGACAGGAAACAATCTCAAACTCGGTTCTGCGGTTTTCCTGATGCTGGGCTTCGGTACAATTCACTCCATTTGAACAGCCGTTCACAAGCCTGGTTTCTCCATACCCGACGGCAGTAATCCGGCTTTTTGATATTCCTTTGCCCAGGATGTAGGCTACGGCTGAGTTGGCGCGGCTTTGCGATAGTTTCTGATTATAGGCATCGCTTCCCCTGCTGTCGGTATGAGACGATAATTCAATTTTCATGTCAGGAAAATCATTCATCAGTTTCACAAGTCTGTCCAGTTCCTCGGCCGATCGGGTTTTAATATTGCTTTTATCATAATCGTAATAGATCTTGTCGAGCCTTATAACCGCTCCTGCTGCCGGTTGCTGCATACTTAGTTTTATCTTAACGTACAAGTCCTTGCTCCGGTCCAGTCCTTTGGTAGTTGCATAGATCTCCTCACTGCTCAGCCATCCCTTCAGTTCCCCGTTGACTTTAAAATCACTGGCCTGTTCCAGCTGAAAGAAAAATTTGCCATCAGCAGCTGTTATTTTGCTGCTCGTTTTATTCAAATCAGTATTCTTACAGCTCACAGTTACCCCTGCAACCGGCTTGTCGTCGTGGGCATTGGTGACTATTCCTGATAAAGTAAACCTGGGATCGTTATGCGTGATAGTCTTTTCTATTAATTCCTTGCTGAATTCCTCTTTCCCAATGTTTGCAATGGTAGTGGTAACATCATTCAGTATACCCTGAACCCGGTAGTTGCCGGGCGGCAGGTCTTCAACCATTAAAACCCCTTTCGGATCGGTCATTCCCTGGAAGACGATGTTGTTCTTGTCGTCTTTTAATGTTACCGAGACATAGGGCAGGGGAGTGAGGGTGTATTTATCCACCACGTTTATCTTGACCATGGGTTTGAAAACCGGTTTAGGGATCTCTTTTCTAGAAAAGAATGCGATGTCATCCGTTTCCGGACTGCCAAATCTGTTTGTAGAGATAAAACCACTTTCCATGTTATTGTTTGTGATCAGTGAAAAATCATCGTAGCTGGAGTTTACCGGCGCTTTCAGGTTAAGCGGGCTTGTAAAGTTTATGCCTTCGTTCTTCGAAACGAAGACATCCAGTCCGCCGAGGCCAGGGAGTCCGTTGGATGCATAATATAAATTACCCGAGACATCCCAGGATGGAAATATTTCGTTTTCCGCAGTGTTCAATAAAGAAATATTTACAGGCTCAGACCATGAGTTGTCGGGCAGTTTTGAGCAATAATACAAATCCATTCCGCCCTTTCCACCAGGCTTATCCGACGAAAACACCAGCATGTTCCCATCGGCACGCAAGGCAGGATGGGCCAGGTTATAACTGGTATTATTGAACGGAAAAAGATCAGCCGGCTGCCATTTGTCGTCTTTGAGTACCCCGGCCGAGATTTGCAGTTTGCTGGTATTGACGTCATCTTCGCGGATAGACTTTTTATTGATGGTTGTATAATATACCGTAGTTCCGTTGTTTGAAACGGAAGCGGGGCCGTCATTGAATCTTGACATCAGTTCAGTGGCAACGGGAAGCAGTTTAGTGCAATTGAAATCGGTAAGAAACAGCTTGGTATATCCCCTGCCGGTCCAGTCGCTTTTGGCTCCCGAGAGGTTTTCTGCAGTGACCATAAGACCTCCCTGGTAGTATACCGGGGAGAAGACCGACTGAGGGTATTGGTCTGTTTTATTGATGACGTTGTAGTTGTCTTTGCCCGACATCAGTTCATCATGCATATCAAGAGAGCGGATGAGGTTATTGGCTTTTTCACCCGCGTTTTTCTGCTGGTACTGAACAGCGTATTGCCTGGCCTCCGGCAAATTTTCGTTGATTCTTAACAGCTGAACCAGGTCGAAGCAGTCTTCGGGGACTGCATCTTTCAGTTTTAATAAACTCCGGTATGCTTCTATTGAGCCTGCAATATTGTTGATATACCTGTACGACAGGGCCAGGTTTCTGGCAGACTCATAATCGTTGGGCGATTTTTCGAGGTATTGTTTATACAAAGGAATCGCTTCACTGTATTCGTACAGTTTAAACTTTTTGTCGGCCTGTGATTTCTGGGCAAAGAGCGTAAGGCTGCAAAAGCACAACAGTATCAGTATTACTTTTTTCATCTTTGTAAATATTAAAAATACCGGTTATTCTGTTTTCTGTCAAGGCTGCTTTTCTTCCCGAATTCAAACCCGAGATAGATTTCATGTGAACCCGAGTTATAAGATTTCATAGCAGACAAGGTCATGTCGTAAGCATAGCTGATATAAAAATTTCCGAACCGGGCTTTGACCATAAAACTTAATGCATCCATGGTGCGGTATGAGACTCCGAGGCCGACCATGCCCTTGAACCATGCATCGAGGGCGATATCTGCTTCAAAAGGAGCTGCAGCCACATATTTGCCTAAAAGGGCAGGCCTGAGTTCAAAATCTTTGCTAAGAACGACCCTGTATCCGCCATATAAAAAATAATGGGGTTTGATGATCTTTGATTCCGGAGATACATTTTCGAACGACACCACCTGGGGAACAGCAAAGCCAATGTACAACTTTTTGGTAAAGAACAGAAATCCAAATCCTGCATAGGGCATAAATACCGTTGAATTGGTGTTATACAGAGGGTCGGTAAGGTTCACGTTTGTAAGCTTTGAGAAATCAGATTTCAGGAACTCCACCCCGAGCTTGATCCCGACCGACAGGGTACTTTTATCTCCCAGGCGAAGCTGGGATGCTATACTCAGATCGGCCGTTGTACTTTGCTGAATCCCGATCCAGTCGCCCGTCACGGTGAGCCCCAATGCAAGCCTCTGTTTGATTATTTTACTTTCGCCGTTAAAACATACGGTTGAGGGGGAGCCGGTATAGCCAACCCATTGTTTACGGTACCTCAGACTGATGCTTGCATCGTCGTGAGCACCGGCATAAGCCGGGTTGATCTGCAGGTTACTGTTAAACTGGTTGAGGGTATACTGCGGTTCCTGCTGGGCTTTTGCAAACAGAGAACAACCAATGAATGCAAGTATGATCAGTTTTTTCATTTTTCAGTTTTTTTTATTTAATACCGGAGATCGACATAGATACTTTGTTTGCTTCCGTTTGGAAGCTCGAGCAGTACGAAATAGGTTCCCTGAACCAATCTCTGTCCACTGTTGTTTTCTCCCTTCCAGTCGTTTTTGTAATCGTCGTTCTGATAGACTATATTTCCCCAGCGGTTAAAGATCTTAATGGAGATGTAAGAGCAGCAGACGGAATTAACAATTTTAAACACGTCGTTGATGCCGTCTTCATTGGGAGTGATCCCATTGGGTATCTTCAGATTTCCAAACTGGCAGCAGGCTGTGTCGGCTCCCCCGCATTTGATCATCGGGAGGCATACCCCTCCGAGAGAATCGGTGCAGCATTCCGTAGCTCCCTGACCGGTTGCAGTATCATAGATCCCGTTATGAGCTGTAAGATACATGCAGAACCTGTCGAGATTCAGTCTGCTTGAATCTATCGTTACAGTATAAGGGCCAGCGATTGTACCTGGTGGTATTGGCGGATGAGGTTGAGTGTAGTTTGAATCGAGCACCACGCTGAGGTCTGTTGTCCTGTAGTCAATCTGGTATATGGTAAAAGGCGAATTGTTCTTCACCGAGAAGGTATATCTGACTTTGCTTCCTGAACAATAGAGAGAATCATCGACGATATTGGCACAGCTGGGTGTTACCATCAGGCAGGAATCGAACTTCAGGGTATCGGTACATAAATGATTGCCTTTGGTATCGGTACTTTTGATCACTACCATATGAGGGGGAGAGGATGTGCCGGTAAGACAGAAGGAAGCAAAATCGGGATAAGTCCCCGGTGGGATGCCACCCGCCGGAGCCTTGATCTTAATGTGGCTGCTTCCCACAGGAGGAACTATGTTCCATCCGGTGAAAATTGCAAATTGTGTTCCTCCTATTCCGGTGAATTCGAGATATTCGATGTTGGCATTGTGATAATTGCTTCTCAGGGTAAGACTATAACAACATTTTACGGGATCATTCTTTGTTGCTGTAAAGGATATGCCATCACAGGGATCGCAATGAGGAATGTTGACGCAATACTCAATACTGTCCATACAGCACCAGCTCGGGAACGGACCTCCGGGTCCCGGTCTTGTATACTGATCGCAGGCTGCGAAGAAGAAACATGCATTGGTTGCATTATTGGAAATGATCAGAGCGGTCTCTATATAAGCAGAGGTTTGTCCGGGTAGCAGATCAGGAATCCCGATAAATTTGGGAGACGGGCTTACATCCGGGGTCTGGGAATACAGTGTTAAACCACGTACTGTAAAAGCTGAATTGTTCCGCACTTTGAACTTCATCTTCACAGAGCCCGTATCACATTCCGCCTTCAGATCAAGAATGGCAACGCAGTTTGTGTCGACCGGGATGCTGCATCCCTGATTGATAAGTGTTTTGCTGCATACCGTATCGTAGCCGGGAGGATTGCCGATGAAATCGACTTTGATGTGATTTACACCGAAACCGGCAAAACAGATAACACCCAGTGATTGAAATCCTGCAGTGTCGAGAGGGATGCCACTTGAAGATGGAGTTTTCGTAAAAATAACCTGGTTGGTCGACTGGTAGCTGATCGTGCTCCAGGTGTTACTGGAAGAGACATTAGCAAGGGTGAGGTTGTCGGAAGTAACGGATATCCCGGTAAAATAATCCGGCCGGTAAGTGTTAGATATTTCAACCAGATAGCAACATTCGCCTGTTGGCAGTTTGGTTATTCTTGAATCTGTTTTACTGCAGATGTCGGTATGGCAATCAACGGAAATAGCGTCAACAAGATTACCACATTCTATAGTGTCGCCTGAAGGGAGAGAAGTGAAACTCAGCACATAATTCGTGCCGGAATTCGGGAAGGTATAAGTTATTGTATTCATCGTCCAAGAGGTAACACTTGCAACGGGTGTTCCAATAATAACGGGCGTTCCACTGCCAACTGGAGCTGGTCCGATGGCAACTTTCATCTTGTTAATGAACCCTGGCAAACCCCGATGTGCAAAAGAGATTGTAACGGTACTTCCGGGCACAGCTGTAAAATTCTGATACAGTGTTCCACTCGTATCATTGCTTATTCTTACGAACTGATTGCCCGAATAGGCCGGTACGCCATTGTACCCGTCGCCCCAGAAGTCGATCTTATGAACCTTGGCCGTGGTTTTCCAGCATGAGACGGAATCCATACTAACCAGGCGATGGCTGTCGTGAGCAACAAACTGCTCATCTTCAAAGTCGGAATTACATAAATGATTACATGTATCGTTTGATACCTGAATACACACCGGATTGGTTTCAACCGGGTTGATAGTGTAACCTGGTGTTTTCGATCTTGCAATAAATCCGGCGGTGTTGCAATCTATTAATCCATCGGCAGTGCCGGCCGGAATTTGAGTTTGAAATGTAAATGTGTAAAATGCCCCGGGCGCCAAAGTGTATGGTATATTAAAATCAAATTTTACTCCGCCTGGCAGAACAACGCCACCCCAAACACCTACAGTGCAGGGTGTTCCTGTTGCCGGCCATCCTGTACATATATTTTGAGTGAGAGTATACGAAGCAGTATAAATGTTTACGGGAGCTGGAAGCATTAGCATGTTAAACTGACAGTTGACAGGTATTGAAGCCGGGCTGCCGAGGATAGTGAGATTCCCTGGTGCAGGGATCCTGTCAATTACGATAAGGCTGTCTACTGCTATGGTCCCGGTATTACGGACTGTTATTTCATAAAATACTGTTGTATTGGGTTTCCCGCTTCCGCTGCTCCCGAAACTGCTGTTCAGACTTCCTTTGACTTTTTTCTCAATCCCGATCGCCGCAAATGCGCAGATGGTAAGAGAAGTATAGCATACATTCTGAGGATTACCCGCCGTACCGCCTGAAACATTAGACCAATAACCGTAAGGACCGCCCACAGCGCCACTTTGAACTACTGCTTTCAAACAAATCTTATAAGTATTTGTTCCGGGGGGTATGCCGGGCAAATTAAATTTGAGATTCGTAGAAGGCACGATTGTCGGATCCGGCGAAAAGCCGGTATAAACTACGCTTGAATTAACAGCCTGCAGCCATAAAGGAAATTGAATGTTAAAAACACTGCCAGTCATGGCAGCATCGCCATCATTTTTAAATTCATAACAAAGGCTGATAGTATCTCCCAGGTTTTTGCATCCCGGGATGGACTGATTTTGAATGCAACCCAGGTGGGGTTGCGGATTATAAGTGATCACCCTGGTTATTGTGTCGCCATGGCCACAAGGCACACAACCCCCAACAGGTCCGCCTCCGGATTCACATTCATAAACAATTTTTAAACTGTCTTTATATGGCGGGTTTCCTGCTGCTCCGCTGCATGAAGCGCTCAGGTTATAATACATTGTCAGGCTCACCGATTGGCCAGGCAACAAATTGTTTACTTTATGGTCAAACTTTGTGGTGTTTGCAGACGGTGCAGTATTGTTAGATGCATTATTGCCAATTAAAGGAAAAGGTCCGGCAGTTGCAAAAGGGCATGCATCATATGTGACCTGGGCTACTATTCCCGCTTGCGATGTATTTTGAAATACCGAATTGGAGGGAGGGGAATCAGTTGAACTTTTCAAATGCACCAAAGGTAAAAAGTTGGTGATCGTTAAATTTACCGGGGTATTCCCAGTATTATTGACTGTATAAGAAAACGACGAAGACGATGCCGACAAATTAGAAACTATGATGCTGGATGTAGCCACCGGTACTAAAGGAATCGCAAACGATGCAGGCACAGGTCCTTTAATGGTACTGTTTGCCACACCGCAGTTTTTGCCTTTTAAAGTTACATTGCAGGTAAGCGTTTGAGCGAGTTTGAAGCTGCATGAGTCAAGCCTTACAACATAAAAAAAAGCATCGTTTGCATTGGAGGTAAATGCTGAAACGTTCGGGGTAATAGTGTTTCCGGACAGTGTATAAGCATAATTACCGCCATAAACCGAGGTGATAATACCCAACGCGGGTGAAAGTGCAATGTCAAAATGAGGATCTCTGATTAAAAAGCAATCAGGATTGTTAAACCATACCCTGAACGTTACTTCCGCAGTCATCACATTAAATGAGAAAAAGCTGTGAGTAAGTGAAACCATGTTGTTCAGAATTCCGTTGGCGGTGCAATTTGAATTTAATGTAGTACTTCGATTATCTGTGAGCGTTGCAGTAAAGGCGGCTGGTTTTACCACGCCTGTGCATGAATCCGGACAGTTGAACCTGAAGCATACATTAAAACTGACTGCTCCGGTGTTAGTGCAGGCCGATAAACTGCTCATGGTAATGGTAAGCTGAGAGCCGCTGTTTGATACAACCATACATGATGGTAAAGCAGAGGAACAGCTGGGATCGTAATTTACCAGGGCTGCATTGTAATTAATTTTTACGACTGCGGATGTAGTAGATGTAGTCCAGTTGAACGACACATTAATGGGAAATGATGTGCCCAGATTATGTGCCGCAGGGAATGAAGATTCTGCAATTGTAAACCCATTTACCTGTGCCCGGGAAAAAGAGGCAATAAATAATATGCTTAGAAGAAGAAGAATTTTTTTCATTTTTTTAATTTTTGATGATCTTGAAAGTTTTTATTTCTTGGCCTGCTCACTATTTAAGAGTTCTCCATTCCTGATGCGGATTGAACTCTTGTTTTTCAGGTTTTTCAGAGCTGATCGTAGTTTTTCTATTTTTTCAGCTGAAACATTGGGATCCTTCCCAAGGTCTTCAATAGCTTCCTCAATGGAATTGTATTCCTTTACATTGCCGTCATCAGCATTCTTTTTTATAATCAAAAGAGGCAATGGATCAGAATGCTTTTTTATAAAGAGTTGCTTAAATTTTTCTAATTTTTTCAACTTGTTTTTTTGGAGAAACACACAAACATAATTGTAACACGATGTTGCGGCAATAGAGAACCTTCAATCGGTAAAGGCTATTTTTTAAACGGTATGAATTCTCAAATCAACGGCAGGTTTACCGGTTTAAAAAATCAGTTATTCCCTGGAAGGGATCTCGAAATGTAACTGAGCCATCCTGTTCCCTGACGTAAAGCAAGGCCATCACTTTATTGTAGTCCCCCTGTTCAATGGCTTCCCAAAATTCCGCAGCGTAGCATTCGCCACCCAGGTTTTGAACCCGGATTTCATATTTATCTGCGATCTCTTTCGGAGTTTTTCTCGCCACTTTGTTAAAATTCATCATAAGTGTCCATGCTTCGAAATGAGTCTTATCGGCATACCCGGTTATTGATTTTACGAACAGTGGCTCCAATTGATTTTGCTGTTCGGGAGTCAGTGCACTCATTTTAGCTGCAATAAGTTTATTCTCAACTGATCCCGTGTCGGCTTTTTGTATGAGGTCCCATGCCACACGTTTATAAATTGTTATATATATCGGTTCCTTATGGTCCAGGTATACCGGTGTTACGGAGTCCGGGGTGTTGTTCCTTATTGTTTGTCCATGGTTTGTCAAACCGCTGAAAAGTAGCAAAAGGATAATAATACAGATTGTTTGTTGTCGAATCATAATATGGTCAGTAGCCGGATTTCTAATACTGTCTATCTTAATAATACCATCTTTTTACTTTGGGTGAAGTTGCCGGTTCGGATGGTATAGTAATAAATTCCGTCTGGTATGCCATTTGCTTCGAAAACAACTTCATAAGTTCCCGGATCTTTTTTCTCATTGAGTAATACTCTGATTTCTTCGCCCAGGAAGTTGCATATGCTTATTTTTACAGACTCCGCTTGGGTTATTGCATAACGGATGGTCGTTTTGGTGATGAAGGGATTGGGAAAATTTTGATCCAGCCGGAAATCAGGCTGTGCGACATTACTGTCATCTATACCTGTAGAACCTCCGCATCCCCATTTCGCAATATTACTAACGTTCATCCCTCCGGCAAGGGAAAACATTCCTCCGGCATAAAGGTTGGTTCCCATCAGGGCAAGAGCGAACACTCCATTGGAGTTCATCCCACCGCCGAGTGGGGACCAGGTTGCTCCATCCCATTTGGCAATTTTCATAGCGGTAACCCCTCCGGCATTAGAAAAATCACCTCCGGCATATAGATCCGTTCCGCTTGCCGCCAGAGAAAGGACAGTGCCGTTTGCTCCGGTTCCAGGCGCCGACCAGTTTACTCCATCCCATTTCGCTATGTTATTTACGCTTAACCCTCCGGCTATGTTAAACATACCCCCGGCATAAAGGTTGTTTCCCATCATGGCAAGAGCGAATACGCCATTTAAATTCATCCCGCTTCCGACTGCCGACCAATTTGCTCCGTCCCATTTAGCAATACAATTTACAATGGTACCCCCTGCCTGGGTAAAGCCGCCACCAACATAAAGATCGGTTCCGTTTACTGCCAGAGCATTGATCAAACCGTTTGTACCACTTCCCAATGCTGACCAAGTGGTTCCGTCCCATTTAGCAATACGATTTACAACGAAGCCACCTGCGGTGATAACATTTCCGCCCACGTAAAGGTTTCCGCCTATCACGGCAAGAGCCTTTAAGGAAGTAGTTATCCCGCTTCCCAGCGCCGACCAGTTTGTACCGTCCCATTTTGCAATGTTAGACACGCTAACACCTCCTGCAGTTGTGAATGACCCGCCGGCATATAGATTGCTCCCCATCACGGCAAGAGCGGAAACAGAACCATTCATTCCACTACCGAGAGCCGACCAGGTAGTACCGTTCCATTTAGCAATATTATGTACACTTGTAGCACCTGAAAGCGAAAACTCTCCTCCTGCATACAGCTCACCTCCCATTACGACAAGGGCTTTTACTTGTCCGTTGAACCCGCTCGCAAGTGGTGACCATGTTTTGGATCCGCTTTTACAGGTGTCGTACTGATTTCCAAATACGAGGTTATTAATAGTTTGACCTGCGGCGAGTGTTACGGTGTAAGTTCCAGGAAAAGCCGGCTGGGTTTGTACCCAGTTTGCCTGGTAAACTTCCGATACGGTATATGTGCCAGGGGTAAGATTGTTGAAACAATAGTTTCCTTCATTGTCGGTTCTTACCGATAATACGGATGTGCCACTAAGGTCGATCTGCCAGTCTGTAAGTATGGGCTCACCCGGATCTTTGGCGCCATTGCCGTTGAGGTCATTATATTTTTGTCCGCAAAGGCTGCCATTGGGATTGCATCCGGCGGTGGGGTTACGTTTATAGTAAATCTCATCATTCGCATCACGTTCATCCACCCAGGTCACGTGCACGCCTGAGGATGAAACTGCCACCGAGGGATAAACGGAATTTGCAGGACTTGTCGTCAACTGAAGGTCTGGATTCCAGGTTGCGCCTCCATCCGCAGATTGTTTGAAATAAATCGCATATTTCCCTGCGCGGTTATCCATCCATACCACATTCAGAAATGCACCGCAAACTGCCAAAGAGGTATGTTCTGAACGGTTTATATCATTTGTAAGCCGGGTATCGGAGCTCCATGTGTTTCCTCCGTTGGCCGATGACTTGTAGTAAATCTCCCAGTTCCCGTCGCGGATGTCATTCCATACCAAATGCACCGAAGAACCTGAGACTGCAATAGAAGGATATCGTGAATTATCAATATTATTTGTAAGCCTTGTATCTGCACCCCATGTTAAACCCCCATCTGTTGAGTGTTTGTAATAAATCTCATCGTTGCCGTCCCTGGAATCACGCCAGGCTATATGAACATCCGAGCCGGAAACGCTGACTACAGGGGTCGAGGATAAAGCAGCATCATTTGTTAAACGGGTGTCGGATCCCCAGGTCAAACCTCCATCCGCCGAATTCTTATAATATATCTCAAAGTTTCCGTTGCGGTTGTCCTGCCACACAACATGTACAACTGAACCCGAAACAGCTATCGAAGGATTCCAGGAATCAAATGAAGAATTCGTTAAGCGGATATCAGTGCCCCAGGTGAGACCTCCGTCAATCGAACGTTTATAATAAATTTCATAGTTCCCATCACGCATTTCCTGCCATACCACATGTACAACTGAGTTGAATACCGCGATTGAAGGATTTACCGATACCGAAGGATCATTGGTCAAACGGATATCCGCCCCCCAGGTAACACCTCCGTCTGTAGATTTTTTATAAAGAATCTCACCAGTGCCACCTACATCAAAGCGATAATCATACCACACAGCATGAACATCATTCCCATTTGCTGCGACGCACCACACATTATTATCCGAAGGAGTATGCCCGTAGGTCCAGGAACCTGAATTATCGTTGGTCAACCTGAAATCAGGCTGCCACTGGGCCTGCAGTCCCAAACAGAAAACTGAAAGGGAAATTGCTATAAGTAATACGGTTTTCTTTTGCATAAAAAAAGGATTGCTATTGAAAAT
>CAIWXI010000039.1 GCA_903916595.1 uncultured Bacteroidales bacterium | reverse complement strand
TGGTGAAATGGTGAAATGGTGAAATGGTGAAATGGTGAAATGGTGAAATGGTGAAATGGTGAAATGGTGAAATGGTGAAATGGTGAAATGGTGAAATGGTGAAATGGTGAAATGGTGAAAATTAAATAGCGAAGCAAGTTATAGATTTCGTTGGTTAATTAAGGGTTTTTATTAAGCCAAATCTCATGAATTTCGCTATTTCGCTATTTCGCCATTTCGCTATTTCGCTATTTCACCATTTATCTTAGCACCTGATAATAAGGCATATCCCAATCCTTATCCGGCCATTGGTTCCAGTATGCCGGGTTGAGCACATGGCCGTCTTCGCGTACGAGATTCCTTTCATAAAGATAGATCATGACGTTGAAGATGAGATCTGTTACTCCTATAACAGAAGAAGCAAGAAGAGATCCGTCTTTGGCCTTCTCTTGTTCAGTTTTCACTACGTATTTATTAATTTCCAGGATTTTCCTCAGAAATTTAATCCTTTCGTCCGATACGCCCGTCTCAACAATGGAGCATCTAACTCCTTCAATCTCTGCAACAGTATGTTTTCCTTTAAGCATTTTTTTTATGATTTATTTTCGCCATTTCACCATTTCACCATTTCGCCATTTCGCCATTTCACCATTTCACCATTTCACCATTTTAATAAAGCCCATAACTCAATCCGTTGATCATTTCAAATACAGCGCTGAAAATACCGATTGCAAATATACCAACCAGGCATAGAATAAGGCCAAGACTGCTATAGAAATCACTTTTGATCCTGGGGATCGGCTGGTCACTTCGGTTCAGGAACATGGCTTTGATCACCAGCAGGTAGTAGTACAACGAAATGACAGTGTTTACAATTGCAATCAGTACCAGGATATATAACCCGTGATTAGCAGCTGCGGCAAACAGGAAGAATTTTCCGAAAAAACCGGCTACCGGAGGAATCCCGGCCAGGGAGAAGAGCGACAGCATCATGACCATCGACAACTTTGGATTTGTCCTGTACAGACCATCATAATCGTTGATATTCTCTTTTCCGCTGCGGTTCGAGATTATGCCAACGACGCCAAAGGCACCCAGATTTGAAAAAATGTAAACGAGCACGAAATAGATCACGGTAGACATTCCGTACTGGCTTTGACCTATAATACCCAGGAGAATAAAACCTGCCTGTGCGATAGACGAGAAGGCCAGAAAACGCTTAAGATTTTGCTGGCGGATGGCAAAGAGGTTACCCAGAGTGATTGTTAAAATAATGATGATATACAGAACATTGCTCCACATTAGTGCGATCTTGCTGAATACTGTGTACAGAAGTATCGTTAACATGAATGCAGCTGCTCCCTTGGAAACTACAGAAAGGTAAGAAGTGATATTCACCGGGGCGCCTTCGTAAACATCGGCAGTCCAGAGGTGAAAAGGAACCAGGGAGATCTTGAAAGCCATCCCTGCAAAGAAAAAGATAAAGGCGAGAACCTGCAGAGGGGTCCCCGTGAAAACCGGTCCTACCTCAGCAAAGTACAAGCTGCCCGTAGTTCCGTATATCATTGAAAGACCATAGAGAAGGATGCCTGACGAAAGGGCCGAGGAGAAAATAAGTTTCACCCCCGCTTCAGCTGATTTTTCCTTTAACCTTTCAAAAGCGGCAAGCGCTGCAAGAGGGATCGTTGCCAGCTCCAGCCCGAGGTAGAACATCAGGAAATCACCTGAAGAGATCATATACTGCATCCCGATCAGTGTGGAAAGAAGCAGAATATAATATTCGCTGATCTTTTCTTTGTTTTCCGGTTTCCTGAGCCAGTCTGCACTTTGTATCATCACGATCAGGGCTCCTATATTCAAAATGTTTTTAAGCATGATGATCAGTGCGGTGGTCTGGTACATACCCCCGAACAGTATGCCTGTTGGCCCTGGAATGAAACCCAGGATGAGCACGGCTGTCATCAACAGGATGGCAGGAGTTATGATCCTGCTCTTTTTATCAGCGGGAAGAAAAATCTCAACAAGTAAAAGAATCACCGTGATCGCAATCAGCAGTAATTCGTGTCTCATGATCAACATGGGTCAGATATTTATTGTTTTTTACTTTTTTCGTTTTAATGAAGAATCGGTCCTGCCAGCATTATTCTCTGCATTACAGGTACCAGGCCGTTATTGATCATATCGCTGAGCCATAGCGGGGCCATTCCGATAGCGGTTATACCAATAATAAGTGTAACTACACTCATTCGGTCAAACCATTTCGCATCAGTGATATGGTTAAATTCCGGGTTTTTTATCTTTCCCATCAGCAGTATACCTACAACACGCAGGATATACACTGCGGTAACAACGATTGATGAGGCCGCGATTATGGTGCAAACCCTGTGGAACACATCGTTATGCTGGAAGGAACCTACAAAAATGGTCATTTCAGCCACGAAGCCGCTAAAACCGGGAAGGCCGAGGGAAGCCAGACCACCTATCACATAAGCTACAGCAAGGAATGGCATGACTTTCATCAGGCCGCCCATTTCATTGATTAACCTTGTATGGGTCCGTCCGTAAATCATCCCGATGAGTGCAAAGAAAAGGGCTGTCATGATACCGTGTGAAATCATCTGCAAAATGGCCCCGTTCATAGCCGTCTCGTTCATCATCAGCACTGCGAAAAGCACAAGAGCGCAATGGCTCACCGAGGAATACGCATTAATGTACTTCAGGTCTTTTTGCCAGATCGCTCCGAAGGCTCCGTAAATCACACCGATGGTGGTGAGGATCAGGAAAATCCAGGCCATTTCGTGAGCGGCGCCGGGAAGAAGGAACACGGCCACCCGGTAGCAGCCATACCCTCCTAGTTTCATCAGAACGCCGGCATGAAGCATGGAAACGGCTGTAGGCGCAGAAGCGTGGCCGTCGGGCGACCAGGTATGGAAAGGGAAAAGCGCTCCAAGCACCCCGAAACCAATAAACAGAAAGGGGAAGAAGAAACGTTGGGCAGGCATAGGAATACTTACCTTGGAAATCTCGATCAGGTTGAATGTAAGAGCCCCGCCGCCAGGAGCTGAATTAAAGTACAACCCAAGCAATCCGAGCATGATCAGAGCCGAACCGCCCATCAGCATCAGCGTAAGTTTCATTGCTGAATAATGTCTCGGGCCGCTTCCCCAGATACCAATCAGCAGGTACATCGGAATTACTGCAATTTCATAAAAAGTAAAGAGGGTGAAAAGGTCCAGAGAGATAAAGAACCCGAAAACCCCGGCTGCAAGCAGAATCAGAGAAGTAAAAAATTCCCTTGGCAGGTCAGTCACATCCCAGGAAGCAAAAATTCCTGCAAAGATCACGATAGCGGTTAACCCGATCATGGCAACAGAAACCCCGTCAACCCCTATGAAAAAATGAATGTTCAGGTTCTTGTACCAGACCATGTCCTGCGAGAACAGGATCTCTGCCGTATTGCCTGCAGCACGTGCAGCCAGGAAAAGATAAATGAGAACCCCGGCCAGGATCAGCTGAATACTCATGCCTATGACAGCGGTCCATTTAACCTGCATATGGGTCTTGCTGAAAAATATCCCAATAACAGTCAAAACAGGGATTACGATGAACAATAACAGAAAGCTCATTATCTTATCGTTTTAATTGGTCCATAAATAGGTGAATAACAAAGCCAGGCCTATGACCCCTGAGACGAAGGCAAGAGCATACTGCTGCAGTTGCCCCGACTGGAATCCCTTGATCTTATCTGAGGCCACATTGGTTACGAAGGCTATCTGGTTCATGGCCCCGTCGACAATATGGCGGTCGAACCATGCAATCGGACGGGATACTAAATTGAACAATATCTTTTTTGTGATAAAGAGATAGACCTGGTCAATGTAAAACTTGTTGAAGGCTGCAATATAAAATCCGCCGAGAGCAATTGAAATTTTCTTTGAGGTCTCCGATTTCTTCATGTACAGCATGGTTGCTATACCGATTCCGACCAGCGCAATAAACACTGCAGGGATGGCAATGCCCCATTCGGTATTGGTTTCAAAGGGCTGACTGTCGGAAGTCACAAGTTTAGTAAAAGGAATAAAGCCTGCAAATGTCGAACCAATTGCCAAAATAATAAGTGGGATGGTCATCGTGGCCGGAGCTTCATGCGGTGTATGATGGTAATGCTGATCCTTTCCCCAAAAAACGTTAAAATAAAGACGGAACATGTAGAAGGCAGTCATCCCGGCCACCAGATATGCCATGGCAAATAAAATTTTATTGTGATGGAAGACTGCAACCAGGATCTCATCCTTGCTGAAAAATCCTGCAAATGGAGGAATACCGGCTATAGCAAGACAGGCAATGAGGAAGGTGGCATGGGTGATGGGCAGGTATTTCCTTAATCCTCCCATCTCGTTCATATAATTCGAATGGACAGCATGTATTATTGCGCCGGCGCCAAGGAAAAGCAAGGCTTTGAAAAAGGCATGTGTAAACAGGTGGAACATGGAAGCCATGTAACCAAGGCCATCCTCCCCGCCGTATCCTGAAACACCAAGTGCCAGCATCATCATACCGATCTGCGACATGGTTGAGTAAGCCAGAACTCTTTTGATATCATATTGGGTACACGCGATCACGGCAGCAAATAAAGAAGTAAACCCTCCGACCCAGGCCACAATCTCCAGAGCCGACTCTTGATGATGGAAGATCGGGAACATGCGTGCAACAAGATATACTCCGGCAACGACCATAGTTGCGGCATGGATAAGAGCCGACACGGGTGTAGGGCCTTCCATCGCATCGGGTAACCAGATATGGAGCGGAAACATGGCCGATTTACCGGCGCCACCCATGAAAATGAACAGCATGGACCAGGTCATGGTCGACATGCCCAGGAACATGATTCCCTGTCCGGATGTGAATGCCGGACTGTTAGGTCCGGTAAGTGTGATGAAATCGAAAGTGCCAGTGGTATAGGAAAGGACAAGGATACCGATAAGGAAGCCCAGGTCGGCAAAACGTGTCACAATAAAAGCTTTCTTGCTTGCCGCCACCGCAGAATCCCGTTCATAGTAAAACCCGATCAGAAGAAATGATGAAACACCCACCAGTTCCCAGAAAATGTACATCTGGAAAATGTTAGTCGCAATTACCAGGCCAAGCATCGAAAAGCTGAAGAGCGAAAGGATAGAGAAGAAACGGGCAAACCCTTTCTCTCCTTTCATATAACCAAGTGAATAAATATGCACCATGAAAGATACTGTCGAGATGACGATAAGCATCATTACCGAAATGGGATCCAGAAGCACACCGATGTCAATATGTAGCTTGTCGGTCAGGTGCAGCCAGGTGAAATTGAGGGCCAGGAGGCGTTGAAAAGCACCATCAACTTTGTCAAGTACAAAAAAGTATTTGTACGCGGTAAAGACTGAAAGTAAAAATACCACGCCAAGGCCTGTAGTTCCTATAATCCCGGTTACTATGGGTTTGAACCTGTTGCCCGTAAGCCCTGTGACCACGAAAACTATCAGTGGTATCAGCAGTATCCAGATAGTGTAACTGAAATCGATCATATGATGTTTGTATTAATCGTAAATCTTAAATTTTCATTCGTACATCGTACATCGTACATCGTACATCGTACATCGTACATTTTGTTAATATTTCATTTCATTCATCTTTTCCACATCAATATTCACCAGTCGGCGATAAATGTTGATGATTATTGCGATCGCCACAGACGCTTCAGCTGCGGCTACAGCAATTATAAACAGTGTGAAGAACATGCCTTCGAGGTGCTCTGGAAAAAGGATCTTGTTAAATGCCAAGAAGTTGATGCAGACTGAATTCAGGATAAGTTCAATCGACATCAGCATGGTGATCAGATTTTTCCTCACCAGGAAACCATAAATCCCGATAAAAAACATAGTGGTTGAAAGAACCAGAAACCAGTGAATGGGTACGCCTTCAAACATAGCGGTAAAATTTAAATTAATCTTTTCTTTTCTTAGCCAGTATTATAGAACCAATCATTGCAGCCAGCAGCAGTACGCTGATGACCTCGAAAGGCAGGGCATAACCATATTTTCCGGTACTCAGCATACCTTCGCCTATCGTTCTGATATGCACCCGGGTCGGATCAAAAACTTTCTGTACAAATTCGGTCTGCAGAATAGTGACAATGCAGAGAATTGCTCCGGCAAGGGCAGCTATGGCAGCATAAATCCTTTTTGTAAGGGGAGGGATAGATAGTTTCTCGTTGATATGGCTGGTTAGCAGGATCGAGAATATGATCAGCACCACGATACCTCCGGCATACAAAGTGAGCTGGATCGCTGCAAGGAAGTTGAACCTGAGCAGGAAATACATTCCTGAAGTGGAGACCAGTACAAACAGCAGAAACGTTGCTGCACGGAGAATACGCCGGCTGGTCACGGTCAGCAGTGAAAAAATTACGATCACCGCCGAGAATAGCAAAAACATGAATTGATTGGTCGTCATCACTCTACACCTTTAATAATTGATGAACCGGGTTTATTTAACACTTTGTTAAGTTTGGAACGGTCGAATACCGCATGCTCAAACTCCTGAGAGAATCCAAGGGCATTGGAAGGACAGTTCTTAACGCATAATCCGCAGAAAGTACACATCCCCAAATGGTAAATGTGCTTGTCGATGATCCGTTTGGGTTTTCCGTCTTCCCCCGGGACCCTGGCCGAAATGATTTCGATCGAACCGTTCGGGCAGTTGTTTTCGCAAATGCCGCAACCATTGCAGCGATGCTGGTTGTTCGCATCGTGAATCAGAATGACTTCACCCTTGAACCGTTCAAACATCTGCAGGTCTTTCCTGTTTTCAGGATATTGCTGCGTTACAATCTGCCCGGGGCTGAAGAAATACCGGCCTGTGACCGACATCCCGATGAGCAGGGACTTCACCCCGTGGAAAATATCTGAAAAATACTTAAAGAAGCTGTTCATAGTATGCTAAAAATGCCAATGCATTAATACTAAAAATGCCATTAAAAGAATGTTGACCAGGTTGATCGGGAGCAGATATTTCCACTCGAGGGTCAGGAGCTGATCGATACGCAGGCGTGGGAAGGTCCATTTGAACCACATCATCAGCCAGATCACAAAAGCGGTCTTGCCGATATACCACACAAAGGGAGGAATGTAATCCATAATGGTGTTGAAACCGGCCCAACCTGAGATATGGAAAGGCATCCAGCCACCAAGAAATACAGTTGCCGCAATAGAGGCAACAAGGAACATATTCATGTATTCTGCAAGGAAAAAGAAGGCAAACTTAATCCCTGAATATTCAGTATGGAAACCTGCCGTGAGCTCTGATTCGGCTTCAGCCAGGTCGAAAGGCCCCCTGTTGGTTTCAGCCGTACTTGAGATAAGGAACACCACAAAGGCGATAAAGGCAGGGATATGTCCTTTGAAAAGGAACCAGCCGTCGGACTGCATTTCAACAATCTCCGAGAACTGCATTGTGCCTGCCAGGACGATGATAGTAAGCAGGGAAAGTCCGACTGAAAGTTCATAGCTAACGATCTGTGCGCCGCTTCTCATGGCGCCGATCAGTGAATATTTATTGTTCGATGACCAGCCTGCAAGCAATATGCCTACAACTCCGAGAGAAGAAACGGCAATCACATAAAGGATTCCGATGTCGAAATCGATCGCATGAAGGCCCTTCGCAAAGGGTATTGCCGACAATGCCATGAAAGAGGCAATGATCACGATAAACGGTGCGATGTTGAACAGGAGTTTATCTGAGTCTTTGATATACACCAGCTCTTTCATCAGCAGTTTGATGAAGTCGGCAATAGTCTGGAAAATCCCGTAAGGGCCCACGCGGTTCGGGCCCACGCGGTTTTGCATGAAAGCACAAACCTTACGTTCGGCATACACCAGGAAAAGGCCTACAACTGCATAGAAAAGCAGGAAGACTACCCCGATGATAACCATCTCGGTAATCAGCGCCAGGGTGGGCGACATGAGGCTGTTAAGGCTCTGGTCGATCCAGGTGGTGAACGATGTAAAATCGTAAATATTAAAGGTCATATTACCTTGTTTTTATCTGTCAATATCCGGAATTACTAAGTCGAGAGAACCTCCGATAGCTACCAAATCGGCGATTTTCATGTCACGGCTGAGATGGTCCAGCACGCTCAGATTGGTGAAGCTCGGGGTACGGAATTTCATCCTGTACGGAGTCTTGTTTCCGTCGCTAACTACATACACTCCAAGTTCTCCGCGGGCCGACTCCACCCGCTGATAGTACTCACCTGCAGGTAACTTGATTACTGCTTTCATCCTGGCCGCGTAATCTCCGGCCGGAATGTTGTCGATAAGCTGTTCAATGATGTTCATGGATTCATACATTTCCTGCATGCGTACCATGTAGCGTGAATAAGAATCACATTCATACCGAAGCACTTCATTGAAGTGAACCTTGCTGTACATGCTGTATGGTTCAGTCTTGCGGATATCGCATGACCAGGCAGATCCGCGCCCCGAAGGACCAGTAATGCCATAGCTGATAGCATCCTCCTTGGTAAGCATGCCTACGCCTTTGCTGCGCTGTTCAAAGATCACGTTGCCGGAAAGGATTTTTTCGTAATCCTTTATCTTTTTCTTGAAGGTTTTCAGAAATACATGGACTTTCTTCTGGAAATTAGGATGGATGTCCTGCATAACTCCTCCCGGGCAGTTATAACTCTGCAGGAAACGGCTTCCCGTAGTTTCTTCCCAGATGTCGAGGATCATTTCTCTGTCGCGCAGACCGTAGAAGAAACAGGTGAGGCCTCCAAGATCCATGCCAAAGCTAGCCCACCAAAGCTGGTGTGACTGGATACGTGTGAGCTCATCCATGATGGTCCGGATGTATTGCACACGTTCAGGAACTTCAATCTCCAATGCTTTTTCAACCAGCAGACAAACTGCATGATTGTTGATATGTGAAGAAAGATAATCCATCCTGTCGGTAAGATGAATGATCTGGGGATAGGTATCCTTTTCACACATCTTCTCAATACCCCGGTGGATGTAGCCGCAATGAGGTTTCAGATTTTTAACAATCTCTCCCTGAAGGGAAACCAACAGCCGCAAAACCCCGTGAGTGGAGGGATGCTGGGGACCCATATTGATATGGTATTCCTCTTCCTCTGGTTTGCTGACGGGCAGGTTGACTATTTCTTTCATAGACTAAAATTCAACGATGTTTACTTCATCCACATAATCCTTGCGCAAGGGATAGCCTTTCCAGTCTTCATCAAGGAAGATGCGGCGGAGGTCGGGATGGTTGTTAAACCGGATACCAAACATATCATATGTTTCGCGTTCATGGAATTCGGCTGTTCGCCAGATATCGCAAACTGTATCGAAATTCGGATTCACCCGGTCGTCGGTCTTGACTTTTAAAACAATATAATGTTTGTGCCGGGTGGAATTCAGGTGATATATCACAGCAAGCTGCTTGCCATAATCAACTCCGCTGAGGCAAAAAAGAAAATCAAATGATAGATCGGCCGTGGTCTTGAGCTTAACAGCCAGCTCATGCAGCTTTGCTGCAGGCACCAGCAGTGTAAGATACTGCTTGTTCTCCTCCTGTTGCGCATCGGGCACAATTTCGAGGATCCTGGCTTTTAAATTAGTATTATCCATAAATGTAAAATAGCGAAATGGTGAAATGGTGAAATGGTGAAAAATAATTATTCTGATTTTTTATCATGTTATTCTGTCTCCCCAATCCCTAATCCCTAACCCCTAACCCCTACCTGCTCAGGACGGGTGATGGTTTCCAGCTTGATCTTCCGCTGGAGCTGCATGATGCCGTACAACAGAGCTTCGGGCCGGGGCGGACAGCCCGGGATATAAACATCAACCGGAATCACCTGATCAACACCCCTCACCACATGGTAAGAATTATAATAAAATGGTCCGCCGGAAACAGCGCAGGCACCCATGGCAATGACATACCTCGGCTCCGACATCTGGTCATAAAGTCGTTTAAGTACAGGTGCCATCTTGTTTACGATGGTCCCTGCAACTACAATCACATCGGCCTGGCGGGGACTGGCGCGGTAAACTTCAATCCCAAAACGGGCAAAGTCATGTCGGGCAGCACCGCAGGCCATCATTTCGATACCGCAACAACTTGTTGCAAAAGTAAGCGGCCACACTGAATTGGAACGCCCCCAATCAATAATTGCATCGATAGATGTCATCAATACGTTTCCTCCGGTTTTCTTAAACAACTCGAGAGTCTCGTTGTCGCGAAAATCCAATTCCTTCATGTTTTTTATTCCCATTTCAAGGCTCCTTTCTTCCAGGCATAGAGTAGTCCTACCCCCAATACAAAAAAGAAAATGACGATCTCGATAAAGGCAGTCATTCCCATCGATTTCATCATGACAGCCCAGGGGAAAATAAAGACCGTTTCAACATCGAACACCAGAAAAATTATGGCAAAAAGATAATACCCGACATTAAACTGAAGCCATGTAATGCCTTCAGTGGGGATGCCGCATTCATAAGCTTCGGCTTTCTGGGGGTTTGTAGATGTAGGGGGGATGAAACTCGAGAATAGCAGGGCAATACCAACCAAAAACGCCCCGACTATAAAGAATAAAATCAGGCTTTCAGCACTCATAATGTTAACATATTAACAGATCTGGGCGCAAAATTATAAATTTATCTGAATAACCTAACCTTTGATATTTATAAATACTACTAAAAAATTGACAATGGTCATGTTTACAACACAATAAGTCACATCCTTTGCTAAATGTCATTAGGGGGGTTGAGATTTATCAATGGGCGAATTTTCAGAAAGGCGGCAAACATACGAATTGTGGCTAACTTAGCGCTGGAATCAAACTCGTGATAAATGTGAGAACATTAATTTCACCATTTCACCATTTAATTTTCCCTTGAACAATGATTATTCTCGACAACACGATAATCTCAGACGACATCCGCGACACCCGGTTTTGCTGCGACCTTGAAGAATGTAAGGGCGCATGCTGCGTGGAAGGTGATGCCGGTGCTCCGCTTGAAGAAGAAGAGATTTCTCTTTTGGAAGACTATCTGGAATACATTTTCCCATTCATGCTTCCAGAAGCAATGCTTGTAGTAAGATCCTCTGGTGTTTTTGATTATGATGCCGAAGGAAATTTTGTAACGCCTTTGTTGAACGATAAAGAGTGTGTGTTTGTATATAATGAGAATGGGATTGCGCGTTGTGCTGTTGAAAAAGCATTTCTTGAGAAAGCGATTCCGTTTCCGAAACCCATTTCCTGTCATCTTTATCCCATCCGGATTAAGAAACTTGCCAGCGGCAATGAAGCTTTGAATTATCACAAATGGCCTATCTGCAGAAAAGCCCTTGAAAAAGGATATACCGAAAAAATTTCCCTTTACCGTTTCCTCGACCAGGCATTGATCAGGAAATATGGCAGGACATGGTATAACCGTTTAGGGAGATTGATTGAATCTGATATCTGATAATCAGATGGCAGATGATTGCGAATCGTAAATCGTAAATCGTAGATTATCCCTTCAACGCCTCGGCGCCTGAAACGATCTCAATAAGTTCGTTGGTAATCTGGTTTTGTCTTGCCTTATTGTAAGTGATATTGAGATTTTTCAGAAGCTCCTTTGCATTGTCGGTAGCCTGTTGCATAGAAGTCATCCTCGCACCCATCTCAGCGGCAAAGGAATCCAGTATTGCTTTGAATATCTGGATACGCAAGGTTTTTGGAATAAGTTCCCTGATTACAGTCTCTTTATCCGGTTCAAAAATATAATCGGCCGATATCTCGTTTTTCGCCGTTGTTCCTTGCGGCGTATCAGCGACAACAGGCAGGAACTGTTCGCTGACGAGTTTTTGAACGGCTGCATTTTTAAACTGGTTATACACGATCTCAATCCTGTCGAATTCCTTTTTCACAAATGACTGCATCAGGGATTCAGCAAAGGGAGAGATTGTTGAAAAATTCAGATGATCGAAAAAATCATCATGGTGGCCGATCACCTTATAATTCCGTTTGGTAAAATATTCAGTTGCCCTTTTACCTATAGTGATAAGGCTTACATTCCCTTTGTTGAACTGCCCCTGGTATTTATCGGCCATCAGGGCTAGCGTTGCTTTCATTATATTTGAATTAAAGGCGCCGCAGAGCCCCCTGTTTGAGGCGATTACAATAAGCAGAATTTTCTCAGGGTCCCTTAGTTCAGAGTACACACTTTCGCTCGAATTCTCTATGCTTCCACTCAGGTTCTGTAGCATATTCCTTAGCTTCGAAGCATACGGCCTGAGTTTCAGAATAGCATTCTGTGCCTTCCTCAGTTTTGATGCAGCCACCATTTTCATGGCGGAAGTGATCTGCTGGGTCGATTTTACCGATGCAATGCGTATTCTTACTTCCTTAAGTCCGCCCATGACCTATTCTTATTTCTTTTCTTCGTACTTCGTTGAAATTTCCTTCGCAGCCTGTTCCAATACCTTCAGGTCCGTATCGAGTAGCAGGCCTTTTCCCAGATTATCAAGAACATCCTTATGCATTGTTTCCATATGGTGCAGGAATTCAACCTCGAAATTTATCACGCTCCGAACCGGGATATTCCTGAGCAGATTCTTTGTTCCGCAGTAAATAATTGCAATCTGATGGCTCACAAGCATGGGTGAGTATTGCGCCTGCTTCAGGATCTCCACGTTACGGGAGCCTTTATCAATAACCTGTTTGGTTGCCGGATCAAGGTCTGAGCCGAATTTGGCGAAAGCTTCCAGTTCACGGAACTCAGCCTGGTCAAGTTTGAGGGTTCCGGCGACTTTCTTCATCGATTTGATCTGTGCATTACCACCAACACGTGAAACTGAGATCCCAACGTTTATTGCCGGGCGTATACCTGAGTTGAACAAACCGGTTTCAAGAAAAATCTGCCCGTCAGTGATAGAGATCACATTCGTGGGAATGTATGCCGAAACGTCGCCGGCCTGGGTTTCTATTATCGGAAGAGCTGTAAGTGAACCACCCCCTTTTACAAGGTGTCTGATCGACTCGGGAAGGTCGTTCATATTCTTCGCAATTTCATCGGCCGAGATAATTCTTGCGGCACGTTCAAGCAGGCGTGAATGCAAATAGAATACATCGCCGGGATATGCTTCACGACCGGGGGGCCGACGAAGGAGAAGGGAAACTTCCCGGTACGAAACGGCCTGTTTCGAAAGATCATCATAAATGACCAGTGCAGAGCGTCCGGTGTCGCGGAAAAACTCACCGATTGAAGCACCGGCAAACGGAGCATAAAATTGCATGGCGGCAGGGTCGGAAGCGGTAGCCATAACAATCACAGTGTAAGCCAGGGCGCCCTTGTCTTCAAGAACCTTCACGATGTTTGCAACTGTAGAGCCTTTCTGCCCTATAGCAACGTAAATACAATATACCGGTTCGCCTTTTTCGTAATAATGTTTCTGGTTGATGATGGTGTCGATGGCGATAGCTGTTTTCCCTGTCTGACGGTCACCGATAATAAGCTCACGCTGACCGCGTCCGATAGGAATCATGGCATCAATAGCTTTTAAACCCGTTTGCAGTGGCTGGTTAACAGGCTGGCGGAAGATAACTCCCGGAGCCTTGCGTTCCAGCGGCATCTGGTAAAGCTCTCCCTGGATGCTGCCTTTCCCGTCGATGGGCTCGCCCAAGGTGTTTATGACACGCCCCAGCAATCCTTCTCCCACATTTATCGACGCAATCTTGCGAGTACGTTTTACCTTATCCCCTTCTTTGATATCTGCATAGTCACCGAGTATTACAGCACCAACGTTGTCTTCTTCAAGATTCAAAGCAATGCCCAGAACCCCGTTCTTTTCAAACTCAACAAGCTCGCCGGAACCAACATTATTCATTCCGTAGATCCTCGCGATCCCGTCGCCTATCGTCAGTATAGTGCCTATTTCCTCAAGTTCGGTCACATTCTCGTAACCTGCAAGTTCTCTTCGCAGAATTGCGGTAACTTCAGCGGGTTTAATGTTTGCCATGTTATATTCCTTTTACATATAAATTAATCTTCGCCAGACCTTTTTTCATCCGGTCAATCTGCTTTTGAATGCTGGCATCATATTGTTTGTCGTCCCAGCTTAAAACAAAGCCTCCGATCACCGACTCATCCACTTCTTCAATAATCTCAATACTCGCTTTGGTATACCTGGCCATTACAGAGCTGAACTGCACCCTTAGGTCCTGATCTATAGGAACAGCTGTTTTAACCCTAAGGACGATAATATTCTTATATAGGTTATATTGCTCAACAAACTGATTAACTACTTCAGGGATAGTTGATTCACGCCTTTTGGCAACAAGCAGGTTGATAAAGGCAATGGTAACAGCGTTGAACCCTGCAAGAATCTCATCCATTACAGCACGCTTTTTCCCAGGGTTGATAATAGGAGCTCTGAGAAAAAGTTTAAGTGGCCTGGTCTCCCTGATAAGCGTAGAAAGCAAGACCATATCCTTGTTGACTTCTTCCAATACCTTTTTCTCCAAAGCCATCTCAAAAAGGGCTTTAGCATAGCGTTCGGCGATCAGGGTAACGTTCATCTCCGTACTCTTAATTAAGGTTTATTTCCTCGAGGAGATGGCGTGCATAATCTTCCTGCTTTTTGGGATCAGCCAGTTCCCTCTGAAGTATCTTCTTTGCAATTTCAATCGATAGCTGGCCAACCTCGTTTTTCAGTTCGGTCAGTGCAGCCATTTTTTCATTCCTTATATTTTCCAGGGCACTGGCTGTAATATGACCAGCTTCTTCACTGGCTTTTGCACGGGCTTCCTCGATGATCTTTTCCTTGATCTTCCTCGCTTCATTAAGGATGTTATCCCTTTCATTCTTAGCATCGGCCAGTAGCTGCTCATTACTAAACTGCAACTGTTTCATTTCTTCTTTTGCCTTGTCGGCGGATGTGAGAGCGTCGGTAATCGCATCTTCACGATCTTTCAAGGCTTTGAGAATAGGTATCCACGCAAATTTCTTTAACAGGAAAAGTAGTGCCAGGAAGACCAGGGTCATCCAGAATATAAGACCTAATCCGGGGGTAATCAGTTCCATAGGTTGTTCGTTTTGTTGTTTGAATGAAGATTTTTACGGCATGACCAACCGTCATGCCGTAAAAATCCTGACGTTGCTGCTAGATAAACAGGATCAGCAGACAAACGACGATAGCAAAAAATGCTACTCCTTCGACGAGAGCAGCGGCGATGATCATGTTTGAACGGATATCGCCTACAGCTTCCGGCTGACGGGCAATCGATTCGAGAGCGCTACTACCGATGTTGCCGATACCAATACCGGCACCGATTACAGCGATCCCTGCACCCAAACCGGCTCCCATCTTTGCAATCGCGGCAAAATTGCCTGCGATCTGAAGAATAATTGCTAAAAGAGTCATGATGTTTGTATTAAAGGTTACTACTAGATTTACAATTTACAATTTACAATTTTTTTGTGTTTCACTATTTCACCATTTCACCATTTTCTAATGGTGCTCCGGTTCTATCGTGGCCAATCCGAAATACAAGGCCGATAAAAGTGTAAAAACATACGCCTGGATGAAAGCAACCAGGAGCTCAAGCAGGTTCATGAAGATCATGAATGCTACCGCTCCAACTGAAACACCATAGCCCAAAGCCACGTTCATCGCTCCGAAAATAAAAATCAGGCTTATAAAGCCCAGAGTAATGATATGACCCGCAGCCATATTGGCAAAGAGTCGGACCATCAGTACAAAGGGTTTTGTGATGACACCTATTATTTCAACCACGGGCATCAAAGGTATAGGAAGTTTCAGCCACCAGGGAACGCCCGGGGTATTCACAATATCAATCCAGTAATGCTTGTTCCCGCTTACCGTGGTGAGGATAAAAGTGAAAACAGCCATGACCATGGTCACAGCAATATTTCCTGTAACATTTGCCCCTCCCGGAAAAATTGGTATAAGCCCAAGAATGTTATTCAGGAAAATAAAGAAAAAAATGGTAAGCAGATACGGCATATATTTTTCATACTTCTTCTCTCCTATCGAACTTTTTGCAATATCGTCGCGGATGAAAAGTATCAAAGGTTCAAGCAGGGACTGCATTCCCTTTGGCGCCTTGTTCCTGTTGCGGGAATAGGATCTGGCTATCGAAATAAATATCACCAGCAAAAGAAAGGCACTGATAAAAATAGCGAGCACGGTCTTGGTAATTGAAAAATCATAAACTCCGGGTCCTCCGGGAATAGCGCCCAATCTCACAATCTTTCCTTTCTCAGGACCCTCTTCAGGAAGACTGAAGCCCTGGTAAGAACGTTCTTCGTTATGAAACCTGGATGAACAAAAGGTATAAAGCTGTCCGTCGTAAAAAAGAATAATTGGTAGTGGGATCAGCAGTTTGAAATGACCCATCTCTAAAATATGCCATTCGTGACTGTCAGTGACATGTTCCATGATCATGTCCCCCGCGTTGAACCCTTCAGCTTTCTTCTCAATCTTCTCCTTAGTGAAAACACTGTCATTCGCTGCGTTCAGGTTCACACCTTCCTGGGTTGATGCAAAAGAATTTACCCCGGGAGAGAATAAAAATAAAGGAATTACTAAAAGAGTCCTGTAAAATAATTTCAGTATAGCCTGGAAATGTCTTCTCATCGTTTGGTCAGGAATCAATGCTGCAATGTTAAGAAATTTTCTGTCGCACTTATGCTATTTTTTCACAAACGGCGTATTAACATATAGGATTGTGGTCTGATCTATACCCGCGTAAACCTGTATGGCTCCGTAGTTTTCCCAATGTTCCGTATCATAATACATCACAAAAGGTGTGAGGTCGCGAAAAAAAGCTTTACCATTGGCATCAGTATAGAGAGAATTAACCCATATGTGGTTTTGCAGGTTCTGATAACTAGTGGCAATATAAACCAGTTCGTTGGGGATAGGAACATTCGTCAGATAATCTACCACCATAACTGTCAATGTGCCAGTTGTTGCATTTTTAGAAGTACATCCGGAAAAAAGGACCAGGCACGAAAACGTTACAACGCTGAAAACTGCAAAGATTTTTTTACGCATATCCTTTATTTAAGATAATGAAAATCAATATGTATAAATCCTATAACAAGAAAATCGTAAATAACTATAGAGATTTTCTCTGTCTCCGCAAAGTTAGAATTTTTTTTTACAATGAAAAAGCCTTTTCTGTAACCTTTGACTCAAATTCTCGTCTTAATTTTCCATTGATGGGAAATTGATTAATTTTGACGATCCCGAAATTTGCGAAACAAATAAAACCAAACTCGATGCGGGTAAAAAAGATTTTTACATCAGGCATTATTGTACTTGCCTTCTTGTTATTGATATCATTTCAGGCCAGGTCGCAGAAGATCTGGACACTGGAAGACTGTATAAACTATGCCCTTGAGAATAACCTGGATATACAGAAGCAGATCCAGTCAGTTGAATCCAATAAAGCTTACTTGATGCAAAGCGCACTCGGGATGCTGCCGAACCTGAACGCGAGCGCATCAAATTACTGGAACTTCGGTCAGACCATTGACCAGTATACCAATACTTTTGCTACAACATCGGTAAGGTCAAACAATTTTTACGTATCCAGCTCTATGGTATTGTTTAACGGTTTACAGAAACTGAATACTGTAAAACAAAATCAGATTCTGGTTCTTGCAAGCAAATATGACCTGGATGTAATTAAAAACAGCATTTCATTGTCAGTGGCCGGGTACTACCTTGATATTCTGTTCAATTCTGAACTACTTGACGTGGCAACTGAGCAGCTGCGCATTACAAAATTACAGGTTGAGCGTATGCAAAAAATGGTGGATGCAGGTTCATCAGCTAAGGGTGATCTGCTAAATATTCAGGCACAGAAATCCGCTGAGGAACTTACCCAGGTGCAGACCTCAAACCAGCTGAATATCTCCTACCTCTCGCTGGAGCAGCTGATCGATCTGCCTGTGACCAAAGATTTTCATATAGAAAAACCCAAACTTAAGGCAGTGGAAGCCCCCAAACAGCCTGTAACACCAGAGATTATCTTTGAACATGCAATAAAAACACGGCCCGAGATCAAGGGTGCGGAAATGAGAGTGGAGGCCGCACAAAAACGCCTTGCTATTGCAAGAGGTATAATAAGTCCTACTCTTTCGGTGAGCGGATCCTGGGGAACCGGCTATTCAGGTGCGGCCAGGGAAATCGACCCCAATGTTACACCTACTATTACATCTTATAAAATGGGTATTACCGAGGTTTCCCGCGATACGGTACTGGGATATCAGGTAAATTATGCCACCCGCCTGAAATCCTTCGGCGACCAGCTTAAAACCAATAATAACCAGAGTGTTGGATTTAACCTGAACATCCCTATCTTTAACGGGTGGCAGGGCCGTTCAAATATCACCCAGGCCAAGATACAGAAAAACCAGGCCGAACTGGATCTTGATATCGAGAAAAGAACTTTACGAAAGATCATTGAGCAAGCCTATGCTGATGCCGTTGCCTCGCTTCAGAAATATAACTCAGCTCTAGGAAGGCTTAATGCCCAGTCGGAATCTTTTAAATATACACAGCAGAAATTTGATGTTGGAATGATGACATCCTTCGATTATAACAATAGCAAAAAAGACCTCACGAAAGCTGAATCGGATCTGCTTCAGGCCAAATATGATTTTATTTTCAAGACTACTATTCTTGATTTCTACATGGGCAATCCTATTCAGATACAGCAGTAAAAGCCTTATCCTTAAATAAAATAAATACTCTTTACATGAGCTCAGCAAAATCCAGGAAAAAAATATGGATCATCATTGCAGCGGTTGCTGTTGTTGCAGTTATCGCAGTCTTTGCGGTAATCAAAGGAAAAGGCAGCGACAGCCAGAAAGTTTCTACCGAGAAAGTCACGAAAAGGACCATCATCCAAACGGTATCTTCAAATGGCAAGATCCAGCCTGAAAAAGATATAAAAATAAGTCCGTATATTTCTGGTGAAGTGGTTGAACTTACCGTGAAAGAAGGTGAACAGGTAAAACAAGGAACCCTGCTGGCAAAAATCGACCCTGAGATCTATATCTCTGCTTTCGATCAAAGCGAAGCATCATTAAATACACAAAAGGCAAACCTGGCTAACGCTAAGGCAAGGCTGGCCCAGTCAAAGGCAACGTTTGAAAATTCAAGACTTACATTTGAACGTCAGGAGAAGTTATTCCAGCAGAATGTGATTTCGAAAGCCGAATATGACCAGGCCAGAGCTTCTTTCCAGGTTTCAACCGCTCAGGTCAATGCCGGGGAACAGGATATAAAGGCATCTGAATTTATGGTCAAAAACTCTGAAGCGGCCCTGAAACGGTCAAAGGAAGATCTGAACCGTACGGCGATTTTTGCCCCGAACGACGGTACTGTTTCAAAACTCAGTGTCTTACAAGGTGAACGGGTTACCGGGGCATCTCAGTTTTCGAGTGGTACAGAGATCATGCGTATTGCAAATCTGAATGCAATGCAGGCTCTGGTTGAAGTGAACGAGAATGATATCGTCCGCGTCAGAATGGGGGATACAGCGCTGATTGAAGTCGATGCATATCTGAACCGGAAGTTTAAAGGCATCGTTACGGAAATTGCAACATCAGCCAATACAACAGGTGTAAGTGTTGACCAGGTAACCAATTTCAATGTTAAGATCCACCTGCTTAAAGAAGCCTACCAGGATCTGCTCGACCCCGCCAGACCTGATTTTTCGCCTTTCCGCCCGGGTATGTCCTGCACTGTTGAAATACAAACTGAAACTGCCATTAACACTTTGTCGGTTCCTATACAGGCTGTGACTACAAGGGTTGCCAAAGACAGCCTCGACAAGCTCAACGAGAAAACACAGAAAACCAAGGATGACGGTGATGACAAGATCACTTTTGTAAGCACCAGGAAAAAATCGGATGAGGTCAAGGAATGTGTTTTTATTTTTGCCGATGGAACTGCCAAAAAAGTTGATATCAAGACTGGCATCCAGGATAATACCAACATCCAGGTCCTCTCAGGACTGAAACTGGGAGATGAACTTATTGTGGCACCCTATTCGCTTGTTTCAAAGACCCTTAAAGACGGGGACAAGGTGAAGAAGGTCGACAAAAAAGATCTTTTTGAAAAGGAAAAATAGCCAATGGGCTCTATCCTTTGTCTTGAAACTTCCTCCCGGGTGTGTTCCGTTGCTATCGGAAATGAAGACCGTATTCTAAGCTGCCGGAAATCCGAGCAGGAAAACGCTCATTCCTCCGGTTTAACAAATCTTATTGAATCTGCTCTTCTTGATGCCGGTCTTGAAATGCATGAGTTGGCAGCCATTGCCGTTAGCATGGGACCCGGCTCCTATACCGGGTTAAGGATTGGAGTTGCAGCAGCCAAAGGGTTCTGCTATGCACTTGAAAAACCATTGATCGCCATTTCCACACTCAAATCTCTGGCTTTTGGTATGCGTGAACTGTCAGGAAATGAAGGCGGACTGCTTTGTCCCATGCTCGATGCCAGAAGAATGGAGGTATATACTGCAGTTTATGACTTCTCTCTTGCAGTAATCCGTCCCGTTTCAGCAGAAATTATTACCGAATCTTCATTTGCCGGACTCCTGGATTCAGAAACTATCGTTTTCGCCGGAGAAGGAGCAGAAAAATGCAAGCCCCTGCTTGGCTCGCATCACCATGCTGCTTTCTTAGAGAATTTTAAACTTTCTGCAGCCTTCCTTTATCCTCTGGCCATGGAAAAACTCAGTGCCGGAGCGTTTGAGGACCTGGCTTATTTTGAACCTTATTATCTGAAGGACTTTGTGGCAGGAAAGCCGAGGGTTAAAGGACTGAAGGATTGAATGTCGAATATTGAATGTCGAATATTGAATATCGAATGATTTTCACCATTTCACCATTTCGCTATTTTTTTAATTTTGCATCATGTCCAAACCATTATACTCTCGTTTCAATACCCGGGTCATTGATATCGGCGGTGTACCTGTGGGAGGCAGCAATCCCATCCGCGTTCAGTCGATGACCAATACCGACACTCTCGATACACGTTCAACGGTCGCTCAGGCCATACGGATGATAGATGCGGGTTGTGAATATGTTCGTGTAGCCGTACCGGGGATGAAAGAGGCCGAAAACCTGAAAGTCATCAGGGATGTTCTGAGAAAAGAAGGATTTAAAACTCCTGTCATTGCCGATGTACATTTTAACCCTGCCATTGCCGAGCTGACAGCTCATTTTGTTGAGAAAATAAGGATCAATCCAGGGAATTATATCGATAAAAAAGGCAGGATGCAGGATGCAGGATACTGGATGGACAACAGCAATTACAGCCGGGAGCTGGAAGTTCTTTCTGAACGCTTGTCACCCCTTCTGAAGATCTGCAACCAAAACGGGACTGCTATCCGGATCGGGGTAAATCACGGTTCCCTCTCTGAACGTATTATCAGCAGATACGGCGACACTCCTAAAGGCATGGTTGAATCGGCTTTAGAGTTTGCCAGGATCTGTGAACATCATGGGTTCGGAAACCTGGTACTTTCACTTAAAGCAAGTAACACCCGTATTATGATACAGTCGAACCGCCTGCTGGTAAAAGCAATGCGATCGGAAGGAATGGATTATCCCCTGCACCTTGGTGTTACTGAAGCCGGGGCGGGTGAGGATGGGCGACTGAAATCAGCCGTCGGTATCGGCAGCCTCCTTGCCGATGGAATCGGAGATACTATCAGGGTTTCCATCACCGAAGATCCCGAATTCGAAATACCGGTTGCTTATGGTATTCTGCAGGCTACGGGTGCAAGAATTACCCGAACTGAATTCATTTCCTGTCCCTCATGTGCCCGAACCCTGTTCAACATTCAGGAGGCCGTTCTGAATGTGAAAGAGGCCACAGGACATCTGGTTGGGCTTAAGATCGCGGTAATGGGCTGCATCGTGAACGGCCCGGGCGAAATGGCCGACGCTGATTACGGCTATGTGGGAGGCGCAAGAGGAAAAGTGATGCTGTATAAAGGTCAGAAAGTCCTGCGGAAGAATATTCCCGAAAGTGATGCAGTTGCCGAACTTATCAGGCTGATCCGGGAAAACGGCGACTGGGTCGATCCTGTTACCCAACCACTGTCCTGATCCCTAAAGGAATTATTTCAAACGTAAAAGGTGTATGCCCCAGCGATTCCCCGTCGGTTTCAAGGTAGATCCTGCCTGTTGAGCGGATTCTGATATGTTTACCCCTGAATGTTTTCACCATGGGCAAATTTACGAGCGTGCCGTTATATAATTTCCGGGTGTGTTGTATCACGACATATTTCGGGGCTTTTTTTATCAGGGTCACGTCGAGCAATCCGTCATCAGGAATTGCATACGGTACCTGCATCATGCCCCCTCCGTTATATTTACAGATCCCCACATTCATTGAAAAAATTTCGCCTTTGAAGACGAATTCCCCGTCAACTTCGATCACCGCTTCTATGAAATTATACTGGAACAGGCTGGCGAAAATAAAATACAAATAGACCAGCGGGCCGCCCCGGCCCTTTTCTTTCATGATGTTCGTCTTCTTGGCCACCAGCGCATCATAACCCATTCCGGCAACGTTCATGAAATATCTTATTTCAGGTTTATCCTTTTGATAATGCGTTACAGTTCCCACGTCCTGCACAAAAGTTTTTCCCTGAATAAGGATTTCCAGGGCTTTCCTATAATCAAACGGGATATTGAACATCCTGCACCAGTCGTTACCCGTGCCTACAGGAATCATCCCGACCAGGATTTCGTTTTTAGGCACATCATTCTGACTGAAGATGCCATTCAGGACCTCGTTCAGCGAGCCGTCGCCACCGACCACGGCGATACGGCGGAAGCCCTGTTTAATACAATGGAGCGTGAGGTCAATGGCATGGCCGCGATGTGTTGAAAAAACAGCCTCATAAGGTATTCCGGAGTCTTTAATCAACTTCAGTATCTTAGGCCAGTCACGGGTTCCCTTCCTGCTGCCCGCATTTGGATTGACAATAAAAAACCACTTCATGAAACAATTTTTTAATGTCTGGCAAGTTAATTATTTTTTGCATTACCTTTATGAAATAATTGGACTGCTATGATCAGAAGAACAGGCATTTGCTTAATGACAGCCGCTTTACTCATTGTTTACTCAAGCGGTTTTTCGCAGGAAAGCGATACAGCCTCAAATACTTTAAAGTATTTCAATAAAACCGAGCTTGGTGTGTCAATAGGCATAGGCTCCTTCGGAACTGACGTTTATAACGGCATCGCTTATAAAGTGAAAAATGACGAGATCGTCGCCACTCTTCAGACTGTGAACGGAGTCATGTATAACAACCGCTGGTTGCTGGGTGCTAGCATTGGTGTTGAGAAATGGAGATACGGCTTGTTCTGGCCTGTTTATGGCTATCTGGGATATAATTTCAAACGGACTGAAAATACATTTTTTGCGAACATTTACCTGGGTTATGGCATAGGGACCAGGTATTCAAGAGGCTCCAGTGAGAATCGTTCATATATTGCTCAAGGCAGCGGTGCGTTTGCTTTGATGATAGGGGTCGGATATAAAATGAAGATAGCTAAAAACCTGAAGTTCGGATACGAGATCTTCTATAAATACCAGGCGCTGAATTCAAGTTATCAGAATTTTAATAAGGCCGACACTGCAAAGGTTTATCCCCCCCCAAGAATCGTTTCCTATAAAGTGGGTTTGCATTTTGCGGGGTTTAAGATCGCTATTTTCTTCCCCTGATCAGATCCGGTCATAGTCCTTTCTTCCGAACAGAAAGAAACAGTAGAAGAATGTAAAAAAGGTAACCCCCATCTGCGATTCGAGCGTATCTTCAGTCATCATCGAAAGGGTGGCAATAATAATAAAAACCAGGAAAAAATAATCGGTGAAGCCCCTGAGCCTCCAGGCTGGATATATAAGAGTGAAGAGGAACCAGGCAAATCCCAGTATACCGAACCCGATAAATACAGAGAGAAACTGGTTATGTGACCTCCATCGCTGGTCGGGGGGCAGCTTTGAGTTCATCTTTATATATTGCTGCTGAAATGCTTCATTCATATCGCCTGTTCCCACACCGGTAAGCCAGTTTCCGCCAATAATGCCCAGGGAGGCTTTCCAGAATTCAATTCTCTGCATCAGTGTATAACCGGTTGGGTCAGAGTCACGCTTGTACATTTCATAACCCCTGAGAAGTTCATAGATTCTTGACCTCATACTGAACTGATCGAGAAAAAGGTAGTTTGGAATTCCTCTTTCAACAGCTTTCAATTCTGCATCGTTTAGGGCATTGACCCCGTCGGCATCTTTCCTGAGGTTTTTGGAAGTAAGAAACCTGATCAGTGTATGTTCAATCTTTTCGCCACTTAAGCTCAGACTGTCGTACGATATTTTACTCCGTTTGTTCCAGGTGTCTTTCAGCTCGCCGAACTGACAATACAGGTATAGGTAGTTGCCGTTTTCGGTCCAGTCGCTCGACCGGTTATGCACATAGGGGTTACCCCTGGAAGAAAGGCTGTCGAGCCGGGTTTTGTCAACCGGGTTGACCGAATAATATTCTTTAACAACCCTGCTTACATAAAAAAATGCACCGGCAGTAACAAGGGTCATCATCACGGCCAGGAGTATCTTAAGGCCTGGCCTTTTTTGCCTGAAGACCAGGATCGGAAGCAGAATCATTGCGGTAATGGCAAAAACAGCCAGGCCGGTAAATGATCTGCTATAAAATATATAGATTATAAACCAGGCCGAGACAAGCACAAAAAGAACCTTGCTCCATAAAGGAAATGTTCGCCTCACAATAAACCAGGCCATTATGAATAAGCCCAAAGCCAGCTCCAGGCCAAGAATGATATGCGAAACATTTCTGGAAACATCCCTGATATCAATATATTTTAAATGATATATCTTCCATGAATACATCAGGGTTCCAATCAGAAGCGCAAGCAGAAAAAGAAACAGGTAGGCATTGAATAACTGCCTGCCCAGGGGCTTTGAAGTCCCTAAAAGAAGAGGTATCAACAGAATCGGAAATTTAGTCCTGAGGTCCTTCATGGCGTAATCAAAATCGGTAGTGAAGATCAGGCCTGCAAGGTGCAGAAGAAATAATGAGAAAAAGACCAACGCCGGTTTGTTTCTATACAGGTCGCGAAAACCTCCGGCAATACTTTTAAAAAGAAAAAATAAGGCATAAGGTATTATCATTATGACCGCCTTTAGCCACGAATTTCTTTTAAGCCATCGCCCCAGACCGGCCGTATCATACCTTTGCAGAATCCAAGCTCCCGTAAGGACCATCTCTGAGATGCTGATGACGATCTTCGAAAATGGCAGCATGGAGATCAGCGCCGCCAGGGCTATCAGAAACCAGAACCTGCAAAAATCTGCAAATGTTATCTTCATGCGTTTCAGGCAAAGATCTTTGCCCGGCCTTTTTTCAGTTTGGTTTTGAAAACAAAAAAGGAATCTGTCCCCTTCATGTCGATTCGCTTAACTTCATACTTTGCTTTGAATGGGAAGCGGTTAATTCTGTTGCCGATCCTGAAAGCCAGGGCGAGCCCCGACTGAGCAAACATCCCGAACATCTCTTGTTTAAATTTCAGGTCTTTTTTTGGATATGCCCCATAGGGGTAAGCCAGCACATTGATGTAAGGTATCTTGTAATATTCCAGGGTCTGCCGGCTGTTCCTGAGATCCTCCTGCATGTCTTCCAGGTTCATGTCGTTGTAGCTTTTATGAAGGAAGGAATGTATCCCGATCTCGATGCGTGTGCTTCGTGAGATCTTCTGAAGAGATTCTGCCGAAAGTACCTGCAGTCTTCCATCATCCCAGAGATTGGATTTTCCCGCAAATGCTACCGGCAAAAAAACACTGGCACAGAAATCATAGCGTTCAAGAAGGGGAAGTAATTTCTCTTCCACGCTTTGATATGCATCATCGAATGTAAGCACAAACGATTTTTTTGGCAAAGCGCCTCCCTCTTCATTCAACGCAATCAATTGTTTAAGCGATAAACTCCGGTATCCTTTTTCTTTCAAATACATGAACTGAAGCTCAAGCTTGCCGGCGGGAATATTCAGGCCATCAGCATCACGGCCGGAAATATTATGATACATCAGTACCGGTAGTCCTTTCTTTGGAAGTATAAGCAGACTGTATTCAAGGGTCAGATAAACGAGAGCCACAAAAATCAATACCGGTATAAGGATCTCGATGATGTTCATTGTTTTTTCTGAAGTTCTTTGGTTTTTGCGATTTTTAATGAAGCGTAAAAGGCCGATAACCACGACCATATTAAACCGGGATACCCATCAAGAATTCCTCCCTTTAGTATATAAATCGTGAAGAAACTCAGAGGAAACTTGCAGACCACTGTGAAGCCGGAATACTTTTTTCCTTTTGCTGTAAGCCCTTCGGCAGCCTGGGTTGTATAAATATTTATTTTTTCAAGGTGATGGCGGATGTCTCTGTACGAATAATGCAGGATACGGTTTTTGAGTTTGCCGGTACGACCTTCCGTTACAATCCCTTCATGGACAGGAGTGGTTGTAAACCTTCCTTTTTTCCGGTTAAAAAACCTCAGATGCGTTTCATGGCCCAGACCGCTGTGCTTCATGACCCTTCCCATGTAGACCAGTGAAAAAGGGATGTTATAAGCATCAAATGGCAGATTGGGTGCTGAAGCCAAGACAGCAAGCTCTGAGGCAAGTGCAGGTGAAATCTCCTCATCGGCATCTACCGAGATCACCCAGTCGTTCACCGCCTGGTCAACAGCAAACTGCTTCTGATTCCCGTAACCGTCAAATTCCCTGATGAACACCCTGCATCCGGCACTGCGACAGATGTCTGCAGTGCGGTCGGCCGACAAGGAATCCACAACCACGATCTCAGCTGCAAAGGATTTCAGCGAACCAAGACAGCTCAGGATCTTATCCTCTTCGTTTTTTGCTATGATCACTGCTGATATCGGAGGCATAAACTTATAATTCTATTGTAAACCGGTCCCAGTCCATCCCCAGCGTAAAAGATTCCCTGTTGAGCTCAAGGTCCTGACGGGAAAGCCGGGCCACCATTACTGCTTCTTCGCCCGAAGGGGCCGATGCCAGGATATTTCCTTTTGGATCCACCACCATGGAATCTCCCGAATGGTGCATCCCATGGCCGTCCTCACCTATCCTGTTGACTCCTATGGAATACACCTGGTTCTCCATGGCGCGTGCAAGCAACAGTGTTTTCCAGACATGTGAACGGACGTTCGGCCAGTTGGCCACGTATACGAGTACATCATATTCGTAACGGCCATCGGTATACGTATTTTTACTCCAGACCGGGAACCTCAGGTCATAGCATACCAGGGGACAAATCTTCCAGCCTTTGACGTTAATCACCAGTCTTTCGTTCCCTCCATTGAATATTTTGTATTCCTCGCTTAAACGAAACAGATGTCTTTTATCGTAGGTTTCCAGTTTACCATCCGGATAAGCAGCGATGAGTCTGTTTACAAATCCCCCGCCGGTTCTGATCAGAAGGCTTCCTATGACAACCGCATTAAGCACTTCTGACTGTTTCTGCAGATAGGTCACTCCTGCCCCGTTCATTTCTTCAGCACAGGATTCCGGGTTAATCGAAAATGCGGTATTGAACATTTCCGGCAGTATGACCAGGTCAACATCTTCGTGTATCTTCCGCAAATGCAGATCGAACCGCTTAAGGTTTTCTTCCCTGGCTTCCCAGCTCAGATCTGTCTGAATAAAAGCTACCTTTAAATCCTGCATAAAAGACATTTGAATTTCAGGGTAAAATTAAAAAGATATGCATTGTGCCGGATAAAAATTTTAATTTTGCCGCAATAATAAACTTATACAGATGAAAACTATTGATGATTTTAATTTTGAAGGCAAGCGTGCTCTGATCAGGGTCGATTTCAATGTTCCCCTCGATGCACAGTTCAATATAACAGACACTACAAGGATAGATGCGACTATCCCTACCATCAACAAGATCCTTAGCGGCGGAGGCTCTGTAATACTGATGTCTCATCTGGGAAGGCCGAAAGGCGGTCCCGAGGAAAAATTTTCCCTCAGACATATTCTCACCTATCTGTCTTCAAAACTGAACCGCCCGGTTCAGTTTGCCGATGATTGTATTGGTGAATCGGCTTTGACCATGTCTGCTGCCCTGAAACCTGGTGATGTTCTGCTTCTTGAAAACCTTCGTTTTTATAAGGAAGAGGAAAAAGGTGACGAAGAATTTGCCGGCAAACTTGCAAAGCTGGGCGATATATACGTAAACGATGCTTTCGGAACAGCTCATCGCGCCCATGCCTCAACCGCGATCATTGCGAACTTCTTCCCCGACACGAAAATGTTCGGTTATGTAATGGGCAGCGAGATTCTGAATCTTGATAAATGTATGAGAGATGCCCAAAGGCCTTTCACCGCCATTCTGGGAGGAGCCAAGGTCTCCTCTAAGATCGAAATTATAAACCACCTGATGGACAAGGTCGACAACCTTATCATCGGTGGCGGGATGATGTTTACTTTTATCAAGGCCCTGGGAGGTGAAACAGGCGCCTCGATGGTAGAAGATGAATATGTTGAACTTGCGAAGAACATCATCGAAGGAGCTAAAGCCCTTGGAGTGAATCTATACATCCCTCCTGATGCGGTGATTGCCGATGCTTTCTCCAACGACGCCAACAAGAAACTTGCCAGCGCTTACGATATTCCTTTACCCTGGCTTGGTCTTGATATCGGTCCGTCGGCTATCCTGAAATTCAAACATGTCATAGAAAAATCTTCCACTATCTTATGGAACGGTCCCATGGGAGTGTTCGAGATGAACAATTACGAAGAAGGAACCAAAAGCATTGCCCTGGCTATTGCCGAGGCCACAGCAAATGGTTCATTCTCTCTGATTGGAGGGGGAGACTCTGTTGCCGCAATAAACAAGTACCATCTGGCCGACAAAGTCAGCTATGTATCAACCGGAGGCGGAGCGATGCTTGAATATATCGAAGGCAAGGAATTGCCGGGAATAAAGGCTATTCTCGATTAAAGAATCTTTTTTTTATTTCCCCGGATTTCCCGGTTTCTGTTCATCATTCAAAAGAGGAAAGTGAATACTGCTTCCCATCGTTGACATTATTTTGGGAAAGACTTTCTCAACTTTGTTGATAGTGAAGGACCCTTTTCGGTCTTCTGCTGTAATCCATTTCTTCTTTTTATCAATGCTGAAAATGATAAAAAGAATGATGCTCGCATAAACCACTCCCTTGGCAAACCCAAGCAAAGCCCCTGCCAGCTTGTTCAGGAAACCCATCCCCACTACATCGAAAATTTTTTCCATTACTTTGGCCACGACAAGAACAATTATAACCACAGCAAGGAACGTTGCTATGAATGAAAGGATTGGAAGCCATGTTTTTGAAGGATGAAAATTGTCATCCAGCAAGACCTGAATGTAATTTGAAAAATGAACTGCAAGATAAATCCCCAGAACAAGAGCAGCCAGTGAAGCCAGGCTGATGATAAACCCTTTCCGGAAGCCGTTGATCGCGAAAAGGACTATAAAGCCCAGAATAAGAACATCAAAAAAATTCATTTTCTAAGTCTTTTGGTCAGCTCCGTTCCAAACACAAAATCATTCAATTCCTGATTCCCCATATGGAGTATCTCTTCCTTATTGCCCGACCACCATATCTGTCCCTTATGGATGAATTCGATGGAATCACCTATAGAAAGCACTGAATTCATATCGTGGGTGTTAACGATGGTCGTGATCCCGTATTCATACGTAAGTTCCTGTATCAGCAGGTCGATCACGCTGGATGTCTGGGGGTCCAAACCCGAATTTGGTTCATCACAATATAGATATTTAGGGTTCATCACAATAGCCCTTGCAATAGCAACTCGTTTTTTCATACCCCCGCTGAGTTCCGAAGGCATCAGCTTGTTCTGGTTCTCGAGGTTTACACGCTTCAGTACGAAATTCACCCGGTCGAATTTCTCTTCCAGAGTCTTTCTGGTAAACATATTGAGCGGGAACATCACATTCTCCTGAACATTCATAGAGTCGAACAAGGCAGCGCCCTGGAACAGCATACCCAGTTCCTGACGTATAGCCTTCCTCTGATTGATATTCATTGCCGAGAAGTTGCGGTCGTCGTAAAGGACCTTGCCATTGTCGACCTCAAACAAACCTACCAGGCATTTCATGAGTACCGTTTTACCGGAACCGCTCTGCCCTATGATAAGGTTGGTCTTGCCCGGATGAAATGTACATGAAACATCCCTGAGCACATGGTTCTCGCCAAAATATTTGTTGATGTTCCTTGCTTCTATCATCCCAGCAGGAGTTGAGTAAGGACAAGGTTGAACAGGATGATAACGATGCTGCTGATCACGACCGCTTTGGTGCTGGCCTGCCCTACTTCAAGGGCCCCGCCCTGGGTCTGGTAGCCGAAATATCCGGAAACGGTAGCAATGATAAAGGCAAAAAAGATGGTTTTTGTCAGTGCATAAAATATAGTATAGGCCTCGAAATCATACCTTATTCCCAGAATGTAGTCGTGCATACTTACGAGTCTCGAGAACATCATGGCACCCCATCCGCCAATGATTCCAAGGCACATGCTGAAAACAATAAGGACCGGGTTGATAAGGACGGAGGCAACAACTTTTGGAAAAATCAGGTAGTTCGCGGAATTTACTCCCATGATCTCCAGGGCATCGATCTGCTCGGTTACCCGCATGGTACCGATCTGCGATGCGATGCGACTACCGACTTTGCCAGCCAGGATCAGGCTGATCACCGTAGGAGAAAATTCCAATATCACCGATTGCCGGGTTGTGAAACCTACCATCGACATAGGAATCAGGGGGCTGTCGATGTTGTATGCCGTCTGAATTGCAACAACCGCTCCCATGAACATGGAAATAAAAGCTACTATTCCGATGGAATCCAGGCCGAGCTGGTCAATTTCGAAAAACAGCTGCTGCCAGAACAGCCTGCCTTTCTGGGGTTTTGTGAACACGCGCCGCATCAGCAGCACATAGTTTCCGATAGTTGAGAGAGGTCTTAACATAAATCCTGTGCTAAGATACCATTTTTATTAAAATTAACGTTTTAATTGGGAAATTGGTATTTTTAAGCTGTTGATAAATTTATGATCAAAGTTCTGTTTAGGAGATGGTTTTTATTGATTTTTGCAGCGATGCTTATGGCTGCGGCATCTTCCTGTTCGTCGCAGCAATATCCATCCCGTCCAAAACAAAAACATCCGAAAAATTGCAACTGCCCTTCATTCGGCTCTTTGAGCGTACGACCGACAAACGTTATAAGCTGAACCCCGAAAAAATTGAGGGGATTTTCGGGGAGTTCATCCCTGTAGCTGCCATGGACATGCTCATTGTCTGCCTTCAGGGACATTCCCTCGATTGCAGAATCGCACGCAAGCGAGCGACCAAAACCGGGGATTTTCGTCCAGCGGGAAAAGGCCATCCGCCAAGAATCACAGTGAACGGTGACATGAATCCTTATGCGTTCCTGCTTACCCTGATCCATGAAGTCGCCCATTTCTTTGTTTATCTCGATACCGAAAAAGCCAATACGTTCCTGATGCGCAAGCACCGGCCAAAGCCGCATGGCAAGGAATGGAAAAAACGGTTCACCGGACTGATGCAGCCGTTTATCAGTATGAATATCTTCCCCCCTGAAATTGAAAATGCCCTGATCTCTTATTTTGAAAATCCAAAAGCGTCTTCGTCTGCTGATAGCCTTCTACAGCGTATGCTACAGGCTCATGACCCTCCCGGAGAGCATGTCAGAATCACCGATATGGCTGAAGGTGAATTGTTTATAACCGGTTCCGGAAGAATTTTCGAGAAGATGGACAGACTGAGGAAGCGTTACCGCTGTATGTGCGTCAAATCTCGAAGAATGTACCTTTTCAGCCCTGAAGCAATGATTTTACCCATGAAACGGAAAAGTGAAGAAAAAGTATTGTAATACGTCGGGATAATAATTAAGTTTGCATTAGAAAAGTTAATCGTATTATGGCAGTATCAAAGCATAACTTCTGTGTGATTATGGCTGGCGGAGTAGGCGCCCGCTTCTGGCCCATGAGCAGGACCAGCCACCCCAAACAGTTTATCGATATCCTGGGTACAGGTGAAACCCTGATTCAGCAGACTTTCAACCGGTTCAGGAATATCTGTCCAAGGGAGAATATGTATGTGGTGACTAATGAAATTTATTTCGATCTGGTAAGGGAACAATTACCGAAGATTCCGCCGGACCAGATTCTGCTTGAACCTTCGCGCAGAAACACTGCTCCCTGCGTGGCCTATGCAAATTACCGTATACTCCTCCGCGATCCGGAAGCAAGGATAGTAGTAGCCCCTTCCGACCATGTCATTCTTAAGGAAGACATTTTTACAGCCAATATCAAATCGGCCCTTGAAGCGGTGGCCAATAACGACTGGCTGCTCACTCTCGGGATCAAACCCAGCAGGCCCGATACCGGGTATGGGTACATACAATATAACGAAGGTACTGTTTACCCTAAAGATCCTCATCTCAGAAGGGTAAAAACTTTTACAGAAAAACCCAACCTTGATCTGGCTTTAACATTTCTGAAGTGCGGTGATTTTCTCTGGAACGCGGGAATATTCATCTGGTCTGTAAAAAGTATTATGAAAGCCTTTGCAGAACATCTGCCGGAAGTGGACCTGCTGTTTAAAAAGGGGATAACTGTTTATAACACTTCTAAAGAGAAAGATTTCATCAGGGATGCCTATACGATTTGCAAAAGTATTTCCATTGACTATGGCGTGATGGAAAAAGCAAGCAACGTATATGTACTTGCTGCCGATTTCGGCTGGTCGGATCTCGGAACCTGGGGTTCACTCTTTGAGAATCGCCCCAAAGACAAGCATTCCAATGCCGTGGTAGGAAAAAACGTTATTCTTTACGATTCCAAAAACTGCATCGTGAATATGCCAAACGATAAAGTAGCCGTGCTTGAAGGTCTGAATGACTACATCGTGGTAGAGTCTGATAATGTTCTGCTTGTTTGCCGCAAAGCCAACGAGCAGCAGATCCGGCAGTTTGTGAATGACGTCAGGCTGGAAAAGGGCGAAAAGTTCGTTTAAGCCGGAAAAAAATAAAACCTCTTTCCCGGCGTTATTGAATAAAACACCTATCGTGGATATTTATCTCAGAAAACGACGCTGGAAGCTGATCCTTTTCGCAATTGCCATCGTGATTGTGACGGCTTCATTATATTATACCAACATCCTGGTCAGCGAGATCCGTAAAGACGAGCGCAAGAACGTTGAGATATGGGCCGATGCCATCCACCATAAAGCAGATCTTGTAAATGTAACAAACAAACTATTCGAGCAGATCAAGGGTGAGGAAAGGCGCAGAGTGGTTGTGCTGGCTGAAGCCCAGCGAAGGATCATCACCGACATATCCAATGAGAACCTGAACTTTTTCCTCGAGATAATTTCCAACAATACAACCATTCCCGTGATCATCACCAATGAGGATGGAATTATCAGTTTCACCCGGAATATCAAGCAGGGAAAGGATTCTCTGCTTAGTCTTACAGGCACGAAGCTGGAAGGAAAGCTGCAGAAGGATTTTACTAAATATTCCCCCATTACCGTTAATTATTACAGGGATAAAAAGATTTACCTGTATTATACCGATTCGAACATTTTCACGGAATTGAAAAAGGTCATTGACGAACTCATCGACTCTTTCTTTTCGGAAGTTGTATTAAATTCGGCCTCGGTACCTGTAATCGTGACCGACAGCACCGGAAAGAAATGGACCAGCTACGGCAACATCCCTGAGAAAAAAATGAAGGACCCCCGTTTCGTTGAACAAACTCTCAATTCGATGGCATCCGGTAACACTCCCATCAAAGTGAACCTGGCAAATACCGGTGTTCATTATATCTATTTCGAAGACTCCTTCCTGCTGAAACAACTGCAGTATTATCCCTTTGTGCAACTTGCAGTGATCGCACTGTTCCTGTTCATTGCGTATTTGCTGTTCAGCTATGCAAGAAAATCGGAACAAAACCAGGTATGGGTAGGTATGGCCAAAGAAACAGCCCATCAGCTGGGAACGCCGCTTTCATCGATGATCGCGTGGATTGAACTGCTTAAACTCAAAGGGCTTGATAACGAGACTGTGGTTGAAATTGAAAAAGACGTACAGCGGCTTGAGACAATAACCGACCGTTTTTCTAAAATAGGCTCAGCCGCCAAACTTGAAAAACTGAATATAAATCAGGTCGTTCAGCAGGCTGTAGACTATATCAGTACACGCACCTCCCGGAAAGTAAAGTTCGTGGTGAGCCCTCCCCCAGTGAAAGTCATGGAGATACCCCTTAACCTTCACCTTTTTGAATGGGTCATCGAAAATCTTTGCAAAAATGCCGTGGATGCGATGGAAGGCAGCGGACTGATCAATATTGAAATAAGTGACGATGATGACCATATCCATATCGATGTAAGCGATACAGGTAAAGGGATCCCCAAATCGAGGTTCAAGACGATTTTCCATCCTGGTTTCACAAGCAAGTCAAGGGGGTGGGGCCTGGGCCTGACACTTTCAAAAAGAATCATCGAAAACTATCATAACGGAAAGATCTTTGTAAAATCATCGATCATTGGTAAAGGCACCACGTTCCGTATTATCATGAAAAAATAGAAGGATGGCCGGGATTTACCTGCATATCCCTTTTTGTAAAAGCAAATGCCCTTACTGCAATTTCTTTTCCGTGGCTTCCATAAAAGCTGTTGAAGAATTTCTTCCGGCTCTGAAAAAGGAAATCAGCCTTCAGCAATATTATCTGGGTAATCAAAAAATCGAGACTCTGTATTTTGGAGGAGGCACGCCTTCACTCATAAAGCCATCCGCCATTAACCGTATTCTTGAACAGATCCAAAACTCTTTCGCTGTTGAGAAAACTGCTGAGATCACCCTGGAGGCGAACCCTGATGATATCACGGTCGCCAGCTTGGAGGCATGGCACAATGCCGGGATCAACAGGCTGAGCATAGGGGTTCAGAGTTTCAATGATGCCGATCTGAAGTATCTTGGCCGTATCCATAGCGGGGCTCAGGCCGAAAAATCGGTTCAGCTCGCCCTTGAACATGGCTTTAATCACCTTTCGGTGGATTTCATTTATGGTATGCCCACCCTTTCTGACTCAGCTTTTGCCGATAACCTGGAAAAAGCCGTGAGTCTTCAAATTCCGCATATTTCGGCTTACGCGCTTACAACAGAACCCAAAACAGCAATGGATGCGATGATCAGGAAGCAGCAGATGCAGGGACCGGATGAAGAAACAGCAGCCTCCCAGTTCCGTTACCTGATGCAATACCTGGGTTCCCGCGGTTACGAACATTACGAAATTTCTAATTTCTGCCTCCCCGGAAAATATTCCAGGCATAATTCGTCATACTGGAAAGGTGATCATTATCTGGGCCTCGGACCCTCCGCGCATTCATTTAACGGTATTTCAAGGCAGTGGAATGTAAACGGGATCAGCCGCTATACGAGTCTCGTTAATGCAGGTGAGTCTCACTTCGAGACTGAAGTGCTTAGCCCTTCCCAGAGATATAATGAATATGTGATGGTCTCCCTGAGGACAATTTGGGGAACCAGCCTTGATCATATCAAACAGGAATTCGGGGAAGGGCCGGCATCATATTTCAAAGACCTTGCTTCGCACTTCCTTATCAGCAAAGACATGATAGAACATGATGGTATCTTTACTTTAAGTGAAAATGGAAAATTGTTTGCCGACAAGATTAGTTCGGATCTGTTTCTGGATAATGATTAATATTGCTATTCCTAACATTCTGCTGATGAAAAAAATACTTACCCTTTGCCTTATCCTTGCATTGATCATGGCCTTTGAAAATGCAGGCAGGGCGCAGACGATCAAAACACCAGAGGAGTTTTTCGGTTTTAAACCCGGTACCGATCGCAAGCTGTTCAATTATGAGAAGCTGGTCGACTACCTTAAATTGCTTGAGCAATCGTCTCCCCGGATAAAACTCGCTCAGATCGGCCAGACTCCCATGGGGAAACCTATGTACGTTGTGTGCATCTCATCCGCCGATAACATTAAAAACCTTGATAAGCTTAAAGAGATCAACCGGGAGCTTGCACTGAACCCCTCACTTACTGCCGCTACGCTCGAAAAAATGGCTGAAGAAGGGAAAGTTTTTGTGCTGGCTACCCTTTCGATGCATTCCACCGAGGTAGCTCCTTCCCAGTCCCTGCCCCTGATTGCTTACGAACTGGCCACAACCACTGATCCCGGGAAACTGAAATCCCTTAACGAGGTTGTATATATGGCTGTTCCCTGCCATAATCCCGATGGCATGGATATGGTGGTTGAGAATTACCTGAAGTATGTCGGCACCGACCTCGAAGGAAGCTCCCTGCCCAGGGTCTATCATAAGTACGCCGGGCACGACAACAACCGCGATTTCATCTCCCTTACCCAGGAAGACAGCCGTGCCATCGACGGTTTATACAGCAAGGAATGGTTCCCCCAGGTGATGGTCGAGAAGCACCAGATGGGCTCTGAAGGGGTAAGGTATTTTATCCCTCCTCCCCATGACCCCATTGCCGAAAACGTGGATGCAGGGATATGGAACTGGGTCGGAGTGTTCGGATCAAATCTGATGAAGGATATGACTGCGGATGGCCTTAAGGGGATTGCACAGAATTATCTCTTCGACGATTACTGGCCGGGCTCAACGGAGACCTGTATCTGGAAAAATGTGATCGGGTTCCTTACCGAAGCGGCAAGTGTACATGTTGCCAGCCCCATCTATTGCGAAGAGAACGAGCTTGAGACCGGAGGAAAAGGACTTTCGGAATACAAGAAAAGCATCAACTTCCCTGAACCATGGAAAGGCGGCTGGTGGAGACTTAATGATATCGTTAACCTTGAAACCTCCTCTACTTACTCTATTCTCAGGACTGCTGCCGCAAACAAGGCCTCTATTCTGCAATTCCGGAATTTCATGTGCCGTAATGAAGTGAAGAAAGGGATGACAGAAGCCCCTTATTATTATATCCTGCCTGTAGCACAGCATGACCGGAGTGAAATGGTTTCACTGGTTAACCTTTTGATGGATCACGGAATTTCCACCTACCAGCTTCAGGACAATATTCTTTTGAACGGGCTTACAGTTGCGAAAGGCAGTATAGTAGTCCCGCTTGCACAACCTTTCCGGTCATTTATCAAGGAGATACTCGAAAAACAGAAATACCCGGTTCGGCATTATACCCCAGATGGAGAAGTGATGAAGCCCTACGATATAGCCAGCTGGTCACTTCCGCTTCACCGGGGAGTAAGCTGCTTTGAAGTAGATTCCCTCATCCCGGATCTTACATCCCGCATCAAACTTCTTGAGGGACCTTTCCGGCTAAACAAACCTGCTCCAGATAGTTACGCTGCAGCATGCTTCCCGGTTAGCAATAATGAAAGTTTTAAAGCCGTGTTTATAGCTAAAGCTTCTGGACTCGAAGTGAACCGAAACGCCAAAGGTGATTTTATTATTAAACGTGACGCTGGCAAAAACTCAAAACTCGACAGCCTGTTGAAGCTTATGACTGTTTCCCCTGATTTCCTTGCTGTCGGATCCGAACTTCCTTCGAGCCTGGTAAAACTTTCAAGGATTGGCCTGGTTGAAACGTTTATGCATGATATGGATGCCGGGTGGACAAGGTATATTTTCGATACTTATCACATACCTTATAAGATCATCCATCCCGGGGAATTTGAAAAAACCGATTTTATAAAGGATTATGACCTGGTGATCTTCCCCGATAACGATAAATCTATTCTGATGGAAGGAAAGAACGAATCTGACGGACAGACTTATCCGACTTCATACCCTCCAGAATATACCAAAGGCATCGGGAAAAAAGGGATGGCAAAACTCATGGATTTTCTGAATCAGGGAGGAAAGATCCTTTCCTGGGGCGGTTCTGTTGAACTGTTCACCGGCCTGTTAAGTGTAAAAGCCGGAGATACCACCAGGGAATTCCGCCTGCCTGTGACCGATATCTCTAAACGTCTTGCAAAGGAAGGCCTCTATTGCCCGGGTTCCTTCATTAAAATGGACCTGGTTGGACAGAATCCTTTTACCGCCGGAATGCCGCCTTCGACAGGGATTTTCTTCCGGGGCGAACCTGTATTTGCAACTTCCATCCCAAACTTTGATATGGACCGCAGGGTGATCGGAAAATTCCCTGAAGAGAACATTCTTTTAAGCGGGTATTGCGAGAAGCCTGAAAAGCTGGCCGATAAATCGGTGATGGTATGGCTGAAAAAGGGAAAAGGACAACTGATTCTCTTCGGTTTTTGCCCCCAGTTCAGGGCTTCCACCCAGGCTACCTACAAGCTTCTGTTTAACCCGATGCTGCTGCCTTAGGTCGTAAGCCTGAGCATGGTTCCCAGGGGAAGATTTCGTTGAGCTCTGTCGGGGAAATAAAGTTCCGCCGATTCGGTTTTGACCCCGGTTTTAAAATGTGTTTTTACCAGGTTCCCGGCAATCTGAGCCGAAAAGCCCATGGAATAAAGGCTGAAAATCAGAAAACTATCTTTTGTTTCAAGTATTTCGCTGCAATGTGCCATCATTTCGTCTATGCTGTTTTGAAGCAGCCACTTCTCTCCCTCGGGTCCCCTTCCGTAAGCAGGGGGATCAAGAATTATTGCATTGTACTTATTCCCGCGATGGGCTTCCCTGCGGATAAATTTGAGGGCATCCTCTAAAACCCAACGAATGCCGTCAAGTTTCGACAGTTCCATGATCTCCCTGGCCCAGGTCAGAGTTGGTTTTGATGAATCTACATGCACTACATCAGCGCCCGCTGCCCTGGCCGCCAGAGATGCGCCCCCGGTATAAGCAAAGAGATTAAGAACCCTGAAATTCTGCTGTTTCTTCAACAGCCCTGAGATTTGATCGTAGATGAATTCCCAATTCACAGCCTGTTCAGGGAAAACCCCGATATGCCCGAAAGAAGTAAGGCCCAGCCGGAATCTGACATCCATGCTTTTATACTGAAACCCTATACTCCACTGATCAGGGATCTTTTTTAATTTGATCCACTCTCCTTTTTCAGAATTTTCTGATTTAACCTGGTCGACTCCTTTCTGTCGCCTGTATGTTGCATGGGCAAGTTTTTCCCATTCAGTTTCAGGCAAGGCTTTCTTCCATACCGCCTGGGGCTCGGGACGGGCCAGAATGAACGGCCCGAATCGTTCCAGCTTTTCAAGTCCGCCGGTGTCGATCAGTTCGTAGTCATTCCAGTGATCAGGAGTTAAAAAGTCCATAGTTATACTCCGAGCAGGCGTTTGACGATCTCAGAGATCATTTTATTGTCGGCCCTTCCGGCAAATTCCTTGCTGGCCAGACCCATCACCTTTCCCATATCTTTTACAGAGGCCGCTCCGGTCTGAGCAATAATCTGCTGAATCTTTGCGGCAACATCATCCTGGCTAAGCTGCTTGGGAAGGTAAGCTTCTATAATAGAAGCTTCGAAAAGTTCTTTTTTTGCCAGGTCTTCACGCTTGCCGGCAAGGTATACCTGAGCCGACTCTTTACGTTGCTTGACAAGTTTCTGCAGCAATTTAAGTTCAGCCACCTCATCAATCGCTCCTGTTCCGCTTTCCTTTGATTTCTCCAGCAGTATGGCTGCCTTCACGGCACGAATGGCTTCCAGTTTATCTTGTTCCCTGGCCAACATAGCTGTTTTGATATCCCCGTTGATCTTTTCTTCCAGATTCATGATAATAGTATTTGACCTGCTAATGTTTCAGTAAGAGTTTCCGGGTCATTTTCCGGTCATCTGCAGTGACCTTCACAAAATAAAACCCCTCCTGAGCAGAGGAAAGATCAAACAAAAGATCCCGCTTTTCAAAGCATACCTTGTGCATAATGATTCTTCCGCTGTTATCCAAAACAGATACGGTAAGCGGTAAAAATTTGATTTTCCCCATATCAATCCGGAATGTCCCTTTTGATGGGTTAGGGATGATATGAATTGCATCAGAATCAGTCTCAGAAACCGACACGGTCGACTGTGCCTGGCTTACAGTAACCAATTGAGGAGGCAAGCCCGCTACCGTCACAGAAATCGCTGCTGTTCTTGAGACATAGTATGGGTTTTCAAGGAAAGCGGCATCAATGGTTCCGTCGCCGGTTCCTGAAGGTGTAACGGTGAGCCAAGAAGAGTCACAGGACGCCGACCAGGAGACATTGGAGGTAACAGCAAAACTGGTCGATCCCGCTGGTGATGCCGGAACATTCTGATTTGAAGGAGTCACAGAGAGAGTACTGGTTTGTGTTCCTGTAATGGATAAATTGTTAAACGCCCAGTAATATCCATATGTTCCGGTGTAATTCCAGCGGAACTGAACCTGTGATTGGCCATTAGCTCCCGGAATGAATTCGTAGAATGACGCCGGATTCGTAGTGGACGAGACGTAAGTCTGAATGACGGTCCAGGTGTTTCCTGCATCAATAGTATATGATAGAGTTCCTGATGAGCCATTTCCGCCTTGAAAATAATGTTCGAATGCCATGGTAATATCAGTGAATGCTGAACAGTCAAAAACCGGGCTTACGAGATCCACATTCTGGGTATTTCCCGAGCCAAATGCGCGGCTGTTCAGATAAGTATAATTCCCTGTAAGGTGAATAAGCCCGCCATTGACTACCCCGAACTTCCATATCTGGCCATTTCCCTGATGGTCAACCTGTGACCAGCATGTGGGAATTAAGGTGCCATTGAACAGCTCACTGAAAGGCAGGAAAAAGCTCCCGCATTGCGTTGTAAAAGACAGATTAATGCCGTAAAAGGTTCCATAGCTGTTCGTAGCATAGGCCCTGATATGATAAAGGGTATTGGAAGCAAGGCCGGTGATTGAACTTGTGAATGTTCCCAAACCTGAACCATCGGTAGTATGATTGTCTGAAATGGTCGGGTTGGCAGAAGTGCTCCAGCATACTCCACGGGCAGAAACTGCGCCTCCCCCATCGGAAACTACAATTCCTCCGGAAGTGGCCGTGGTCGGGGTAATGGCTGTAGCTTCCGTGGTTGTTAAAATTGCCCCACCGGGTGTAAAAAACATGTCATTCGCATTGGTATTACCGGCGCTGTTGACTCCGGTAAGCCGGAAATGACAGGTCGTTCCACCACTCAGGCCCGTTAGTGTGGCATTCACATCCACATTGGCCGTACCAGAACCGGCTGAGGTAACCGGAGTGTTGGAGCCATAAGCGGTAGTATTCCCCCATTCAAAACTATAGGTGGAATTTAATCCGTTAGGATTAATGGTCCCGTTCAGTGTGGCAGTTGCAGGTGTAATGGCTGTGGCATCCAGAGTGTTTAACGTTGGATTGTCGCTGAATCTGAAAGATCCGACACGTGTTTGCCAGTTAAAGTCACCTGAAGTCTGCACATATTCTGTAGTAAACCAGAACGTCAGATCATCGGATGGATCTACCGACATCATGGAATAATCGCCCCAGCGGCCCACGCCTGCATAGGTTTGTGAACCTGTGCCGGCAATTAGTGTCTGCTCCGAAATTGTCATCTGGCCAGGAGGATCAGCGGCATGTCGTCCGGTATAACGTATAGAGGGATACACTATGGAAGCATTGGCAACGGTATAGCCCAAAGCTATATCTCCCAGCGCGTTCATGGCCGCACTGCCCATCCACCGGTTAGGTAAATCGGGAGCATAGGTCCCCTGCTGAAAAATGGACCATCCTGCAGCCCCGGTATTTCTAAGTTCATACCAGCGGATACCTGCATGCCCGGCTCCATCCACATTCACCGTGTGATTTGTAACCATGGCCTGGTAACTGCCAAAATTCCTGTACTGCAAACGGTACATCAGACGGTCTGACAACGACTCCAGTTTAGATGTAGTATTTGGCTGCGGAAGGCATCGCCCCCTGGGGTCTGAACAGAAAAAAGAGCTGAAAGCAGCCGGTGTAAGAGTGGATGTTAATGCAAACGTGGTGTTGGCCGGGGTTGTCCAGTCAGCATGAAAAGACCATATCTTTAAAGTGGGAGCCGAAGGAACAGTCCAGTCATTAAAATACGTAAAATAATTTGGTTCTCCCGCCGGAGGTGCTGTGGCGCCATCCCAATCGGAAGGCAGCATATTGTCTGGATCTAAACCGGTTAAATTTTTATACTGCAGGAGAGCTGTAGGGTCTCCGATAAGCATTTTAGCGCGATCCAGGGCACAGGCTCCTACTCCGCTGGAACCGTTAAACTGGTTAAATGAAACATAATAACCATCGGGCCAAACTCCGAATTTGGGATAATCGGGCATAGTGGTTGTAAAATTAAAAACATACCTGTACCATGAACCTGTAGGATCTGATGTCTGCGAAATAGCAACAAGTATTGCCTGCTGACCCGTTGGTAAAGCAAACTGTGAAATAAGCCAGCGTTGTGCTGCCTGATCATACAGAACAATCGGGTCTCCGTCATCTCGTCCGCTCCAGGGATAAGGGATGCCTTGCCATATTGTATGTAACGCCAATGGCCCCATAACAACCGCACCTGCCTTTGAATAAACCGCAAAATTCGAATTGACTACCTGAATATATTTATCCGTTCCCACGTCACCTTGTGTATCAGGGGGCATCACTCCCGACAGGTTGCCGACTCCTTCAAAGTTCGCAATGGGACCGGGGGTTTGAGGAAGATAGGTGCCATCCTGTTTCTGCCACACCGGGTCCTCTTGCAGTATAAACGGTTCGAGCCCGCCATAACGGGTATTTACGCGATTTTCAATTTCTCTTTTTTCTTTCTCCATTTTTTCTTTCTTTGGGAGAAACTCTTTCATCTGACGCAAGGGAGGCGTTATGTCAAAATAAACAGGGGTGGAAACAAAGGTTTCTATACTGTCGGCACACAGTACCCTTGTGATATTATTGTGTTTTTTCTGACCGGAGACGGTACCGGCCAGAAAAGCCAATAACAGTAACATTATAAAGGACAAAACTTTTTTCATGCGTGTAAGATATTTGTTAGTGCTTCAGAATAAGCTTCTGGGTAACTTCTCCTGCTTCTGTTGAAACCCTTACCACATATGATCCATCTGGTGTACCAGAAAGATCAAATCTCAAGTCCGGTTTTTCCCAGCATACTTTGTACAATATAGTTTTTCCGCTAAGATCCATGACAGTGACTTTTACTGATTCATACTTCAGTAAGCCAAGATCAACTCTGAACACACCATTTGCAGGGTTCGGAATGATACGGATAGAATTTCCGCTAAGCTCAGGTACTGAAACAGTCGACTGCGCCTGGGATACTGTAACCATCTGAGCAGGTATCCCTGCAACTGTCACTGTGATCGTTGCAACTCTGGAAACATAATAGGGGTTTTGCAGGAAAACCGCATCAATTATGCCATTACCAGTACCGGAAGGAGTAACTGTAAGCCATGAAGAATCACTCACGGCTGTCCACGACGAATTGGAAGAAACACTAAAAGAAGTATTTCCCGCAGGATATGCTACATTCTGGTTCGGAGGACTGACAGTCAGTGTAGGGTTGATTCCGGCCTGGGTTACAGTTACAACAACAGGAGTAATCCCGGTCACAGTAACGGTGATGTTCGCCATCCTGCTGCTGGGAGATGTGTTTTCGGTATAATTTGCTGTGATTGTTCCATTGCCTGTCCCTGAAGGATTAACCGTACACCATCCCTGATCTGAAACAACTGACCAGCTTGAATTTGAAGTAACGCCAAAGCTGGTGTTTGATGCAGGGGATGCGGGTACATTTTGATTCGAAGGTTGAACTGAAAGTGTGGCAGCAGCAAAATCCTGAGTCACCGTTACGGTTACCGGCGAAAGGCCGGTGGCTGTAATTGTAATAGTGGCAACACGGGGAGCCGGATCAGGGTTTACCGAATAAGATGCAGTAATCGTACCATTTCCTGATGAGGAAGAAGGTGTTACAATACACCAGGCTGCATTGCTGCTGGTGGTCCAGGATGTGTTGGAAGTAACCGTAAAATCAACAGAGGCAGCCGGTGAATAGGCCACATTTTGATTCGGCGGGGTAACTGACAACATGGGTGCGGAAGCCGCCTGAGTCAATGTTACGGTGATAGGGCTGAGAGTTGCAACAGTTACTGTTATGTTTGCAACCCTGGAACTGGTTGTGAGGTTCTGTGCATAAGACGCTGTTATAACTCCGTTTCCTGTACCCGAGGGAGTTACAGTACACCATGTCTGATCCGAAACAACGGTCCAGTCGGCATTGGAAGTCACAGTAAAATTGGTTGAACCTGTCGGAGAATCAGGGACATTCTGGTTTGGCGGGGTTACACTGAGCGTGGGTGTAGCTCCTGCCTGGGTAACAGTCACCGTTACAGTGGGTGCACCACTGGCAGTTACTGTTATTGTGGCAACCCTGCTCGAAGCGCTGGTATTAACAGTATAATTGGCCGTGATTGTTCCATTACCGGTTCCCGAAGGGTTGACGGTACACCAGGTCTGGTTGCTGGCTGCATTCCAGGATGTACTGCAAGTTACGCTAAAGGGGGTAGAGCCGGCAGGTGTTGCTGGCACATTCTGGTTTGGAGGTGTAACTGTAAGAGTATTTGCTGATGTTCCTGTAACGGAGATGTTGTCGATAGCCCACCAGTACCCATAAGTTGCAGTATAATTCCACCTGAACTGAACAGCTGCATGCCCGGCCGCACCTGTAACCGGTTGACTGAAGGTTGCAGGGTTGGTTGAACTGGTTGTCCAGGTTTGTATAGTGGTCCATGTAGACCCTCCATCGCTGCTGTACGAAAGAGTTCCTATACCCCCTCCTCCGGACCTGAAATAATGGCTGAATCCAAGGGTGATTGTACTGAAAGCCGAACAATCCAGTACCGGTGTGATGAGATCGGCATTTTGTGAATTTCCTGCACCGTAAGCCCGGCTGTTAAGATAGGCGTAATTTCCTGTAAGAACCGGGGCTCCGGTATTTGTGATAACCCCGAATAGCCATATCATGCCATTTCCCTGATGGTCGACCTGACTCCAGCAGGAGGGGATGGTGGTATTGGTAAACGCCTCAGTGAGAGGAGGTGTATAAATCCCGCACAGACTTGTAAACGTAAGATCACTGCCATACCAGGTTCCATAGCTGTTGGTTGCATAGGCTCTGATATGATAAAGAGTATTAGACGTAAGTCCAGTAAGTGAACTGGTAAATGTTCCCAGTCCGGCGCCATCAGTAGTATGACTGCCTGCTGTGGTGGGGTTGGCCGTTGTGGCCCAGCATACACCTCTTACGCTTACTGCACCACCACCGTCGGAAACCACGTTGCCTCCCGAAGTTGCCGTAGTCATCGCAATCGCCGTTGCGGCAGTGGTTGTAACAATCGCTGCCCCCGGTGTAAAGCTCATGTCATTCCCATTGGTGCTGCCATCGCTGTTCACCCCGGTAAGACGGAAATGATAGGTAGTGCCAGCAGTAAGCCCTGTAATGGGTGCACTGACCGGAACAGCCGATGTACCTGATCCGGCCGAAACTGTCGTCGTTGAATTTCCATATGATGTTGTTGTTCCCCACTCAAAATGATATGTAGCGGCCAGTCCGTTGGGGTTTATGGTTCCGTTCAAAGTGGCTGTTGTTGGGGTAATGGCTGTTGCATCAGTCGTGGTAATTACAGGATTATTGCTGAATTTAAAGGAAGCAATTCTTGTTTTCCAGTTAAAGCTGCCGGCAGTTTGAACATACTCGCTGGTGAACCAGAAGGTGAGGTCGTCAGTCGGGTCAACCGACATCATCGCATAGTCGCCCCAGCGGCTTCCTCCGCCCTGAGAAGCTGTTCCTGCAATGATAGTCTGTTCCGGGACGGTCATAGTGCCAAGCGCATCGGTGGAACGTCTTCCTGTATAACGTATTGAAGGATATGTTGAAGTGCCATCAGAAACTGAGTACCCTAAGGCTATGTCCCCGCTTCCGTTCATTGCTATACTAGGCATCCAGCGGTTTGGAGCATCCGGTTCCCAGGTTCCCTGCTGATAGATATCCCAACCTGCCCCGGAACCTGTACTTCTTAACTCATACCAGCGGCATCCCGACTGCAGAGATGCAACGTTGACCGAATGGCTGGTAACCAAAGTCTGATAACTTCCGAAATTCCTGTATTGAACCCTGAACATCAAACGATCAGATAAGGTCTCAAGTTTAGTGGATGTTCCTGGCTGTGGAATACATGCTTCCCTGCTGTCTGTACAGAAATTAGTATTGAATGCGGCAGGAGTCAGTGTATATGCCAGTGCACAAGTTGAATTTGCAACAGTCACCCAATCGGTATGAAAATCATATATCTTCAGGTTTGCACCTGAAATAAACGTAAAATGGTTGGGTTCACCTGATACAGGCGCATTAATGCCATCCCAGTCACTTGGAATCATCACACCCCCTGCAGTTGAACAATTTTTATAAATAAATCCTGCAGTGGGATCCCCTGTCAGCATTTTAGAACGCTGCCAAACGCAGGCAGCCGGACCGCTTGCTCCGGTAAACTGGTTAACCGACAGATAATAACCATCAGACCATACACCGAATTTGGGATAGTCGGGCATAATGCCGTTGAAATTATATACATAACGATACCAGGAACCTGTCGGGTCGTTGGTTACCGATATGGCAACAAGCATTGCAAAAGGGCTGGAAGGGTAATTAGGTAAGGAGAATTGTGAAACAAGCCACCGGTCCGCTCCCTGATCATACAATACAATGGGATCCCCGTCACTTGTTCCCTCCCAGGGAGCACCAACGCCGGTGAACAGGACCGACAGAAGCGAAGGTCCAAGCACAGGAGTCGCAGAACCGTTCTTCTGATAAATCGCAAAATGACAATTGATCATTTGAAAATAATAGTTTAATCCAACATCTCCCTGGGTGTCCGGAGGCATCACTCCGTCGAGGTTTGTAACACCGTCGATATTGACAATAGGAGCTGAACTTGTTGTGTTTTCAGCTGCATTCGTGTTCTGCCAGTTCTGCCATACAGGATCTACTGTGAAACCCGGAGGAGTATATCCCGGGCCCACGTGGTTTGGGACTTCATCCCTTTCCCTTTTTTTGTTTGCTGCGGCCGCCGGGGCATTCTTCACCAGATCCCTCAAAGGAAGTGATTTGTCAAAATACAACGGGGTTGAATAATACGTTTCAAGACCATCGGGAGTTGTAATCCTGACGGTATTATTGGATCTGTTCTGACCAAAAGAAGTCACGGCCATAAATCCAAATAACATAAGCAAGATAAAGAATGGTGATTTCTTCATAAAAATTTAATTATCTATTAAATAATCAGTTAGTGAGTTTTTTAGTGGCGCAAATATACAAAATTTACAAAGCAGAAACTACATATCTGTTAGGTTGGGATCAATCCCATTCCTCTCCTATTACCTGCCCCTTTACGCTGAGATAGATTTTTCTTATTTTGATGTCCCGTCCGGCCTTCTCCCTGGCTATCCTGGCAATCTGCAGCAACCCACCGCAGCAAGGGACTTCCATCATAACTACAGTCAATGAGCTGATGTTTGCCTCATTGATCATTATGCTCAGTTTTTCAATATAGGATTCCTTATTGCTGTCGAGCTTCGGACAAGCAATTGCTAATGATCTTCCCTTTAGAAAACGTGTATGAAAATTACCCATTGCAAATGCTGCACAATCGGCAGCAAGCACCACGTCGGCATTCCGGAAAAACGAAGCCTGGGGATTCAGCAGATGCAGCTGTACAGGCCACTGCTGAAGTTCTGATGAATTCACCTCTGTGTATGGTTCTGCCTCCCGTTCAATGATTTCTATGGCACCTTCGGGACAATAGCCGATACAGGCACCCAGGCCATCGCAGAGCAGGTCACTGATCAGTCGTAACTTCCCGTCAACAATACGGAGTGCACCTTCATGGCAGTTGGGAATACAAAGGCCGCAACCATTGCATTTCTCCTCATCTATCTGAATGATGTTTCTTAGCATAAATTTTATATGAGTATTTCGGTATTTATTTGCTCTTTGAATCCTAAAAAAATTACAGGTATGAACTCAGGGTCTGTTCCTCAAGAAATTTCCTGAATTCAGAAGTAAGTTTGTTGATGACATTGCCCATCAGGCAACGGTCGAAGTTGCAAATGTCGTACGACAAAGGACAATCGGTAAGCTCTATAGGTCCCTCGATGGCCTGATAAATATCGAGCAGGTTCAGTTCACCGGGTTCTTTTTTCATCGTAAATCCTCCGGCAGGCCCTCTTACTGATCTCAGCAGATCACTCTTTACAAGACGCTGTAAAACTTTTGCAATATGATTTTTGGAAAAGCCTGTAAATTCTGCAATTTTAACAGCATTTATCCCGTCTTTGGAACGTGCAATCAACACCATGCTGTGAATTGCAATTGAGGCCGCTTCAGATAATGCAAAAATTTTTGACATACAATATTTTTGGTACTTGAATGCGCAAAATTACAAAAAAATTTATAGTCTCTCCCGAAAAGTATAGTGTCTGATTTCTTTTGTATCTTCGGCATATGATACGACAAATCGCAAGCCTTCAGAATCCTCTCATTAAAAATGTGATTTTGCTCGGTGAAAAATCCCGTGAACGGAAAAAACAGGATCTTTTTATTATTGAAGGATTTCGTGAATTTAACCTGGCCGTTTCGAGCGGATTTTCGATACATTCGGTATTTTATTGTCCGGAGCTGCTTGCAGCTGAAGATGTAAAAGATGCGTTAGTATTGTCATTAAACTCCGATGTTTTTGAAGTTTCGCCCCAGGTATATAACCGAATGGCATATCGTAATGATACCGAAGGAATAATTGCACTTGCGAGGCCAAAAAACTTCAAATTAGGCGACCTTCATCTCTCTTCCAACCCTTTGCTTCTGATTCTTGAGGCCGTGGAAAAGCCGGGGAACCTGGGTGCTCTTCTCCGCACAGCTGATGCTGCAGCTCTTGATGCTGTTATCATTTGCGACCCTCTCACCGATGTGTTTAACCCCAACGCCGTGAGATCAAGCATCGGCTGCATCTTCACAGTGCCCATAGCCGTGAGTTCTCCGAAAGAAACTCTTGCCTGGCTCCGTTCAAAAGGCATCACAAGCTATGCAACTTCCCTTGAATCCAGTCAGTTCTATCATACGTGTGATTTCCGTAGTCCTTCAGCATTTGTCATGGGGACCGAATCAACAGGCCTTAGTGAACAATGGATCACCCAGGCCGATTGTTCCATAAAAATTCCGATGGGTGGCAAAATTGATTCTTTGAACGTGTCGGTTTCCGCGGCCATCGTGGTTTTTGAGGCCAGGCGTCAGAGGAATTTCGGGTTCTGAGATATTATTTATATTTTTCATGTTCCGGGTGCAAAACCAGGAAACCTCTTGGCAGTTCAATCCTGAACTCATGCCACTCGCTGGTTTTGGGATGCTGTATTTTTAAATAACAGCCATGAAGTCTTATTCTTCGTTCATATTTTGCATCAGCGCCATACCGCCTGTCGCCAACCACAGGGTGGCCAATATCGGCCAAATGGACCCGAATCTGGTTTTTCCGCCCGGTCACAAGCTGCAACTCAAGTAAAGTATAATTTTCCACAACCTTCACAACCTGGTATGACGTTTCGGCGTACTTCGCTCCATCCCGCTGAGGTCCTGAACGAACTTTATAATCAGGCCCGTCAGATAACCAGCTTTTAAAAACACCGGTTTTATTCTTTAAACTGCCTTCAGCAAGGGCCAGGTATTTCTTGGTAAATTCCTGCCAGTTTTCTTTCAGTTTTTCCTGGATTTCTTCCGATTTTGCAAACATCAGCAATCCCGACACTTCCCTGTCGAGCCGGTGAACCACAAATAATTCAGCCCTGCTCTTTGAGGTTGTGCTCAGGTATTCCTTCAGTTCTTTATAAGCGGAGGAACCGCTGCTTCCCTTTTCGCCATAAGTAAGCAAGCCCGCGGGTTTGTCGATAACGATAATCCATTCATCTTCAAATACCAGTCGGAATGGTGCATTTTGCCGCGCAACAATAACATGTCGTCTGTAACTGATTTCTTCTCCTTTGCGCACCAGGGCGGCGGGATTCTTTATAATTTTCCCGTTAACCCCAATACTGCCATGGGATATCATTTTCTTAAGGCTTGTTTTAGATGACTGCGGATAATGTATTGCCAGAAAATCAAGCAATGATGCATTTTCGTTTACGGTATAAGTCTCAGACTGGTTCAGCATAAAAGGGGGTTTAAAACATTATATTTCCGCTGAAGCCTGCATCAAGCCTGAACTTTGCGAAAACGGGATTATGGTCGGAGTTTTCGAAACCCTTATCCAGGGTAAAACAATTAAGAGCTTTAACGTTAGGAGAAATAACAAAAAAATCAATTATTGTTGTTCCTGTTACACCCTTTTGGTATGGAATATCGGCATTCCTGTTGCTTGGCAAGAAATGATCATAAACAACCTGCCATCCGGGCATGAATGTATCACCCACCTCTGGCTGCATCGAATAAACCTTGTCGCCCGATCTGATTTCTTCCTGCCTGAATCCTCTGGGATTACTATTCCAGTCGCCGCCAACGATAATGAAACTGCCTTTCTGGTATTCCCTTTGAAGATAGGTCTGCAGGATTGCAAGTTCTCTGTTTCGCAGCTCCCCTTTGATATCGAATGCTGAATTGTGAAGGTTTACAACGATCAGTTGTTTCCCGCCCAGGACCGTAAATGTTGAGACCAGAAAACATCGCTTGAGGAACATCAGCCTTTTGGGCCATGAGAAAAAAGCATCATAGGCATGCCGTTCATTATTTTCGGAAGGAAACCTCGAAAAGGTACTAAGTCCTGCTGTTACCTTGCCCATTGGTTCCATCGGAGGAACCGGAATGAATCCGACTTTATAGTTCGCTGCATACGCGGAACAGAAAGCAGGAAGCGCTTTTTCAATCTCACTGAGCTGATCCTGACCATACGTTCGTTTGCTGTCCTTGTCGATTTCCTGTATTAAAAGAAAGTCGACCGAATCAAGTGCTCTTATTTCTGATGTTATCCCTTTCATATACTTCTCCATATCGGGCTTTTCAGGCTGCACAGTCTTCCCTCCATCATAAAAAAAATCCAGCTCTTTCCCCATTCCTGCGTATCCTATGTTCCATGTGAGAAATGAAAAATCCGATTTATTTGAAGGCAGAGGCTGGCCTTTTCCATTCGACGCCACAAATTCCAATGCGGCCGGATTGTACTCTGTAAATTGGAGATATAAAATAAAACTCACAGCGATTATCAGCGGGATCCCCAGTAAAATCAAGCCCGTATAAATTATTTTTCGTCTCATCGGTTTGCAGTCCTTTTTCTTTTTTATCAGATATTTCGCAACAAATCCGATCCGAAATTAAGTATCTTTTTTCGTAATCTTACAGGATTCTGATAATATTTCAGAGATAGAGAAATCCGGGCCGAAATATTAACTTTGCATGCTTTTTATAATTGGATGAAAGAACATCCTGGAAATTATGGTTGTCAATAGTCTGTCTATATTCCACCCTCTTTTCGAGGGCATGATTCTTGGGATCACTATTGCCATTACTTTGGGCCCTGCCCTTATTGCACTTCTTCAAACCAGCGTAAAGCACGGCATTAAAACCGGCATCTTCCTGGCCCTTGGAATTTTTTTCAGCGACCTGGCTCTTGTGATAGGTTTTTATTTTGGAGCAGCCCAGATTGTCAACGACAAATTTTACCATCTGATCCTTGGAATAGTCGGAGGAGTTGTCATGACCATTTTTGGCATTTATACATTTTTAAAGAAAGTCCCCATGACCGAGCAGGTCGAAGCTATAAATGAAATAAAAGTAAGAAAACCCGGGCTTCTCCCCTATTTTTTTAAAGGTTTTGTTCTGAACCTCGCTAACCCCTTTGTATGGGTATTCTGGATCACTTCCATGCTTGCTATCAATGCGACTTATGGAGGCGACCAGCGCTCTGTTGCCCTGTTCTTCAGCGGGACATTGTTCATGGTGCTCACAACCGACATTCTGAAATGCGTTCTGGCAAATAATATCAAAATCCTTGAAAGCCCCTACGTGAAATTGTGGCTGAACCGTATCGTCGGTTTGCTGTTCATGATCATTGGTTTATTTATAGCTACCGGTTCCCTGGTTGAATATTACCGCGGAATTACGATACACATGCCTTAAATGTTAAACAAAAATAAATCCTCTCTTATGAACCACTTGAAAAAAATGACCTGGGCAGCGCTTGTTTCACTGATGTTGGCGCTATCTTTCCCCGCCCTTGCCGACAATCCTCCTGACGAAGGAATGTGGCTGCCCTTGCTGCTTGACCGCCTGAATTACGTTGATATGCAGAAAATGGGGCTTCACCTCACGGCCGAAGAACTATACAGCATTAACCATTCCTGTCTTAAAGATGCAATTGTAGGCCTTTCTTCCAATGGCGGAGGACAGGGCTTTTTCTGCACTGCCGAAGTTGTTTCGGATCAGGGATTGATTTTTACGAATCACCATTGCGGGTATAATGCTATTCAAAGCCATAGCACTACCGGGCATGATTACCTGGCCAATGGGTTCTGGGCTATGAAACAAAGTGAAGAACTCCAGAACGAGAGAATGTGTGCTTCTTTTCTTGTAAGGGTTGAAAATGTGACCGACTCTGTTATTCCCTTTCTTCCCGATACCCTGAAAGAAACCGACCGGCAGCTGAAGATCCGCGGTATCAACAACAGGCTGAAGAAAAGAGCTGAAGAAGGAGGCAAATATGATGCAGCCGTACAGGCCTTTTATGGAGGAAATGAATATTATTTATTTGTTTATAAGACTTACCGCGATGTTCGTCTGGTCGGAGCCCCCCCTTCTTCGATCGGGAAGTTCGGTGGCGATACCGACAACTGGATGTGGCCCAGGCATACCGGCGACTTTTCAATCTTCCGTATCTATGCCGATACAGCCGGGAATCCTGCAAAATATTCCGATAAAAACATCCCGCTTAAACCGGCCTACCACTTGCCAATCAGCCTTAAGGGAATCAAGAAAAATGATTTTGCAATGATCTGGGGTTATCCTGCAAGGACTTCACGCTTCCTTACATCTTACGGTATTGAGTTCAATCTTGCTGTTCAGTATCCCTCACTGATCACTATCTACGGCAAGAATCTTGAAATCATGAAGGAAAGAATGGATGTTGACAGAGCTGTAAAAATTGCATATGCCGGGAACTATGCAGGTATTGCCAATACCTGGAAGAATTTCATCGGCCAATCAAAAATGCTTAAACGAAATCATGTAGGGGAAAAGAAAAAGGAAATAGAAACAGCCTTTGCTTCCTGGTGCGGCCAGGATCCTGCCCGCCAGAAAAAATACGGGCACGTCCTGGACGATCTGAAACAAGCCTATGCCGCTCTTGCAAAAGTCGCCGTTCCCATGTTTTATTCTACCTCCGGAGCTTCCGGCCTTGAGATCATTCAGACTGCGGGCAGGGCTTCAGCAATAGAAGAAGCCTATGAGAAAAAAGATAAAGCTGCTCTCGCTAAAGCCATTGAAACTTTCCGGTCAACTGTTCCTTCTATGTTCAAAGATAAAGACCAGGCTATCGAGAAAAAGAAGCTGGCTGAGATGCTGAGGCTGTATTCCCAGAACGTGGCTTCCTCTGAACAACCCTCAATCTTTAAAGAAATAACCAAAAAATACGGTACGGATTTTACTGCATATGCCCGGGATGTATATAACACATCTGTTTTTGCCTCCGCCGAGAAACTGAATAAATTTCTAAATAAACCTAGCCGTAAAACACTGGAAAAAGATCTGGCATGGAAACTTTCAGAGTCGGTAAGTGAAACTTCGGCTAAATATTCCAATGCAATGCAAGCCTTGAGAAATAACGTTTCTGTCGGCAACCGTTTGTTTGTAGCCGGAATTCGTGAGATGGACCCGGATAAGAAATACTACCCCGATGCCAATTCAACCATGCGCATGAGCTATGGAAAAGTCCTTGACTATTTCCCCGCTGATGCTGTTCATTACGAATATATCACCACCCTCAACGGGGTTATGCAGAAGGAAGATCCTGATAACGAAGAATTCATTGTCGAGAAGAAACTCAAGGACCTTTACCAGCAGAAAGATTATGGGAAATACGGTGAAAACGGCGAAATGATCGTTTGCTTCCTAACTACCAACGATATTACAGGTGGCAACTCGGGCAGCCCTGTGATCAATGCCGACGGACAATTAATCGGCCTTGCATTCGACGGAAACTGGGAAGCTATGAGCGGCGACATCATGTTTGAACCCGATCTGCAAAGAACAATCAATGTAGATATCCGTTACGTGCTTTTCATTATTGATAAATTCGGCGGAGCCACAAACCTGATCAACGAGCTTTCACTGATTCAATAAAGCCCCGGCGTTTTCACCGATCGTTTAACAGCCTTTATCGACAGAATCGGTCTCATTGCAGATTAGACCTGAAAATCCTGCAATGAGGCCGATTTCTTTCATATCTTAGCGTTGATTTTCAATTGTATCGGATGAAACTGAAATATAAAATTTTAATCCATATCGTCTTCTGGTTATACATATTTAACCAGGCCGCATTCCCGTATTTCATAAAAAAAGATGTTCCTTTCCTTCTACCCGATCTCATCATCCACATGCTCACCGGAATGCTTTCTTTTTACGCGTTCTATTTTTCATTCGGATATCTGTTCAAACTCAAAAACAAACTCATTAGTGTTCTGCTTGGACTGTCAATAGCCGGGCTTATTCTTGCAGGCCGTATCGCTATGGAATATCCATTCTGGAGATATCTCGTCCATTATGACATGAACAAACTGACGATCGATAAGGCATGGGTCTTTGATGATATCCGGCTGATCATTATCTTTTTCATTTACAGCCTGCTGATCCGCCTGGCAATCAATTGGTACGAGAACCAGAAACTCCAGGCCGATTTCATCAATCAGAAGCAGATCAGTGAACTTGCCTTGCTTCGGTCGCAGGTTAACCCCCATTTTTTCTTCAACACACTAAATAATATCTATTCTCTCGTTTACCAGAAATCGGATGATGCACCTGAGGCCGTGATGAAACTGTCGTCGATCATGCGGTATATGCTGTATGATGCCACCACCGACAAGGTGCTTCTTGAAAAAGAAATCGAATACCTGAAAAGCTTTATCGAACTTGAAAAACTGAGATTACGGAATAAGGATTTTGTATCCCTTGAAATCAAGGGTTCAGCCGAAGGGCTTACCATCGCCCCTATGCTGCTGATTCCCTTTGTTGAAAATGCATTCAAACATGCAAGCCGCACAGTTCCAGCTCCCGGGATCATAGTCAGCCTCGATGTAAAACCCGATATGGTGTCTTTTGAAGTGAAAAATTTCATCCGTAAAAATCAGCTGGCGCCTAAAGACCAGCAGGGAGGTATCGGGCTGAACAATATCCGACGCAGGCTGGAACTGCTCTATCCGCAAAAATACAGCCTCGATATCAATTCCGGCGAAGATATGTTTACTGTCAAGTTAATTATCCATTCCTGATGCAGATCCATTGTATTGCTATAGACGACGAACCCCTGGCCCTTGACATTATCAGGGAATATTGTTCAAAGGTGTCATTTCTGAATCTCTCAAAGACCTTCGACAACGCTGTGGATTCCATTGAATTCATACGTTCGGGCAAAGTTGACCTTATCTTTCTGGATATACAGATGGAAGAACTTTCGGGCATACAATTGCTAAATTCGCTTCAAAATCCACCCTTCGTGATCTTCACAACGGCATATGAAAATTATGCAATCCAGGGGTTTGATCTGGATGTGATGGATTATATGCTTAAGCCTATATCGTTTGCCAGGTTTTTAAAAGGAGTTAATAAGGTATACGAGCGAATGCAAATGGAAAATCAGGCGCACGAAAAAACCACCTCGTCCGAAGTAAAAAGTTCCGGACTTTCTTATTTCTTTGTAAAGACCGAAACCCGCATGGAACGAATCGAATGTCCGGATGTTCTGTATGTGGAAGGCATGGGTGATTACTGGAGAATTGTAACAAAAACCCGGCGTATTATGACCCTGATGAATTCTAAAAAACTGGAAGAGGTGCTTCATGAACCTTTGTTCTGCAGAGTCCATAAATCATTTTTCGTGGCTCTCGACAAAATCGAATCCATCGAAAGAAACCGTATCAAAATCCTTGATAAATATATCCCTGTAAGCGAAACATTCCGTAAAAATTTCTTTGACCTGATCGAAAAGAATAAGCTGGCCTGACTATTTCCTGAATCTTTCCAGCAATGACTGGTCCTGGAATTCCTTAGCCAGGCCCTCAATCGTGGCGAACGGCACTTCAAACAAATCGAGTATCATAAGTGCATCCAGGCAATTATTGAATAAGGGGTCGACGTTAAATCCCAATACTTCCGCATTTACACTAAGATATTTCCTGAGAAGAATAGGGGTTTTATACTGAGGGTCAAAATCACGGATGAAGCCGTCGAGCCTGGCTGTATCATTCCCGGTATATTTCAGGAACAGCTCTTTTTCGATGATGCCCTGAGGCTTTCCCTTATAAGGCATTCTGGGTTTTATATGCTCTGCAAATTCCGAATTAAAATAATTGGCCCTCAGAAATTCCACACAGAGTGTTTTTGAACATGATTTGAACTCATTACTGATACTCACGGGCCCCAGAAGATATCGGTAGTTAGGGTTCTTAAGAAGAAGATAAAGGATCCCTTTCCAGAGCAGAAACAGAGGTAGCGGTTTTTTCTGATACTCTTTAATGATAAATGAACGGCCGAGTTCAATCGAGACATTTAAGATGGGGGCAAATTTTTTGCTTATCCTGAACAGGCTGGCGATGTAAAATCCTTTCATCCCAAAATTTGTGAGGATATGATTCCCCTTGCCCACCCGGTATCCTCCGACCAGCTGCTTGTCGTTATCGTCCCAGATAAAAAGCTGTTCAAAGTAGGGATCATAAGGATCGACGTCCACACTTTTATTGGTCCCTTCGCCAACTTCGCGGTAGGTTTTCTCCCTTCGCCTTCCGATCTCCTTCAGAATGTTGGGGATCTTTGCCGAGGGAGCGCAAAACACACAACTTTCTTTTATCCTGAAAAGTAGATATTCTGTTTTGATTTGCTCTATCTCTTCCAGTATCAGGAAATCCGGAACCGGATCAATAATAGGTTCCGGCGAGTGAGCCAGTATATTGTATTTGCATTTCAAGGGGGGAGCGGAAAGTCCCAGTGCATATGTTTTCATGCGCAGGAACCTGCCGTAGTCGTTGATATCCTTAAATTCATTCTGTTCGTTAACCGATATTGGAGAGCCGATCCTGATCTGTATTTCTTTTTTTTCTTTATTGAATAATTCGGATGGTAGTTTGGCGGTGCGCAAGGCCGGGTGGATAAACCCAAGGATATTGAACGAGATGCTGTTGTGGCCCGGGAAATAGACTGGAACAATAGGAACCCTGGCTTTTTTAATAAATTTCAGCATCGAATGCTGCCATTCCCGGTCGGTGATTATCCCTTGCCTGAGTTTATAGCTGCTGACTTCGCCCGCCGGAAAAAAACCAATAGGATGCCTGTTTACAAGGTGTACAAAAGCATCTTTTAATCCCCCGTAGCTTGATTTTAAATCTTTGTGAGTCTCAAAAGGGTTTACCCCGATAAAATATCTCTTCAGAGGCTCGATCCGCGTGAGTAAAAAATTCACCAGTACTTTGTAATCAGGTCTCTGTTTTGTGATCACGGAAATCAGCATCAGGCCATCAATTCCTCCATAGGCATGGTTTGAAACAGTAATGAAACTGCCGTCAGCAGGAATGTTTTTCAGATCAATTTCCGAAACCTTGTATACTACCTTTACATCTTCAAGGATTTTATCGTTGAACTCCTCAGGCGGAAGATGAAGATTGTTGCAATAGGTTTTATTCAGGAGGTCCAGCCTGAAAAGCCTGAACAGAACCCGGGCGAGCCGGTTGCCACCAAAAATCTGTAGCGTTTTACTGGCTTTTACCAGATCATCCGGAGAAACGAGGTCCATATCAAAGTATTAAATAATCCATCTGCTTCCTCGAAAGATCTATCTTTTTCACCCTGATCCTCACCGGATCTCCCAGTTTGTATACATTTCCGGACCTCTGCCCGATCACCCTGAAATTCTCTTCATCCAGGTAATAATAATCGTCGTCGAGATCCCTGAGCTTGATCATCCCTTCGCATTTTGTGCCGATGATCTCGGCAAAAATTCCCCATTTGCTTACCCCTGATATTAAAGCATCAAACTCCTGCCCTATCTTATCAAGCATATACTCGGCCTGCTTGTATTTTACCGAGGCTCTTTCCGCATCAGCGGCACGTTTTTCCATATCCGAAGAATGCTCGCACAGCATCTCGTATTCGGCTGCCTGTACCGATGGCTTCTTGTCTAAATAATCCTGGAACAGACGGTGAACCATCAGATCGGGGTAACGGCGTATGGGTGATGTGAAGTGGGTATAATAAGGAAATGCAAGGCCATAATGCCCTATATTTTTTGTTGTATAAATTGCTTTTGCCATGGTACGGATAGCCACACTTTCGACCATGTTTTCCGCCCCGGTCCCCTTGATATCATGAAACAGCTGGTTAAAAGAAAAAGCCATGGATTTTTTGGTGGATAACTTCAGTGAAAAGCCCAGGCGTTCGACCAGCTGTGTGAACACTTCCAGCTTTTCCGGATTGGGTTTGTCATGGACCCTGTATACAAAAGTTTTCGGCTGAACTTCCGGTTTCTGCTTTCCAACCCACTCCGCCACTTTCCGGTTGGCCAGCAGCATGAAATCTTCGATCAGCTTGTTGGCATCTTTCATTTCCCGGATGTATATGCTCAGCGGCCGTCCTTTATCATCCAGCCTGAACCGTACTTCCTGTGTCTCAAAATTAAAAGAGCCTTTTTTAAACCTTTCTTCACGGAGTTTTAATGCAATCCCGTTAAGAATAGCAATCTCTTCAGCATATTCTCCCTGCCCAGCCTCAATGATGGCCTGAACCTCCTCGTAGGCAAACCTGCGGCACGAATGAATCACCGTCCGGCCAAACCATTCGCTGTAGATCTTTCCGCTTTCGTCAAATTCAAACACGGCCGAAAAGCACAACCTGTCCTTGTCGGGCTGAAGCGAGCAAAGCTGGTTCGACAGCCTTTCGGGCAGCATGGGAACGGTACGGTGTACCATGTAGACCGAAGTTCCTCTTTCATACGCCTCCTTGTCGATCTCTGTTCCCTTCTGTACGTAATACGACACGTCGGCAATGTGAACTCCCACTTCCCAGTGGCCGTTGGCCAGCTTTAACAACGAAATCGCATCATCGAAATCCTTTGCATCCTCCGGATCAATGGTGATAGTAAATACATTTCTAAAGTCCCTTCGTTTGCTGATCTCCGCCTGAGGTATCTCCTCGGGGATTTTTCGGGCTTCGGCTTCTGCTTTTTCTGAAAATGACAAGGGGAAATCGTATTCGGCCAGAATAGCCTGCATTTCCACGAGATTTTCTCCGGGTTGACCAAGAATCTGTATAACCTTTCCAAAGGGATTCTTCGAATGTTCCGGCCATTCGGTGATCACAGCAACAACTTTCTGCCCGTTCCTGGCGCCGTTCAGGTCGGGTTTCTGTATCAGGATTTCAATCGGAACCGATGGGTTGTCAGGAATCAGAAATGCAAAATTCTTGCTTGCTTCAATAATACCAACGAATTGCCTCTTATGCCGTTTAATGATTTCTGTAATCTGCCCGTCTTTTTTATGCCCCTTCCTCATAGGAAACAGTCTTACCCTTACCGTGTCGCCATGAAGAGCATGACTGGTATTTTCAGCAGCAACAAAAATATCTTCCGATCCATCCGCCGGTATTATATAGGCTTTACCGGTCTGTTTCATGTCAACGCGACCAACGACATCCCTGTTCATCTCCTGCTTATACTTATCGCTTTCGGTATTGATCTGGTATTTTCCCCTCTTTGACTCAACCAGATCCTTTACCATGAACAGTCGTTCTACAACAAGTCTTACCATGTCCTTGCTGGCACGGTCATCCAGTCCTAGCCGTGCCGATACCTGCTTATAATTAAAACTGCTGAAAGGGTTTTGCTTGAAAACTTCGATCACGGATTTTACGATATTGCCGGTTTCGGCCGAAGTTTTTCTGGATATTTTTTTTCCCATTATCTGGTGTTTTATAAAGAATTAGTGAAGAAACTCCGGATGTGGAATTGCTTCAATCAATGAACTTGTGTAAGCGTTCTGAGGATTAGTAAAAATTCTGTCGGCATCGCCTGTCTCAACGATCCGGCCATTTTTCATCACGATAATCCTGTCGGCCATATACCTCACAACCGAGAGGTCGTGTGAAATAAAGATATACGTAAGCCCGAATTCCAGTTTCAAATCATTGAGCAGGTTGAGAACCTGTGCCTGAACAGAAACATCGAGCGCTGATACGGATTCATCGCAGATAAGAAGCTGAGGTTCCACGGCAAGCGCCCTGGCAATACATATACGCTGCCTCTGGCCCCCTGAGAATTCATGAGGATACCGGTCATAATGTTCAGGCTGAAGTCCTACTTTTTCAAGCAACCCTATCACCTTTTCCTTCCTTTCGGTGTCATTGCCATGAAGACGGTGCACTTTCATGGGTTCCAGGATTGCAGCACCCGCGGTGAGCCTTGGGTTTAGCGACGAATACGGATCCTGAAAAATGATCTGGAGGTGTTTCCGCAAAGATTTCATCTTTTCCCTGGAAAGCCTTGTGATCTCTTCGTTTTTAAAAATAATTGTTCCGGAATCCGGCGGTATGAGTTCAAGAACCACCCTGGCCAGCGTGGTTTTACCACATCCCGATTCGCCCACTATTCCCAGGGTTTCGCCGGGGTAAACATCAAAACTTACATGATCAACAGCTTTTGTTCCGGGAAAATGTTTTATAAGCTCTTTTACCCTGAGCACAGGCTCGGGTTGGTATAGTCTGGCAAGCCTTTCGGAACGTTCTTCACCACTGATTATTTCCGTTGCGGACTTTCCCGCACCCTCAATAAAGTCGTTAACCGTGGGCAGTCTTTTCAGTCTTGTGTTCAACGGAGGCCTGCAGGCAAGCAGTCCTTGCGTATACAGATGCCCGGGATTGGAAAACAGTTGTGAAACATTTCCCTGTTCCACAATCTTTCCTTTGTACATCACCAAAACCCGGTCGGCAAAACCTGAGACCAGCCCCAGATCGTGAGTGATGAACAAAATACTCATTTTCCTTGCTTTCTGGATCTTTTTCAGAAGCAGTAGGATCTTTTGCTGAACAGTCACATCGAGTGCGGTCGTTGGCTCGTCGGCAATTAAAAGCGAAGGATTGCATGAAATTGCCATTGCGATCATAATCCTTTGCTTTTGCCCACCCGATAACTCATGAGGATATGATCTGTAGATGCGATCGGGCTGGGGCAATCTCACTTCCCTGAATAATTCAAGAGTTCTCATCACAGCCCGGGTCCTGGAAATTTCAAAATGCGAACGTATCCCTTCAAGTACCTGGTCGCCGCAGGTGAATACCGGGTTTAGAGAGGTCATCGGCTCCTGGAAGACCATGGCAATATTTTTACCCCTGATTTCTGTCATTTCAGGTTCAGACACACTTTGCAGGTCTAAAAGCCGATTATCTTTTGTAAGAAATCTCATCTTCCCGGCTTCAACCTTTCCCGGAGGATCAGGTATTAGTTTCATGACCGAAAGCGCTGTAACTGATTTACCCGATCCTGATTCTCCCACAATGGCCAGTGTTTCGGAAGGGAATATCTCAAACGAGATTCCGTCTACGGCAAGGGTGGTTTCTTTTCCCTGCTGAAAGCTCACTTTGAGGTCGGTTACTTCCAGAAGTTTGCCCTTATTTACTACATCCATGCTACCGGGATTTTTGCCGAAAACCTTATCAAACCTACGTCATTTTTTACAGAATCCCATTAAATGTTGAAAAACTTTTGTATCACTTTTTCATTGATGGCGGATTAAGTGGTATGTGGACCGGTGATTTTGTCGGATTGATCTTTCCCCGCATCTGCTGCGGTTGCGGCAATTCCCTGTGGAAACATGAAAAGGTGATTTGCGATAACTGCTATTATCATCTTCCCAAAACAAACTTCCACTATTACGATGATAATCCAGTTAATAAAATATTCTGGGGCCGTGCCGATATTCTTTCGGCAACCTCATTTCTGCAGTTTAATAAAGGCAGCAAGGTACAGAACATGATCCATGCTTTGAAATACAAGGGTCGAAAGGATATTGGAATATTTCTGGGTGAAGAATTCGGTAAAATCCTTAAGTCATGCCCTCCTTTTTCCCTTTCAAAAATGATTATTCCCGTTCCTCTTCACAAGAAAAAATATCTGAAAAGGGGTTATAATCAAAGCGAACAGTTTGCTATTGGACTTTCCTCTTCGATGGATATACCGTTTACTTGTGAAACCCTATTGCGGAAAAATTCAACCGAGACTCAGACTCATAAATCACGTTTTTTACGCTGGCATAACGTGAATGAGATTTTCCTGATAAAAAATATAGAAAAAATTGCCGGTATGAATATTCTTTTGGTTGATGATGTTGTTACCACCGG
>CAIWXI010000038.1 GCA_903916595.1 uncultured Bacteroidales bacterium | reverse complement strand
GAATGAGACCCAATTTGAGTTTAGCATTGAAGACAACGGCATAGGCCGCAAAAAAGCAGCCGGGCAGAAGGAAGCATCGGGTACACGGCATAATTCCAGGGGCATGGACATCACCAATACCCGCCTGCATTTGCTGAATTTAAATGGCCAGAAAGGGCGGTTCACAATCAATATAACCGATCTTTACGACCTCACCGGCAAACCCTGTGGCACCCGGGTGGAGCTGGAGTTCCCGTTATCTGATATCTGATATCAGATGGCGGATGGCGGATGTGGGAAAAGGTCTGATCTTACCGAATACTGGATATTTTTCCTGTACAATTCAGATTTTATCGACGCCAACAAGGGAGCCATCACACGCGCCATACAAAAGGCATTGAAGGAGGTTGATGAAGGTACTGAATTCGGCGAAAAAGTGCAGACATTCATTAATAACGGCCTGAAATAAGCAGAAACCTGAAATAAATACGCCCTTCCACAATCGTTTTATGCCCCGACTTCGTTTTTGCCGTATTCTTATTTTAATACTTTCTCTTGCAGCAATCCGGGCAGAGGGGCAGATGAATACTGAAGTGGAAGGGCAATCCTCCATCATTCTTAACAACAGGAAAGATATCCTTTCCGTTTCAAACTCATATTACCGGAGGAAACTGATCGAAGACGCAACCAATGGTTTTTATTACAAACAATGAAAACCACTTTGGAAGAATTCCTGGTTTGCTGCTCGAAAATTGGAAAAAGAATACACTATAACATTTTCTAAAACCCTTTATTGACTCAATGCCCAGGACTTTCTGCGTCCCATCTGCCATTTGCCATCTACCATCCGTCATCCGCCATCTGACATCCGTCATCCGTCATCCACTTCAAAACCCAATCCTTTGAATGGAATTCCGGCTCATCTGTTCTTCTTCACAGAATGACACAACCTCATCGAAAGAGGGGTAAAGGCCGTAGAGTGCTTGTTTAAGGATACATTTGCGGGCTATGTTCTCTATCTGTCCGCCGCTCAGTTCATATCGGCCCGACAGTCTTTCGGCCTGATCAACGGGCAGAGACCTCACCTTATCAAGCCATATTTTCACTCTTGCTTCCGGGCAGGGTTTCTCAAAACTGATCTTGTAAAGGAACCTCCGTTCAAAAGCCTGGTCGAGGTTCTGGGTGAGGTTCGTGGTGGCGATCAAAATTCCGTTCATATCTTCCATCTCCTGGAGGATAATGTTCTGGATGGCATTTTCGGTTTGGTCAACCGAGGATGAGCCGATCTTTTTACGTGTGCTGAAAATACCGTCGGCTTCATTGAACAACAGGATAGGGGCCACTTCGCACTTCTCAACCCTTTTCCGGTATTCATCGAACACGTTCTTGATGAGTTTTTCCGATTCGCCGAACCACATACTTTTTGTTTCGCTGATCGATATCATGCGGATATCCCTTCCCGTATTACGGGCGATCTGGTAAACCGATTCCGTTTTACCGGTCCCCGGGGGGCCATACAGTAAAACCGTCACACCCGTGCGCATGCCTGCATCTTTGAGGCGGTTGACAAGGTTTGCATGGTTGGCGGGTTTCAGCGTATCGGTAAGAAAACCGAGGCTTTTCGATTCTTTACCGCTGAAAAAAAGCTCTTTCCCGGCGATGCCTGAGGCAAGAATAAAATCACCGGTTTTCTTTTTATTTTTACGGGTAATGAAAAGGTCTTTATCGTCCTGCAGCAGAAGTTCAATACCACGTTCGGTCAGCATCAGTTGCTGTTCACTCCTGAACTGACCTTCTTCAAGCATGGCCAGTCCGTTAAGCAAAAGAACATGAGTCCCTTTCAGAAACTCTTTACGAACACGCATACGATCGGTGAGCGAGGGATAGAGATATTTGATAGCATCAAGCAGAGGCAGCGTTACTTCATCATCCATAAACTCACTGCACAGGAGGATGAAAAGAGTAAGTTCTTCCGTCTCCATTGGAAATTTCTTCAGCTCCTTTATGAAGGGAAAAGAATCATTACGTAATAGCGACGAACGGATCTCATTGTGCAGTTCAGGAACAGAATACTCCCCGCCGCGAAAATCCTGAAAAACTCCATCGAAATAGGCCATAAGGCTATATATGTCGGGGGTTTCAATGGTCTTTGAAATGAATTTTTCACCCTTCCTCAACGACTCGAAAGCCTCCCTGTTTATATAAAACTCAATATTGTTCAGGTAATTCTTGCCACGCTTTCTGCGGTTCTCGGTTTGCCGCCTCAGCAGCTTCTTTTCAACCAGGTTATCAAGTTCAGTAAGATAACCTACAACACTCACGGCGCTGCACTTGAAATAATCAGCCATCTGTTCCAGGTCAACAGTGGTGGAACCAAAGTTCAGGTTAAAGATCACGCTGAACAGCACAGCCTGGGTCTCGGAAATTTCGAGGAAATCAGACAGCCTCTTTAAATCCTCTTTGTTGTCAGATAAAAATTTACTGCTGATTTCCGAGGATTCTGCCGCGTTGGCAATTTTCTCGACACATTTCAGCAGGCTGGTATCACATTCTGTATTAATTTTATTTTTTTTCATATGTTATTGCGAATTACCTGTAAAAGTAAGGACTGGAGTAAAGGGAAATGGGGCTTTTTATTTATCGCTCATTTTTTATGATGAACGGGATCAAAACTTATGTTAATTTCGTATAAATAAATGAACAAGCCATGATAACATGTGTAATCATCGACGATGAAGCCAATTGCAGGGAAGACCTTTGCGCTTTGATCGAATATAAATTTAAAGATCGCCTCCGGATTACGGGGACGGCAGGTTCCGTTATGGAAGGAGTAAGTTTGATCAATGCTACCCTGCCCGATGTGGTTTTTCTTGATATCCAGATGCCCGGGGAAGACGGATTCCAGCTGTTCAAGAAATTCGACAGCATCAATTTCGAGGTGGTGTTCACAACCTCATATGAAGAATATGCCATAGAGGCTATAAAACATGCCGCCTTCGACTACCTTCTGAAGCCTGTGGATCCGAAGGAGCTGGAGTCATTTCTTGAACGTTATGATAAGCAGGCAAAGAAAAATTCAATAGAAAACAAGGTCAAACTCCTGCTTGCCCAGCTTGAATCGGGCGATGAGCCCAACATCCTTGTTTCACTGCCGGTAGGGAAGGAGTATAAGGTGGTCAATGCCAGGGATATACTATATTGCAAAGCGGATGTCAACTATACCGAGATCTATACCCTG
>CAIWXI010000037.1 GCA_903916595.1 uncultured Bacteroidales bacterium | reverse complement strand
GCATGGCCTCGAGCATCTCTTTCGAGGGGCGTGTAACAGTATCGCTTCGTAAATCTATCATACTCAAAAGTACTAATTTTCTGTTAAGCGGAACTCCGGGACAGAAAAAAAGGCGGACCCTTTGGATCCGCCCTGGAGATATGAAGAGCAACATTGCAGCAAAAAAGATCAGTCATTAAAATCGGCTTCGGCAGGACTTACAGGTGCCAGATCTGCTATCGTGGTGGAAGTTTCGGGAGTTTCGTTGAAATCGGCTTCAGCAGGAACAACCGGAGCAAGCTCGAAAAAATCGGCTGCAATCAACTCGGCATCACTGAAATCAGAGATCGAAGGGGCAATAGGTGCGAGAGATGTGATCATGGTAGTTAATGTAAGAGTGGCAGAGGAAGGACTGTTGAACCCTTCTGCTGATACGGTACTGATCTGGATGAAAAACATGCTGACGATTAAAATCAGGCTTTTCAGAATATTGCGGGTTATGTTGTTTGTTGCTTTCATGGCTTTTGGTTTTTGCTTTGTTGATGTGACAAAGGTATGTCGCCATGAAGGCCCCGGAAAGCTATTTTCGTCCTGCAACAGTTGCTGACCGTTAAACCACAGGTTAATCCCGACGAAAAAACCAGTGAAATTTTCGTCGATTTCGTCGGGGAAAATGAAAAAGGCAAGCAAACATAAGCCCACTTGCCTTATAATCTGATAATTATGTAATTCTATTCCTTGTCAAACCCGAATCTCCAGACCAGGGCAGCAAGAATGGCACCCAGGATGGGAGCCACAAAAAAGAGCCAGAGCTGAGAAAGTGCCTTTCCGCCTGCAAACAGAGCGGGTCCAAGACTGCGTGCCGGGTTTACAGAAGTCCCGGTCACAGGGATAGCCACCAGATAGTTTTGATTCTTTGTTTATAAGCAAAATTACTTTATTTCTTTTTTATGGCAGGATTTTCTTCTACCAGCCTTATCGTCCAGAAATCGTCGGAGAGATTTTCGTTCAACAGGTAATTGTAGGGCATGGTAAAATAGCCTTTCATGCCCCATTGCTCGCTCCATGAATTGCGGACGAGGAAGCGTCGGGTTGAATCATCATAACCAATGGCAAGAACGGCATGGCCTCCGATTACATGTTCGCCGGGACCGGGCATTTCCATTACCCCGGTTTGGGACACAATTGGACTTTCAAAGCTTTCATACACCGTAAAGCCGAACACCATGGGAAAACCGTCAGCAAGGCAAGCCCTGATCTGATCGAGGTTACGGGGAATGCGGTGATACGACAGCACCTGGTGGTCAAGCGCTTTTGTAAAACAGGCCGCTGCAGGTTTTAACGCGAATTTCGAAACAAGATAAGGCCAGTCCTTTTCGGGGCAGGCTCCTTCCTTATTCACCGTCTTCATTCCGTCGCGTATCATGGCCCCGCTATCGTTGCTGACTGAATGCTCAATCACCCTTTCGTTGTAATAAATAAACAAACGGGAAGGCGTGAAAGCTGCAGCTTTTTGTTTGATCAGCCCATATTCGAATGCCGCACCTATTGCGTTGGCCGTGCAGCTTCCAAGTTCACCCTGGTCGTACACTGTCGGGCAGCCGGGCCTGAGGTCGGTCTTTTCAGGTATTCTGGTTAATACTGCAGGGGGCGCCGCATAGCGGTAGTCCCTCTGATCGGGCAGATCGGGCTGCCATCCGAAACGTGAAATGGTATAACTCATATAGGTTGAATTTATGTTTATTTCTGTATGCGGACTGCTTAAGTGAGAACCTCATCCGCAGTCAAATAAAACAAGACAACTTAACGGGCCTGAGTTTGCGTGAGAATCTGGTAAAAATCAGAGCGAATACAAGTAAAACAGCCCCGCAAATAAAGGCATTCCTTACTCCGGCAATATTCTGGATCAGGCCCGGATGAGCGTTGTCACCGCCGGTAGTAAGGGAAAAAATCATCTGAAAGACCGAAACACCAATCACTGCCGCCACCGAAGTAAAGGTGTTGGACGTTGCTGAAACGATGCCTTGTTTCCCTTCGGTAGCCATGTCCATGATCATCTTGTTGTTCGGCGAAAGGAAGAGACCCAGGAAAATGCCCGAGAAGAAAAGGAATATAACCGGCCCCCACATCTGTAACATTCCCAGAACGGATGAAAAGAATACATAGTCGAGTACTCCGACAATCAGTGCGATGCTGCAGATCCTTACAGGTTTTATTTTGTCAGACATTTTCCCGGCAAACGGAGCCAGTACCATTACCACCAGGGACGATATAAGAAGCAGCATCCCCACTACATTTGAAGTAAGACCGAGGTCCTTTTCCAGGTAAAAAGGCATCATATAGGCGTAGCCGAAATTCGCACTGCTGGCCAAAAGGCTGGCTATGAGGGCGAATGTCAGGGGCTTTATTCTAAAAAGGCTGAGATCCAGGATCGGATGTAAGGCTTTTTTCTCCCTGATAATAAAAAAATAAAACAAAAGGGCGGTAAAGACGAGTGCCGCATATGGCATTATCACATCAAATCCCCCGTTGTCGAGGGAATTGAATGCAAGGATCAGGGAGGTAAAGGCGAACAAGGCCAGCAAGGCCCCTGTGAAGTCAAATCCTTTGAACGAAAATTTTTCCTTTTTCTCCGAAGGAATGTATTTTGCCGATAGCCAGATGGCGAAAATACCAATAGGGACGTTAATCAGAAAGATCCAGTGCCAGCTGGCATAATAGGTTATTAATCCTCCGAGAGGAGCGCCCAGGCTTACCCCGATCGATGAAATAGTGGTAAGGATACCATAGGCTGAGCCAATCTTGTCGTGAGGCATGAATTGGCCGATAATTGCCAGACAGTTGGCTACCAGCATGGACCCGCCCAGGCCCTGAATAAAGCGTGAAATGATAAGAAGGACAATATTGGTCGACATCCCGCAAAGCAGGGATCCAATAGTAAACAGGATAAAGCCTGAGATAAAGATCTTCTTCAGCCCAAGGCGGTCGCCCAGCATGCCGAAAAGCAGGAGGGTTGCGGTACTGGCGACCAGGTAGGCGAGCAGTACCATTGAGACAATATCGCGGGAGCATCCGAAATTCTGTGCGATCGTGGGCAGTGAGATGTTCACGATAAATGCATCCAGCTTTACCATCAGCATGGCAAGGGATGCGCTGACAAGGATCAGTGTGGGTGATTGTTTTGAGGTAGTTCCGGTCATTCGCTCTTCTTCATCGGTTTAAACTTCAGTTTCGAGATTCAGGTTTTTCGCCTTCTCCTGATCGAATTCGCCCTCCCATCGGGCGATCACCACGGTGGCCAGACAGTTGCCGATCACGTTGGTAGCCGTCCTCGCCATATCCATCAGCTCATCAATACCAAGGATAATAAATATGGGCCATATCGGAAGCCCGAAACTCGCTGCAGTGCCTAACAAAATTACAAGTGATGCCCTGGGAACGCCCGCCACGCCTTTGCTGGTGAGCATGAGCGTTAACATCATGATGATCTGGGTTCCGAAGGGGAGATGAATGCCCGCCATATTGGCCACAAAAATTGAAGCCATGGCAAGGTATAATGTAGTGCCATCAAGATTAAAACTGTAACCGGTCGGGATCACAAAGGCGACGATCTGGCGCGGCACCCCGAATTTTTCCATGTTTTCCATGGCCCGGGGAAGAGCCGATTCGCTGCTGGTGGTCGCAAAAGCTATGGTTGCCGGTTCTGAGATAGCCTTAACAAAGTTTTTTAATGGAACCTTCAGAAACAGTAGTATCGGCAAAAGCACGAATAGCATAAACACGATTAGCGACACATATAGGGTCGCCAGCAGCTCAAAAAGGTTTAGCAGGACCTGCAGCCCCATATGCCCCACGCTGTAGGCAATGGCTGAAAAGACTGCAAAAGGGGCAAACAACATGATCATGTTGGTGAATTTGAACATGACGGCCGTTAGAGACCCGGTGAACCTAAGCATGGGAGCACGGTACTGTTCTTTGACCATGGCCACGGCAATGCCGAATAAAATGCTGAAGACGACGATCTGCAATACCTGTCCTTCGGCAATGGATTTGGCTATATTTTCGGGGAATACATGTAGAACAATGTCGCGCCAGCCCTGGGCCTGAACTTCGGGCAGTGCCCCCCTCGTCATGGCCTCTGGCACAATAACTCCATGCCCTGCGCCGCTTATATTGATTGCAGCAAGGCCGATGAACAGTGCAATGGTTGATACGATCTCAAAGTAAAGTAGTGACTTCCAGCCCATTCTTCCTACCTGTTTCAGGTCGGCATGGCCTGCTATACCTGTAACCAGGGTTCCGAACAGCAGGGGGGCAATAATCGTCTTTACCAGATGAATGAAAATCTGGCTCACGATATTCATCTCTTTTGCAACCGCCGGCAGATCATACCCGAATTCTATCCCTGCGAGCATTGAAAAAAAGATCCAGGTAGTCAGGCTTTTTTTCTTCACGGCATACACCATGAAAATCAAGATAGGCAGCCAGCGAAGGGGTATAAGCAGAAGCACTGGCAGATTAAGTGCAGCGTAATGATCGGCGAGAAGGATCATGATGACTGCCGTGAAACTGACCAGAAATCCGGTAAGCAAGCGTTTTTGTGTATACATGGGAGGCATGTTCGGAAATCAAATGTAATAAATAATTTAACTTTGCATCAGAAACCAGAGCTTATGTTTGCATTTAAATCAGCCGGCCCGGCCTCTCCAATCATTATTACCTGACTTATGGATCTCCTGCTCACAGGTGTTTTCCTGTTTTTTGTTTTCCTCATCGGGCTGCTCCCTTTTCCTTTGCTGTATCTTTTATCAGATTTTGGACAATTCTTTTTGCACAGGATCATGGGTTACCGCAAAAAGGTCATCCTTTCAAACCTTAAAGCCTGCTTCCCCGGGCTGGGAGAACACGAGCTGGATGTAATCGTGGGTCAGGTATATAAAAACCTTGCTGATGTAATTGCGGAAGGCATCAAGGGGTTCAGCATGCTTAAGGGAACTGTTAAAAAGAGACATTTCATCATCAATCCTGAGGTCATTGAACCATTCCTTGAGCAGGGCAAAAGCGTCATTGCGCTGCCTGCCCATTTCAATAACTGGGAGTGGGGAAGCATGTCGCCCGGCTTGTTCACGAAACACCCCATCATTGCCTTCTACAAGCCTCTCAGCAATACATACATCAACCGGTTCATGAAATGGAGCCGGGCTAAATTCAGGACTACCCTGGCCTCCATATACGAAACTTCGCTGGTATTTGAACACCATGCCAACACGCCTTCGGTCTATATCATGGCCTCTGACCAAAGCCCCTCAAATGCTTCAAAATCCTATTGGATCAAATTTCTGGGCAGGGAGACCGCTTTTCTTCATGGCCCTGAGAAATATGCCCGAATGTACAATTATCCCGTGATGTACGTGGATGTTCAAAGAGTGAAGCGCGGGTATTACACTCTTGAAGCTGTACTTCTTACCGATGACCCGGCTTCCTTGCCCGAAGGCGAGCTCACGCTAATGTACTCTGAAAAACTCGGGGAATCAATTCGTAAAAATCCGGGAAGCTGGTTATGGTCTCACAAACGATGGAAATTAACGCGGTAAGTACATCGCGTCGATCAACTCCCGGTATTTCTCATAGATCACCTTGCGCCGTATTTTCAGGGTGCTGGTAAGCACTTCGTTTTCTATACTGAAAGCCTCAGGCAATAAAGTAAACTTGACTGCTTTTTCATGCGGCATCAGTTCTTCCTGTATCTGTTCCAGCCTGTTCCTGAAAAACTCCTGAACCGAAGGGTGAACGATCAAAGATTTGTCGTCGGGAAACGCCTTACTGATAGCTCCAAACTGTGATTTTAGGGCGACAAACGATGGAACAATGAGTGCGCAGATAAACTTGCGGTTGTCGCCCAGTACTACAACCTGCTCGATAAATGGATCCCTGCCAAGCAATAATTCCACCTTCTGGGGAGATACGAACTTCCCACCCGAGGTTTTAAAGATATCATTGATGCGGTCGAGCATGATCAGATTGCCGGCTTCACTAAAGGTTCCCTGGTCGCCGCTGTGGTACCAGCCATCCTTCAAAACCTTTGCTGTCTCTTCCGGTTTGTTATAATAGCCTTTGAAAACAGTGGCCCCCTGTACGAGTATTTCGTCCTGTTCGCTGATTCTGACAGTGGTTCCTGGCATTACCGTGCCGCTGGCCTCAAATTCGTATACATCATCCCTGAAACACGAAACCGTCGCGGTTGTTTCAGTTGCTCCGTAACCATAGTTCAAGAACAATCCGGCTGCATGGAAAAACTTCAGAAGTTCGGGATTGATGGCAGCACCCGCACAAGGCATATACCGGATGTTCCCGCCAAATATGGAACGCAGCTTCTTCAGCACAAGTAAATCGGCAATACCCCGGCGGACCCTGACTCCCAGGGGAGGCTGTTCATTATTCTTCAGGTAGGCCGAATATTCCATGCCGGTAAGTACGGCCCATTCGAATATTTTTCTCTTCCCGGGCGCCCACCGGGCCTCTTCGATCCGTATCCCTTCATGGGTCTTTTCAAAAAACCTGGGGACAGTGCACATCAGGCTGGGCCTGACTTTCGGCAGCTCTTCAATTACAGTCTTCGGATTTTCAAGGTATACATTTACCGCCCCCCGATGAAGCATGTAAAAAGTCCAGGAACGCTCAAAGATATGGCTCAGAGGTAAAAAACAAAGTGAAACATCCTCTTCGGTGACTTTCAATCGTTCGTCATGATTCTTAAAACAACTCATGAAATTATCCTGGCCTAACATAACACCCTTTGGCTCACCAGTCGTTCCTGAAGTATAGATGATCGTGGCCAGGTCATCCGGCTCCGCCGATTCCAGGATCTGTGAGAGCCGGTTGTCAAACGACCCGCTTGCACCCAACTTAAGAAAATCATTCCACCTGATGCAACGGGCATCCTTATCCGCAGAAAGGCTTTCATAAAAACATACCACTTTCTTCAGACTGTCGGAGTTGTCGAATAACCAAACTGCCTTTTCAAGCTGTTCCCTGTTCCCGACAAACATCAGCTCCATCCTGGTCTCATCAACAATATATTTCAGCTGCTGCTTTGAAGCCGTAGAGAAAAACGGAACAACCACACCCCTTATGGCAAGAATCCCGAGATCACAAAAGGTCCAATGTGGTTTGTTGTCACTAAAAATGCCGATGTTCGATTTCGGCCCAAAACCCAGGGAGAGCAGAGACTTCGCAACCCTATCGGTGGTGTTGTTCAACTCCTGCCAGGTATAGCTTTTGTAATCTTTTGCGCCAGTTTCCTTAAACCGGAATACTTCACGTGTGCCATAACGTGAAGCACGGTTACGCATCATCTCAACAAGGTGTTTTTCCATCTTTTTGTTATGTTCTGATCTGCAAAGCTGCGACTTTTGAATGGAAATAACAAATGACATCTGCTGCTGGATCAGAACTCGTCGGGCAGAGCTTTCAGCTGTTCATAGGTGAAAACAGGGCCGTCTTTACAGATATATGTGCTTCCTATGTTGCAGCGGCCGCATTTCCCAAGGCCGCACTGCATCTTCATTTCAAGGGTAGTGATCACGTCTTTTGGAGCAAACCCAAGGCGGTCGAGCGACTGAAGCGTGTATTTGATCATGATCGGTGGGCCGCAGGTGATGACCTTGGTGTTGGCGATCTCGGGTTTCACCACTTCTTCAAGGATCTTCGGAACCACACCAACATTTTCCTTCCACGTATCTTCGGGTTTGTCGATCGTAAGAACAACCTTCACACTGGTGTTTTTTTTCCACTCCTCAATCTCTTCTTTATAACATAAGTCGGCGGATGTGCGGGCCCCGTATAAAATCGTGAAGTCTTTGTAATCAGCCCGGTTGTCGATCGCGTATTGTATCAGTGAACGCAAAGGCGCAAGTCCGATTCCACCGCCTACAAACAGAAGGTTCTTCCCCTTGATCTCATCCAGGGGGAACCAGTTGCCATAGGGACCGCGAATCCCGACTTCATCGCCTTCTTCTAAATCTGAATGGATGTCGGCAGTAACAATTCCCGCTCTCTTGATGGAACAATCGAAAAAACCCTTGCGCGTGGCCGAGGATGAGATGCAGAAAGTACACTCACCTGATCCCAGCAACGAAAATTCCACGAACTGCCCGGGCTGCCATGAAAACTTCTCGGTAAGACTTTCGTCCTTGAATTTCAGCCTGTAGGTTCGCACATCAGGGGTTTCCTGGATGATCCGGTCGACTTTGCAAAGGGTGGGGACTAATAGGGTTTCCATACTACTATATTGAATATCGAATATTGAATATTGAATGTCGAATGTCGAACGTATGCATAATATCTTTCAGGATGATGCGGGTGAATTGGCAACATGATTTACCACGTCAAATATGCTTATGTTCACGGGACATGAAATTGCACAATGCCCGCAACCTACACAGAGATTTACCCCAAACCTTTCCTTGTAGTACACGAACTTGTGCATAGACCTCTGCCTCCAGCGGCGGAATTTGGCCGGACGGGGGTTGTGGCCGCCTGCTTCCAGAGTGAAATACACATTGTTGCAGGAATCATAACTCTTGTAACGCACTCCAGTATCCTTTATCTTCTCATCGGAGATCTTGAAGCAATGGCAGGTGGGGCAGATGAAAGCACAGGTGTTGCAGCTTACGCAGTTGCGTGATGCCTCTTCAAAGGCAGGAGAATCAAAACGCTTCGCCATCTTTTCATTGACGTCCTTATAATCCATCTTCAGCCTGAACGATCCGGTAAAAGCTATGTACTGTTTTTTCATGTCCTCTTCGTACTTCGTACTTCGTACATCGTCCATCGTATTTTGTACATCGTACATCGTACTTTGGTCAGAATTCTCCTTCAGGAAAATGTCGCCCTTCCCGGTCCTTGCCTGCAGATATATTTTTCCGTCGGAACCATTCACAACCGCAACATCCAGGGCATCGAGCTTCTCAAGGTCGTAATCAAGCGAAGTACAGAAACAATGCGTATCAGCCTTGTCGCAGCGGGTCGAGAAGATCACTGTATTGGCCCTGCGTTTCAGGAAATCACTATCGATATAATCCCACTTATTTACGGCATCCAGGACTTGAAGTCCGCGTGCATCGCAATGCTTCACGCCGAGTACAACACGTTTCCCGGCCAATGGGTCTTCATCTGTTTCCATGATGGTAGTCCCGGAACTGTTGGCTTCGTATTTCATGATCTTCGAAGCCCTGGGGAAGAACAGGGGTTTCACGCTCATGGTCATGGCAATAGGCGAATCCGGGTCGCATTCCTTCAGCGATGAAACTTTTTTATAGTCATACTTCCCGAACTTCTCTACGGGAGCATAAGTCTCATGTTTGCTGATGATGGCTTCGTACAGTTTCTGCAAGCCAGTTTTATCGGTAACAAAGGTTGAAAAGCTCATAATCGGTCGTTCGGATTACAAAATAAAATCGTCGGGGTCCTTCAGGCTGTATTTATAAAACGCTCCGCGGTCGCCTTCTTCCACACCGGCCAGGTGGTTCTGGAAGTTGTCGTAGATCACCTTCTCATTCTGTTTGTGAAGAAGGTGCAATGGAAGATGGCTGGGGCAGGCTTTCTCACAGTTCCGGCAGTCGACACAGCGGCCTGCCAGGTGCAGCGACCAGGTCATCAGGGCATGGAATGCGCTGGAGGATGTATTTGAACCGTTATAAATCGTGGCCGTCTCCTGATCGATGCAGCATTTGGCGCAATAACAGAGCGGGCATGAATGCCTGCAGGCATTGCAGCGGATGCAGTTTTCGAAGATCTGCTCGAAATACTCCCTTCGCTCAACCAGGCCTTTTCCGGCCAGTTCAATGATATCGGCATTCACGATATAATCCCTGATGCCCTTTGGCGTGCCCAGCATTTCGTCAAATACCACGGCATCTGGAACAATACATTCCACGCAATTCTGCATTTTCTGACCTTTGTCGTCAACCACTCCTTCACAGGCAATGCCGATGATGTAAAGCTTTTCACGCTTTACCTGACTTTCGGTAAGCAAAAGGTTCAGTGAACGGCTGTCGCAGCCTTTAACCACCAGTCCCACACGCTTGTTGCGGGTATGATCGGCTTTGAGATAGTTCGTCAGGTTGAATACCGACTTTTCGGTAAACACAAGTTCAGCCACTTCCTTAGGATCGGTGATCACAACAGGAATCTGGTTGTCGTCGAAGCTGTTCATTCGGTAGCCGACAAACACGTCGATCTTCCCGTCGGCAAACAACTTGGCCGCAATGTCCTGGATCTGTTTTGAATAGTCCATTATTTGCTGAAATTTTCTTTTTTATACAAATGAAGAGGACCGAGTTTAATCACATCCTCGGTCACTTTTTTAACGACCTGGGCAAACTTAGAGCCTTCTGCTGCCGAGACCCAGCTGAACTGTACCCGGTGCTCATGAAAGCCTACCATCTTCAGCAGTTCCCTGGTTACCAGAAATCGCCTGCGGGCATAATAATTCCCGCTGATGTAATGACAGTCGCCCGGATGACAGCCCGAGATCAGCACGCCATCCGCAGTCGTTTGTAAAGCTTTAATAATAAACCATGGATCCACACGGGATGAACAGGGTACGCGGATGATGCGTATGTTCGGCGGATACTGTGTGCGGGAAGTCCCGGTAAGGTCCGATCCCGCATAGGAACACCAGTTGCACAGAATGCCCACGATCACCGGCTTCCAGTCGGGAGGGGCGATGAGATCTGGCTTTTCAATGCTTACGATCTTTTCTTTTACTTCTTCCATCAGATGGCAACTATCTCGTTAATGATTTGAGGATCTGTAAAACCGGCCAGGTTGATGGCCATGGAACGGCAAATAGCAACGCAGGAGCCGCAACCCTGGCAAACGCCTTCGTTGATCTTGGCCACGGTACGCATTTCCTTTGAGCCATGCCCCAGGGGGATATCTTCGGTGACGATAGCCTGGTAAGGACAAACCTTTACACAGTTCTGGCATCCGCTGCAGAATTCCCTGCTTACGGTCGAGACCATGGGGTCCTTCTTCATGGTATCGCCGGCAAACAATCCGCAAACCTTTGCGGCACAGGCCGAAGCCTGGGCCACAGTTTCAGGAATGTCCTTAGGAGCCTGGGTGCAGCCTGCAAGGAATATACCTGCCTTGGCCGTTTCAACCGGGCGTAACTTCGGATGAGCTTCTGAAAGATATCCGTATTTATCGTATGAAATTCCAAGAAGTCTTGCCAGTGCAGGGTTCCCTTTATCGGGAATGACAGCCGTGGCCAAAACTACCAGGTCGGCTTCTACTTCGACTTCCTGCCCGATCTGTGCGTCTTCTCCGCGAACCATCAGCTTGTCGCCTTTTTGATAAATTTTGGAAACACGGCCGCGAAGGTATACCGCACCGGTCTCAACCTGGGCACGGTTCACAAATTCTTCGTATCCCTTTCCTGCCGCGCGAATGTCCATGTAAAAAATATAGGCCCTCGAATCATGTACTTTATGATGCAGAAGGATGGCGTGCTTGGCAGTATACATGCAGCAGATCTTCGAGCAGAACTCTATGCCCTTGGCTTTGTCGCGGGAACCTACACATTTGATGAAGACCACGGTCTTCGGGATCTTGCCGTCGGATGGCCTCATCGGTACGCCACCCGTGGGGCCGTTTGACGAAACCATGCGTTCAAACTCCAGGGAGTTGATGATGTCTTTGTAACGTCCTACTCCGTACTCTTCGTAAGGTTTCGCATCCCACATGCCATAACCGGTTGCTACAACAACAGCACCTATCTCCCGTTCGATGATCTCATCCTGCATCGTGTAATCAATAGATCCTTTTTCGCAAACCTTTGCGCAGATCCCGCATTTGCCTTTCAGCAGATAGGTGCAGTGTTCGGCGTCGATCACAGGTTTGTTTGGAACCGCCTGGGGAAATGGGGTATAAATGGCTTTGCGCTTATCGATACCCATATTGTATTCATTGGGAACCTTCACCGGGCATTTCTGCCAGCAGGCACCGCAACCTGTACATGACTTGAAATTCACGTATGAGGCTTTCTTCCGGATCTTCGCCTTATAATTACCAACAAAGCCGTCGAGCTCAATGACTTCAGAATAGGGTATGAGCTCGATATATGGATGGGAGGCTACATCAACCATCTTTGGAGTGAGGATACACTGGGAACAGTCGAGGGTCGGGAAGGTCTCGTCAAGCTGGGCCATGCGGCCACCGATGGACGGACTTCTTTCAACAAGCGTTACCGGAATCCTTGCATCGGCAATATCAAGAGCTGCCTGTATGCCTGCAATCCCGCCGCCGATCACAAGTGCACGTTTGGTCACCGGGACCGAGATCTCATGCAGCTGCTCGTTGGCGATGGATTTGGCCACAGCCATACGTACCAGGTCGCCGGCTTTGTCGGTCGCCGCTTTTTTATCTTTCTGGTGAACCCAGGAGGAATGCTCACGGATATTCGCAACCTCAAGCAAATAAGGGTTCATCCCTGCATCACTGAGAGCCTTGCGGAAAGTTTTCTCATGCATACGGGGGGAACATGCAGCCACGACAATCGACGTCAGCCTGTGCTGTACAATAGCATCCCTGATCATCTGCTGACCAGGATCGGAACACATGTACTTATAGTCGATGGCAAACTTGACTTCCCTGATCTTTTTAGCTTCCTCAACAACTGTGGGGACATCTACAAAGTCGGCAATGTTTGCGCCGCAAAAACAAACGAATACTCCTACTCTTGCCATTATTCAACCTCACTTTCTGCCTGAACGGCTTTTTTTGCTTTAGCAGGTTTTTTTGGTTCTTCTATTACTTCTCCAATATGTGCCAGTGCGCCATCCACAGGAACAATGTGCTTGGCGAACATCATTTTCTCTTTAGGAAAACCGAAGGCCAAGGCCATAAGTTGAGTAAGATAGAAAACCGGAAGATCGTATTTCACTTTAAATTTCTTTTCAATATCGGGCTGGCGCATGTCGAGGTTCGACTGGCAGAGCGGACAGGCGACCACGATGCCGTGGGCCCCGCTTTCCTTTGCCATCTCGAGGATCTTGCCGCTTAACTGCAGCACGACTTCGGTATCGGAAATGGAGAATGACGCCCCGCAGCATTCGGTCTTGAAATCGAATGGCGTTGCCTTGGCGCCGAGTGCCTCTATGATATTATCCATCGACATGGGATATTCCGGGGAGTCGAACTGTGTGATGGCCTTTGGGCGGGTAAGCAAACAGCCGTAGTAACAGGCCAGCTTCATCCCGCTGATGGGGTTGGTGACTTTAGCCTTGATGGCTTCCAGTCCCACATCCTCATAACAATACTGAAGCATCGATTTTACAGCCACCTTGCCCTGATATTCTCCTTCCCCTACAACTGCTGTATTGATCTTCTTCGCCAGTTCGGGATTTTCGTCCATATGTACCTTGGTCACCTTCAAACGCTGGTAACAGGAAGCACAGGGGATGGTCATGGTGTCGTTGCTGAGCTTTTCGGCAAGCACCAGGTTTCGCAATGGCAGGGCATATGCGAGGCTTTCGTTCATGGTGTGGGCTGATGTGGCGCCGCAGCAGTTCCAGTCGGGGATCTCTTCCATCTCCACGTCGAGGGTCTTCATGACCATCTTGACGGTCTGGTCAAACTCCTCGCTGGTGCCGTGAGCGGAACAGCCCGGGAAATAAGTTACTTTCTTCATTTTTAACAGGCTTATTTATTCTGTTTTTCAAGTTTATCGGCCATCTCGTACATTTTGCGGATGGCTTTTGCACTCTTCATCGACTTCACTCCCAGCGGGATCTTGCCTTTCAGCAGGGCTTTGGGTGCAAGATGCATGTCTTTAAAAAGATTGCGGGTACGAATATTGAATTCGGCCATCATACGGAGTTCGTAATTCCGTCCGTAACGTTTGATCATATCAAGGAAGATCTCATGGAATTTGCGGATGTTCTTCACCTGCTTGTTGTCGGAATGATAATTCTCTTCGATGGCGATGTGGCGCACAGCTTCCATCACAGCCGGGATATCGATCTCGCGTGGGCATCGGCCCGAACAGGCTGAACAGGTCAGGCAGAACCACATGGAGTTAGCCATCTGGGTCTCTTCCTTCAGTCCGAGCTTGATCATCTGCATGATCTCCCGGGGCGGAAAGTCCATGAAATTGGAGACCGGACAGGTCGAAACGCATTTACCGCACTGGTAACATTCCAGAACGTCGGCGCCGCTTTTTTTATTCACGGCTTCGAGGAAGGTATTTTTTCCTTGATATGAGAGTGTTATCATATTAAAACAACTAACTGTTAATGTATTAACAGCACCAAAGTTACTAAAGATTTCTTTTGGACAGAATCTAAATTAGCGAACACGCCCAATCTGCCATCCGCCATCTGATAACAGATACCTTACACGAGCTCTTTAAGCTAAGAACCCCTGATTCTTCCCTCTGAAACCCCGCTTTCAACAGCAGAAGTAAGGAAAAATCAAGGGTTCCCGGATTATTCAGTCGTAGGTTTACTGCAAAGTAAACTTGATAGGTAAGTTAAACTGTACACGCACAGGTTGTCCGCGCTGTTTGCCTGCACCCCATTTGGGCATAGCTTTAACGATACGGATAGCTTCTTCATCGCAACCGCCGCCGATACCTCGTTTTACAACCGCATTACTGGTCGATCCGTCGGGTTCAACTACGAAAGCAACAAAAACACGTCCCTGTATACCAAGTTCTTTGGCTTCTTCAGGATATTT
>CAIWXI010000036.1 GCA_903916595.1 uncultured Bacteroidales bacterium | reverse complement strand
GTGTAACTGGCGCTGCCTCCGCTTGCATTCAGTACCGCAGACGCGCCTTCCGACGTACCTGAGATGATCTGCAGCGTGATTGCACCGGTGATGCTGCCGATATTGATGGCAGTGAAAGCGGCTCCAAGAGTTGCATAATCGGCATTGGTGTTGCCAACCGTTTTAATTGCATCAGCTTTTGCACTTTGCACAAAAACACCGGCTACAAGCGCCAGTGTGAGCAGTAAAATTCTTATTCCGGCGGGGCCCCTCTGTTGCGGAATGTAATTCATAACAGCAGAAAAAAATTTCATGGTTTTTTGAGGTTTAAAATGGTGGTTTATAGTTAATATTTTGGGTTTATGATGAGATTCTGTTAGGGCTTATTTTTCGTTTCTGTTAAGCATCAGGTACATTTTTATAAGCCAGGGCAAAAATAGGTCCTGTTTTTTTCTTAAGTAAACAATTCGGTGCTAAAAAATCTTTACAAAATCTTTCAAATAAATACATACACTTGAAAATCAATGTCTTGGATTGGATTTGGCTGCGTCATCGCTTGCTGACCAACTGACTTATGTTAGGGCAATTACCTAACTGCTATACAGTTAAACTGAAATGAAAGAAAATTGAAAGATCGTTTTACGCTCAAAAAGGCAGATCAGGAGAGGGAAGTCCCTGAAATTTGCCCAAAAAACCACCTTTCAATTTTCTTTCATTTCGTTTTAACTATCTGTGGATGTGATAGTTATTAACCAAAATCTGGTCAGGCTGCAAGCTGTAGTCCGTCCGAAATCTGATCTAAAACGTTGCATGTCAGGAACATATATCCGTTTGAAAGATTATGTAATGATTTTTGAGCCCCTGATTATTGGCTTTTGGTAAAGACCTGACTTATTTTTGCCCGAGGTTAAAAATATACCATATGACCAGCAATCTTTACGGAACAAATAAAATCCTGATCGCCCGTAACGAGGGAGCAGGCAAAGACGACATTTCCCTGCTTCTTAAGCGAACCGACGTAGAAGTGCTGATGGCTGCGACAGGCCAGGAGGCGATCAGTCTGTTGAACGATCACCCCGATTGCAGGATGGCTGTTTTCAGTGCCGATCTCGAAGACCTGAACGGTTATGATACAACCATCCTTGCACGATCTTTAAATCCGGGCCTCCCCATTATCCTGCTGGTGAACTACAGTAACCGTGAAACGATCAACCTGGCAGCTATGGTTGGTTGTGACCAGGTTCTGCAAAACCCGATTGAACCCGAAACCTTTGAAGTACTTCTTGACAAATTCCTCAGTCCTGTAAATCATGATTAAAGATATCCGCAGTATATATGTTTTCTATTCTTGTCACTAATTAAGAATCATCATTATGAGAAAGTTTGTACTTGTTTCTTTTGCATTGTTTCTGAGCTTTGGATCAATGGCTCAGCTTACCGGGGTAAAAACCATAAAATCATCCGGCGGGGATTATGCAACTTTCACCGATGCGATAACTGCTTTAAATACCGCGGGTGTCGGCGTGGGCGGTGTTACTTTTAATGTGGATGATGATCTGGTGTTGGTTGAAGATCCCCCTGCAATTACAGCAACGGGAACTGCAGCGAATCCCATTGTTTTTCAGTGCACAGGAACAGGCGCAAACCGGCCGGTACTTAAACCAACCGGTACCGCCGGTACCAGCGATTTTGGTTTTTGCATTTCAGGCGGGGATTATATCACCTTTAATGGTATCGATGTTACTGAGAATTCAGGGTCTCTGGTTGAATACGGATTTCTGATACGCAATGGATCGGCCAGTAACGGAGCCTGGTACAACACGATAAAGTACTGCAAGGTTACATTAAACCGTACCAATATAAACTCATTCGGTATTATGCAATCTGCAAATTCGTCAAAAGGGGGCGGAACAACTCCTTCTGTATTCAGTGGAACTAATTCTTACAATAAGTATTATAATATCACCATCGAAAATTCCTATTCAGGGATATCGTTATTTGGCAATAGTTCATACCCTTTTGATAAGGGTAATGAAATCGGAACCACCGGAACAGGATCAACCACAATCGGGGCAGCCACAGCCGATGACATCGGCGGCAACGGAACCTATGATATCGTTGGAATTCTTTCAAGGTACCAGAGTGGTGTGAAAATTTTCAACACCGAGATAAGAAACCTTACCGCAGCAGGCACTGCTGATGTATATGGCATCTATTCAACGAACGACGAGGGCAACGGTCTGATTTATAATAATGAAATTCACGATTTAGCCTCAAGCAATATCAACTCAATTAAAATGTTGTATGGTATTTGTGCGAAATATCCTGCCCTCACCGTTTCCATTTATAATAATGCAGTCTATAATTTTTCATATGACTTAACTGCGTCTTCCTGGGCCTATGGGATATATGTATATGGAGCAACAACAGCCAACGTTTATTATAATACGGTAAGAATGAATCTTTTATCGAATAAATGTGCAAGCGTGGCATTTAATGGGGCAATTACAAATCTAAACGTGGCCAACAATATTTTTGCTATCTACTCAACATCCGGAGCTGGAGCCACTCGTTTTTGCTATTTTCTCCCAACCAATAGTCCGACAACCTCATCGAATAATATTTTGTATGCCGATGTCACCGGATTAAATACCTATATTGGGTATATATCTGGTAGTAGCAAAACAACACTCCCTGCTTTTGCGGCAGCAATAAGTGCTGTTGCCCCTGCATACGGACTGGAAGGCGGCAGCAGCATTGCCGATCCTAACTTCACCAGTGCAACTGACCTTACCTTTGCAGGTGCCACACCGGCCCGTAACAGCGGAATTCCCATTGCCGGGATCACGACAGATATCAATGGAACTGCCAGAGATCTTACCCGTCCCACCATAGGCGCCTATGAAACAACCCAGCCCCTTGATGACAAATCGGCCCCTGTGTTTTCAAATCTATCAGTAAGCAACGGCTTAACTCCTTCGGTGAGTATCAACTTAAAGGATAACAGTAATTCGGCCACTAATTCAACCATCCGTTTATGGTACAGGCTGTCGGCCGGTGCCGGGGCATTCACGGCCCTGGATGCCGACTTAAAACCTTCGGGCGCGATGAACGGTACCTACACATGGAACACATCCGTGGAAGCATTGGCCCAGGGAACATATACCTTTTACATCGCGGCCCGCGATGATCAGGGAGCAGGCTCAGGTATCTGGACTTACCCGATGTGGGCATCAACCTGGACCGGCTTTGCCGGAACAGATCCTCCGAATTTCACTGCAAATCCGGATGGAGCAGCAAATACCAATACATTTGTGAAAAAAGCCTACCTCGCGGGAGGCACTTATGAAGTCGGTGATGATCAGCCTGTACTGAAAAAACTCACGGATGTTGCTACGCTGCTTAACGCATCTGTACTTCAGGGTGATGTGACATACGAGTTGAATTCGACCTATATTGGGACTACCGGTGAAACCTTTCCGATCGTCTTCAATCAATACGGGACAATGGGCGGGAACTGGGCCGTGACAGTTCGTGTTAAAACCGGTGTTAGTCCCCTTACAACTTCGGGCAACGCAGCCTATCCACTGATCAGGCTTGATGGCGCTGATAATTTCACATTCGATGGAAGGGCCGGAGGCTCCGGTTCGACTATTGTCTGGAATATCAAAAACACCAATCTGAATGGGAATGCGTTTACATTCATCAATGATGCCCAGTCAAACACGATACAGTATTGCGATGTGGCTTCAGTCAATAACACTGCTTCACTGGGTGTAATTACGTTCGGTACGACAACAGGTAGCAACGGAAATGACAATAATACCATTTCGTACTGTAATATTCATGACGACGGAACCAATTTTCCGCTTAATGGCATCTATTCGCAGGGATCGACAACTTCCCTGAGTGCCTGGAACAGTGGAATTACAGTATCAAACTGCAATATTTACAACTTCTATAAGAGTGGAGGCGACGCTGCCGGTATTAAGCTCTTCGCGGGTTCTACTGCCTGGACGGTAACAGCTAACAGCTTTTATCAAACGGCCACCCGCACACCGGCTGCTGCAAGCAGTTTTACCGGAATCCTGATGGGAAGCGGTGATGGTCATAACATTTCCAGTAATTACGTGGGGGGATCAGAGCCCCTTTGTGCCGGCAGATGGACGGTTAGCGGAACAACATATCAAAATGTTTTTTATGGTATCCAGTTTGGCAGCGCTATGTTGCCGGTTAATGCAAGTTCTGTTCAGGGTAATACGATCAGCAAAATAAGCTTTGGAACAACTACGCCTACTAATGGTACAGATTTGTTTGCAGGCATTCAGATTGCCGGCGGGATTTGCAATGTAGGGAATGTCACCGCAAATACGATCGGATCAGGTACAGAAACCGGATCAATTGTGATTTCAGCCGGAACAGATAATCGCTCTTCCAATTACTATGGAATTGATTACAGGGCCAAGGCGGGACTTTTGCAAAATAATATTGTTGGAGGGATTACAATTTCCGGGAACGTAAGCAACACCAACACTTGCGCTTTATATGGATTAAATTTCGCATCTGTTTTAAGTGGTGATGTTTCCATAACCGGGAATCTGGTTGGCAGTCTGACAGCCGCGAACAGCATCCAATCCCCTTCTGCAGCGAATCCTGCTATTAGGATATACGGGATTAATTCAAATCCTGCGGGTGGATATGGGAACGTGACAATATACGGTAATGCTGTTGCAAATATCACCAATAACAATACCAGCTCTTCGTCATTGATTGCAGGGATTTATAATTCTGGCTCCTCTGCACCTACCACAATTTCACAGAATATGATCCGTGATTTTCTTAGCGCTTCAACTAATACCAATAGTACAAGTGGGGCATCCATTATCGGCATTTTAGCAGGGGGGACATTTGCCGGTTCCTCAACAGGACAGGTTATCAAACAGAACATCATCTATAATTTTTCCAATACTGCTGCAACGGCAGCCGTTGGAATAACCGGGATCTTTTATAACGGGCCAGGCACGGGAACAAATATTCTGGAACAAAACTTCATTCATAGTTTCTCACTTTCGTCGACTTCAGCGGTCGCAGTTTTATATGGCATTTATGTTCAAGCAGGTTTATCCTCTGTTAAAAATAACATGATCCGCCTGGGGGTTACATCCGAAGGGAGCAGTCTTGCAACATCCAGCAAGATCAATGGTATCTATGAGACTGGCAATTCAACCAGAAACAGTTACTATAATAACAGTGTTTATATCGGCGGAACCGGTGTGGGTACAACAGGAAGCACCTATTGTTTTTGGAGCGCTGTCACGACCAACCCGAGAATCATCGCTGATAACATTTTCTTCAATGCACGTTCGGGCGGTTCATCAGGGAAGCATTATGCGATTCGGGTTGAGGCCGCGAATACTGCAGGACTTTACAGTAATTATAATCTCTTACTGGCCAATGGAGCCACAGGTGGCACATTGGGCTGGTTCGGAGCTGATATGGCTGACATCGCTGCATGGAAAGCATCGACAGGGCAGGATATGGCCAGCGGAAACGGTGATCCCAATTTTATCAATGCAACCGGTACAAGTGCAGATGTTGATCTTCACGTTCAAAGCCCGACTCCGGTCGAAGCCGCCGGCATTGCTCTTTCATCTGTTACCAACGACTATGATGGCCAGAACCGCAGTTCGCTCACACCTCCTGATATTGGAGCAGATGCTGGCAACTTTACGGCCAGCGCCGATATTTTTGGTCCGAACATCACCTTCAACCTACTTGGAAACGGAGGAATCGCTAACAGGGTTCTTTCGAACTTTGCAACGATTACCGATAATGTAGGAGTAGCTTCAGGCGCCAATGCACCACGACTGTATTATAAGAAATCCACAGATAACAATGCATTTGCCGGGAATACGAGCGCCGGCAACGGATGGAAATATGTGGTTGCCGGCAATGCGACAAGCCCGTACAGCTTTACCATTGATTATTCTTTACTGCAAGCTCCGGCCGCACCGGCCGATGTTATTCAGTACTTTGTTGTTGCCCAGGATGATGCAAACAACCTGAGTTCAAACCGGCAGGGTGCAACAGCCAGTGGAACGCCACCTGTCACGCTGATTAACGGAGCACCGGCATCTCCCAATTCCTATATTATCAGTATTGCAACTATCTCCGGAACAGTTACAGTGCCCGGCACCTACACTACATTAACCGGAACAGCTGGCCTTTTTGAAGCCATCAATAACAGTGTTTTAACAGGGAACATTATTGCAAATATTACGGCTGATCTTACCGAACCCGGAACTGTGGCGCTGAACCAGTTCAATGAAAATCCATTCAACTCCAGCTTCACCCTCACCATTCAGCCGGGCGATGCAACCGAAAAAGTCATTTCAGGAGCAGTAGCCACCGGGATGATCAGACTCGACGGAGCCCACAGGGCAACGATCGACGGTCGTTTCAGCGGATCAGGCCATTATCTGAGGTTCCGCAACACAAACACATCAAATCCGACTTTTACTTTTCTTAATGATGCCACTTACAATACGATAAAGTACTGTTATATTGAAGGAGCGAATACAGGGTCTTCTTCTGGAGTTATCGTGTTCAGTACAACCACAGGTTCGACCGGTAACGGTTTTAATACGATCAATTCAAACATTATCAGGGATTGCAGTGATGCCTCAGGAGTACCGGCTGTCTTGCTGTATTCTTCCGGAACACTGGGAAAGGAAAACGCTTATCAGACGATTTCAGGCAATGAGTTCTTCAATTATTCAGATAAGGCGATCTCCCTGACTTCGACCGGAAATGGCGATGGAATGAACATTTCTGACAATAGTATCTATCAAACAGCGTCCCGCACAACTACCTTATATGGGATAAGTATTGCAGCCGGAAACGGTCATACTATCTCCGGAAACAGTTTCGGCGGATCAAATGCCTCCCGAACCGGCGCTGCGACCCAGACTACCGGATCATATCAGAGTATTTACGGAATTTCTCTCTCTGTTGGAATGGTCACACCTACCAGTGTCCAGGGAAATACTTTTTCCAATTTCGGATCAGCGCTTGGCAGCAGTTTTGGTATGAATATAACCAGTGGAAATGTCAACGTTGGAACCGTCACCGGCAATACTTTCGGCGGTGGAGCCTTGGCTTCCGATACGATCATCGGCGGGTCAGGTAATATTATTATAAGTTCATCAAGTCCGGGATTTATCAATGTCGAGAACAACGTAATTGGTAATGTTGCTTATTATGGTGGAAGTTCTTCCCTGACTGCCGGGATGTATTTCAGCAACGGAATATTGAGTATAAAAAATAATATCATCCGTGATATTAAATCAAATTCCAGCAACCCCAGCGTTTCTGGTTCTAATATACCTTTAGGGTTATTGGTTGGAACAAGCACCCCTTCCAATATCGAAGGGAACACGATTTACAATATCACAAATACCAATACCGGCGATCGTGCTTATGTTGCAGCAGGTATAGTAATCTACAATGTCTGGAACAATGCTACTGTTCAGAAAAATAAGATTTACAATATCAAAGCGCTGGGCACCGGAGCATCAGCATATTCGCCCCAGGTTTATGGGATATATGCAGGTAGTACAGGTAGCGCTACATATTCTAATAATCTTATCTCCCTTGGCCAGGGAACAGACGGAGAGCCAAGGCTATATGGGATGCAGGACGCATCAACCGGGGTAAATAATTATTATTATAACTCGGTTAACATTTACGGAACAGGCTCTGGCAGTAATTCCAGTTATGCCTTCCTGAAATCTTCAACCTCAATTGTTACGCTGAAGGATAACATTCTTAGTAATGCAAGGACAGGAGGATCGGTTAAATCCTGTGCAATCGGCGCTTCAAGCACCAGTGGTTTCGAATCCAACTATAATGATCTCTATTCTGCCAGCGGTCCCCTTGGACTATGGGGCGCTGCTGATAAGTCAGACCTTGCAGCATGGCAAACGGCAAGCTCCGGGGATGCTGCATCCTTATCGGTAAACCCGGGCTTCCTCTCAGACACAGATCTCCGCACCTGTCTGTCTGCACTTAGTGGCGCGGGTACAGCTGTTTCAGGAATAACCACCGACTATGCCGGCGTTACGAGGGGAAATCCCCCCGCCATCGGCGCTTTTGAATTCTCTGTACCCGTACCAACCATTGCAGGCGAAGTCGCCGTATGCCAGAACGTACCAGGGTTCGTTTATACAACCGAAAGCGGGAAGACCGGATATGCATGGTTGGTAAGCGGGGGCACAATAACTTCAGGTGGAACCGGCGCTGACAATACCGTGACAATAACATGGACTACAGCCGGGGAACAAACGGTAAGCGTTAACTATTTTAATGCAAGCGGCTGCGCGGCTGCAAGCCCCACTGTTAAAAACGTTACAGTTATTTCTGAGGCAGTGGGTGGTTCAATTGCCGGTTCAACAATCGTTTGTAGTGGACCAAACAGTACTCTGCTAACGCTCTCGGGCTATGCAGGTAACATTTCCAAATGGCAGTACTCGACCGATAACTGGTTAACCCCTGTTGATATCGCCAATACAGCAACCACTTACACCGCAACAAACCTCACCACCACCACAAAGTACCGTGCCGTTATCACGATCTCCTGCGGTCCGTCCGCCAATTCATCCGAAGCAACACTTACCGTGAATCCAAGGCCTGTGCCCACCATTACAGGAAATACCGGGGTATGCGCCGGAACGACGGGTCTTGTTTATAGTACCGAAACCGGTAAGACCGGGTATACCTGGGTGGTTTCAGCCGGTGGCAGCATTACTGCGGGAGGTACTTCATC
>CAIWXI010000035.1 GCA_903916595.1 uncultured Bacteroidales bacterium | reverse complement strand
GATATTTCGGGCACCCTTCTTACCCTGGATGATATTATCGGTAAAGGCTTCGATGGCCAGCATTTTCTTATCGGGTTCAGCGAGCATCTCAGAAATCTGCTGGTATGCAAGGATCCCGCTACCCTCCGTCTCATGGAAACCGCCCCCTCGGTACGGGAACAGTACGCTTCCCAGGCCTCACTGATTCCTGCATCGCGTATCCTGGAACTTCTTGATCTCAGCAACCGCTGCGATCTGGCCTATAAAATCAGCAATAACAAACGTATACACCTTGAGCTGGCGTTGATGCAGATGTGTTCAGGCTTCGGCCAGCCCCGGCCTGTTGCCCAGCCTGCAGCAGCCCAGCCCCGGCCTCTTGCCCAGCCTTCAGCCCAGCCCGCTGCAGCCCCGCCAAGGCCTCTTGCCCAGCCCGCAGCCGCCCCGCCCGTTGTTTCAGCGCCCGTTGTTTCAGCGCCCGTTGTTTCAGCGCCTGAAAGATCCGGCCCTGCCGCCCCGGCTAATCCGGTGGCTTCCGTAACCCCGGTCAAACTCAGAGATCTCAAAGAAAATATCAGCGGCACCATTTCCATCAAACAAGCCGTGAAACCAAAGGAAAACACTCCTGAAGTCCTTGAAGACACTGCTGTGTACGATAAATTTATTCCGTTTACCCAGGAAGAACTGAATGTTGCCTGGAAAGAATATGTTGCAGGACTGAAGTCCGAAATCCCTCATCTGTACAACAGTCTTATCGACTGCGTCCCGGCTCTGAAAGATGACTTTAACATCGAGATCACCCTCGAGAACAAATTGCTTGACACCGAATTTTTTCAGAAAAAAGCTGAAATGCTGGGATTTCTGCGCTCAAAGCTCAGTAACTACAAACTGAGCATCACTACAAAAGTGGAAGAAAACAGCAGGGAGTCACGACCTTATACCGACAAAGAAAAGTTTGAAAAAATGGCCTCGAAAAACCCTTCCCTTTTTAAGCTGAAAGAAGAACTTGACCTTGAGATTGAATACTGAGATGGATCCTACAGTCTATTGTATAGGCGAGACCGTGCTGGATATCATTTTCAGCGAAGGACGGCCTGAATCGGCGGTTCCCGGAGGTTCCATGCTTAACTCGGCTGTTTCTCTCGCAAGATCAGGGCTTAAGGTAGAGTTAATCAGTGAATATGGCAATGACCCACCGGGTGACATCATAGCTGATTTTCTTCAAAAGAATAATGTAGGAACTCGTTTTATCAACCGGTATGATGACGGAAAAACCGCGATAGCCCTGGCCTTTCTTGACCAGAAACGAAATGCCACTTACTCTTTTCACAAATCCTATCCGCAGGTCAGACTTAAAGAGCCCCTTCCGGTAACCGGAAAAGGTGACGTGATTCTCTTTGGATCTATCTATTCCATCACGGCGGGAATTCACGATAAAATTATTCCCTGGGTAAAAAAAGCCCGGGCTACGGGAACATTGCTCGTTTATGACCCGAACTTCAGGAAGTCTCATCTTGAGATGCTCGAGAAGGTGAGGCCATGGATAGCAGAGAACCTCGCTCTTGCCGATATGGTGAGAGGTTCCGATGAGGATTTTAGTACTATCTTTGCTTTGCAGAAACCCGATGCCGTGAGAAATAAACTCCTTTCGCTGGGCTGCAAAAACCTTATCATCACAAGAAACAGTAAAAGCCTTGTTGCCTGGTTTGACGATCTTCATATGACTGTAAAAATCCCAAACGTGAAACCCCTTATCAGTACTATCGGAGCCGGCGATTCGTTCAATGCCGGACTTATTTATGCTTTGGTTAGCGGGGGTTTTACTTTGACAAATCTGGGCGACTCAGAAGCACGGAAGATAATCGGCAGCGGGATCTCTTTTGCCTCCGACGTTTGTAAAAGTATCGAAAACTATATTTCTTCAGGATTCAGTAAAACCCTGAGATCATGAACCACTGGTTTTGGCGTTCGGTATTGAAGATCATGGGTTGGAAGACCGATGGAAGAATGCCGTCCGACATAAAAAAAGCAGTGATCATTTCAGCCCCCCATACAAGCTCATGGGATTTTGTAGTCGGATGGATGACCTTTCATGTGGCCGATGTGAACATTCGTTTCCTTATCAAAGCTGAACTTTTTAAAGGCCCCCTGGGCTTACTTATTACAAAACTCGGGGGGATACCGGTCGAAAGGGGCAAAAAGAACAATATGATCGACCAGATGAAGGATTTGTTTAACACCAACGAGTCTGTTTATGTTGTGATTACACCCGAGGGATCCAGGAAAAAGGTGACTCAGTGGAAAAAAGGATTTTACATGATCGCCATGGAGACGGGAGTTCCTATTGCATGTTCCTTTATTGACTACGGTCCCAAAACCGGAGGGATAGGGCCTGTTATCATACCCAGTGGCGATTTCGACAAGGACCTCAAAATCATTCAGGATTTCTACAGGGATAAAAAAGCAAAACATCCTGAACGCTTCAATCTATCTGGTATTTAAAGCTGTTGACTTTCTGGCAATCGAGATAATCCAAACGATCACTCCGATAGAATAGAGGCCGTGAGTAATTGTAAGCAGAACAAACCCCATCAGGGGATCCCTAAAAAACAGTCCGCCGGCAACAATGGGAATGATGATGCACAGGGCCCCCAGCACAGCGACGAAGAACATGGGCCGGGCTTTACGGATGATGAGAGGGGTCTGGCTGATGGTGGAACGTACAAAATCAAAAAACATCCAGGGCGCCAGAATGCGGGCATACAGGCCGGCTTCGGTCCACGCCTTGCCGAAAACCAGTGCGATAAGCCATGGACCCAGAGTTAACAGTATGACCGACACCGGCAATGCGATCAGTGCAGCGGTTTTAATCGTTTTCATTACCGGCTGAATCAGATTCCCGTCGCTCTTATATCTCTCCGACGCTTCCTTATAAAACACCTGGCCTATGGAGATGCCTACAAGCCACATCGGAGCCTGAAGCAAACGAAGGGATAAGGAGAAGAACCCGACGACTGAAGACGTGAAAAGAATCTTCAGCAAATATATAATGCCATACGACTGTACCATCTCAACGATGACCTGCGGGGTATTGGCCATTGGCAGGTATTTGTATTTCACCGCGAGAGCTTTTTGGGAAGCGAGGCTGAAATACCTGAGACTTCCGCGGTAGCGGGAATAAAACAAAAAAGAAAAGAATAGTATCACAACCAGGGCTCCCGCAAAATTTCCCAGCCACAATCCCAGAACTCCATACCCTGCAAAACCCATCAGCAGAGTCGTGAAGTTATTCCCTGCCGAGGTGATAATTTTTGAGTATGCCAGTGTTTTGTACTCCTTCATATGGTTATACCATTGCTGGAAAACGCTGCTGGCAGCCATCAGAAAGATCAGTAAAGGAAGCAGGTATATCCATTGCCCGTATGCCGGGTTCATGATTACACCGTTAAAGAAAAGCCGGTCGGCAAGAAACAGTATAGCTGTCGATGCCAGAGCGATAACAAATGCGGTGATCAGCGAAAGGAAGCCCAGGTTCGCGGAGTCCCTGTGGTCGGCGGGAAGAATAACAGCCATCTCGTACCTCAGCGTCGCGACCATACCGATGCCCCCGGCGATTGAAATAAGAAAAGTTACAGAGCCGAAATCAGAAGGGGAGAATAAACGGGTTATTACCGGAGCGGCAAGAAAAGAGATAAGCTGTGCAACGGATGTACCTGCAACCAGCTTCGAGATGTTCTTAAGCATAGATCTTCACGGTAATGGGTTTTGCCGATTTCAGTATCAGCTCAGTCTGGCCACGGTAGCGAACTCAAGAAACCTCACATCAGCCATATAGCCAAACGTGAAAACTCCCAGCATGATCGCTAAAATATTGTTTGTTTTATTGATGCCCGTGCAACTCACCACGGTATATCCCTTACTGCTAAACATCCTGATGATGCTTTTTTGCGTAAAGAAACGATAGTGAGTCCTGTCAAGAATACCTCCGGCCTTATACTCCCAGTCCTTCTGAACCACTACCTCATACAGATTGCGTATGTAGCGCACGTTGGGGATAGAACTCACTATATAACCACCGGGGACAAGGATATCCCTGCACAGTTCAAGCGCTCTTTCCGGATCGGTAAAATGTTCCAGAACATCATTGAATACAAGACAATCGAAATATTTTTTCGGCAAAGCCGGATAATTATGATAAAAATCGCCTGCAAACACCCGATTGAGTCTGGTTGAGGCAATGGCAGCGGAGGCTTCCGATAATTCCACCCCCCATACCTCAACTCCCTCTCTCTGTTTCAGAAGCAACCCAAAGTTTCCTTCTCCACAGCCAACCTCAAGGATCCGTTTGCATGAAACAGGTATGAATCCGGGCATCTCCTCCCTGGGGTCGGTATAGTAAACCTGCATGATCTGCTCACTCGATGGCACCTTTTTCATGGGCTAAAATTAATTATTTTCTCTCAGTACATAACAATTTTCACTGATATGGATGTATATTTGTAATGATCAACTTCTTATTTCATTCTCTCATTTTAATTTATCCTTATGAAAAAGCTGACATTCCTGTTCTTTCTGTCATTTACCCTGTGTTTAACGGGGCTCATCGCGCAAAAACCCTATGATCCTAAGGCGATCATCCCCCCTTCACCCGATGTTAAAACCGGCACCTTACCCAACGGGCTCAAATACTACATAAAGTTTAACCAGAAACCTGCGCAGAAAGTTGAGCTCAGGCTGGCCGTAAATGCTGGTTCCATCCTGGAGGACAATGACCAGCAAGGGCTTGCACATTTTATGGAGCACATGAATTTTAACGGGTTAAAGCATTTTCCCGCCAATGAGCTGGTACAGTACCTTCAGAGCATCGGAGTGGGTTTTGGAAACGACCTTAATGCATTCACAGGCTTTGACGAAACACAGTATATGCTGCCTGTTCCCAGCGATGACTCAAACAAAGTGGATAAGGCGTTTACCGTTATCTCAGACTGGAGCGGTGCGGCCCTGCTCACTACCGAAGAGATTGACAAGGAACGCGGAGTCATCCTTGCCGAAAGCCGTATAGGAAAAGGGGCTGATGACCGGATGATGAAAAAATGGCTGCCCTCTCTGATGAATGGCTCAAAATATGCAGATCGACTCCCCATAGGTGCTGACACTATCATCGAAAAATTCGACTATTCGGTATTACGAAGGTTTTATACCGACTGGTATCGGCCCAATTTACAGGCAGTTATTGTAGTTGGCGATATGCCGGTGGAAAAAGCCGAAAAAATGATTGCGGAAAAATTCGGAGATTTTAAAAATCCCGCTAACCCCCGTCCCCGCCAGGCTATTTTTGAAGTAAAGCCTTTTACTGTGAGCAAAGCCATGATGGTAAGCGACAAAGAAGCCAATTTCACTCAAATTTCCATAGTCTGCAGCGCTCAGCCCAGTCATCCGGTCATAACCGAAGGAGATTTTTTGAACCGCATGATCAATAACCTGTTCTTCAGCATGATGTCGATGAGGCTTGAGGAATTGAAGAACTCGGCAAAACCACCTTTTGTATATGCCTATACTTATCTCGGAGGCTGGGGCCGGGGGTATGAAAATTTTGCAGCAAACGCGATGTGTGGAAACCAGCAGATGAAGCCGGCCATAGAAGCATTGATGTCGGAATGTATGCGGGTAAAAAAATTCGGCCTGACAAAAGATGAGCTTAGCAGGGCAAAAGCCATGATGCTGGCCGATTATGAAAAGCGATACAATGAGAAGAACAAGACCGAATCGGGAAATCTCATATGGCAATTCGCTTCAAATTTTTACGAAAACGAAGCCATCCCCGGCATTGAGTGGGAACGCAATTTTGTAAAGCAGAATATTGACCTGATAAACCTGAATAGTTTTGACAGCATCAGGAATAAAATCACATTTAATGATAAATATTTCTGTTATGTAACGGCTAAAACCGAGGCCGACCTGCCCACCGATGAACAACTGAAGGCATGGATCGATAATGCACTTAAAAAAAATGTAGAAGCATATAAGGAAAATGCGATTGCCGCTTCACTGCTGAAGGCGGAGCCCAAACCCGGGACTGTCGTAAATACCGAAAAGAACGAAAAACTCGGTACCACCACACTTACACTCAGCAATGGAGCGACAGTATGCTTAAAACAGACCGACTTTAAAAATGATGAAATCATCTTCAAAGGCAGCCGCTTTGGCGGTTTCAGCCTGTACGAGGCCATTGACTACCCCAGCGCCCAGTTCTCAAATAACCTGGTGGAAGAAATGGGTTATGGCGATTTCTCAAAATCGGATCTGACCAAATTCCTGTCAGGGAAAGAGGTTTCAGTTACTCCAACCATTGATATGTACACCGAGTACATTAATGGAAAAAGCACAGTTAAAGACCTGGAAACCTTGTTTCAGCTGATCTATCTGAAATGTACTTCGCCCCGCAAAGACGCTGAGGCTTTTAAATCGTACATCAGCCGTGAAAAACAACAGCTGGAATCGATCAAGCAAAATCCGCAGTACTTGTTTATGGATACCGCCTACAACACATTTTACGGAGGAAATAAAAGAGCTCACCTGCTTGAGAATCCTTCAATTTATAATCTGATGAAAATGGAAAATGCATTAAATTTCTATAAAGAGAGATTATGTAATGTGAATGGCATGTATTATACTTTTGTCGGCAATTTTACCATCGACCAGATCCTTCCTCTCATTCAGAAATATATTGCTTCTTTGCCTTCCGGTAATTCAATCAACATGTTCAGGGATCTTGGTATTCTCCCCATAAGGGGTGAACATTCTTTCACCTTGAACAAAGGTTCGGAGCAACAAGCCATGCTCTCGCATTTTTTCACAGGAAAAATGCCTTATAATCCCGACGACAACTTTCTTCTTTCACAGCTCAATGGTGTTCTAAACAATCAGATTATCGATACCATCCGCGAAAAAATGAGTGCTATATACGGCGGAGGATGCGGGGGTTCAATTGCAAAATTCCCCAGAGAAGAATTTATTATTCAATCGCAGTTCCCCTGTAGTCCGCAGAACATTGAAAAAGTAAGCAAAGCCTTCCTTGGCCTTATCGAGAGCGCTAAAGCTGAAGGCGGCATCACCTCTAAGGATCTGGAACGGGTACGCGAACCGGCTCTGGAGCACTTCAAGGTGAACATAAAGACCAACGACTACTGGCTTAACGGACTTCAGAATGCATTTCTCTACGGGACTGATCCCGAAAGGATTGTCACATATGAACAGCGACTGGAGGCGATCACTCCCGAACAACTGGTACAAACCGCCCGTAAATTTTACACTCTGCAGAACACTTTAAAAGCAGAATGGCTGCCTGAAGTCAAATGACATCACGGTAAAGAATCCGGCAGGAACCAAACGTCTATGGAACCTGGTAAATGTTTGCTTCATCCCGGTAACCACTGTTCTTCAGATACCAGTCGGGATACTGTGAACCCGATGACTGAGCCCAGGCAGCGAACTTAAGAAAGGCTGTTGTGATTTGGGCCGTTTCGTTGGTATAATCAAAACCGGAAGAAATCCGGATAGCCCATGGAAGGTTCGTTTTTGTCTTATAATACCTTGCTGATGAGGGATCGGAATTATCATCGCCTGTATTGAAATAAGCAAGGTTTACGAGGCTTGTGGGTGGATTGTCGGGCAGATGTATCTCTTTTCCCCTGTCAAGGTTGACAATCATAAACGGATTGAAATGATCTAACCCGACATCAGCAACAGAATACGTATTGGGTTTGAAAATAATCGAAATAATACTTGTATCGGGTTTGACATAAGGTGCTCCGGGCACCGTGTTCACACCGAAACCTCCGGGCGATGGCATGATCTTATTTACATTGTCGAAGACGATCACTGTAATTTTATTCTGTCCTGCCTCGGTGCCGTTCGGGTTCAGGTGAATGAAACTTTCCTTTAGTTTATATCCGGCAGCTTCCACATCCGGCCCGGCAATAGCGTTTAAAGGTAACTGGAAACCAAATCCGTTCTGAAACCCGGCCCCGATAGCCCTCATTATAAACGTTGCTTCAACTTCCGTTACTTTGTTATTCGCATTGGTGATGGTTTTGAAGCGATAATTAAGCACCAGGTCATTGAAATCATAATCGCCGGTCCCAGGCCAAAGATCCTCGAACGCGAGAGAGCCAAAACCTGTAAGTGGAGAATAATTGTTGAACGCCCTGGCCGGATCTTTTGGGTATGCATCATCCGCATCGGCAATGCCGTCTCCGTCCTGATCAGGTGAACCACCCGGTTGGGCAAAATTGGCCTGTATCTCGGTCGGATCAAGAGCTCTGTTGAAAAACTTACATTCATCGACAGATCCGTTGAAGAACTTCTGGAGGCCATCGTCGGAACCGATAGCCAGATCCAGGCTGTTCACGTACAATAAGCCTGTAACTGCAATGCTGTTCCTGAGCTGTCCGTTCACATACAATTTCAGTTGTGCGCCATCATACGTCATGGCCAGGTGGTACCACTGGTTTAAAATGGGAAGTCCGCCTCCCCAACTCAATCCTTGTGTAATATTGCCCACAAGCCTGATCTGACAGCCCCAGCCCCCCCAGTTACCCAGTCCAAGGCCATGCCCCTCAAAATCTCCCTTCTGAAAAATTTTCGCCGTTACATAAGTATTTGTTTTAGCCCAGGCCATCATGGTAATCTGATATACAGGATTCAGGTTTAGCTTGCTGGGAACCTTTACGGCCCCCGTTGCCCCGTCAAAGCTGAGGCAGCTCCCCGAAACACCCTGGCTCCATGTTGCTCCCGCTATAGTCCCGTTATTGACTCCTTTACTATCGTTGGCAATGTTTCCGGCATTTTCGTCCAACTTCCAGTATGAAACCAGGTTGTCGCTTCCTGTACCGGGAGCTGGAGTGGAACCAAATATCTGAAGTACTTCAGAATCGGTAAGCGCCCTGTCGTAAACCAGCATCTCGTCAATGGTTCCTTTAAAAGGATTAATGGATGACTGTTTACCAATATATACATCTCCGGCTGAAGCCTGAAGATTTCCTGTATTGGTTGTATACGTTCTGAGCAGGCCATCCAGATAGAGTTTCATCATAGAACCGTCGTAGGTCATTGCAACGTGATGCCAGTCGGTATCCAGCACTCGGTTGGTGTATCCCGAGTTCAATGATTTCCACACCGGAGTATACAATGCAAAACCCGGTCGCCCCTGGGCATCAATACTAATAATGTATTTCACATTCTGATAAATAAAAGTCCCGTTATCCCCAACTGCGTTTAACCTGAACCAGAATGAAAAACTTATGCTGCCTCCCACGGGATTGAACCCGGCTTTGGAAACCAGAACATGATTGTCAACACCATCGAACTGAAGTGCGCTTCCACGGATACCTGCCACCCAGCTTGCTCCGCTAATGACGCCATTATGGCCGGCTATTGAATCCAGGGCCGAAGTCCCGGTGTTTTCATTAAAATGCCAGGCCGCGATCAGGCCCGCCGACGGGATGTCATACAACGCATTTATTCTGCCATTTTTAAGAGCATGTGATAAGTTAACCTGAACCACATTACCTGAAATTGTCACAGGAATGCCGTTCACGCTCACCAGCCCGATATACGAAGGGATATTGATCTTTACAGAAAAAGGAGCAGCCAGTCCGTCGAAAAAACCGCGGTAAAACTGTATGTCGCCTTTTTCGGAATTAATAGTGATTACGGTCGAATGATCAGAGGTAATCTGAAAAGTAACATCACGCGATGTTTCCCAGTTAAAACCTGAAGAAACTTTCAGATCCTTCATTTGTACAGCTGTACTTCCAGGGTTGGTATCATTTTTTTTGCATGCAGGTAGCATGAGGATGATCAGCAGCATGAATATTATTCTATGATTGCGGTACATGGGAGTATATTTATTACAAAGATACTCCTGCGTTTAAGGAATAGCAAGGACAAATGCGTAAGTGTAACTATTATTTTAGCTAATGTGAATTTCGGGATTATGTCCAATGCCAGGCGAAAACTTTAGTACTGTTCGCAGTATCTCATATGTATGGGCTGTTTCTGCTGGCGGTATCATTACTGCCGGCGGCTGGGAGCACAAACAATTCTGTTACGGTTACCTGGAGTACTGCAGGTGCAAAGACGGTAAGTGTGAATTACACCAAAGAAACAGGTATGATGGGTTATACCTGGACCGTTTCCCAATACCATTACAGTTGATTTTGCTCCAGGCGCAAGCTCAGGTGACATCACGGTATTTGGTATAAGCAGTTGCGGCAGCGGAACTGTCTCTCCGGCCTTCACCCTCAGCGGCTGTTCATCCGATTCATCCAACCATGTTTATGTTGCAGGTGTGGGAGTTCAGGAAAACGGAACCCTCAGTTTCAACTTATATCCTGTGCCAAATAACGGTTTGTTCACGGCCACGGTAAGCTCAAGTTACGAAGAGTCATACCGTATCGAGATCTACAATACCCTGGGCGCCTTGGTGTATAAGTCGGCTGAGTTCAGAGTCATCGGCAAACATGACCAGAAGGTGGATGTACGCCAGCTGCCATCTGGCACCTATTCTGTTGTCCTCCGAAACGACCAGAGAAAAGCTGTGAAAAAGATTTTTATCAATCACTAGCATCCTTAAAACAGGATTATAAATCGAAAAAGACCATCTGAAAGGGTGGTCTTTTTTAAAAAAAACTGCTCTTTCTTTTTCCCTTGGGAAGTGATTTCTGACTACCTTTAGAATCTGCTAAAACTTTCCCATGACCACAAAACCAAAATCCGTAAAAACCTCATCAGGCCGGTTTTCAATCGTAGGCCTCGGTTCCTCGGCAGGGGGGCTCGAAGCATTGGGACAATTTTTTTCGAATATGCCGAATCACAGCGGTATGGCCTTTGTAGTCATTCAGCACCTCGACCCGAATCATACTGATTTTATGCCCGAGCTTCTGCAGCGTAATACCTCCATGAAGGTTTTCCAGGCAACTCATCGCATAAAGGTAAAACCAAACTGCGTGTATGTGATCCCTCCCAACAAGAGCATGACTTTGCTTCAAGGCGAATTACATCTGTTCGAGCCGATTGAACCTCGCGGACAGCGGTTACCGGTTGATGTTTTCTTTCGGTCACTGGCTGCCGAAAGACAGGAAAAAAGCATCGGTATTATTCTTTCGGGTATGGGGCACGACGGAAGTCTTGGGGTAAAAGCCATTAAAGAAAGAAATGGCAGCGTGCTTGTGCAGAATCCTGCTTCTGCCCAATTCGATTCAATGCCCCTCAACGCAACAAAAGCAGTAATCGCTGATATTGTGGCCCATGCTAACGAATTACCAGGCAAACTGATCGCTTTCCTGAAAATGAATCTGTCTCTTCACACAGATTCCGATACAAAGAGGAAAAAAGAAACTGAGCTCGGAAAAATTCTCATAATGCTGCAGGAACAATCGGGACACGACTTTTCGTTTTACAAGAAAAATACCGTGTACCGTCGTATCGAGCGACGCATGGGAGTTCATAAGATAGATAAGATAAACACCTACGTAGGTTTTTTACAGAAAAATCCCGGCGAGGTCGATATGCTCTTTAATGAGCTGCTCATCAGTGTTTCCAGCTTTTTTCGCGATGCATCCGTATGGGAGATGCTCAAAGAAAGAGTTCTTCCTGCACTAATGAATGAACTGGCCCATGGGTATCAGCTCCGAGCCTGGGTGCCTGGCTGCTCAAGCGGTGAAGAGGCTTATTCACTGGCAATTATTTTTAATGAAGTCCTCGAAAAAAACAAAAATTACAAAAACTTATCGCTGAAAATATTTGCAACCGATCTCGGCCAGGATGCCATCGAAAAAGCGCGTTCAGGTGTGTTCCCTTCAAACATTGCTGCTGATGTATCGCCCGAACGTTTAAACAGGTTTTTTACAGTTGTACACCAGGGCTATAGTGTAAACCCTGCCATTCGCGAAATGATTGTGTTCGCAAAGCATAATGTGATCACCGACCCTCCTTTTACCCGGCTCGACCTGCTCACATGCCGCAACCTGCTGATATACATGGAACCCGAATTACAGAAAAAAATATTAGCATCATTTGCTTATAGCCTTAACCCTGGAGGTATTCTGGTTTTGGGTACAAGTGAAATTATTGAGAACACTAGCGAAAGGTTTAAGAAACTTGATGTCAAATGGAATGTATTTAAATTATTGCCAATCATTCCGGGGGATGAACGCGATAGTCTGCCAAGTACTTTCTACCGGGATAAAACAGTGCCGGTTGATAAGCATATACCTTTAAAGCCCCTGAAGAACATTCAATCGCTTACCGATCAGCTTTTGTTTCAGCGTTTTCCCCCGCCCAGTGTACTGATCAATGCCACCGGCGACATCATATATCAAACCGGCAACATCGATAAATATATTGAACCTGTTGCCGGTAAAGCTAACTGGAACATTCACGCCATGAATTGCAAAGGTTTGCACGAAGTGCTGCCCGTTGCATTGCGCGAAGCAGCCCTCATATTCGATCCGGTTATCAAACGCAATGTCAAAATTGAAGCAAGCGGAACCACCCGGTTCGTCAACCTTACCGTTCAGCGAATCGAAAACCCTGTGATGATGAGGGGCATGATATTAATACTCTTTACCGATGTGCCGGCCTTGCTTGAACATCGGGCAATAAACCCGAAAAAAGGAAAACGAAATTCAAGTCCGAATGATAAGGAACTTGAGCTTGAACTTCAGCGAACCCGGGAAGATCTGCAAATCACACGCGAGGAAATGCAAACATCGCAGGAAGAACTGCTTACCACCAACGAAGAACTCCAATCAGTCAATGAGGAACTAATCACCTCTAAGGAAGAGATGCAAAGCCTGAACGAAGAGCTGCTCACGGTTAATGCTGAACTGCAGAGTAAATTAGGTGACTTTGTTCTGGCGAACGACGATATGAAAAACCTGCTTAACAGTACCGGGATTGCTACCCTGTTCCTCGATAAGAATTTGAACATTCGCAGGTTTACCAATCAGGCAACCGATATCATTAAACTGCGCAGCAAGGATATCGGGCGTCCGTTTACCGACCTGGTTATGGATTTGGATTACCCCGAAATTGAAAGTCATGCCCGAGAGGTACTCAACACGTTGACATCTGTTGAAAAGACTATTTCAAGCCGCAACAAAAGGTGGTATAATGTCAGAATTATGCCTTATCTCACTAAACACGATCATGTTAACGGATTAGTTATTACATTTACCGATGTAACGTTTGCCAAACAAGCCAGTGAAGCCGTTGCGATTTCCGAAACCCGTTATCGCCGGCTCTTTGAATCCTCAAAAGATGGGATCCTCATACTCGATGCAGAAACCGGCAGGATCGTAGATGTAAATCCGTTTTTAATAGAGATGCTGGGCTATTCAAAAGAACAGTTTATTGAGAAAGCAATCTGGGAAATAGGATTCCTGAACGATATCATTGCGAATAAGGATAAATTCTCAGAGCTGCAGCATAAGGAATTTGTGCGCTACGAAAATCTGCCGCTTGAAACTGCCAACGGACATAAAATCAATGTAGAATTTATCAGCAATGTATATTCAGTAAACAAGCTTAAGGTAATCCAATGTCAGATTCGCGATATCACCCAACGCAAGCAGGCCGAAGAGATACTTCGGAAAAGTAAGGAAATCCAATCGCGGTAAAACCTTGTTAGCGGTCAAAACTGCATCACAGTGTAAGGTTCAGGTATGAAAAGCGGAATAAACTCAGAATCTTTCCTCCTTCGCCAAAAGGCCGAAGAGTTATTGAGAACTAGACCCACCCGTCTGCCTGTCAACCCATCTGAAGCCGATATTCTTAAGCTTATTCATGAGCTGGAGGTTCACCAGATAGAGCTGGAGATATTGAACGATGAGCTAATGCTGGCAAACGAGAGGGTGGCAAAAGCCGCTACTGATAAGTATGCTGAATTATACGATTTTGCACCAACAGGATATTTCACAATTTCAAAACAAGGTAAAATTCTTGAGTTAAACCTTTTCGGGGCTACCATGCTGGGCAGTGAACGCTTTCTTTTAATAAACAGTCAGTTTGGATTTTTTGTTTCCAATGATACTAAACCTGTGTTCAATCTCTTTCTTGCGAGAATATTTAACAGCAAAAACAAAGAAGATTGTGAGGTTACCCTGTCGGCCATTGAAAATTTACCTGTTTATGTGCATCTTACCGGCATTTATACCGAAAATGGAGATCACTGCCTCGTAACGATGGTTGATCTTACCCATCGCAAACTTGCCGAAATTTCATTACGTCAGAGTGAAGAGAAATTCCGGATTCTTGCAGAGAACACCCTTGATGTGATCGCACTCCTGGATATGGATTTCAACATAACTTACCTCAGTCCGTCCGTCGAAAAGATCAGAGGATACACCTTAGAGGAAGCCGTTTCTCAAAAACCGGAACAGATCCTTACACCTGCATCATTACACAAGTTCCTGGAAATGGCCGGTAACATCATACCGGCAGAGAAAGACGGGACTTCTCAGATCAGTGCTTACCCGACCATAGAATTGGAGCAATACCACAAAAACGGTTCTACGGTATGGGTCGAGCTTTCTTTTTCTTTTCTTAAGGACTTTACTAATAAATCAACAGGCATTGTGACTGTTTCCAGGGATGTTACCAAGCGAAAAAAAGTGGAGGACGCAATGCGTCTAAGCGAGAAGAATCTGCGTGAAGCACAGCGCTTGTCGCTACTTGGAAGCTGGGAATGGATCATAGCAGCAGATAAGGTAAAATGGTCGGAGGAACTTTATCACATCCTTGGGACGGATCCGAATTCTGAAACGCCTGCGTATGCAGGAATGTTTTCGTTTTATACAACTGAAAGCTGGGAGCGGCTTAGTAAAGCAGTAGAGAATACTTTGGAAAGCGGAGAACCGTATGCACTCGATCTGGAAATAGTTCGCCCCGACGGCGCTGTCAGACATACTTTTGCCAGGGGCGAGATCGATTATGACAGCAACGGTATGATTTCAGGACTGCATGGTACAGTTCAGGATATCACAGAGCAAAAGCTTATGGAAAAATCTCTGCGTAAAAGCGAAGAATTGTATAAATCCCTGATATCAAACAGTTCGGAATTGATCGTTTTAACCGATAAAAAAGGCATCACAATTTTTTGCAGCCCACAGTGTGAAAAAATCCTCGGGTATCCGGGCGAAAGATTCATCGGAAAAATCATACCCGACATCATCCATCCCGACGATGTTGAACGTTGCCAAAAGACATGGGAAAATGTTTTTTACAAAGGGCAGGACATTGAGGACTTCGAATATCGCATTGTTGATGCCGAGGGCGCTGTACGCTGGATATCTCATTCTGCAAAGATGGTCAGTTCAAATGATCCATCAGTCGGGATGCAGAACACCATTCGCAATATTACCGACCGAAAGATAGCAGAGCAGGTCATCAGGGTCAGCGAAGAAAAATTCAGAACCATGTTAAATGCTTCTCCCGATGGTATGGTATTAATTGACCTGAAAGGAATTATTATTGAGGTTTCCGTGATCGGGCTAACTTTATTTGGAGCCGATGCGTGGGTTGAAATGATTGGCAGTAATATTTCTCAATTCGTTTCTGATGATGAGACCGGGATTTTGAATGAGCTGCTTGCAAAGACAACAGATGAGGGACTTACACAAAATACCGGGCTTACGATCAAAAGGAAAGACCAATCGCTATTTGCAGGTGAAGTCAGCACTACTCTCATGCAGGACCAAAATGGAGCGCCCGTTTCATTCATGATCATCGTACGCGATATTTCGCAACGAAAAAAAAAGGAGGCAAAGCAGATCCATACCGACCGCATGTCGACCCTTGGAGAGATGGCTGCCGGCATTGCACACGAGATCAATCAGCCCCTGAATATTATTTCTATGGTGATGGATAAAATTTTATTTGAGACGGCCAAAACAGAAGTGGTGGACATGGAATTTCTTAACAATAAATCAGATAAAATTTTTGAAAATATTACCCGCATCCGCGATATTATTGATCATGTAAGGGCATTTTCGAGAAGCAAGGACGATTATATACCAACAGCTTTCAGTGTAAATTCAAGCATTTTAAACGCCTCTTCAATGATCGTGGAACAGTTCAAGTACCACGGCATCAACCTGAACCTTCAACTCGAACCAAAAATCCCTCAAATAGTTGGCAACACCTATAAATTTGAACAGGTTATTCTTAATTTGCTGGCCAATGCCAAAGATGCGGTGACTGAAAAGAAAAACCAAAAGCAGGATGTTGAAATGCAAGTTGGGATCAGATCCTGGCACGAAAATCAATGTATATTTGTAGACGTTACCGATAATGGGACCGGCATTAGCAAGGATGATATCAATAATGTCATGCTTCCTTTTTATACTACCAAGGAGGAAGGAAAAGGAACCGGGCTAGGCTTATCGATATGCTACCAGATTATCAAGGATCTGAATGGAACCATTGAAATAACAAGCGATAGTTCGCTGGGAACAAAATTTCAACTGGTTATACCTATCCAAAAGAAAAAATAACGCATTTTCAGGTAGCTGCGTAATTGTTTTGATAAATATTGTGATGAAGCGTACTTTCGATAATTGCATTTCACCAGAATTGAAACAAAGAAGCCTTTACAATTTTAATTTCTTCGGAATGCGCGAACGTGGTGAAAAATCAAAAAATACTAATAATGGATTTAAAACATCCTTAAATACGGCTGTGTTTACAACCAAATTTGTAATTGATGAAAAGAAAGTAATTACAACGGTTTCACACTACAAAGAGGATGGCGCCTGGGATTTTTTTAGTGATGATGAATTTATTGAATATGAAAAGATTGCAAAATTGGTTTCACTTGAAGAAATTCTTGATCTAGATCCAAGTATTAAAGACTTGTCTAATTTAAAAGAAGGTTTTACGGCTTATCGTAAATCCTTAAAAGATAAATGGATAATAAAAAAAATGTGAATAACGTGCTTTAATATGTCGCTAACCGCAATAATGCTATCGCAAAGTCGCTTTGCAAAGGCTCTGTCTTTGCTGCGTTTAGCGACCTCCCACTGGCGATAATTTCAAACATTAGCCCACAAAAGGAGAACCAAAACTGACTTTAATATCAATCAATATGCGTTTATTCTACTCTGTGATTTTAATTACATTTTTTTCGTTTCATTCATTCAATTACCCGTACGAAATAAATCAAAAATCTCAATTTCAAAACTATTTAAATTTCTTCACATCAAAAGCCCTGCCTTTAAAAATGAATAGAAAAACAGTTTTTGGATTATCAAAGACAATTTATGATTCCGTATCTCATGCATATAAAGAAAATAAATATCCGAAACTGAAAAATAATTTCAACTGTTTCATACCATATACCTCATCGTACATACATTTGATCAATTCTACCAGTGGTACATAACCTTGTTTCCATGATGGATCCTCTGACACCCCTTACCTTTGAACAGTCTGCCTTGCCGTTACAGACCGAACAAGTCATCGGGCAAGTCACCGAGCAAGTCACCGCACAAGTCACCGCATAAGTCACCGCACAAGTCACAGGCCTGCAGATCCTCCCCAAATTTCGCTAAAATGATAATTTCGGATATCACAATCCTTTAATTTCGTTTTATCCTTTTGAGATTCTTGTAGAAATAGAAAGCATATATTTGTACTTAATAACCATGCATTAAAATGACTAAAGAAACGGCTATAAAACTATTCAATCAAAAGCAGGTTCGCTGTCATTGGGACAGCGACCAGGAAAAATGGTATTTCTCTATAGTTGATGTTCTTGAAGTACTTACTGAGAGCATTGACCCTCCTGCATACTGGAGGAAATTGAAAGAGAGGTTAAAAAAAGAAGGAAATGAAACCGTGACAGATTGTCACGGTTTGAAAATGATTGCTGCCGATGGAAAGATGCGACTCACTGATGTTGCTGATACTGAACAGCTTTTTCGACTTATACAGTCTGTTCCATCGCCCAAAGCTGAGCCATTTAAAATGTGGTTAGCAAAAGTTGGTTCCGAACGGATCGATGAAATTGAAGATCCTGAAAAAGGCATGGATCGTTTAATGGAAACCTATTTGCGGAAAGGATACTCTAAAGAATGGATCAACCAGCGTCTTAAAAGTATTGAAGTTCGTAAAGAATTGACCGATGAATGGGAAAACCGGGGTGTAGAAAAAGGTCAGGGATTTGCTATTCTGACTGATGAGATTACCCAGGCATGGAGCGGATTTTCAACAAAACAGTATAAGCAATTTATATCAAGGATACCCAGAATGTGAAGGAACAGTTTGTTGAAGCAGCCCTGGGGATGGGAATGCACTCTGAATACCTTAAAAAGCTGGAGGTTGCTTTCCGTCTTCTTTATGACAAAAAAGCATCAGATCAGAAAATGAAATCCCTCATTACAAGGGGATTTCTTAGTATAGAGGAGATCAAGACATTGGCTCTGAAAGGTAACATCGAACTATCCACTAGGAAAACGAATATGGTGGATGGGGTGGTCGGGTATTATCACCATACTTCGGAGATTAATAGCATCCATGGGACAGGTTATGGGGTATATAATGCGATTGCCGGTTATTTTCAAAATGCCAAGGCTTTTCGTAATGAAGAAGTGAAAATGAAGTCAATCATGCTTTGAGGATTATCAGCTCAGTATACTCAGAGGGTGTTTGACAGACTGATGAAGTTGTGAAAGTATCAGAAAATAGATTCTTGAAGTGGAATTAGATCTACCTCAGGGATCATTTTTTTTCTTATAGCATAGATTTTCGATTTACTCAATAAAGTTATCCAGATTTTCCTCTTGATCCCTCTTTATCAACAACATAACGCTTTGTATGCAAATTGTATGCAAAAAAAGAAAAAATCACCTACAAAAACTGATGTAAGTGGTTGATTTTCATGTCGGGGTAGCAAGATTCGAACTTGCGACCTCCTGCTCCCAAAGCAGGCCTTTTGATTTCTCTTCTATTGTGTCAACAGCAGTACGCTGGCTCACTTGGTTAAGAAATTATGAGTCCCCAGCCCTACTTTTTTTGCAGTTTTTTCAAATGCCGTGTCACTTCACGTTCCACTTGTTCAAAATCAGGCAGATCATCTATTTGGTCACTCAGGGTCGTCTTCCAGCGGCTCTTATATTGCGGTATCCGCTCTTCCAGTTTTGAATGAAAATTATCAGCTGACAAACCTTTGCTTTGGCACTTATTCGAGAATTCATTGATAAGTAAATCAACCTTCATGCCATGCACTGCGAGCAAATACCAGATGTCATAAAAATCCCTGGCCTGCATACGCTGCACCACCGATCGCAGCTTTTCAACGAGTACCTCTTCCAATTGATAACACAAAAGATCATGAGGTTCAAGGTCAGAATATCCGAGAAAAGCAGATTTTTTGACAGGCTTGAATTCCAGTTTTTCGCTTCTCGAAATATCGACCTTCACTTTTTTATTGCTGCCAAGGCCTCCCAATGGGCCGATATACCCGATATAAAAGTTGATGCCTCCATCCTCGTGTTCATTGTTATCAATGATTTCAAGCGGGATATTGGCTTCATTCCTGATATATTCAAAGGTCTCCCTGAACCATGAAAATATTTGATCGTTGCTCACCTTGTCGTCAAGCAATGTAAAGTCGAGGTCCTCTGAAAACCTGTAATCTTTAAAATAGAATTTTTTCAGAACGGTTCCACCCTTGAATGCCATGATTTCCGAAAGCTGTTCATGCCGGGCAATTCCATTCAAAATCCAAGAAAGAACGTAATCTTTTTCGATCTGCTGGTCGCGTACTCCCGCACCACGGGCAATGCGTTGTATTTCTCCGGGTCGTATCATGTGAAAATTGCGGCTTTAATAGTCTCTGTCTCTAAATTTTGCCTGATGCTCCATCTGCTTCTCATCTTACCCGACTCAGGCAATCCGGGATCCAGTAAAATATAAGAGGCCGTTTTTGCTTTGTGCAAATCGTCTATGATGCTGGTATTGATCTCAAACAATTCCAGAAGAAAACCGAGTCGCTTTACGACAGCTTGCGATTTGAACCGGGTGGCGTAGG
>CAIWXI010000034.1 GCA_903916595.1 uncultured Bacteroidales bacterium | reverse complement strand
TCCCTGATTCGGCTCATTCTTGAATCATCAATTTTAAGTTTGTACAAGGCTTGTATATCATCCTCAGTAAGATAGATGGTGTCAGCATCTTCTTTCAATACCTTAAATCCTCTTGCCCTGTGTTCCTGGTTTGTTGTCAGTTTGTCCTCATTGGCCTCATTCATCAAGCGCTTTATACGCCTGATGTGCGATCCTATCGTGTTCGGTTTAAGATTAGCTGCTTTCAGATAGTCAGTAAAACTGATATAAAAATCTTTGCTGATACTGTCAAAAGTTACGGTAGTTCCGGTTTTCTTTTGGAACGTTTCCAAATGAGTCTTGATGCCATTAAAATGCTGAATATGATTCGGGGAGAGTTTATTCTTGTAACGTGCTTGGAATATTGGAATGAAATCTACCAAGGTGGTTGTATTTGAAACAGTGACATCTTTCCTTCCAACAAATATTTGGTAAGCTGCCCTGATCTCAAGACTTTTCTTTTTGACCTCTTCTTTTGAGAATTTCGCACCTTTCGGGAAAAGTTCATCATAGGTATTTAACAGGAAGCTATTTGCCTCCCTGAGCTGTTTGTTTGTCTCGGCATAATCCTTTAGTGGTTTTGCCTTCTGATCATCGCTATCCCAGGCTTTCGATGGTACGTTTAACCCTGTTGAAAGACGCAGTCTGTGATGGTTAAACGTGAATGTTAAAAGAATTAAACATCCGTTTTTCCTTTCCTTATCTGCATAAAACAATACTGTCGCCATAATACTTTAAAAGTTGCCTGTATTTTTAAAAAAGTTGCCTGTACAAAGGTATCTATAGGCAACAATTTAGGCAAGTTTGCCTGTAAAAGTTATTAACAGGCTGTATTTTGATGTAACATACTGTAAAAGAAAGACCGCCTGGAGTGGCGGTCTTCATTGATTTTCAGTGATTTTCTGGATTTTTGTTGTGGGATGTGAGGGATTCGAACCCACGACCCCCGCCCTGTCAAGGCGATGCTCTAAACCAACTGAGCTAACATCCCGGGGTAGAACTGGCAAAAGTACAGAATATCCTCCATACTGCAAAATGAGATGACCGATCTGCCATCTGCCATCTGCCATCCGCCATCTGCCATCTGCCATCTGATGAAAGGTTTTGCAGCGTTGACCATAATTCTTTACATTTGATGTTCAAAATTAAACATTCATTTAATCTCCTCTCATATGAAATCAAATTGCAGCCGCTTTCTCCTGGTTCTTCTTCTGTCTGCAACCATTTTTCCAACCTGGGCTCAGTCAGAAAAGAAAACCATCTCACTTGAAGATATTTTCAAGAACAGGAAATTTTTCTCTAAGGGCGTTTCGGGTATTCGTTCTATGAAAGACGGGATTCATTTCACCCAGGTCAAGAACGACAGTCTGAACGTGTATGAATACGAAACCGGAAATTACGTGAAAACGATACTGACGTCGAAACAACTGATTCCTAAGGGTGACACGGTTCCGTTGCCTGTAAGTTCCTATGAATTCAGCGGGGATGAAAGCCGGCTGATGTTCTCACGGGATGACGAGGCGCTGTTCAGACATTCATCAAAAGCCAATTATTTTATATATGATCTTGCGACGGGGAAAGTAGTCCCGCTTTATGGCAAAGGGAAACAGCGGCTTGCCACTTTTTCGCCGGATGCCTCGAAACTTGCGTTTGTGGTGGATAACGACATTTATATAAAAGATATTTCTAAAGCCTTTGCCCCCGATAGTAGCAAGGTTGAGGACAGCTTCGTTACAAGGGTAACGGCCGATGGTAAGGCCAACGAAATAATCAACGGGGCTACCGATTGGGTGTATGAAGAAGAATTTGGTTTCTCACAGGCGCTGTTCTGGTCGCCCGGCGGAGCCAGCCTTGCCTATTACCGCTTCGACGAAAGCAAGGTAAAGGAATATCAGCTCACCTATTACGGAGATCTTTATCCTGAACAAAGCAAGTATAAATATCCCAAGGCAGGGGAGGACAATTCTGTTGTGGGGATCTTTATTTATAATGTTAAAACTGCAAAATCGGTCCCGGTTGAAATCGGCAGGGAGACTGATATTTATATTCCCAGGATTAAATGGACAACAGATACCGCCACGCTGGCCTTGTACCGTATGAACCGGCACCAGAACAAGCTGGAGCTTTTACTTGCCGATGCTTTAAGTGGGAAAACAAGGACGATCTATTCCGAAGACAACAAATATTATATAGATATTAACGACCACTGGTGTTTTCTGAAAAATGGCAAAGAGTTTCTGATCAGCAGCGAGAGGAATGGCTACTGCCATCTTTATTTATATACGATGGAAGGAGAAATGATAAGGCAGCTGACTGATGGGAAATGGGATGTGGCCAATGTGTCGGGGGTGGATGAAAAGAACAGGCTTGTGTTCTTCACAGCCGGATTTTCAAGCCCCATGAACAGGGAGGTGTTCTCTGTTTCACTTGACGGAGGTAAACCGGAACAGCTGTCGACCCGCGAAGGCAGCAATTCGCCTGATTTCAGCGCCAATTACGCCTGGTATATTAACAGATGGTCTGATATAAGTACTCCGCCGACTATTACAGTCAATCTGGCAGATGGTAAGGAAGTGAGGTTGCTCCAGGATAATTCCAAACTTAAGGATGTAATGAAAGACTACAATTTCGGCAAGGCGGATTTTTTTACCGTTGTGACCGAAAATGGGACCGATCTGAATGCCTGGATGCTGAAACCTCCCGATTTTGATCCACAAAAAAAGTATCCGGTATTATTTACGCTTTATGGCGGACCGGGTTCCCAGACTGTCCTCAATAGCTGGGGAACAGTTTCCTCATGGAACCAGATGCTTGCCCAAAAAGATATCATCATTGTTTCAGTCGATAACAGGGGTACCGGTGCGAGAGGGGAGGAGTTCAAGAAGTGCACCTACCTGCAGCTCGGTAAATTCGAAACCACGGATCAGATTGCGGCTGCAAAGTATCTGGACTCATTATCCTTCGTTGATAAGGACAGGATCGGCATATGGGGCTGGAGCTTCGGCGGCTATATGGTTCTTTCATGTTTGACGAAAGGTGCCGATTATTTTAAACTGGGCGTGGCTGTTGCTCCGGTGACTAACTGGAAATATTATGATAATATTTATACCGAGCGGTATATGCGTACTCCAAAGGAAAACAATTCGGGTTATGAGGATAATTCACCGGTCAACTTTGCCGGCAAGTTTAAAGGCAAATTGCTGTTGATCCACGGTATGGCCGATGATAACGTGCATACCCAGAATTCCTATGATATGGTTACAGCGCTTGTTGGTGCCAATAAACAGTTTGAGATGCAGCTCTATCCAAACAGCAACCACGGAATCTACACTGGCAAGAATACTTCCTATCACCTTTGGGAAAGGATCACGGATTTTATCCTGAAGAACCTTTAAATCGGATATCGGCTGCCCGGTACGATTATTTTTTCCGGCTCTTGTTTAATTAGAAACAAGATTGTACCTTTGCAGCCCTTTTAAGAAAATTTAACAATTATTAACCTATTAAAGAAAGCGAGCTAAAAGCATGATTATCGTTCCTGTTAAAGAAGGTGAAAGCATCGACCGGGCATTAAAAAAACTTAAACGTAAATTTGAAAAAACCGGCGTAGTTAAAGAACTACGTGAACGTCAGAAGTTTACGAAACCTTCGATTAAGAAGCGCGAGGAGGTTCAGCGTGCCATCTACATTCAGCAATTGCAAGCGGCCGAAGCAGACCTGTAGCAACCTTTAACAATTTTTAGGAGTAGAAATTTTGTTGTTGGTAAATATCGGTGTATATTTACCTGTCGATTGGCAATCAACAAAGGTTCTACTTTTTTTTGTTGACCAGTGAAGGATCGCTTTCTTGCATACATACAATACGAAAAACGGTACTCGCCGCATACTGTAACCGCTTACCGGACAGACCTGGACCAGTTTTTTACTTTTCTGAGTGCTCAATACCAGATTACTGATATATCGGTTATTGATCACTCGATGATACGGTCATGGCTGGTTTTTTTGATGGAACAGGGCGATTCACCTCGTTCAGTCAACCGTAAACTCACCTCGCTTAAATCGTTTTACCGCTTTTTGTTGAAAGAAGGCGTTGTTGAAAACAATCCGATGCGGAGAGTTATTTCACCCAAAACTTCAAAGCGCCTCCCCGAATTTGTTGAGACCGCAAGTATGTCGGCCCTTATCGGGCATATGCAGGGGGTTGAAGGATTTCCGGGGCTGAGAGACATGATTATTGTTGAGATGTTTTATAATACAGGCATAAGGTTATCGGAGCTTCTTAATCTGAAAGAAACTGATGTTGACTTCAGTTCAGATACAATTAAAGTAATGGGGAAGCGAAATAAAGAGCGTATCATCCCGTTTTCAAAGAAATTTGGTACATTGCTGAAAAATTACGTTAAGGAGAAGGAAAACAGTTTCGGACAACATCCTGAATTATTCCTCACTGATAAAGGAGGGAAGATGTATTCCAAGCAGATATACCTTATTGTTAACAAACATCTGGCCGGTTTTACAACTTTAGATAAAAAGAGTCCGCATGTTCTCAGACATACTTTTGCAACTCATTTGCTGAATAACGGAGCTGAACTGAACGCGGTAAAAGAATTGCTTGGTCATGCCAGCCTTGCTGCTACCCAGGTATACACGCATAACACGATTGATAAGCTAAAGAGAATTTACAAACAAGCCCATCCAAGGGCATAAAAAAGGAGGTATGAATGAATATTATCATCAATGCCGTTCATTTTAAGGCAGATCAGAAACTTGAGGATTTTATCACGGAACGCCTGCAAAAGCTGCATATTTTTTTTGAAGGCGTTATAGGGGCCGAAGTTAAACTGAAAGTCGATAACAATGAATCGCGTGAGAATAAGATAGTTGAAATGAGGCTTATTATCAAAGGTAACGATTTGTTCGCCTTAAAAGAGGCAAAGTCCTTTGAGGAGGCTTCTGATGATGCGGTAGAAGCATTAAGAAAGCAATTGGTTAAGTACAAAGAGAAAGTCAGGAGGATATAATTCACTTTTGAAAGAAAAAAAAGGGGCGGATTTTACTGCTCCTTTTTTTTTACCCGGGGGGCCAAATGCAATGGGGTACCGGTTTTCCGGGATTGAGAAAACGAGCTTTGTAAATGACATAAAATCAAAACGGTACAACTTCGGTACGGATTTTGTTAAAAAAAATCGCATTTATAGGATAAATTTTCAAAAAACGTTTGCATGGTATTGAAAATGTACATACTTTTGCAGTCCTTTTTATAAGAGATCGTTTTTTGACGTCCTGAATAGTTTTAAAATCCGCGACAGGCGCGGAAGAGCTCAATCCATCAAAATCCTTAATGCCGATGTAGCTCAGT
>CAIWXI010000033.1 GCA_903916595.1 uncultured Bacteroidales bacterium | reverse complement strand
GGGAATAATTTCGCAACTTCTTTACTTCGATATCTCCTTACTTACTATCTTTGCCATGGCCTTCGGGATGTTAGCTCAGTCGGTTCAGAGCGCATGCTTCACACGCATGAGGTCGTGGGTTCGAATCCCTCACATCCCACTCAATATCACCCACTTACAATTCATCTGTAACTGATTTTTTTCAGTTCTCCCTACCTTTGCAAAAACACTCTCCCCATGGAATGGATCGAAAAACTGGACGGCAATGTGATCGTGAGCGATGCGCAGGGTAAAATCACCTACATGAACGAAAAAGCCCTTTCAAACTACGAAAAGGACGGCGGCGCCAGCCTGATCGGGCAGGACTTGCTGGAGTGCCACAATCCAGCTTCCCGTAAAAAGATACTGGAGATCATGACCTCTGGGCAGAAGAATGTTTACACCATCGAAAAGCGGGGAAAGAAAAAGATCATTTACCAGTCACCATGGTTCCGGGATGGCGAATTCAGGGGAATCATCGAGCTTTCACTCGAGATTCCCTTTGAAATGCCTCATTTTATAAGGGATTCTTCCCCCTTGGGGGAGACCGGTAGGGAGGACAGGCAATTCTTTTAGTTGTCTCTGATCACCACCCTGCCGGTATAGCAGGTGTTGTCCTGAGTCAGCCTGATTAAATAGATCCCCGCCGGAAGGTTGCCGCGATCAAAATCAACCGTTTGTCCGGAAACACTTTTAACCTGTCTTACCTGCTGCCCATGGGAGTTATACACAGTCATGCATGCGTCTTTGAAAATAGTCCCGCATTGAAGTGTTGTCACTGAAAAAAATGGATTTGGATGAAAAGAAAGCGCTTCTTTATTGACGCGTTCATCCACTCCTACATTACTGATAATCCGGTTCGTACTTGACCAAATGCCACGTCCTGTGCCGTCCAGCATAGCACTGTACTTCTCTATATGGAATCCCTCTGGTGAATCGGGATCCATATAGTAGATGTTGTCTCCGTTAATGCCATGACCGACAACAAAATGCCCTCCTCCGTTGCTCCAGTTTAAAAGGATAACGAACAGTCTGTTTTTCTGAATATCTGATGTGATCTCTTCAAGGGTTGAAGGCCCGCTACCTTCGTTCGGAATCTTCCCAAAGTGAATCAGAATCTCCTGGATGCTGCCGGTGCGATTGAAATTATAATTATTCTGATTACAGCCCTTGCTGGGGTCCAAACAACAATTGGTGCTGCCAAAAGTCGGATATGCGACAGTTCTGGTCCATTCAGCTATCTCGCACTGTGTTTTCGAGACCTTGTAATAATCGAGAACCACTTCGGAACATGCCGCCCAGCACCATTGAGTCTGTTCCTGTATCGTTATAGGGATGTTTAATACCTGGGCCGGGGCTGCAAGATAAATACAGATTTGTACGGCTAATAAAAGAAATATTTTTTTCATAGGGGTATGAATTTGGCCTTTGTTATTTTGTATCCTTCTCAAGGTTGACCAGGTTCATGGTCTCCCGATAAAAACCGGCTATGCTTGTCTTCACAAGCATTCCCTCTTTCAGCTCATATACCGGCTGCAGAGAAGCGGTGTTGATTTCAATAAAACCATTACCTCTGCTCTGACCGCATAAAGCAGTGAAATTTGCAGTGAGAAAATATTGGTCTGTATAAGTGTTCCGGATGATGACACGTTCGTTGGTTTTATCGGGTATTAATGTCTCAAATTCCTGAATTTTACGGGCAAGAACACTCCCCCCCAAACCAACAACCTCCGCTTTCCCTTGAGTGATCCGAACAGTAAGCAGGGTCTGATATGTACCATCAACTGAAACCGGCACTCTCCATTCATTGCCCGAAAAGAATTCCAATTGATTGTCCCTGACTGAAACATAATAGGTTTGATACGCTTCCCCGATTTGTATTTTCGAGAAATCACTTCTGCTCCCAAAGCCATAATTATTTTCACTTCCAACCGGAATGAGGTCCAGGTAATACATGGCTTTCGCTGCTGCCGCTTCTTTAACCAGTAAAATCTGATTATCATTTTGGGCGGATAGTTTTAGCGAAATGAACACGACTAATAACAGGTAAAAGAATTTAGTTTTCATGGTGTTATGTGTCTTAATGTTTTTTTTAGGATTAACAAAGATCCAGGTTACAGGCTGAATGATAAATCATCTGTCTTTTAAATACAACCAAATGTATAAAAAGTTGGACCAGAAATGACAAAATTGAAATTTATTTTTCTGCCATCTTAACTACCTGATATTTATACAGCTTAAGGGGTGGTTTCAGCAATTTATAATCCTATTTTATTCTTTCCCAGTTCTCAATCTCTCCCTTTACGATTTTAAACATTGGGTGTGGCATAATAGTCTTAGTCTCTTCAATTTTTTCATATAAATTAATCTCCCTGCTTTTTAATTTGAACAGTAAATGCTTGAATTCGAAGATAATCTGTCCTTCACTGACTTCAAGGAGCAATGAAAGATTTGGTTTTCTGAATTTGGTACTGTCAAATTTAAACTGTCTGACAACAGCTTCATCATAAACATTGCTTAAATATTGGTTAATTGCGTCCAACGGATTTTGGGAGTTTTTAAAGCGATCAAGCTGCGGATGATTAACATAACCTATGGTTTTACATTCTAAAACATTTTTTGCCAAAAGTGCTTCCCGCCAGAGAGCAACAAGACCCTTTGAGTCAAGATATTTTGGATGAATAGACCAGATTCTCATTTTTGATTGCAGCTTAGCGAATATACATCCTTCTTTGCTGTTACGTTCGGCCTCATGTAAATTCTTTTGTTTGTATTAGCTTTTTTTGTATGTTTGTTAATACGAATTTATTTCTTGTCTTAAACCTATTACACCATGAAAACAATCAATCTGAATCCCTGGCTCGTATTGCTTGCCGTGGCAGGCATTTTTGCAGCTATTGTCTCATTTAGAACTCCGGCTCCCCAATCTCCAAAGCTGGTTTACATGCAATTTACAACTGTCGAGTCGATCATTCCCGGCGGACTGGGCCGGTCGAAAATGATGACCGTGATGCCCGACGGAACAAAAACTGAAGAAGAACTTCAGAATTTTTACAGCATGGTTGGCATCAATTTCGGAAACATCTCCAACAACAACATCGCTATCACCCGGAAGATCAATGATCTCGTATCGCAGGGATGGGAGTTCGACAAGGTCCTGACGGGAACACAAAGCCCGAATGACAATTCCGGCCAGGGGATCTTTATCAACCGGTATTTTTTCAAGCGGACTCTTGAATAATCCGTCAACCTGATTATTATATTACTGAACTGCGAAATACATTTACGGAATGAAAAAAATTACGTTTACAATCATTGCTTCGGTGATCGTTGTCCTGATCATCATTATGCTGTTTGTGCTGGGCCATAAAAAAGAGAATTCGGGCCGGCGGGAGGTGCTGAGCGACGTTCCTGTAACTGTCGACACCGTGAAAAAACAGTCGCTTACCAACCTGGTCAGCCTGGTGGGGCTGATCGATCCTGACAATGATGTGGAAATTATCTCTGAAGCTAAAGGGATGATAACCAGGCTGAATTTCAGGATAGGCGACCAGGTAAACAAAGGCACCGTTCTTGTTGAGGTCGACGACATTGTGATCAAATCGGATCTCGCCAGACAAGAGATCAATTATTTCAAGGCGAAACGTGATTTTGACCGAAATAAAACATTGTATGAACAAAACTCGATCTCGGCATCCCAGCTCGACATCTCGAGGCTCGATATGCAGGCCGCTGAAAATGATCTGACCAGGGCAAAAAAAGCCCTTGACGATACCCGGGTCAAAGCTCCGATAAACGGCACCATAAACAGCAAAAAAGTCAACGAGGGTTCGTATATACAGCAGAACTCTTCCATCGGGAATATCGTCAATATTTCCACCCTGAAAGTGAAAGTAAGCATTTCCGAAAAAGATGCCTTTGTACTTCATCCCGGCGATACCGTGGAAGTGACCACCGATGTTTACCCTGGCCACCGTTTCCTGGGCTATGTTGATAACATTGCTTCCAAAGCCGATGAAGCACATACCTATCCTGTAGAGATCCATCTGCCGAACAACCCTGCTTTCCCGCTCAAAGGAGGGATGTTCGGGAGGATCAATTTCACTTCCATCACTTCCCGCAATGCCATTGCTATTTCCCGCGACGCTCTCATCGGGAGCGTGAAAAACGCCCAGGTTTTTGTTATCAAAGGAAACATCGCTTCCCTTAGGAAAATCACCATAGGACGCGAATCGGGACAGCTGCTCGAAGTGCTGAACGGACTGGAAGAAGGAGAACTGGTGGTGACCAGCGGTCAGAATAATCTCTCCGACAACCTGAAGGTCGTAATTGTAAAATAATTCAAACAATCTGCCATGTCGATAACCGAATTAGCTATAAAACGCCCTTCATTTATTATTGTGATCTTTCTGGCCCTGGGAATGATGGCGGTTTTCGGGTATTTCCAGCTCGGGTACGAACTGCTGCCCAAGATCGACCAGCCTTATGTTACAGTTAAAACGCAATATCCCGGAGCTTCTCCGGGTGAGGTGGAGAACAATGTAACCCGGCCTATTGAAGATGCCCTGTCGGGGATCGAAAAAGTGAAGAATATCAGCTCCACTTCGTACGAAGGACTTTCCATCATCGCCATTGAATTTTACAGGAATGCCACTATCAATATCGCTGTTCAGGATGTGCAGAGAAAGGTCAACGAGATCCTCTCAACCCTGCCGAAAGATGTGAAAACCCCTTCCCTGCTTACCTATTCGGTAAGCCAGATCCCGGTAATGCGGCTTTCACTTACATCCAGTCTTTCCCCTGCAAAATTCTACACCCTGGTCGACGACCAGATCAAGCCCAGACTGTCGAGGGTGCAGGGGGTGGGGAATATCACGATAATCGGCGGATTGAAACGCGAGATCAAGGTGAACATCGATGCCCAGAAAGTTCGCTCCTACGGATTGTCGATAAGCCATGTAGCTACCTTCATCAACGCCGCGAACCTTGACTTCCCCACGGGAAAATTAAAAGATCCCCTTCACCAGTTCGTTGTTCGTGTTGCAGGCAAGTTCACTTCCCTTGAAGAAATGAATAACCTGGTTGTAGGATACTCTAAAGAGGGCGGTGAGATCCGTCTTCGCGATATTGCCGAGATTCATGATGCGACTGTTGATCCAACTCTCATCAGCAGGTTCAACGGGATCAATTCGCTAGGACTGGAGATCCAGAAGCAGAACGACGCCAATATGGTCAAAGTGTGCGAACTTCTTCGGAAGGAATTGAAAGTGCTTGGGGCCGATTACAAGGATGTGAACCTACATTTCGACATTGCCAACGACCAGAGCACCTTTACTATGGATGCGGCCAATGCCGTGATGGAAGACTTGTTACTTGCCATTTTGCTCGTAGCCGCCGTGATGTTCCTCTTCCTGCATTCGGTGCGCACTTCACTCATCGTCATGGTGTCGATACCCTGCTCCCTCACCACAGCCTTCGTGGTCATGTGGATCTTCGGGATGTCGCTTAACCTGTTCACCTTACTTGCCCTTTCGCTGGTTATCGGCATCCTGGTCGATGACAGTATTGTAGTGCTCGAGAACATCTACCATCACCTCGAAAAAGGTGAAGACAAACTCACGGCCTCCATCAGAGGCCGCAACGAAATCGGGTTCGCAGCTATCTCCATCACCTTTGTCGATATTGTCGTATTCGTTCCCCTGGCACTTACCACAGGGCTGATAGGCGACATCATCCGTGGATTTTCCATCATCATACTCGTTTCCACCCTCACCAGCCTTCTGGTATCGTTTACCGTGACTCCTATCCTCGCCTCACGCTTTGCAAAACTTGAATCCATCGATTCCGAAAGCCTGCTTAACCGCTTCGGGAAGATTTTTGAACAGGCATTCAAATGGCTCACCGATAAATATGTCCTGATCCTCAGATGGAGCCTTGCAAATCCTTATAAAGTAATGTTTGTTGTTTCTTCGGGCCTCATCATAAGCCTGATTATCCCCGCTGCAGGTCTTAGCGGGTTTGAATTTATGAAACAGACCGACCGCAGCCAGTTCTCGGTGGCCCTTGAATATGCTCCGGGGACTACTCTTGAGAGCAACAACCGGCAGACACGGAAAATTGAAGAAATCATCGCTACCCTGCCTGAAGTAACTAATATCCTCACCAATGTGGGTAAAGGAAGCGACGGGGTGAGTACCGATAACCAGACCGAGATCGTGGTCTCCCTCTGTGAGAAAAACCAGCGTTCATTATCCACTGCCGAACTGGGTTCAAAGGTTAAAATACTTACCGATAAGATCCCCGGGGTAAAGGTGTTTGTGAACCAGATCAGTTTTACTGGCGGAACCAGTTCGGCTCCGGTACAGGTGGAGATCACCGGTATAAGTTACGACTCGATCATGAAGTCTGCGTCACTTGTAGCAAAAGCGCTAATCCAGACCCCCGGCGTCACGTATCTGCGCTTCTCCGCAACCCGTGGTAATCCCGAAACCCGTGTAGAGATTGACCGCCAGAAAATGGCCGCGCTCGGATTAAGCGTAAATGACGTGGGTTCCGCCCTGCAGGTAGCGCTCACGGGGAATAATGATTCGAAATACCGCGACGGTTCCAACCAGTTTGATATCCGCGTGTCACTCGATAAATTCGACCGGTCGAATCCCGACGATATCTCTCATCTCTCTTTCATTAACGATAACAAGAAAATCATCGAGCTTCAGCAATTCGCCAGCATCTACCAGGCCTCGGGACCGACGAAACTGGAACGCAAGAACCGTAATGCTCTTACAACGGTCAGCGCATATACCAACGGCTCACCGGCAGGTACCGTCGTACAGGCATTCAGGGCCAGGCTTGGCAACAATAAAGCAGGAGGAACCGTGATCAGCTTCGGCGGGGACCAGGAGGAGATGATGACTTCTTTCATAAGTCTTTTCATAGCCCTCATTGCTGCCGTGATCTTCGTGTACTTCATCATGGTGATCCTGTATGACTCATTTATTTATCCCTTCGTGGTTCTGTTCTCTATCCCTGTAGCCCTCATAGGGGCTATCCTGGCGCTCGCGTTTACACATAATACAATCAATGTGTTTTCTATCCTGGGCATCATCATGATGGTTGGGTTGGTTGCAAAGAACGCGATCCTGATCGTCGATCGAACCAACGAACGCAGGGCCGAAGGCGAATCCATATACGACGCCCTTATCGATGCAGGCAGGATGAGGATCCGCCCGATCTTCATGACTACCTTTGCTATGGTCTTCGGGATGCTGCCAATCGCCACCGCTGCCGGCGCCGGGGCAGAATGGAAGAACGGCCTGGCCTGGGCGCTTATTGGCGGACTTACCAGCTCCATGTTCCTTACTCTGGTGGTCGTTCCCATCATCTATGAGAAAGTGGCCCGTATGATGGAGAAACAGGATGAACGTAAACGTCGCAAACAATCGATCGTTCCCTCCGCCGTAATTCTCTTGCTTACAGGGTTTTTCGCCCTTGCCGCCACCTCTCCTGCCAGGGCACAGGAACCCCTTGAATTCAACATGAAGACCGTAAGCATTGCCATTGTTTTTGACGGTCCGGCGCGGGTGAATACCCTCTACCGCACCACCTTGGAGAAAGAGATCAGGAGCCTTATGTCGGGACAGGTCGATATTACTTTTATCCATTCGGCGGAACTCACTACCGGCCAGTGGACTATCGAAAGCGTAAAGGCTTTGAACGATAATTTATTAGCCGATAAAAATGTAGATATCATAGTATCTGTCGGTGTCCTTGCTGCCCAGGACCTTGCTCACCGCAAAATACTTTCAAAACCGGTGATCGCTTCTCCCGTGGTGAATCACAAACGTCAGGATCTCCCATATGTACATGGCACCAGCGGTATACCTAACATGACCTATATCCAGATAAAACCGGATATAGAAAATGAATTCGCTGAACTAAAAAAGATTGCGAATTTCGATAATCTTTCCATCCTGGTGAACAGGGATTATATGGACATCTTGAATCCCAGTCACAGGCCTTACACCAATTTCGACACCATCAACGGGGTGAGGATCAACATGATCCTTTGCGATACTTCAGCGGCAGAAATCCTCAAAGCCCTTCCAAAAGAAACCAATGCAGTATATTTTGATGCCCTTTTTAAATTACCTGCCAGTCAATTCAAAATTCTCCTCGATTCGGTGACTTCAAGGAGGCTGCCCAGTTTCGGATTTGACCAGGGCGATGTAGAGGAAGGTGTACTTGCTTCATTGTACCCCCGTCTTATCGACCGGCTTTCAAAACGTATCGCCCTCGATATTCAGCAGGTGCTTTTAGGGGAGAATGCTTCCTCACTGCCGGTTGAACTGCTTTTAGGCAAGGGGCTTTTCCTGAACCTCTCCACCTTTACCAAACTCGGACTGAAGATACTTTCGTGGGATGTACTTACTGAGGCGACCATCGTCGACCTGGTCAAACAGGATACATCGGTTCAGTTTGTTCAGCTTAAGGAAGTGATGGCCCTTGCCTCAGACAGCAACCAGGCCCTGGTGGCAAAAGAATTCGAAGTGAAAGCCGGAGCCAGGAACATCAATATTGCCCGATCCAGCCTGCTTCCCACTCTTAATGCCTATGCCCAGGGAGTATTGAATGACAGTAAAAATTATCAGGCACCTCAGATTGTATCTGCAAACGGAAACATTACACAATCGGTTTATTCCGAACCTGCCTGGGCGAACCTGAAGGTCACAACTTCCAACCAGCAGGCCCTGGTTGAAGATCTGAACACCCGGAAAATGGATATCGGCAACCAGACAGCCAGGGCTTATCTCAACATCCTCGAAAGCAGGCATAACTTCCTGCTGCTGCTCAATAACCTGATGATCAGCAGATCGAATTTAGAGATCGCTAAGATGAAGAAAGAATCGGGTTCAGTCGGGGAAAATGAAATTTACCGCTGGCAGATCGAAGTCGCCAAAGCAAAAAAAGATGTGATCAACTCCTATTCCAATATGACCCAGTCGGTATTCAAACTGCTGGAGCTCATCCATGTGAGGACTCTGGTTTCCTATGACCTGGCCGATGTGGAATTAGAAACCTCCGGACTGCTCATCGCCGATCCTGAATTTTCGCGTATCCTGGAAGATCCCATCCGGCTTGAAAAACTGAGTAATTTCCTGGTCAGGGAAGGAAAAGACAAATCACCTGTAATCCGTCAGTACGATTTCCTGATCATCGCCCAGGAACGTTCGGCCCGATCGGCCAACATTTCGAGGTATATTCCAAATACTACCGCTTCGGGAAGTTATACCAACCGGCTTTACCAGACCATGCCTTCGGGATGGCCCTACCTTCCCCCTGATGATACCTGGAGCATCCAGGCCAAGGTGGAGATCCCGCTGTTCACGGGATTGAAGAATAACGCCACCATGCAAAAGGCCCGTCTCATACTGGCCCAGCGCAGGAGTGAAAGACAGTCACAGCTGGATAAACTCGAATCGGTCATCCGCAGTAATCTCACCACGTTAATGTCTGATTACTTAAGCCACAAACAATGGCTGATCGCTGAAAACGCCGGCAACAAGAATCTTGAAATGGTAACTAATCAATACCTGCTCGGGAAAAAAAGTATCCTCGACGTGCTGGATGCACAGCAGCAGTATATCATCAGCAGCTTGTCGCGAAACAGTTCTTACTATGCCCTTTTGAAAGACTATTTCGCCCTTCAGGAATCGATCGGACAATTTGATTACCTGATTTCAGACGCGGGAAAACTCGACTACCTTACCCGCCTGAAGGCTTTTATGAATACCCCCTGATGCCCTGCGCTTTGTTATCTGCGATATTTACAGATTCTTTTGCTTTATCAGGGCTTCGATTTTTGCGCTGAGTTTCGGTTGATTGTTCTGATCGGCGGCCGATTTAAGCCTCTGGAGCATCTCCGTTGCGGTCTGCACATCGTCATTGAATGCCGTCCTGTCTCCGGCTGCAAAAGATGCATAATAGTCGAGGTTCTGCCCCGTGATGTCTGCAATCCTGTTACTTAGTTTTACTGCGGATGAGATATCCCCAACCTTATAGTACATGTCGACAAACGGCATGTTATATACATCGTAAACGAATTTGGGATCAGGGAACCTGGTCAGGTACTGGTCGATCAGCGCCTTGCATTCCTTCTTCATACCCTTGTCGAGCAGCATCTGCCCCACGAAAAGGGCCTGCATCTTCGGCCGCATTGAATTATTATAGCTCTCCGGGTCAACATATACTTTAGGATCATCGAGATTGCCCCATTTGAATTTGTTCATGGTGATGTTATATGAACCAAGGGCATCAATACTACCAAGCGAGGGAATGTAATTGCTTGAATCGGGCTTTACAGGCATGAACTTGTAAACCCAGCCTTCCATATAGCAGTACTGTTCAATGTCGAGGAAATTGCGCACGGTATTTGGCGCTGCAAAATACACCGGCCTTTTCCAGTCGCTGGTGGCGATCAGATCGAGAGTCATGATATCATTCTTGTAAAGCAGGTTCGATTTGATGTTAAAGATGATAGAATCCACTATCTTATCCTTGAAATATTCAGGAACGATACCGTATTTCAAACAATTTTCCTTGTTCACGGTGATCTTTATCTTCTTTGCCGGGAAAAATTTGATCTTTTCGCCGTTCTGCAGGGTCACATACGTCTGGGGATCCTTGCTCTTGATGAACTCCACCAGATCCTTTAGTTCCACGGATCCTTTAAAACCAACATCATAATAGGTGATGATATCATTGGTGCCGGGTTGATACTGTTCAACGGGGAGGCTTAAAGGAACCGGGTCTGAATCGTACATCTTTTTATATAATTGTTCGATATACCATGAGCCTGAGGCCAGTTCCCTGTTGATGATGCGTACATCTGTTCTTACGCCTTCAACTTCCTGGTTGTACCAGAGTGGAAAAGTATCATTATCGCCGTTGGTTATCAGAATGGCATTTTTATCACATGAATTCAGATAGTTCGCTGCAAAATCCCGGGCCGAGAATTTCCCGCCTCGGTCATGGCTTTTCCAGTTCTGCTGTGCAACGATCACCGGTACCAGCAATGTTGTAAGAACGGTTACCAGAATTACCGGGAGAAGGCCTTTGAGTTTTGTTTTTCTGCGCAGAAGGTCTACCAGCGCAATCACTCCAAGTCCGATCCAGATCGAAAAGGCCATGAATGAACCGGCATAGGAATAATCCCTTTCCCTGGGTTCAAAAGGTTTCTGATTCAGAAACAGGGTTATTGCAAGGCCTGTCATAAAGAAAAGCAAAATCACCACGAGGGCATTACGGTAATCCCTTTTCATCTGAAAAAAGAACCCGATGAGCCCGAGAATCAGAGGCAGCATGAAGTATTTATGAGAAGCCCTTGCCTTAACGCTGTCGGGAAGATCAGTCAGAGAATTGCCCACGTGATATTTGTCGATGAATGGAATGCCGGTGATCCAGTTCCCGTTCTTGATGCTCCCAAAGCTCTGGATATCATCCTGTCGTCCGGAGAAATTCCAGAGGAAATAGCGCAGGTACATCCAGTTGAGCTGATACGTGAACATGAACTTCAGGTTTTCGCCGAAAGTCGGTTTATTTACAGTCTGAGTCTTGCCGTTCTCGCCGGTGATCTCCATGGGTACACCAGGACCTCCCCAGTTTTTAAAGAACTCCGAGCTTCCGGGCCTGTCCTGGTTGGTGCACCACATACGTGGAAAAATAGTAGTGAACCTGGGGTCATAGATGGGAATTGTCCCTTTTCGGGAATCGATCACCTCATATTTCCCGGTGGTTGTGTTTTTTTTATATATCGGGCTGGCATCAGCATAATCGATGATGGGTGCCGTATAATACTGCCCGTAAAGGAAAGGCCATGTGCCGTATTGTTCTCTGTTCAGAAAAGATACCATAGTGATGGCATCCTTTGGTTTATTTTCGTTGATGGGCGTATCGGCGTTGGAGCGGATCACCAGCGAAATAAAAGCGGAATAGCCGATAAGTAAAAAAGAAAGGGAAAGCAAAATAGTATTTAATACCGTTTTTCCTTTGACTCTCGTGTACCATAAACCCCATATCAGAAGACCGAAAAACAGAAGAAAATAGATGATAGTCCCCGAATTGAAAGGCATTCCGAGCCCGTTCACAAAGGCAAGTTCAAAATAACTTGCAAGCTTGGGAATCCATGGGATCACGAAATACATCATCCCGGCAACAAGTACAAACGAGATCCCTAGTGCAATTAAGATCCCCCATTTGGTCGGATGACTGTATTTTCTGAAATAGTATACCATCGAAAGAGCAGGTATGGTAAGAAGGTTCAGAAGGTGAACTCCGATTGAAAGGCCGATCATGAAAGCAATGAAAATAAGCCATCGGTAATTGTGTTTTTCATCCGCCACCTCATCCCATTTGAAAATGGCCCATACCACTACCGAAGTACAGAAATACGACATGGCAAACACGTTCGCCTCCACCGCCGAGAACCAGAATGAATCGGTAAAGGTGAATGTCATGGCCCCGACAAACCCGGCGGAGAGTATGGTCCACATACTTTCGGCGGTCATCTCCTCCCCTTTCGGAACGACAAGTTTTTTTGCTATCATCGTGATAGTCCAGAACAGGAACAGGATAGCGAAAGCGCTGCTAAGCACCGAAATCATGTTGATCATCACGGCGACCTTGCCGGTATCGCCAAAAGCAAACAGCGAAAGGAAACGGGCCGTAAGCTGAAAGGTAGGCGCCCCGGGAGGATGCCCGATCTGAAGCTTGTAGGAAGTGGCGATGTGTTCGCCCGGATCCCACCAGCTTACAGTAGGTTCTACAGTTTTAATATAAACAATAGCGGCGATGGCAAACACCACCCAGCCGGCAATTGTATTAAATTTTCGGTACTGCTTCATAAAAAAAATTGCGTTTCGGAATAGCCGGCAAAAATACAAAAAGCAGTTCATCGCATTGTTATCATTGTTAATAATCCGATGATATCTTACGGAAACTGCTGTTTTTTTTTACTGAAAAGCATCTATATTTGCTACCCATGAAAACTTGTATTTCCATTACCGCAGTCCTGATAATCATTGCGATACCACTGTTTTGCCGCGCTCAGGAAAAAGCTCCCGGAAAAACTAAAGTCACCGCCAATAATAATCCAAAAGACAAACAGGGAAAAGACCAGGTACCGCCCATGAGGGAACTTTGTATTCTGAATTATAAAACAGATTTTTCCACCCTGGCCGATAAATACAAGGAGGACCTTTTCCCTAAGAGCAATGCAAAAAGTGCGATCCATTTCTACCGGGGTATCAGCCTTCTTAAACAAGCTATGTATGTTGAATCAATCAGGGATTTTAAAATAGCCAGGCAGGATACCAACATCAACCGCAATATGTGCAACTTTTTCATTGCGCTATCATACATGCAGTTGCATATGAAAGACAGCATCCTGAGTATCTGCGGGGCCACGTTGAATGTTCCGGGGCAGGAACTGATGAAACCAGATTATTGGAACAACGCCGAATTTACCAAAGAAAGAGTCTTTATTTCATATATTCTGGGCACCAACCAGGTACTGAACAAACCTACCGACACCCTTCTCATCGATGCTCTTTATGGTTTCTGTACCCGGGAGGATAAATTCCTTGAAGCGTATTACAACTATGGAACTTACAGCTACAACCTGGGCAGGTATAAAAAATCTATAGACATGCTCGTGAAAGTTCATGACCTGAAACCTCCTGAAGACACACTGGTACTGCTCGATCTTGGCTACCTTTACCGTCTGGCCGGTGATAATATTCAAGCCATGAAATCATACAACCTGCTTTTAAGTGAATCCCGTTCCTATATGGGGTATAACAACCGGGGCTGCCTTTACGCGTATATGGAGAAATACGGGAAATCCTTATCAGACCTTTCTGCCGCTATCCGGAAAAACCCGAGAGGCATCGATGCATTATGCAACCGCGGCCTGGTCTATATGAAGATGCTCGATTTTAAACGATCAGTGGCTGACTTTACGACGGTCATCCAGTTAAAACCTGATTTTTCCGATGGATATTATTACCGCGGATTTGCACTGAAAGCCACGGGAGACTATGCAAATTCGGTTGGGGACTTCACCCGGGCGCTTCAGCTGAAAAAGTAACAATTGACGTATGAACAAATCAATCCGTTTTTTTATTCTTCTTGTTTTGCTGTTCGCTGCTTCCCGGGTCAGTTCCCAAACCAACGGAACCCTGGGGTCGCGGTTTTTCAGTAACTGGTCGATCAGCCTTAGCGGAGGGCCGAATATCTTTTTTGGTGACCTGAAAGAATTCAGGTTCCTTCCTGCTACCAGCCCGGTCAATGAGATCCGTTTCGCCGGCACCCTCTCTCTTAACCGCCAGCTTAGCCATGTATTCATGCTCAGGGCACAGTTTCTTTGGGGTGGATTAGCGGGAGAAAAAGTAAAATACAAGGACGGCAGCCTGTGTAACCAATATTTTGAAAGCACCCTTTTTGAACTTAACCTCAATACCACGATTAATTTTTCCAATCTTATCCTAAGGTATAATCCTAAACGGTTTTTCTTTGTTTATGGAACGGTTGGCGTTGGAATGTCAGACTGGATCACAAAAACAAGGGATATTACCACAAAAGAAATTATCCGCAGGGATGGGAGTTGGTCAACCATTAATCCTCATCTTGTAATTCCTGCCGGTCTCGGCGCTTATTTCAGCATCAAAGACAAAGTAAATCTTGGGCTTGAATGGACTATCAGGGCTTTGGCAATAGACCGGCTTGATGCAACGGTTGGTGGATATCCATACGACATGTACAGTCTGTTTGCTTTTAACATCACTTATAACTTCAACAAACCTTCGAACAACAAACTGAGCCCGGCTTCTCCCCAAAAACAGATAGGACCTCCTCCTCCTCAACCTCTCCTGGCAGCCGAGATTGCAGCTGAAAAACAAAAAGAACAGGCCGCAAAAGAACAGGCCTCTTATCCCAGGCTTACTCCACCTTCGCCATCCCAGGATTCAGTTCACCCTAAACAGCCGGTTCTTACACCCGACACCACCGCTAGTGAAGAAATCCTGCCTGATACCAATATAATGGATACTCCGGTAAAAGGAATCTCATACCGGGTCCAGGTCTTTGCATTTAAAGAAAATACATTTAGTGCCGAACAGGTAAAAGAAAAGCTCAGACTCAGCCAGGATGTTGTAAAAGAATTTTCAGGCGGATGGTACCGCTATACTGTAAGCTCGTTCACTGATTTCAATAAAGCTAAAAAGCTAATGAACGATCTGCGTGCAACGAAGGAAGTTCCCGATGCCTTTGTCGCAAAATATATCAATGGCAAAAGAGCTGGCACGACCACTCAAAAGGCCCTCAAAAACTCAAAATCTTATAAAGGAAAAATATATTACCGCAACCCCGCGCGTAAAAAATAAAATATTTTTTCTTCGTTAACCCTATCACTTTCTTCCTCTTCCCGGATTAAGCATTAAAACGCTTATGAAAGGAAAAATTTTTTCAGGGCTGATGGCCTGCTGGTTATTGCCCTGGGCTTCCATCAACTGCGAAGCCGCGGATATCATTACAGCTCAATCCGGTTCATGGACCAGCGCCACTACATGGGTGGGCGGAGTGGTCCCGGTACAAGGTGATCAGGCAACAATAAAAACCGGTCACACCATAACCATTCCAAGCAGCGGTACAAAATCCTGCACAAACCTGGTCGTAGAAACCGGGGGGAAACTCTATGCAAATACAGGCGGAAGCCAGAGATACGTGGAAATTTATGGGAATATTACCTGCGACGGTACTATTGGAAACGGTTCCGTTTACGATGGGATCAGCTTTAATATTGAAGGCGTATCCTGTCTTATCAGCGGTAACGGGGCCTTCGACGCATCGAGAATAAGAAAGTACACGGGGCTGAACTCAACGACCACACTCACTATTTCAATGAATTTGAATCTCGGGTACGCTGGCACTGCTATATTCAACAACAAGTCTGCTTCCAACTTCCATGTCATTGTAAATCCGGGATGCACTCTGAACTGCACGGGGAATGGAGGAGTACCGGGAAATGCCTGTATCGACGGACCTAATGCTGTTAACGGTTCAAGCTACGGAGGATCTATTACTGTTAACGGAACGCTTACAGTAAGCGGGATACTATATCTGACCACCGATAATAATTCCGTGGCCTACACAGTGGCATTTACTGTCAATAGCGGCGGAACAGTGAATGCTGCTTCGGTCATCTGCACCAACAGCGGTTCTGCCGGCCATACAACCACCGTTAATGACGGGGGAAAAATGAATTTCACTTCCGGCGACTGGGGAACCATCGGATCATCCTACAACTCTTATTCTTTCGGTTCCGCCTCAACCCTTGAATATTCCGGAACAGGGGCTCAGAATGTGGGCACCCCTGCACCTTACGGGCATCTGATTATAAGCGGATCTGGCGAAAAGACAGTTGGCCCGGGCGAGCTTACCATTAACGGTGACCTCAGCATTGCAAACGGGTGTAGCTTCATTATACCTCAATCCATTGCTGTTACACTACAGGGTAATCTTACTTTGAATCCGGTGGATGGCCTTGTACTTAAGGCAGGCAATGCAGGCGCTGCTTCCGGTTCGTTTATTTACTATGGTTCACTGAACGGCAGCGGGTCGGTAAAAGTAGAAAAATTCATCCCAAAATACATTACAGCAAATGATGCAAACTATCATATGATTTCATCTCCTGTCATAACTCAAAACATTCAACCGGAATTTGTGACTGACCCGCCGGAAAGCAGCACAGACTTTTACCGATGGGATGAACCTCTTGCCCAATGGGTGAATTCAAAAACTTCATCAAATTTATGGAATACTGCTTTTCAGCCAGGCGATGACCGTACATTCAGGCCCGGATGTGGCTATCTCGCTGCTTATGCAACAGATGTGATTAAAAATTTCTCAGGCTCTGTCATCAATTCAGATCTGGACATGCCGGTAAGCTTCACAACTGCTGATCCCGGAGGCTTCAACCTGATCGGGAACCCCTATACTTCAGCTCTTACTGCCGATATAAACAATTGGTCAAAGATCAATGTGCAGAATGCAGTATGGGTATGGGATCCGGCTTCGGGAAATTACAAAACCTGGAACGGTTTTACTGGCACTCTTGCCGAAGGTATCATCCCGGCCATGCAGGGATTTTTTATTAAAGCTTCAGGCCCTTTACCTTCCCTTGTCATCCCGGCTGCTTCACGAACCCATAACGCCCAGAGTGGATATAAAGCACAAATTCCCCTTGAATTAAAGATTTCGCTATCCAACGGTATCTATTGCGATGAAAGTGTTTTGTTTATTCCCAGACCCCCGGCAGACCCTCCCGACTCCATGGCTAATGTTGTCAAACTAATTGGCTTCCATGATGCACCTCAACTGTATTTCCTGTTGAGATCAGGTAGGTTTTCAATATTCCAGGCCGATACTTTGCCGGACAACTGGATCATACCTGTTGGTATTCAAAGAGGAACATCCGATACTTTGAGATTTGAGTTCAGAGGAACTGCAACGTTTTCGGGTGAAGATGACGTTTACCTGGAAGACCGTCTCGAAGCAAATAATATTGACCTGAGGCAAGATACCGTTTATGACTTTGTAAGTCATCAAACCCAGGAAAATGAAAGGTTTTTCCTGCATTATAAAAATACAACAGGCATCCACACTTCTCCGGCATTGGAAAAAGTGAAGCTGCATTCCGAAAAAGGAGATCTCCGGATCAAAGGCCTTGAGGATTTTATGGGCTGCGAACTACTAACTATTTACGATATGGCCGGCAGAACAGTGCTGGAACAGCTTATCCCTTCGGGAATTACAAGGATCAGCCTGAACCTTTCTCCCGCGTATTACATCGTTCGCCTTACAATAGGCAAATCTTCTGTTTCAAAGAAACTTTTATTCAGCAAATAACCAGATCGTATGAAAACAATAATAAAAGTATTGGCCCTGGGATGCGGGTTGATCATGTTCACAGCTTTACCGGCATTCAGCGATGAGCCCGGGCCGCCTCCACCTCCCCAGGAACATGGGGCGGGTGATCCGGTAGGAGCTCCGATAGACGGTGGACTAGGTATTCTTCTGGCAATGGGTGCAGCTTACGGGAGCAAAAAATATCTGTCTAAAGTTTACAGGCAATAGTGTTGTCTGATCTCGGCGATTTCATCATTCGACAGGCCTTCGGGTTCAAACCCGCCGCGGGAACAGCTCAGGTAAATACCAGCTGCTTTCGCGGCGAGGTCAAGCTCGTCAAAAGCTTCTGAAATGGTTTTCGCTATGGCCATGGCCCCATGCTTTTCCCATATCACCACCGGATTCTGCTCGAAACAACGGGCTGTAAGGTTGGCTATTTTCTCCGTTCCCGGAATGGTATGTGGTACGAAACCGTAACCTTTTGGCTGAAACATCACCGCTTCGGGATGCATCTTCCAGAGGATTCCGGTAAGTGATTGGCTGGTGCGAAAATCAGGATTGTGTGTAAGGGCTATCAGCTCTGTAACATGAGAGTGAATCAATACTTTCTCCTTCGCTTCCGTGCGGCACAACATCTCATGAATCGCCAGATGCGTCGGCAGTTCTGATGTGGGCATCAGATCTCTTCCTGTTTTCTCTGGCACAACAACATGATACGCGGTTGAGGAATCACTGATGTATACCAGGCAAATCCCTTCCAGGGGCTCCCTTGCCAGATCCCTCATTCTTGACCCTGAAGCGGTGACCAGCAGGAGCTGCCTCCTGAGCCCGGGATATTCACGGGGCAGTGGCAGAAAAGGATAGGATGAAAGTTTGTCCAGCTCCTTCCGTGAAAAAAATGAGGTGATGTTGACAGAAATATTCCCGGCATTCCTTTCGGCCCACCTCCTGTCCCAGAGATATCCGGCAACCCTCGACAATTCTTCGGTGAGACCCCTGATTTCTTTCTTCTGAAAAATATCCTGTGTAAAATTGATCCGGGGTTCAAGGTTTACCGTGAGGTCGACGTTTAAAATTTTCTGTTTCATTAATGGTATTATTTATTTCTTTTTTTTGCAAAAAATGATTTCAGAAGCTGCCTGCATTCCGCTTCAAGTATGCCGTCTGTGACCGCGGTCTTTGGATGCAACAAAGGTTGATGGATCAGAGAATATCCCCTTTTTTCATCCTTTGCCGCGTATACGATTTTTCCGATCCGGGTCCAGAATGAAGCCCCGGCACACATCACACAAGGCTCCAGGGTCACATACAAGGTGCATTCGTTCAGGTATTTTCCACCCAAATGATCTGAGGCGGCAGTAAATGCCTGCATTTCCGCGTGAGCTGTCACATCGTTCAGGGTTTCGGTAAGGTTGTGCGCCCGGGCTATGATGCGGTTTTGGCAAACCACTACGGCTCCAACAGGGACTTCGTCCTTTTCAAAGGCTTTCAGGGCTTCCTTCAGCGCCTCATTCATGAAGTACTCCTCAGAAAACAATAAATATGACGAAGCTTTCATGTTGACAGATCACGGTTTTTTTCGGTCTGAACTTTTCTTCACTCAGCGATTACTCCGTTTTTAAAAAACAGTTGTTCGTGAATATTTTCCATTTCCAGAGCATCCTTCAGGTAGTAAGATCCTATACGCGTTCGGCAAAGTTCTGTAAGATGTGCGCCACAGCCCAAAATAACACCAAGATCTCTTGCAACGGACCGGATGTAAGTTCCCTTGCTGCAGCTTATCCTAAAACAAAGATACGGCAAATTAACCCGGGTAATCTCAAACCCGCTGATGGTAATTTCTCGCGGACTGATCTCCACTTCCTGATCCTGGCGTGCATATTTATAGGCCCGGCGGCCAGCTATTTTGCGGGCCGAAAAAATCGGGGGTATCTGATCGTATGTGCCGCTGAGCTTTATCGAGGCATCTATGATCTGCTCATCAGTAATATGCTCAAAGGGTAGTTCCTTATCGATCTCCTTTTCCAGGTCGAACGAGGGAGTTGTTGATCCAATGCGGAAAACTCCTGTATATTCTTTTTCAAGCCCCTGGAATTCATCGATGCGCTTTGTGAACTTTCCCGTGCAAACGATCAGAAGGCCCGTGGCCAAAGGGTCAAGGGTGCCGGCATGTCCTATTTTAATCTTTTTTATCTGCTGATATGTGCGGATGAGGGAGCGTAGCTTTGCCACCACGTCGAAAGAAGTCCATCGGTAAGGTTTGTTGATCAGAAGAACCTCGCCCTGTTCAAACTGAAAGCCCATAATTAAAAGCTTAAGCTATGCCCGGTGAGCAGCAACGCAAGCAGGATAAATCCTACGATGATACGGTACCATCCGAACATCCTGAACCCGTGTTTTACCAGGAAAGTAATAAAGCCTTTGATAGCCAGTATAGCCACGATAAATGCAACCACATTACCCAGGATGATCATATTGATATTATGTTGGCTCAGAAGTTCGGGGTTATGCCTCCATGCATCCCACAAACTCTTGGCGAAAGCGCCTGCGAGCGTAGGAACTGCAAGGAAAAATGAAAACTCGGCAGCAACAGCCCGGCTTAATTTCTGCTGCATGCCTCCCATGATGGTTGCAGCGCTTCGGCTGAAGCCGGGGAAGACGACAGCCAGCAGCTGGAACAGGCCTATGATAAGAGAATTTTTATAGCTGATCTTTTCTTCCTCGTGGATCGTGGGATTTTTAAACCAACGGTCGATAAAAAGCAGGATGAACCCTCCAAGGAACATGATCATAGTTATAAACAAAGGGCTTTTGATGGCTTCTTCAATCGTTTTCTTCAGCAGAATGCCAACGATTGCCGCGGGGATAAAAGCTACGAAAAGTTTCAGGTAGAAGTCAAATTTTTTGAAGTTCAGGAATTTACGCCAATATAGTACGAGCACCGAAATAATGGCCCCGAACTGTATGGTTTCAATGAACAGGTTGGTGAAATCTTTATCCTTTATATTGAGGAATACGCTTGTCAGGGCCATATGCCCCGTGCTGGAAATGGGAAGAAACTCGGTGAGTCCTTCCACGATGGCCATGATGATGGCCTGGATAACGGTCATTAGTCTTTGGGCTTTTTCATGATGGCAAAGATCTCGATCACATAGCCGGCAAGAATCAGGATCGGAGCCAGAGTGATACGGCGAAAGCTGAAGAGCTCATAATTGAACACTTTCGGGTCGTCGGAACCTCCGCCAATCATCAGCAGAAATCCTATTGTAATGAAAAACAGTCCGATCAGCATCAGGCGGTAATTCTCTTTTCCGAAAGCAAATTCACCGATTTTAACCGTGGGGGCAGATTTTGCCGGTTCGGCTGGCTTCTTTGCAGCAAAGGACTTTTTATTCTTATCCATGAACATAAATTTAGGGCGACAAAATTATGAAATTTTCCGACACTCAGGTATATAGAAGGTCGGTTTTAATACGAAGATACTTTCTTACCGACACGTAAGTGGAACTCCACGAAATGCCTATTCCCATTGCAAGGATAAGCACAACCAGTATGGCAAGCCTCAGCGGATCCTGCAGTTCCATTAATTCGGGAAGCTGGTCAATACTGAAGAACAGGGTGATTACAAGCATACCAATGGCCAGTAAAGAGCTAAATACTCCGTTGGCAACTGCTTTTTCAAGAAAAGGCAAACGGATAAAGCTTTCTGTCGCTCCCACGAGCTGCATGCTGCGGATCAGGAAGCGTTTGGAATAAATAGAAAGGCGTATGGTATTATTGATAAGCACGATGGCAATAAAAAACATAATAGCCGAAAAAATCAGCAGTACCAGGCTTACTTTGTTAAGATTTTTATTGATCAGATCGATGAGTGACTTCTGGTAAATTACTTCTTTAACTTCTTGTCTGGCAAGCAATTTATGTTCAATGCGACCGATACTGTCGGCATTGGTATAGGAAGCTTTTAGCCGGAAATCTATGCTGTGAAGCAGGGGATTGTATCCCAAAAACTTTATGAAATCTTCGCCAAGCTCATCCTGCAACTGATCGGCCGCTCTCTCTTTGGGAATATATACGGATGATTTGACCCAGGGCTCCAGATCCAACCGCTTTTTCAGTTCAAGTATGCTAGCTTCCCTCACACCTTCCTTCATCATCACAGAAAACCCGATATTTTCTTTAACATAATCGGAAAGTTTGCTGGCATGCAGAAAAATCAGACCAAGCAGCCCGAGCAGGAAAAGTACCAGCGTAGTACTGATCAGAGTGGTCAGGTACGAAGTTGCAATCCTTCTCTGAAAATACCGTTCGTCCTGGGGGCGTATAACCATTTGTTAAATGCTAAATCCGTAATCATCGTAAGGCCTGGCGAATTTACTGAATTATCTATCTGGCCTTTCTTTTCAGCTTCTTTTTTATTTCCTTCTGTTCACGTGAATTAAACCCCATTGTGGATTTCAGGCCGCTGAAAGTGCTTTTCCAAAGAAAATTAAAAAAGCCTTTTGTGGTATCCCTCCTGAAATAAATGATGCCTTTCCTGAGACTTCCTTTGTAATCGGGGTTGTCATCTGGCAGTATAGCGTTGGCTAACCCGGATACAGCCTCGTTTTTCAGTTTTTTAAAAGATCCGGTTGTAAAAAGCTTAAGCTCGATATACAGGTTTCGGTAATGCAGGTCTATATTTCCCACGGCGAAGGAATCATTAGCCGAGACCAGGGAAATGTTGGCCCTTTCTACAAAGCCGCGGGTAATCTTCGCAGGTAAAAGCTTCGACAACATAGGGTTGATTTCTTTCATGTCGACCGAATCCATGGTAGCATTCCACCACATCGTATCCTGGGGACTCAGCATGTCGAAACGAAAATGCCCCTGTGTAGGACTTTTACCCATAAAACGTGCGTGGTCGTCAACTAACATGATCCGGTTTTTTTTCAATACTGAAGTGTCGTTGGTGACATTGAGTATAACTGCATTCATCCGGTCGAAGAAAACGTGACCGGGCTCAGCGCCCGTCTGCTCGTCATACCGGGCATAAGCGTTCGTAAGCCTTAAGGTATCGATAGCCAGAGTCAACGGGAGCTTTTTGATCTGGTCCTGGTACAGAAATTTTTTACCGGGCTTTACAGGCTTTACCCTTTTGTCGCGGTAACTTTCAATATGCAGGTTTGACAGAAGCACTGAGCCGGCATGCAGGGATTTCTGTGAGATAAGCTTCCCCAGGTCAAGGCTGTTGACCTCCACCCTCGGTACAGAAATTTTTAGTATGTCTGTCTGATAACCTATCTTTTTATAAAACTCCTCTTTGGGATAATTGGGAAAAAGAACCAAAGAGTCGAGCACCAGCCTGCGTTTGCCTGTACTGAGGCCTGCCCTTGTAAATCCAATGGTATACAAGCTGTCTTTCAATACGAAATTCCTGCCTTTGACAGAAATGGAAATATCCCCGGCATTAAACAGCGGCACCCCCGGCATCCCATCCTGATGGAGTGAATCCAGCAAGAATTTATTTACAGAGATCTGCAGATCGTCTAACGAATACTCCTTGATGCCGCTTGTATCATGCAAATGAAGCTTTGCCATGGCATTCATGATCAGAATGCTGTCGACACTGAAAGAGCCAGTCTTGGGGTTATATGGCAAAGCAAGAGGGATCTTTCCTGTTTTCTTATTATTGCCTTTGAACAGTGTAACCTCCGCTTCGGGATTGAACACGGTTATACTTCCAATAATCCATTTCTTTTCGAATAATGCCCTGTCGAAATAAAAATCATTGATTCTGATCCTGGGGATCTTTGCCATGACAGTGGTTTTTCCCGCTAACTTCCTGCCTGTTGGCCCCAGGGGTAAAATACTGATCCCAGTCACGTTTATATCGATCGGATAAGAATTCAGGCTGATATCGTCGCAGCGGATTTCATAAGCGCTGTCCATCACAATCATTTTGAGCGGCCTTACCGAGAGATCGATGGAATCAAAGCGTATAGAACCATTCATTTTACCTTTGTCGGGAAGACTAAATTCAAGGTTCTGAATTGAAAAATCGATGTCTTTCAACTTAAATAAATTCGATTTTGTACGTTCCAGGCCATCAACTGAAATGTCGCCTTTATGGATGATCAGCTTGCTCACATTGAGGAATTTGATAAAACCCCCGGATGAAGCTGTTGGCTCAATAGCCTGAGTTGGTTCCACTTTTACCCCATCATTTAAAACAACTGCAAATTTAGGATTCGACAGTATCAAAAAATTGGCCCTTAACTCTTTGTCAAGAAAAAGCTTTTTATGATTCAGGCCTTGCAGGAAAAAATTATCAAGAGTAAAAGTCATGGAAACATTCGATCTTCTTCTTACCTCCGATGTCTCTGGTTTCCTGGTCTTGTCGAATAAAATGCTGTCGGCCTTGATCAGAGAATCTTTTGTGACAATATGCAAACGGTTTACTTTTATCTGACTCAGTCTGTCGGGCGACATAAAAACAAACGACCTGAGGTCAAAGTCAAAATCTTTGCTATAAAAATATCCCTGCTGGTTCATCCCGTGAACCGAATCAATCATGAAATCATACATCTTTAAATCAAAACTTCCCGAACTGATTTTCTGGTCGATACTGTCGGAATACTGATGATACCCAAGGAACCCTTTATTTACGATGATGGAATCGCCCTTAATGGAATTCACATATTTTTTCAACAGGTTATATACCAGATCATCATTGGATTCCTCGAAAAAGTCGCCCGGCTTTTTAAACCTTACATCCTTTTTCACCGGAGGCCTGTATTTAGTATAGTTGACATCCGGAGATTCTACCAAAAGATTGGTAAAAACCAGATCTTGCTTATAAAAGACTTTCAAAATGTCAATATTATTGAATCTCAGATCGGGAAGCAAAACCGAGATCGTGTTCTTACGGTTTTCCTGGTTCTGGAGGTTCAACTCCTTATCGGGGTATAGCATACCCTCTTCAATGTCAAGAGTTTTCTTTTTTGTAGAAAGATAAATATGACCGGCATTCAGCACATGGATCTGGTCGCGAAGCCGTAAAATTATTTCGTACAGGTTCAAATCAATACTCTTTGAATACAAGATCCTGTCTTTCCTCAAATGAGCAAGAGAGTCAAGCTTGAAATTATCCACGGCAATATCCATACGGGATACACGAAGCTCGGGATTCCTGTCGTTAATATTCCTGAAATAATCCAGAGAAGCTTCATGGATCAGCAAAGTGTCGAATTCTACCAGTTTCAGCTTTCCCGAGATCACTGTAAACAAATTGGCTTTGCTGATCGGTTTCCGTTTTTTCTGACGCTTGTTATTCAACCTGGCCTCTATGGCTTCATCCGATGAATTCTGAAAAACCTTCACCCTGGCATAATCAATCTCTATTTTTTTCAGATGCACCTTCTGATCCGTTAGTGCCGCGTAAAGGTTAATCCCGTCTAAGGAGAAATCCGGCACGTCTAACTGGAAAAAAGTCCCCTGGCGGGCATGTCCCATTCGCTTGGAAAAAAAATTCGGTCGAAGCGAAATGTTTTTTCCGAATAATTTTCCTTTAACAAGGTTAAACCCGATTTCCTCCGCCTGAAGAAAATAAAGGCTGTCGGTGAGACTGTACCTGACATTATGCACCGTGAAATCAATATCGCGTGAATAAAACACTCTCTGATGGTTGTAGTAACTGAACGGGTTGATGGCCACATCGCGCAACAGAGCAGAAAACTCATACTGTCCCAAAGCCTGTTTTCCCGGCTTTCCTTCTTTGCTGGAAATAATCCTTGCCTTCTCAACATAAATGGAATCAATCTGTATGTCCCTGAATATCTTGGATGCCAGAGGGTAAACATCTTCATATATATTCTTGAACTGGCCTTTTTTCGCTGTAAGAGTATCGGGGAAACCCATCAGCACAATTTCCGGCCCGATAATCGACAATTCCCGGAGGTGAAAGTCTTTATCGGCCCACAAATCCCTGAAACTTATTCGGTGGAGTTCAAGTACACGGTAAGATATTTTATAAAGGGTTTTTTTTGCTTTGCCTTCATGCTTAAGCTTATTGTAAAGCAATGTATCGGGTATCAGGCTGAAATTATGCACCGAAATATTCCGGGTAAAAATATTGATCTTCAGATCAGAAAAATCTAACGTGTAAAGCCCCTGACTTGACGCATAGATCTTTTTCTGGATCATTTCGCGCAGCAACCTGGTCCCGAAGAAATTAAACAGTATATAAACTGTAAGTATGATCAGGGCAACAAGGATAAGCAGACCAGAAAGAATGCGGACCAGAATTCTCAATGGCCTTCTTTTTATAAGTTTGGTTTTCTGTTCTGTCATTCGCTCTGCCCTTGAGAGACCCCAAAAATAGAAATTTCCTGCATTATATCCTATTTCCTACCTTTGCAGGAGTGCAAATGGTGAAATGGTGAAATGGTGAAATGGTGAAATAGTGATATGGAGTATAATTCTCAGGAGATCGAAAAGAAATGGCAGAAGTACTGGCTGGATCATAAAACCTTCCATACCGGTATCGACCCTGCAAAGCCCAAATTTTATGTACTTGATATGTTTCCCTATCCTTCAGGGGCAGGCCTGCATGTTGGTCATCCCCTTGGGTATATCGCCTCGGATATCTTTTCGCGTTTCAAGCGGCTGAAAGGGTTTAACGTACTTCATCCCATGGGTTACGATGCTTACGGACTTCCGGCGGAGCAGTATGCTATTCAAACCGGCACACATCCGGCGATCACTACTGAAAAAAATGTGGCCAGGTACCGGGAGCAGATGGATAAAATAGGATTTTCGTATGACTGGGACCGGGAAGTTAAAACCTGCGATCCAAAGTATTACAAGTGGACCCAGTGGACTTTTATCCGCCTGTATAACCATTGGTATGATCTGAAGTCCGGCAAAGCAAGGCCTGTTGCTGAACTTACCGAAATATTCAATAGTTCAGGGAATGCGGATGTTCGGGCTGCCATGACCCCAAACTGGTTCCATGAACTGTCTAAAAAAGATGTTTCATTCGGCGCCGGCTGGAAAGGAATTTTCATAGCTTCCGACTGGGCCGGGTTCTCTGAAAAACAGCAGCAGGAGATACTGATGAACTACCGCCTGGCTTACCTTTCAGAAGCTATGGTGAACTGGTGCCCGGAACTGGGGACTGTATTAGCTAACGACGAAGTGGCCAACGGATACTCAGTAAGAGGGAACCACCCCGTTGAACGTAAAATGATGCGTCAGTGGTTTCTGCGTATCACGGCTTATGCTCAGAGGCTGCTCGACGGACTGGAGAGCGTTGAATGGTCTGATTCGCTGAAAGACCAGCAGAAATACTGGATCGGGCGTTCGCAGGGAGCCGAGATCCATTTTCCGATACAAGGCTCGGAACTGAAACTGAATATCTTCACTACCAGGCCAGACACTATTTTTGGTTCAACTTTTATGGTGCTCTCTCCCGAGCATGAATACATTGAAAAAATAACCCCCGCCGATCAGTTGGAAAACGTAAGGAAGTACGTGAAGGAGGTTGCGAACAGATCGGAACGGGAACGCATGGCCGAAGTGAAAAAGATCAGCGGGGTGTTCACCGGAGCATACTGCCTCAATCCGTTCAATGGAAAACCCAGTCCTATCTGGGTCGCCGATTACGTACTGGCAGGTTACGGCACAGGCGCCATCATGGCGGTCCCAGCCCACGACAGCAGGGATTATGACTTTGCAAAACATTTTAAACTGCCTATCACGGAAGTTGTCTCAGGCGGCGATATTTCCGAAAGTTCCTATGATGCCAAAGACGGTATCATGATCAATTCAGAATTTATCAACGGACTGAATGTTAAAGCTGCGATCAGGGCAGTCATCACGAAAGTCAACGAAATGGGCATCGGCAAAGGAATGGTGAACTTCAGACTACGCGATGCCATCTTCAGCAGGCAGAGATACTGGGGCGAACCTTTTCCTGTTTACTTTAAAGACGGCATTCCGTATATGCTGAACGACAATGAGCTGCCCCTGGAACTCCCTTCGGTGGATGCTTATCTTCCCACCGAGACAGGGGAACCTCCCCTGGCCAGGGCGAAAAACTGGATTACAAAAGAAGGTTATCCTCTCGAAACCAATACTATGCCCGGTTTTGCCGGTTCCAGCGGGTATTACCTCAGGTATATGGACCCCCTCAATCCGACAGAATACTTTTCAAAAGAAGCAGTAAACTACTGGCAGAATGTCGACCTCTATATCGGGGGCGACGAGCATGCCACAGGCCATCTCATCTATTCCCGGTTCTGGAATAAATTTCTCTTCGACATCGGCCTGGCGGTTCGCGAAGAACCGTTTCAAAAACTGGTGAACCAGGGGAAGATACAAGGCCGATCCAGCCTGGTTTATCGTCTGAAAGGCTCCAACACCTTTGTCTCTTTTGGCCTCAAAGATCAGTATGAACATAGTGTTATGCATGTGGATGTGAGCCTCGTCAATAACGACATTCTCGATACACAAGAGTTCCGCCGCTGGAGACCCGACCTGGCTGATGCGACGTTTATTCTCGAAGATGGTACATACGTCTGCGGATATGCCGTGGAAAAAATGTCGAAATCTCTGTATAACGTAGTCAATCCTGATGAACTCATAGAACATTACGGCGCTGATACTTTCCGGTTGTACGAGATGTTCCTGGGCCCTCTCGAACAGTCAAAACCCTGGGATACCAACGGGATCGAAGGCGTCTTCCGCTTTATCCGTAAATTCTGGAGACTTTACCACGACGAGGAAAACCGCTTCAGGCTCAGCGATGAGGCAGCGACTGCAGCCGAACTTCGGATTCTGCACAAGACAATTAAAAAGATACAGGAAGATACGGAGCGCCTTTCATTAAACACCGCAGTAAGTACTTTTATGATCTGCGTGAACGAACTGGGCGAACTGAAATGCAGCAAGCGGGCTATCCTCGAAGACCTGCTGATCCTGATTTCTTCGTTTGCGCCTCATCTGGCCGAAGAACTCTGGCAAGCCTGCGGGCATAATGAAAGCATCACCCAGGCGATATTTCCGGCTTTCAACGAAGCATACCTTGTGGAGAACACCTTCAAATACCCGGTATCGTTCAACGGCAAGATGAGGTTCACCATGGAACTCCCGGCCGATATGCCATCCGCCGAAATTGAAAAAGCTGTTCTTGAAGCTGAAGAATCGGCGAAATGGCTCGAAGGAAAGACCCCGAAGAAGATCATCGTGGTGAACAGAAAAATTGTGAATATTGTCTTGTAAGGCAGGGAGAATGAGATACAGGATGGCTGGGTTACTGGGTTGCTGGGTTACTGGGTTACTGGGTTGCTGGGTTACTGGGTTACTGGGTGACTGGGTGACTGGGTATCCCGCATCCCGCATCCTGCATCCCGCATCCCGCATCCTGCATCCCGCATCCCGCATCCTGCATCCTGCATCCCGCATCCTGCATCCCGCATCCCGCATCCTGCTTTTCCTCTTCACGTTTCACTTATCACTTATCACGTGCTACGCTCAGGAGCTGAAACCCGTGAGTAACGGATCCTTCACCTACGGCGAAAAACTCACTTTCAAAGTTTACTATGATTCCTATCTTACCGGCAAAGTCACTGCAGGCACAGGCAGCCTGGAGGTGCAAGAAGAGCCCGTGGAAGTATCGGGAAGGAAGACTTATCATATTATCGGCGAAGGAAAATCGAAAGGCGCTTTCAATTTGTTTTTTAAAGTCAACGATCGCTTCGAAAGCTGGGTTGATATGGAATACCTGGTTCCCTGGAAATTTAAAAGGGATACCCATGAAGGGGATTATATTTACAAGGATGAGGTAAAGTTCAACCAGTTCTCAGGATCCTATTCCAGTACCAGGGCCAATAAAAAAATGCCGGTCGGAACACACGATATCATTTCGGCTTACTTCCACGCCCGCAATTTTGATTTTTCAGCATTGAAGGCCGGGGATATTTATCCCATCAATTTCATCCTCGACGATTCCCTGTATTCTTCGGTGATCAAATTCATAGGGAGGGAAGAAGTCACTACCGAACTCGGGACTTTCCGCTGTCTGCATTTCAAGCCCATGGTAGTCACCGGCGCTGTATTCAGCCAGCCATATCCCATGGATCTCTGGATCTCCGATGATAAAAACCATATCCCCATCCTCGCAAAATCGGCGGTGATCGTTGGATCGGTCAAGATGGAACTGGTAAAATACAAAGGCCTTAAAAATCCGGTGAACGGGAAAGAAGGATCGGGGGATTAGGCTATTCTAATAAAACACATAATACATTCCCACATTTCCACCAACTGACCAGAGCCAGGTTCCAGCATCCCCCGAACCGATCTTTATAATATTCATCATATAAGTCGGCTCGAATCTTACCCTGAAGTGTTTCAGAAAAGTATATTCCAGTCCGACAGAACCGATGGCCGACATGGTCAGATCTTTCAGGCCTTCCCGGCTGTCACTGGTATGTGAATCGGTATGCCCGTCGGTATACACCACGAATATTTTGTTCTTCGAATACAGCAGGTAATCGGCTGTGATTCCTGCTGAAACAAACAAGGTCAGAGGTGAAGTGAGGATGTTGAAATTCAATTTCAGTGGCACCGAAAGATAAGCCAGTGAATAATGCACTTTTGCTTTGCCTATGGGATCAGGTTCCCCGGTTGCGGTTGTTAGGTCTACCCATTTCAGGTCGAACCCCTTGTTTGAAAACCAGATTCCCGACTCAATGGTTAGTCTTTTCGCCGCAAACCATGAAAAATTCAGCCCGGTGGTATATCCGAATTTGCCTTCTTCAGTGTCGTCGAATAGCTCTTTAACCTTATGGGTAAAGGAAGAAGCATCCTTTGAAAGCCAGATGAAACGGTAGGCATAACCAGATGAAAAATTTACGCCGAGGGCAAACTTCGGTTTCTCAGGTTTTGGCTCTTCCTGGGCAAAAGCAGTGGTAATACAAAGAGTAAGAACAACAGTAAAAAAATGAAGGAATCTCATGAATTGGTATTTTTCCTTTCACCAGCTGAATTGCCCCGAAATCAAGGTAAAACAAAGCGAAAATCATCCGCAATATACATAAAGCATTTCTATCTGAGACCTTGTCAAAATTGCAATCCGCCTTCATTTTTTGTACTTTTGATATCCATTATCATATTCCTATGAAAAATTCATATCGGTCCCCTGCCCTTTTTATCTCATGCGTTTTATTTTCATTCATCTTTTTCCTGACTGCGGATGAGGTGAGGGCACAGTTCGTGAAAGGTGCCGATATTGGCTGGCTTCAGCAGATGGAAGCCACGGGATATAAGTTTTACGACAGCACCGGCACGCAAATGGACTGCATGCAGATCTTGAAAGATCATGGCATCAACACCGTTCGCCTGAGGGTGTGGGTGAATCCGTCGAACGACAAGATCAACGGGCATTGCAGCAAGAAGGAAGTAGCCGCAATGGCCCTGCGCGCAAAAAATATGGGGATGAGGGTGATGATTGATTTTCATTACAGCGATTCATGGGCTGATCCATCAAAGCAAACCAAGCCCGCAGCCTGGGCCGGTCATACGTTCAGCCAGTTGCTCAATGATCTTTACGATCATACTTACGAAGTGCTTGACACCCTGAAATCGATAGGAGCCACACCAGAATGGGTGCAGGTAGGGAACGAGATCCCCGGGGGCATTCTCTGGCCCGACGGAAACAGTTCGAACTTCCCCCAGCTGGCCCAGCTGCTGAATAAAGGATATGATGCGACAAAAGCTGTGGACAACACCATCAAAGTCATTATCCATATCGACCAGGGCAATGACAACGCCAAGTTCAGGTGGTTTTTCGACAACTGCACAACCCAGGGAGTTCGGTATGATATCATAGGCGCTTCATATTATCCTTACTGGCTGGGGTCAGATTATACAGCGACCATCAACAACCTGGGAAACAACCTCAACGATATGGTGAGCAGGTACAACAAAGAAGTAATGGTCGTGGAAGTGGGAGGCGATTATACCAAGGTGCAGAATACCTATGATATGCTTGTTGCAGTCATTGGTAAAGTGAGAGCAGTCCCGAATAACAAAGGACTGGGAGTCATTTACTGGGAACCCGAAGGCGAAAAAACCTGGAGCGGCTACCAGCTCAGCTGCTGGGGGGCCGACGGCAAACCTACCAGGGCGCTGAATGCTTTCCTCGTAAATCCTTTGGGAGAAAATGAATTGAACATCGAAAACAACATCCGCATTTATCCCAATCCAACGTATGGCAGGCTGTTCAACATCGAGCTGAACGGTCTCAACAGCACATCCACAATGCGCATTTACAGCAGCAGCGGTGCCCTTGTAAAAGAACTCAGCCTGGCCGACAACTCCAAAACCTGCATCGACCTGGGCCTTGCAAAGGGGATGTATGTAGTGAACATTGCCTGCGGGAACAGGGAATTCAGCGGGAAGCTGATGGTCAATTAATCTTTTACAATTTGCTTTACGGAGGAATTTTTTCCCTTGCCGAGTTTAAACAGGTAGATCCCTTGTGAAAAACTGCTGATATCGATCAGGGTTTTGTCCTGGCTGATCTTTCGCTGAAGGAGCAGTTGTCCTTGCACAGAATACACTGAAAGTATTGTGCTTCCTGATTTTTCAATGGTTCCTGATATCGTAACGGTATTCGCTACCGGATTTGGATATACCTTGAATGAATAAGTATTTTGCCTTTCATCATCCATCCCAAGATTTGAGGGCCTGAACGTGGCGCTGTACCTGACCACTGAGCTGATGAAATCCTGGGGTTCGTTATTTCCGTAAATAGTCAGGGGATTACCCATTGCGAGTTTCCAGCTTTCATTCTGCCAGACGTCATTCTCGCCGATTTCCGAATTCCCCCTCAGGTCATAATAATATCTGTGACGGTAGGAATTCACCAGCACCGAGTCAACAGCAGTTTCAAAGGTTTCGAAAATTTTATTGGAATATTCATTGTAAATGCTGGTGATCCTCTGCTTATTCACCCATTTACCATTGCCCCATTCCTGGTAGAGGATGGTAAGCGGATTTCCCAGGCTGTCAAGGGTGTAAGCAGCTCGTGATGAATTTTCCCAGGCTCCCGACTGCCACGACTGGTTCATATAAATCAGCATGTTTCCTGCCGTATCATATGAATACGTTGAAAGGTTATAGTTTGCCCAGTCAACACCGGCCCAATGTTCCTGAAGCTGGGTCAATGTTTCCCCCATGGAATTATAGGTGTTTGTCATCCGCCCTACATTTTCCCAGGTGTTGTTCAACCAGCTTTCATTTACCCGGGTGAGGACCTGGTGATTTGAATCATAAGCGTATGTAAGCCTTTGCAGATTGACCCATTCGGCATTTTTCCATTCACGTATCAGCATACCAGTCGCATCTCCCAATGAGTCTATAATGAATGAGGTTTCGTGGTAATTCACCCATTCGTTGTTCAATCCCAGTTCATTCAGACGATAAATGAGATTTTCTTGAGTGTCGTAAGTGTATGTAATCCTTGACTGTTTGTTCCAGCCTGTACTTCCAATCCAGTACTCAGAAGTTTCGGAAAGCTTATTCCCATTGGCATCATAGGTTGTTGAGACGTTTGTCGAATTGTACCAGAAGCCATACTGACTGACTTCATCGAGACGGTTCAGTACATTGCCGTGAGCATCGAAGGTCCTGGTTTGCTTTTTGATTGCTGAAGCAGTGTCATAGCCGATAATGGTATCCCATTTATCCTGGGATCTTGACTGCAAGGTTCCCAATGCAAGGAAGAGCAGGAAAAAACTGAATTTGTAAAAAGGTTTCATTTGAATGAGATTTAATCAGGATTGAGGCTTACTTTAAGGTTCCCGCCCAGGAGGAAATATGCTTTTACCGATTGCTGTGTGATCAGAATCTTGTCGGGATCGAGGTGGTCGGCTTTACCGCTGATCCTGAAATACCCCAGGGAGCGGTTATCCCGGATATAGGCCGAGACTTCCTCTTGTGCCGAACGAAGCTGTTCGCCCACAGGGAAAACCAGGCTTGACTTAATTTTCTGAATGAATCCCGAATGGAAGAGCCAGGAAGCCGTTTTGACCACTACATTTTTTGTGGAAATCGAGTAATCCAGGTTTTCCATGCCTATGGTAAGGGAATCCTTGTTGAATGAAGGAATACCGGCCAGGTAGATGGTTCCTTTCACACTGCCATCCACAAGAAGGGAAACAATAAGAAACTGTCCTTGTCCGTACACCGAAATATCCTTTACAGTGATGTGGTATTTCTTATACTGCAGGGTATAGCCAAGCATCGCTTTTTTTGCCAGGTCGTTGATATATGAGAAAGGAATATCCAGGGAGAAATTGACATTGAAATTATCGGGGATAGCGCTTGTGATTTTAAGCAGAGGCAGGGCCAGGTTTACTGATGAATCGGGCTTCTGTCCGAAATTAAGTTCCACCAGGGCTTTCAATCCTATGGCATGATTGAAGATCCCGTTCCCGCCCCTGATTGGGACTGAGCTGATTTCGGCCGGATTCAGCTTCAGCCATAAAGAGTATTCGGGGGAAATCAGCATGGGTTTTTGCATTGCAGTCCAGGCATCGCCAATGATGCGGTGAAGATTTACTGAAGCCCTGATAGCTTTATCGATTTCCTTTGCGATATCGCCGAGTTTGGATTTCAGCAGTATATCCGACAGAACGGGGAGAGGGAGGTTCAGTCCGGCAAGCGAAACACTAGGGTTCCGGATCCACTCATAGCCATCGGGTAGTGTGAGGGTTGAAAGGCTCCAGTCTTTGTTCAGGCTCAGTTTGGTTTTGAATTTCAGCGCAACCTCGGCCTCAGCTGATTTAATATCGCTAAGGTGAAACCCAAACGCCCCGATCGAGATACGTTTCCGGATGAATATTTTAAGGGGTACGCGATAGGTTATGAAATTGTTGTCGAACCCTATTTCGATGCTGTCGCGTTTTGAAGCATAGAGCATCAGGTTATCCCCGCCATTATCGTCCCAGCTGGTGTCGGCGTAAAGCTGTCCGTTCAGTTTTTTATTTACAAGCTTTTTAAGGTGTTGTGCATTCACCTCAATCGGAATGTTCAGATACGAATACTGAGGCTGGTAAGTAAGCGCATCATATTTCTCGGCAGGCTTATCAATCTTCATGGCCTGGCAGCCTGAAAGAAGAAAAATCAGGACCAGGGGGAACAGAGGTTTTATCAGTGAGTTACGGGCAACCCCTTGCATATAGAATAGTCTCTTATATAATAAAGGAAAAACCCTGCGGATAGTATCTCCGGTTCAAAATATTTCTCCCCTTGAAAGATCCCAAAATTCAAATATATGAAAAAGTTTTTCCTTTTCCTGGTTTTTACCGGGAATGAAATCCTGTCATTCACGAACAATTTCGACCACTCGTAAGGATTTTCATTCGTTATTCGGAAATCGGCATTATTTTGCAGGGAAAATACAATTAATCAAGCAGCCAATGAAACGAGTCATGATTCTTTTAGTCATGCTTTCACTATATGTTTTGGAAAGCAGCGCACAGACAGTTACCGACATCGACGGGAATGTATATACTGTTTTAACCATCGGTTCGCAGGAATGGCTGAAAGAAAACCTGAAGGTTACACACTATCGCAATGGGGATGCGATTCCGAATGTCACCGATAACACTGTATGGCCATTATTATCAACCGGTGCATATTGCAATTACGGTAATAATCCGGGAAATGCTTTAACCTACGGAAAGTTGTACAACTGGTTTGCTGTAAATGACAGCAGGGGATTAGCCCCCGCCGGTTGGCATGTTGCAACTGACGCTGAATGGTCGGCTCTCGCTGATTTGTTAGGGAGTGACAGTGTAGCCGGCGGTAAACTTAAAGAAGAGGGCACGGCTCATTGGGTAAATCCGAATGTAGGTGCAACAAATGAAGTTGGCTTTACTGCCCTTCCCGGCGGATTAATTGAAAGTTACGGAGTGTTCTGGAGTATCGGGTTCACAGGCTGCTGGTGGTGTTCAACAGAAAGTAGTCCGACAGAAGCCTGGTTCCGGGGCATATTCAGTGATGCCAAACATATTGACAGGGGAAACTATTTCAATAAAAAGATCGGGGGGTCGGTTCGTTGTGTGAAAGACGCAGTAACCGGATTTAATGATCAAACGTTCAGGGGGGACATACAGATTTATCCGAATCCGGTTATTGACAAACTCAATATCCGTGGATCTGACGGAAAAGAAATAAAGGTGGAGATATATACCATGAGCGGATTGCTTCTTAAGTCAGAAACGCTGAAGCCCGGTTTCAGCAGCATTGATGTAAGAGATTTGCCAAACGGACTTTTCCTTATTAAGATCTGCAGCGATAACTATACAATACAGCAGAAATTCATCAAAAAATAGTTTATTCAGGAAATTATTCACCCTTGGTCGAGTCTGATTTCGAATAATTAATTTACGCTTTTCGTAAATTATATTGACACAGATCATAAATTTGATTATCTTGTTGCATTAAGGCCTAAAACCGTCCTGAAAATTTACTACCAGGAAAAGTATGGATTTCAGCCATCAGGCTTGTATCTGTATTCGGATGTTCAGAATTCTATAACACTTATAAATGCCTACCTGGAATGAAAAAAGTAAAAACATATACTGTACGTGAAATCGCAGAAGCCCATGTGATTCCTGCCGAAATCACTAAAGAAGAACAAAAAAAATCAGATCTTGAATTTTCAGCTTTCCGCAGGAAACAACTTGCTTTGATCAGCGAAAAGGATAGGATTAACTCACGGTTGTTGCAGCTTCGGTTCAGGATGGAAGATTGCATCAGCGATGATTCCGATAAAGCAAAACTGACATTTGGCGACTTTCTGGAAGAATATATCAGGGATCTCAACCTCAGGCAAGTTGATTTTTCAAGAGAGATCGGGTTGCATGTGACAAAACTTAGCCGTTTGCTTAATAACCGTGAGGATCCCAGCGAAAAAATATTTGTAAGACTGGAACTTCATTCAGGAAATATTATTCCCGCAGTGGTCTGGCTGAAATTATTTCAGAAACAAAAGGCAGGTCAGCTTCAGGAAGACTGGCAACTCAGGGAGAAAGAAAGTACCTATGTTAAAAAGCCTGGAAAACTCGTCAAAATGTAACTATTCTGCCAGGAGTTTCGCTGTTTGCAGTATACGTCCGTTTTGTGAAGAAACGACAATCAGGTAAACCCCTGAAGGCAGGTTGTTTCTCATAAAGACAAAAGGCGAAGAGGTAATTTTCTGCTGAAGAATCTTCCGCCCCATATCATTATAAACAGTCAGATCAGCATCTTCGCCGGATTGCAGCAAGGGCAGCTCAATCTCTGTCCTGCTGCTGAAAGGATTGGGAATGATCATTATTTTCCTGTTTGCGGATGAGGGAGAGGGTTCCACTCCGACCAGGGTATGGCAATCGGTCGAAACCGGGGTTCCCCAGGTTTCATTCCCCTTTTTGAAATACACCAGGGTTTCTGCGTTGGAATACACGCCAATATCATACCCGAAACTCACAAAATTCGATTGTCCCAGTCCGGGCGTAAAATACACATAAGGATATGAGCCCTCGAACTGGTATGCCCAGCAGGTATCGTTATTTACGAATTCCGTATTGCAGATCTCCTGCTCGGTGCGGCTGTTATAGTTCAGGGCCCTCTGGTATGAGGAAGCCCTTCTCAACCCCCAGAGATCCGAACTGTGGAATTCCGACGGCAGTCTGCTAAGGCTGGTATCATCAAGATTCAGGGCCGAAAGCACGTATGTTTCAATGATCGTATCGAACAAGGTTTCAGTATTCGGAGGAGGCATGGGAAGCCATTTGATCCTGCAGTATTCAACCTGGTACTTCAGGGTATCATTGTTTGCGGATATTGTTTTCCCGATGATCCTTTTAATCTCGTTCCAGTAAGGACCTAAATTGTTGTATCGGTAATATCCCTGGTAATGGAAGATATCCCCCACATTGAAATTGTACACATCGGCCCAGCCGAAAGGCTGGATTCCCAATGCAGGCGAGGTCTTCCCGGCGAGGTACCAATAGGTTGTATCGTTGCTCAGGGTATCGTTGATGTTGAAGACATCGATCATCTTCAGCAGTCCGTAATGCTGGCTCAGCCTGATTGTAACCTGGTTGAGATAATGGGAAATGTTTGTCCCCGCAGAATTTTTTGCCTGGAGTGATATGACCTTCACCTGATCGGTAGTCCCGAAAATGCTATCCGTGCCCATTGAAATCACAGTAGCTTCAATCCTTCGGTTGCCCGAAAGGCTCAGGAATTTCCACGGCTGGTTAAGGGAAGCCTGGGTTTTGATCATCACCGTATCCTGGTTGAAATTGAAAAAATAAAAGCTGCCGTCAGTTTTTTCATAAACCCTGCGTCCCAGCACCGAGCCATTTGCAGTATCAAAACAATAATTTATATAATAAAGCGGATGGATGGCCCTGTATGAAATAAACAAGGTATCCTGAAGGGGCTGAGGATACACCGAATCCCTTCTGAACGCCTTAAGATGGCCCTGGCTGTCTTTGAAAAACGTGGTTCCCGGGGTACAGATGTTACGGTATTCCTGGGCCGAAGCTGTGCACACAGCAAAGCCTGCAAGGATGAAAAACAGGAAAGCTTTCATAATCAGCGGATTGAAATTCAGAAATATAAATTTACAAATTATTCTGAAGCCTTGAAAAACGATACGGAATTGATCCTTCTATTTCTGTCCGAAAGTATATGAGAGAAGAAAGGTGAACGAGGTTTCGGAACCTGTAAGTGTCATATAAGAGCTCATGCCATTTGCCCATTCGTACCTCACTTCCAGTCCGAACCCTTTGAATACTGCACCGAGACCCCCGATGAATCCAGCTTCGTAGGATTTGGTTTCAGGTACAGCTGCTCCCTCCTCGTAAGTGGGTTTAGGCTTGGTATTGGAAGAAAAGGTGTAGGAATTGGTATTTTGCACTGCAAACGAATTTGACATCCCGATGTTGACAAATGGCTTGACTTTCCATTTCGGGAACTGATACCTGAGCATGGTATTCAGCTTGATATAAGCCATGTTGAAATCATAGGTATAATGATTGGAAATGGACGGGAAAGTCGGGTCGGATTCGTCGTAGGTACCGGTCACATGGTACGGACGGAAAACCAGGTCATTATATATGATCCATGAGCCGTTAAGGTAAGGAAGGATGATCTTTAAAGCTACTCCGCCGGTATAGGTCCAGACGGAGGGGAAGCTTGCCTTTGTAATTGGCAATTCGTCATAGGTATGAAATTTCAGGCTGATCACCGAAGCGCCGGCTACAAGTCCGAAAGTCACCTTCACCTGTTTCTGCTTTGCAACAAATACGGGTTTATCCTTCCCGATGCAATCATGATACTGGACTGCGAGCCTTGTGAATGCAGGTTTTGAGAAGCTGATGGTTTTAGCCTGGGCCTGAAGTTCAGGACATCCTTCAACAATTCCCGGCAGGATCACCTGATACAAGTTAAGTGTTGCAAGTGAGCGATCACTGCTGAGTGAGGCTCCCCCTGTTTTAACCATTTTCCTTACGATCCTCATTTCGTAAATTGAATCATTCCCTTTCTGGAACCAGAAATGCTCCTTCTCGTGTTCATCCTTCAGATAATAAAGGTTCAGAGGCCCCCCGACAAGCAGGCGCACGAAAACCGTAGTGTCTTTTACGATCATGGCAGAGTCATTGGCCAGCAGATTCTGCAGACGGAAATTCGAAATATCCATCGAGAGATGCTTTGAAAGAAACACTGCATCCCTGCCTGCCCAGAATGCATTTATATCACCCGCCCTGTAGGTTTTTCTTTCACCAGAGGCATTCTGAAAAGTAATTGTTGAAGGATTCTGTTCCCGGTCGCGATAGTCGATCATTCCAAACATACTGTCGTTACGGATTGTGAGTATGCCTCCTTTAATGAAATTTTGCTGTGCTTCCAGCTTAATTACAATAAAGCACAGCAGGGTAGAGATCAGCAAGTATTTTTTCAATTCAATAGTTAGTGATTACCCGATATTTTTCCTGACATGATCATCAGGCCGAAACCAGTAGCAAAGATAATATTATTATATTTGTTTGCAGATAAAATGATGCTCCTTGAAAAGACTTTCGCTCATCATCTTTACAGTGTTATTGTTACGATTCGTGATTGTAAGCAAAGAATTTCAGCCGACCAGCAGCTTTTTCACGGCAATTCCGTTTTCGGAACTGAGCCGGATAAAGTAGATTCCCCGGGGCAGAGCACTGACATCGATTTTGCGGGAGGATTGCTCGCTGATATTTTCCTGCATGAGCAGACGGCCTTTGATATCGAATATTTCAATGAAGTGGTTTCCGGCTGAAGGGTTGCCCCAATCGACCGTAACCATGCTGCTGGCGGGGTTTGGAAAGACTTTAAATGCCTCTACAACCGGTTTTGGTTCACCGATGAAAACATCTCCTCCGTTGGTGGTTTTTAAAATTGTGCCGAACATTCCCACGGCATACCCGTTATTTGCATCAGTAAACCAGATCGAAGAAATAAAATTCGGGGTTCCGCAGTTTACCTCTACCCAGGTTTGGCCGGCATCTATGGTTTTGAAGATCATACCGTAATCCGAAACAACGTAACCCGTATTGGGATCAGAGAAAAACACTGTTCGGAGTTCATAAAATGTATTGGTCTGCAAAACCGTCCATGAGACTCCCCCATCGGCAGTCTTCAGCAAAACACCATTTTCACCGCTCACATAGCCCGTGCTAGCATCTGTAAAAAATACAGAATTCAAAGAACCCTGGGTTCCGGATATTAAAAACGTCCAGGTGTTCCCGTTGTCGGAAGTTTTCAGGAGTCTGCCGTTACGCCCGACGACAAATGCAGTCCCCGGGGCTGAATAATGCACTGATAACATATCCTCTGAAATCCCGGCCGAAAGCCTGGTCCAGGTGGCACCTGCATCCAGAGTACGCAGGATAGCTCCATCCCAGCCCACGGCAAGACCCGTATTGTCATCCGCAAAATCAACAGAACTTAAATTATCCGAAATTACCGCCACTGATTCAGTCCAGTGAATTCCCCCGTCGGTGGTTTTGGTAATATAGCCGTTGAAACCCACAGCATAGCCCGTATTCAGGCCGGTAAAACAGACCGAAGTCAGATCCTCATTCGTCCCGGTGTTTAACAACTCCCACTCAGCGCCACCATTAATAGTTTTCATTGCCGTGCCATCAGCGCCCACGACATAGCCTTGAGAGGGATTCACAAAACAAACCGAAGAGAGATATTCCCTGGTTCCTTTTGAACGATGATCCCAGCTTAATCCGCCATCAGTGGATTGGATCATGGTCCCCAGATTTCCCACGGCAACTGTCTTTCCTGAATCTGTGACATATACCGACGAAAGATCATGATCTGTGACTGCGGATAAGGTACTCCAGTTCGTTCCCCCGTTGGTGGTTTTGATGATAGTCCCATTCCAGCCGACAGCATAGCCTGTTTGAAGGCTGTTGAAAAATACCGAAGCCAGGGAAACTGGGGTTCCGCTCCTTAGTATTCTCCAGCTTGTATCGCCCGGAAGGGTTTTAATGATGATCCCGTTATCCCCTACGGCAATACCCATTGTGTCATTGGCAAAAAACAGGGATTTGAGGCCGAACCAGGTACCGCTGGGCCATTGCTTCCATGAATATCCTGCATCGGTCGTTTTCAGTGTAATCCCAGAGTCACCTACGATGTAACCCGTATCATAAGAAGTGAAGCATACCGAATGCAGAGATAACGCAGTTCCGGAGCCGGACTGGTTCCAGGTCAATCCCCTATCCGTAGTTTTAAGTACTATTCCGTTTTCACCACAGATGTATCCGGTATCCTTGTCGAGGAAGAAAACCGAATAAAGATTGTTTGAGGTACCTCCCTCAATCGCAGACCAGGAGGCTCCTCCATCTTCGGTTCTAATGATTTTGCCGTGCGAACCAACCGAGAACCCCAACTGAGGCGATGGAAAGCAAACAGAGAACAAGGCTTCCTTGGTTCCGGACCTTACGAGGTTCCAGGTAATGCCTCCGTTTGTAGTTTTGAGAATCGTTCCATGCTCCCCTGTCGAATACCCTGTGTTTTCATCAGTAAAGCATACGGCCAGCAAGGAATGGCCCTGAGGCAGGGGGTTTTGCCATACCCATTGTGAGAAAGTCAGTAAGGAAATGGTATTCAACAAAATCAGCAGGACGGCTGTTTTCATCGTGATGCACAACATATGAAAGGATTATATATAGAACGAGAGGCTTATGCCTGATATTGTTCTTTTAACAAATTTTCATTGTTCATCACCCCGTTTAAAACCGATTCACTTGCCACCCCAACTTGATGTTCCAGATTGGAATATCAAGTCATCGAGCTCCTGCTTTGTGAGCTGGAACATAAAATCTTCATCCTGCATCTCTTTTTGATTGCAAATAAGGGTTCGCATTTTGCGATAACTTCTCATTGGAGGAGCCAATTTGGCACCTCCATTTTATTCCGGCGGGTGGTATTTTTCCAACCAATCCAACCTGTCTTAACCAAAGACAAACTTCAGTGTTCATCACCCCGTTTAAAACCGATTCGCCGGCGGTTGGCCTGATCTTCCTGTTGATGGCGGGATTGTTTCAACTGTTTGAGGTATTCGAAGATCAGGAGAATTTTATCATCATGCCCTGAGAGGGTTTGTTCTAAGTGTTCCAGTCTTAATAAAATATCTTTATGCGTGAGCAACATTTGACGAATTCTCATGTAAATACGCATGATCTGTATATTCACTTTGATGGCTCGATCGCTGTTTAAGACACTTGACAGCATCAACACACCGGGCTCTGTAAAAGCAGATGGAAGCTTTCGCCTGCCACCCCAACTTGATGTCGCAAATTGCGACTTCAAGTTTTCGAACTCTTCTTTTGTGAGCTGGAACATAAAATCTTCAGGGAACCGGTCAATATTTCTTTTAACCTGCTCGTTTAATCGACGAGTTTCAACTTCATATAACTCCGCTTAATAATCATCCGGCATTTTTGATAATTGCAAATAAGGGTTCGCATTCTGCGATACCTTTTCACTTGAGGAGTCAATTTGGCACCTCAAGTTTATCTCGTTTGGTATTTTCCAGGAACTTCTACGAGTTTTTAACAAGAAGTAAACTTCAGTGTTCATCACCCCGTTTAAAACCGATTCGCCAGCGGTTGGCCTGATCTTCCCGCTAATGGCCCTGTCGCTGTTCAGAACGCTCGCAACCATCACTGCTCCATTCTTAATAAATACATAAGGAAAGTTAGAAGAGAACTTTAAACGATTGAGGTGGTCGCAAATTGCGACCACCTCAATCGTTTCCTGTATTGTTTGTTGAAACATAAAACTGTCAGAGAACCGGTTTATATTTCTTTCTATCAGCTCGGTTAAACAAAGATTTTCCTGGAAAAAATTCCACCAAATCATCATACTTTCTTTTTAAAGCTATTGCTATTCTGGTGGGATTTATCGATATCAGCTTATTGGTCATGCAATAGAAAAGCGCTGAAATGGACCTAAAATGATCGGTTCTGCAAGATAAAATTAATTAGGTAATAATGAGCTATCCAATTTGAACACGAATTTCTTTCATGAACCTTTTTTGAAGTGAATGCATGAAAAAATGCTTTTTCATTCCGATTTTCGGAAAAAGAATTCCGAAAATCGTACTACACTTTATGCTACCAAAACAAATTTAATCCTTATTCTTGCAAATAGGTATAACAAAATGCTACATATCCATTTTAAAAACGTTTTGTAAATGAAAATTGCCCTATTTTCAATTGTGATTTTAATGAGTTGTAATCTATTGTATTCTCAACAAATTATTGGTGATCAGTAAAGGGTTGGGGAACTACACTCCCAAGCTTATGTTGATTTCTGGAGTTGTCTTGCTTGTTTCCAATTTGCCGGTAGCAGAACCGACAGATCGTCGTTCTTTTTAAAGTATGGCAATCGACCGATGACATCTTCCAGGT
>CAIWXI010000032.1 GCA_903916595.1 uncultured Bacteroidales bacterium | reverse complement strand
CGGCAACAGTTTTTATGAAACAGCCACCTTCGTTCCCACCTTAGGAAGCATTAATTATTATATGATCAATGTTGCCGCCGGGAATTATTATACCATTAACGGAAACCGAATGGGGGGAAGTGGACCACGATGTGCAGGAACCTGGATAAAGAATGCAGCAACCGCAGATTCGCTTTTTGCCATATCGGTTAGCACAACAGCCGGAACAGCCACCGAAATCCAGGGAAATTGCATACAGAACATTAACTGGAGTAATTATTGTGACAATCTGATGGGCATTCGTTTGAGGGGAAATGGAGCATACAACGTAGGTACCTCTATAGGAAACAGGATAGGAGGGGCCATTGGGAATGATTCGATCGTATTTTCCAGTACCAATTGGGTTGTTTCGATTAATGCAATTTATATTGATAATATTGGAACCTCCGTGGTAAAGAACAATGTGATCGGGGGTATAACCGCAACAGCGACGGCCAACATGGCTTCCAATATCTACATGATAAATAAATCCTCCACATCCGGAACAACCACCATCAGCGATAACATCATCGGAAGCACTGATCCCTCTGCCTCCAATAGCATACGCACCACTTCGCCAGCAAACAATGTGCCTCAGACAATTTATGGGATTTACAGTGCCGGCACCGGCACTGTAAGCATTTCGGGAAATACGGTTTCAAAATTAACTAACGGAACAACCAATTCAGCAACAGGAACCACCGGGCTGATCAATGGGATCACCACAACCAGCGGTACTAATACCATTTCAGGAAACACCGTGAGGGACCTGACCATCGCTAATGCCAACAACAGCTCATCCAATACAGCCTCGGTAACCGGGATATCCCAGACCAGCACCACTGCCGCTCAAACCATTTCGGGCAATACGATATATAATCTTTCGAACACATATGCTTCATTTGCAGGCAATGTCATTGGATTATACTATAACGGATCCACTACAGCCAGCACGGTTTCAGGGAACTTCATACACAGCTTCAGCATGGTCACGCCCTCGACCAGTGCGAACATGTACGGGATTAAAATACAGAACGGTAAAACAACCTGGTCTAACAACATCATCAGTATCGGAAGCAATTTCTTCACAAACATCTATGGAATCTATGAAAGAGGGAATGCGGGGAATGACAACAGCCTGTATTTCAATACGGTTTACATTAGCGGGGATGTGGGTTCAGTAGCACCCAAATCCTATGCTTTATACAGCGAGACTTCAGCAAACATCCGGGATTTCAGGAATAATATTTTTGACAACCAGCGTTTCGAGGGATCAAAGAGTCCGGGCGCCCTCTATTTAAATTACGCAGCCTGGTTCAATTATGGAGTGAGTACCAATCTTACTCTCGATAACAATGATTATTATATATCGGTCATGGGCACGGGAGCACTGGGATACTTCAACTCTGCGGATGTCACCTCTCTTCCCTTAATCAGCGGAAAAGATGCAGGCAGCAAGTCGGTCGACCCGGGTTTTGCAAGTGCAGGGGGTACGGCAGCGGCCAATTACCTGCCTTCGAATAACACACTGATCGCGGTTCCGGGCACAGGGATTACGACCGATTATTCCGGTGCCATAAGAAACACTGCATTCCCTTCAATGGGAGCCTGGGAATATAATGTAAGTCCGACCATCAGTGTCACTGCATCATCAGGTACACTAACCGGGGGATATACCACCCTGAAAGCCGCTTTTGATGCCATCAACGCGGGAACTCACCAGGGAGCTGTTACAGTGATGATCAACGGCAGTACGACCGAAACGGCAAGTGCGGTGCTTAACGCCAGTACAAGCGGGAGTGCATTATACACTTCAGTGAATATCTATCCCACCATCTCCGGACTTTCGGTCAGCGGCAATCTCGCGACTCCATTGATCGATTTGAATGGGGCCGATAACGTTACTCTCGATGGCAGGGTGAATGCCGCGGGCAGCACAAAGGACCTGGTCATCACAAATACCAGCACATCCACAACGGTAGGTACATCAACCATTCGCTTTATCAACGATGCATCAAGCAATACTGTGAAATACTGCACACTTAAAGGTTCTCAGATGATTCCAAACATCCCGGGATTTGGTAGTGGAATCGTTTTGTTCAGCACAGGAACAATCACAGGAAACGATGGCAACCTGATCGACCACAATAACATCACCAGTGCCTCCGATGTCAACCGCCCTATAAATGCCATCTTTTCTCTTGGAACATCTGGCATGGAAAACAGCGGCAATACAATAAGCAATAACAACATCTATGATTTTTTTATCAGAGACGCTGCATTTGCGACTGGCATTTGTGTCAGAGATAATAATACCAACTGGACCATTTCGGGAAACAGTTTTTATGAATCGGCATCCTTTGCAGCCACGGGAGCGACATCCTATTATTTCATTATTTACCTGGAATCGGGAAGCGGACATACGG
>CAIWXI010000031.1 GCA_903916595.1 uncultured Bacteroidales bacterium | reverse complement strand
GATGTACGATGTACGATGTACGATGTACGATGTACGATGTACGATGTACGATGTACGATGTACGATGTACGATGTACGATGTACGATGTACGATGTACGATGTACGATGTACGATGTACGATGTACGATGTACGATTTAACACTGAACGCAATAACGCATAACGAATTATGATCATAGTAACAGGAGCGGCTGGATTTATAGGAAGTTGTCTTGTAGGCAAGCTTAACAATAAGGGAATCAGGGATATTGTTATTGTGGATGATTTTTCGCATCCCGAAAAGAGTAATAATTTTACTCATAAAGTATTCCGTGAAAAAGTAGAGAGAAAGGATCTTTTCTCATGGCTGCCTGCTCATGCAAAAGAAATTGAGTTCATTTTTCATATCGGCGCCCGCACCGACACTACTGAATTCAATATGCAGGTATTCGATGAACTGAATCTTGGCTACAGTAAAAAGATCTGGACTTTCTGCACTGAGCATGGTATCCCGCTGGTTTACGCATCTTCAGCGGCCACTTACGGCGACGGCTCGCTTGGGTATGACGACAGCCACGGGCTGGTAGCCCGTCTTCACCCTCTGAACCCATACGGGGTTTCGAAAAACGACTTTGACAAATGGGTTTTAAAGCAGGTTTCTGCTCCCCCGGCCTGGTTCGGATTAAAATTTTTCAACGTTTACGGCCCCAATGAATTTCATAAAGGGCGGATGGCATCGGTGGTTTTTCATGCTTTTAACCAGATCCGGACTTCAGGAAAAGTGAAGCTCTTCCGTTCACACCATCCCGATTATCAGGATGGGATGCAGCTGCGTGATTTCATCTATGTGAAAGATGTTGTGGATGTGTTGTTTTTCCTATACGAACACCGTGAAAATCAGGGCATCTACAATCTGGGCACAGGGAAAGCCCGTGCATTCCTTGACCTGGCGAAGACTGTCTTTAAAGCTCAGGAGCTGGAACCCAGGATTGAATTCATCGATACCCCGGCCGATATCCGCGACAAATACCAGTATTTCACCGAAGCGAAAATGGATAAATTAGTTCAGGCAGGCTATTCAAAACCCTTCCACAGCCTTGAAGAAGGGATCACTGAGTATGTTCAGGCCTACCTGCAGTCAGCAAGATATTATTGAAATGAGAACCACCGGTCTAAGGCTATTTCTGATAGTAATCTTCATTCCATTTCTTATCGGAAGTCTTCCTCTTACCCTTATGGGCCAGTATTTCTCTACCGGCCAGGATCCGGCATCCATTCGATGGAAACAGATCAAGACAGATCATTATAAAGTTATCTATCCTTCGACCTACGAAATCCACGCCCAGTACATTGCCAACATCATGGATAAGGTTTGCCTGTACGAGACAAAAACCCTCTCGGCAAAGCTGCCAAGGATTCCGATTCTGATCCATACCCAATCTAGCATTTCCAACGGGATCACTGTTTGGGCTCCCAAACGCATTGAATATTATACCGCTCCTGATCCCGACGAATACGCCGAAGAATGGTTAGAGCAACTCTCTATTCATGAGTACCGTCACGCCCTGCAGATCAACAAGATGAACAAGGGGTTTACCAGGGCATTGTATTATGTCTTTGGTGAGCAGGCTACCGGCGGAATATTGGGCGCATTTGTCCCGAGATGGTTCCTTGAAGGTGATGCCACGGTTACCGAAACTTCCCTGAGCAAGTCGGGGCGCGGCCGTTCCGGCTGGTTTGAAGCCGTGTTGCGGGCCCAGCTACTCGAAAAAGGGATATATAACTTCAACCGGGCCGTTCTGGGTTCTTATAAAACCTTTATTCCCGACGCTTATGAGCTGGGATATTACCTTGTGGGTATGGGAAGAAAAAATTATGGACCTGAGCTTTGGAATTACAGCCTTGACCACGTGGCGAAGTATCCCTTCATGGTTGTGCCGTTTGCCGATGGCATCAGACGTACCACAGGGCTTTCAATGGTAAAATGGTATAAAAAATCTCTGGGCGAGCTAGACAGCCTATGGAAGGAACAGGACCGTAAAACACCCAGGACCAAATCCAGGATGATCACAAAGCGAAATCCGAAAAATTATACAACATTCACTCATCCCATGTACTATAACGACAGCGTCATCATTGCCGAGCGAAAGACCAATGAAGATGTTGACCGCTTTGTAAGCATTGATATGAATGGCCGGGAGAAGAAACTTTTTCAGATTGGAGCTTATGAGGATGGCAGTAACTCCATCTCGGGCAATCTCATCGCCTGGGCTGAATATGAGCCCGACATCCGCTGGGAGAACAGAGATTATTCCTGCATTTTAATTTATGACCTGAAGACCCGTAAAACCCGCCACCTCACTACCAGATCCAGATACTTCGCTCCTGTACTTTCAAACAAAGGCGATATGATAGTGGCCGTTAGAAATAGCCCACAAGGGGAATCTTTTCTGGAAGTCCTGAGCACAGCAAATGGCAAAGTGCTGTACTCTAAAAAGGCTGAAGGCAGCGCCACGTTCCAGTCGCCCGACTTTACCGATGACGACAATCAGGTCGTATGCATTTACATGAACGAAAAAGGAAAAACCATCTCAACATGGAACCTTTCAACAAATGATACGAAATACCAGTTGGCATATACGTATACAGGCATCGACGGCCCGTCGCATATGTATAAAGACAAGCTTTTATTTTCGTCGGACTATACGGGGATCGAGAACCTTTACGCTACCGATACCGTCACCGACATCATCTCGCAGGTCACTTCAGCTCCCTTCGGCGCTTATGATCCCGATTTCAACTCCGGCAAGACAAAGTTTCTTTACTCGGAATACTGCAGCGACGGGCTGATGATATCTGAAGCCAATACAGACACATCCACCTGGACACCTTTGAACAAATTGCAGGATAACTCTTTCAAACTCTATGATATCTTAGCCGCACAGGATAAGGTAAACATTCAGGACACACTCTTAAATGACCGTTTGTACAAGATGTTCGGGGAGCCTTCGCAGAACTGGGACTCGGTGGGGATTCGCCACAGTACTTATCCGTCATCAAAATATTCAAAGGCCGCACACCTGTTCAATATTCACTCCTGGGCGCCGGTATCGCTCAGTATTTCCAACCTGACTTTACATCCCGGGGTGATGGCTTTATCGCAAAACCTGCTCAGCTCGGCATTTGCCTCTGCGGGCTATGACTGGGATTACAATGACAGGACCGGGCAGTTCTATCTGAATTTCAGCTACCAGGGACTTTTTCCGGTGTTTGACATGAATGCCTCTTTTGGAAAAAGGGCGGGGTATTACATCACCAGCAATACCTCGCCAAGAACAAGGTTCACCTGGAACGAGTTCAAGCTTAGCGTTCAGGTTTCTGTACCTTTGAATTTTACTCGTGGAACGTGGTACCGCGGACTGACGCCCTCGATCAGCGCTTCCCTCATTGATGTGATCCACGACAAGACCACCCCAGAACCATTCACCAAAGGCTGGGTCAACACCTTAAGCTATAGTTTGAGTTATTATCAATACAAGCGTTCGAATTACCAGGACATGTATCCCCGCTGGGGACAGAGCTTCTCGGCAAGCCTTACGAATTGCCCTTTTGGAAGTAATGATATGGGTTCTATCTGGGCTGTGCAGACCAATCTGTATTTTCCCGGCATGCTCAGACATCACGGCATCTGGCTTTATGGCGGCTATCAGCAGAGAAATGAAAATACGGTTTACGGTTACAGCTATTCAGAAGTCATCCCTTATCCCAGGGGATATACAAATGGTTATGACAACCACCTGATCAGTTTTTCAGTAAACTATAAATTCCCCCTGTTTTGCCCCGACTGGAGTGTGGGTGGAGTGTTTTATTTCAAACGCTTCATCCTGAACCTTTTTTATGACCAGGCCATGGGCGACGATGACACAACCATCAACTGGAACCTCCCTGATCTTTACCAGACCATTGGTTCCGAGCTCACGGCCCAGTTGCATCTCCTGAGGTTTGCCTACCCCTTCGATCTGGGAGTAAGGCCCATGTATTTCCCCGGCAATAACAGCTGGGGCTGCCAGTTTGTTTACGCGGTGAATTTCTGAAACCCTCAAAATTACAGGACGCTTCTGAGCTTGTTTCTTTGCATCGGCCCGCCGATCAGGCCTTATGGTCAAAAATCGACTTCGAGCATGGTCGGACAATGGTCTGAATGCCTGGCGTCGGGCAGAACCGCGGCCCTCATCAAACGATTCTCGAGCGGAGGCGTCACCACCTGGTAATCGATACGCCAGCCAAGGTTCTTTGACCGGGCGCCCGCACGGAAACTCCACCAGGTGTATTGCTTTGGCTCCCGGTTGAACAATCTGAAAGTATCAATGAACCCGCTGTCGAAAAATTTCGTGAGCCACTCTCTTTCTTCGGGTAAGAAGCCGCTGCTCGTGGCATTTCTGATCGGATCATGAATATCGATGGGCTTATGACAGATGTTAAAATCGCCGCAGAGGATAAGATTTGGGCGGGTCTTACGTAGTTCGCCGGCGTAATCAAGGAAATCATCCAGCCAGCCCATTTTAAAGCCCTGTCGTACATCCCCGCTGGTTCCTGAGGGATGATATACGCTCATCACCGTAATATCCCCGAAATGCGCCATGATGGTCCTTCCTTCATCATCATACTTCTGAACGTTCATGCCAAAATCCACGTGATCGGGCTTGATTTTCGAAAGAATACCAACTCCGCTGTATCCTTTCTTTACAGCCGAAAACCAGTAATGATGGTAACCGAGGGCTTCGAACAGTTCAACAGGAATCTGGTCGGGCTGAGCCTTGGTTTCCTGGAAACAAACGATATCGGGGTCAGCCGCAAGGAGCCAGTCGGAAAGGCCTTTCGAAACTGCCGACCTGATCCCGTTTACATTATATGATATGATCCTTTTCATGTTTCTATGTTTTCATCAAAAGTAAGAATATACTGCTACATTTGCAGCATTATGTCACGACATACGCTTTTCGACAGGATCTACCTGTACCAGTATAAAGTCTTAAAACCAAGACAGTTCTTACTGGTGCTCAGTTTTTTCGTGGGTATACTCAGCGGGCTTGCAGGGGTGGTATTGAAGAATACCCTGTATTACACGAACTTCTTTCTCACCAACGGGTTTACTTTTCAGGCCATCACCTTTTTGTACCTGCTGTATCCGATGTGCGGACTGGTATTGACATATCTCTTCATGAAATATGTTGTAAAAGACAATATCAGTCATGGAGTGAGCAAAGTGCTCTATGGTATTTCGAAAAACCATAGCCAGATAAAACCAGGCAACACCTGGACTTCGTTGGTGGCTTGTACGCTTACCCTGGGTTTTGGAGGATCTGTCGGACCAGAAGCCCCCGGAGTGCTTACCGGATCAGCGATTGGTTCCAACATGGCACGCCTGTTCCGGCAGGATTATAAAAACACGACACTGCTGCTTGGTTGCGGGGCGGCAGGCGCCCTGGCGAGCCTCTTTGCTGCACCTATTGCAGGTGTGGTATTCGTAATAGAGGTGCTGCTGATGGACCTCACCATGACCAACCTTATCCCTTTGCTGATATCGGCCGTTACAGGCTCCCTGGTTTCCTCCTTGCTGATGGGTAAGGATGTTTTGTTTTCATTCGTCCTTCTTTCCCCTTTCCATTTTCATGAAACAGGATACTATATACTTCTTGGAATTTTTACCGGTCTTGTTTCCGTTTATTTTATACGCGGCAGCGTCTGGATGGAACGCCTTCTCGCGAAGATCCCAACCGGGGTGAGACTCCCTTTGGCCGGAGTGGTCTTAGCTATGCTGATCTTCATTTACCCCTCTCTGTTTGGTGAAGGGTATACTATTTTGAAAGAAGTTCTGAAAGGCCATGCCGAAACCATTGGAAACCCGGAGTTCTTCGGATGGATGAAGAACAGCCCGTATCTTTTCCTTATGATCATCTTCGGACTGATCCTCTCGAAAGTCATAGCCATGTCGTTTACCCAGGGAAGCGGTGGCATAGGCGGGACCTTTGCCCCGACCCTGTTTGTTGGCGTGATCAGCGGGCTCTTCCTTTCACGGGGTATCAATCTGGGTTTAGGCTCCCATCTTCCCGAAAGCAACTTTGCCCTGGTAGGCATGGCCGGCCTGATGACCGGGGTGATGCACGCTCCCCTCACCGCCATCTTCCTCATCGCTGAGATCACCGGGGGGTATGAATTACTCACGCCTCTCATTATATCATCGACGGTGTCGTACCTCACTGTGTTTTATTTCGAACCCCATTCGATTTATGCACGCCAGCTGGCTATGCGCAAGGAACTCATCACCCATCATAAAGACAATGCCATTCTTACCTTTATGGACCCGGCCGGTCTTATCGAGAAGAATTTTAAGACAGTCCTTCCCGACGCCAGTCTGGGCGACCTGGTAAAAGTCGTGGCCGAAGCTTCCAGAAATATATTTCCGGTGGTGGATGCCGAAAACACCTTTCATGGCATCGTCACCCTCGATCATATCAGGGGCATCATGTTCAACCGGGAACTGTACAATAAAAAATTCGTGAGAGACCTGATGTACATGCCCGAATTCTTTATTACGCCCGATGACGATATGGAGAAGATCATGTCGCTCTTCCAGAGAAACGATCGCTTCAACATACCCGTACTGAAGGATGGCAAGTATATAGGCTTCATGAGCCGGGCCACCGTCTTTTCGGAATATCGCAAGTTGCTGAAGCAATTCTCTGAAGAATGATATCAGATGGCAGATTTATTCCATCTTCCAGTTCTCCCACTGATCCCGGGCCGATTCGCTGTAGAGCGCCATTGGTGTCTGGGGCTTACTGATCAGGGAGGTTCCTCTCAGGACTTTATCGCGGAGATAATCGGCTAACTGTTTATAGGTAATATCGCCTTTTGTGCTTTGGAGTTCCTTCAGAAGGAAGTAAGTAAAGAAACCATGCTGCTTTTCGCGGTAAACATTCGAAGTTTCCTCGCCTGAGCTGGATGAGAAAACGACCATATTCCCGCTTAATTCAAATTCTGCAGGTTTGACCTTCACACTTTTCATCGCGATCAGACTCTGGTTTCTGGCTCCCCCGCTGAAGCATGCATCGAGAAATACAGTGATCCGTTTGGATGGGAATTCGCTCAGTTTCTGGTATACTGCGCTTAACCTGATAGCCTGCTGGATATTCGTTCCACTCACATCCACGGGAATCAGATAGGGTTCATGAGAATTCTCATCCGGCAGCCCATGACCTGAATAATAGAATAACAATTCAGCGTTACCGTTTTCCACTTTAGCATTTTGTGCGATCCAGGCCAGGGACTGATTGATCTGACCGGCTGTGGCATTGGTCAGCAATTTGATCTGAGTCTTAGGCACGCCCAGAGTCTGTTCAATATAATCCCGGAATATCCTGGCATCATTGGCGGCAAAATCAACATTAGATTCGGTGGAAAGGCCTGACTGAAATGAGCTGTAATCCTCATTGCCAATAATAAGGGCATACCTTTCGGGATGAGTTGATGGCCCCTGGGGGATGGCTTTGTCGACATCACTGCTAAGCGAACCAATAATAATCTGAGCAGTTTGTTCCTGTTTTTTATCGGCTTCCACCACGAGTTTATTCACAGCCATAGACTGGTTGAGAGTGAGGCTGATGTCCTTATCCTTAGAGAATTTGCCGTATTTCTCTGAAATTTTAATATGTACAGGAATGGTTTGGGAAACGTAATTATCGCTCACGATGAGGGTATACACGATATCCTTCTTTTCACCGGCATTCAGTTTATCATAATGAATGGAAGTATTGGATGAAATGCAGATCACTTCAGGCGGCAGACCGAGAAAGACCTGCACATCTTCGGCGGCTCCATATTGTGTATTCTGAACCAGAACTTGCAGATCGAACGGTAATTTTTTGCGCAGGTTTCCCGACATCTGGCTCGTGATCGAGTAATCGGCGATCTCGATCATAGGAGAAATGAATTTACGGGTCTGAACCTCGATCTGCTGGGGAGAAACGCCAAAACCGTTAGGTTCATCCACCTGCAAAGTAAATGTAACAGAACCATCAATTGTATTAAGATCACTCTTTACAGGGATCTCCACGGCTTTTGTTTCGCCTATTTTGATGATGGGAAGGGGGGTGGATTGTGAAAATGAAACTCCGTTGGAAGTACCCGAAACGCTCACCCTTGCTGTAAGCCCGATCCCGTCGCCATACCCGGTATTTCCAAGACTGAACTTCAGAGTACAGTTTTCGTTCGCATCAATTGCATGATTGCCGTTTTGATCTATAAACGTGATAGAAGTCGCATCCATATTCAACACCGGTGGTTTAATCTCTTTTGAAATACTGAACTGATACACCGGACTGATGCCTTCAACAGTGTTTTGGGAATACAGGTTTATAACCATAAACCAATATCCCACGATCAAACCCGTCTTTTTCATAAAATTTTCAATTGGTTGCATTTTGTTTGTTTTACTCGTTGGCTCTTTGCTCGCTCGTCCCTCACTCACCTTTAGCCAAACATTTCTTTTGCTCAAAAGGTATGGCACAAAAAGCTGCCACTGAACTATGGGACAACAACCAGACGAAAGCCTAAATAGCTGCCGCGGTTGCCGGGGCCGCCGCCGCCGCGATTCGATGCGCGGCAGCCCTGAGCGCCGCTGCTCCAGCCGCCGCCGCGACTCACGCGGCCGGAGCCCGATGAATAGCCCTTCGGATTATTTTGGGAATTTGAGGAATAATTCCCATACCAGTCGCTGCACCATTCCCAAACGTTGCCGCTCATGTCGTAAATCCCTAGTTCATTGGCTTGTTTTTGACCTACTGTATGTGTCTTTGAGCCGCTGTTGTCATTATACCATGCAACCGCCTCGATATCATCACCTCCTGAATATTTATATCCACGGCTTTTATTACCTCCTCTGGCGGCATATTCCCATTCCGCCTCGGTAGGTAAACGGTAATTACTGCCGGTTTTTGTATTGAGCCTTTGAATAAAATCCTGAACATCGTTCCAGCTAACCTTCTCAACCGGACAGTTATTGCATCCTGTAAAATTTGATGGATTTGATCCCATCACATCCTGCCATTGCTTCTGGGTTACTTCGTATTTGCCAATATTAAAGCTGTTCAGGGTTACTGAATGTACCGGTTTTTCATCGGCTTCTCCGTCGTTACTGCCCATCTGAAACGTTCCGCCTTCAACATACACCATTTCGATGCTGCCTGAAGCACCGCTGGCTGCATAACTCGCCCTGATTTTAAATGCAATAGCGGAGCCTTGCAGTTTGTCCCTGTCCTGCAAAACATTCCAGATGATCCGTTTGCCGGTTCCAGGGTTTATCCCCTGCCCCTTATCACCTGTAACACTGTTTAAAGGCCCCTGCCAGGTTGAGCCTCCGTTCTCCGATACAAAAAGACTGACCGTGAACGTCTGCCCCTGTTTTCCCGGGAGATCATACGAAACAATGATGTTCTTCCCGTCCTGCATAGCGCTCACGTTTGTGATCTGCTGAGCCCGAAGACAAAGCGGGAAAAGAAACAAAACAATAAAAATATATTTCATCGCAAATGGGTTTTCATACGTTAATCTTATAACATGCTCGATGACAGACCTTGCCTTATACATACAAAAGTAACAATAAAAAGTGGTTATTACCAGAATCCGAAAGCTTGATTATTATTAATCCGGCATCGTGAGACTAAAAAAACGCAGCAGCAAAAAACTTACTATTTCTGTCTTTTTTCGTATTCTTCTTAAAAGCATGCCCGCGTACGGACCATCATTGATATCTATCCTTTCAGCCAATTGCGGTTCTCCGAAAGTCAAATATAGGACATAACACTCAGTGATATGCTCAAGAGCTAATATTAAATAATTTCTTAAATCCCAGTTCCATTTTTCAGGATTTTGCCGTAAATTTGTAAAAAACAAAGAAATGGGACTGGTTAATGCTCAGTTGACGATGCGAAATCCCCGCAAACCCGAACTTGCCGGGGTTTCTGTTATCGCGTTAGCTGATACCGGCTCAGTTCATCTTTGCATTCCTGAGCATATCTGCATCCAACTTGAATTGCAGGAGATTGATAAAAAGGAAATTACGCTTGCTGATGGTTCCCATAAGTTGGTACCTTACGTTGGACCGCTCGAGATCCGGTTTAAGAACAGGATCGGTTTTGCCGGGGCTCTGGTACTTGGAGATCAGGTATTATTGGGAGCTATCCCAATGGAAGATATGGATTTGGTCGTGATCCCGTTAACAAGGAGCATCGAAGTTAATCCGTTAAGCCCAAACGTGGCAACTTCGATTGTAAAGTGACCCGGTGGAAACTATTTCTCCCTGCTGTTGAAATTTTTTCGCTTTTTCTGTATTACTTTTGTGGTTTAGAAGGATTAAGTGTAAATAACTTAATCCAAATCAATATGAAAACATTCAGGAAGTTTTTTTGTATTTTTTTGTTTTTCTTCCCTTTGGTACTGAAGGCTGAAGTGAAGGAAATTCCGTTTACTTTAGATGACCGCGACCGGATTATCAGGACCGAACAAAAGCTGGAATCATTTCATTCTGAAGTAAATACCCGTTTCGATCAGCTTTTCAATTTCCTGTGGGCAATCATTGGAATTTTTACTGCAATGATGGTAAGCGTATTCGGATTTGCTTTTTGGGATCGGAAATTTACACAAGCCGGAATGCTTTGACGATTTATTCACGAATTGTTTATTTCTATGGTGTTCATTACGGCTTCGCCGAACACCATTTCACCATTTCACCATTTCACCATTTCACCATTTCACCATTTTATTTATGGAACTTCCGTATAAACTCTTCCACCTCCGGCACACCGCCCTGGTAAACCAGGTAGCCGTTGTATGGTTCACGGGGGGTGATGTCGCTGTTGATTGGGGTCAGCATGATCTTTTTTACTTCTTCAATGTCTGAAGTTTGTCCGAGGGCCCAACCCAGCTTGATATAAGCTACTTCGGGCAGCATGTTTTCGAGAGGAACCACGCCTTTGGCCATCAGATCCCGGCCGGTATCGTACACGAACATATGCACGTAACCCCATATGGTTTGTACCGTCATAAAGATGGCTACTCCTTTTTCTCTCGCCCTTTCGATGGCGGGATACAGGGGTTTGTTCACATGACCCAGGCCGGTACCAATGATGATAATCCCTTTATAACCATTATCGACCAGTGAATCAATCATGTCGGGCTGCATGTTTGTATAATAATAGATCATGGCCACCTTTTCCTCGAACACCGGTGTGATCTTCACGTTGCGGTCGCTGCGGCGGCGGTTGTAATCGGTCTTGATCGGAAGAACGCCTTTGCGGCTTACCGTTGCTATCGGCGTATCGCCTATGGTACGGAAGGTGGAACGATACGATGAGTGCATCTTGCGAACCCGGGTACCTCTGTGTAAAAACCCGTACTCATCCGACGTAGGTCCAAACATGCAAACCATAACTTCTGCAATATCACCATGGCCTGCAGCAGTAGCGGCATGCATAAGGTTCAGTGCAGCATCGGAACTGGGGCGGTCAGACGAACGCTGGGATCCCACAAGTACGATAGGTATGGGCGAATTCTGTACCATATAGGTTAGAGCTGCGGATGTATAATGCATGGTATCGGTGCCATGCCCGATGATGATACCCTGTATGCCTTTTTCGATCTCCTCCCCGATGGCAATAGCCAGTTTCCTGTACTGCTCAGGCCCCATGTTCTCGCTGAATACGGCGAATATCTTTTCGGTGGTCAGGTTGCAGATATCGGCCAGCTCGGGTACGGCCCCGTATAATTCGCCGGGTGAAAATGCAGGGATGACAGCCCCGGTGCGGTAATCAAGCCTGGAAGCGATGGTTCCGCCGGTCCCGAGTAATTTAACACTGGGTAATCCCTTGGTATACGGGAATTCTTTTTCGGGGATCTTGTATACTGCTTTCTTATACCCAAGCTCGGTAATGTCTGTAATAGTCTCTACATCAACACCAATGTTGTACCCGGTAAAAAATTTCAGCACCAGGTGCTTGTCGTCTGTGTTTTCTGCCCTTGGCAGGATAGTGCCTTCAAAAACGCCCCGGCTTGTATCAACCTTTACCTTGGCCCAAACCCGTGCATTGAATTTCTGCATTATTGCGAGTGCGCGCCCTTTGTATCCCTGGAAAATATCTTCAGTCATAATTGAAATGGTGAAATGGTGAAATGGTGAAATCAAAGAATTATATGATTGTTCAGCTCCCGTAAAGATATGTTGCCGAGGGCGAGTTTGTGGAGGCTTCCCATGATCCAGCGGTGGCCGGCTGCATCTTCTTTTGAGGTCCTGGTTTCCTTGTACTTTTTTACCAGGAAGGGAAGTTTACCCAGGATCTCTTCCTTCGTAACTTCCTTATAACCCAGGGTGAACAGTATGGAATCAAAATCCATCTTCGGATGATCGAAAAGTACCCTCATCATGTTTGCTGCGATGGCAAGGTCGAGCCCCCGTTGTTTGATGTATTTCAGCAGCTCAAATACCATGGCGTTCCGGAATAATTGAAAAGCATTGTATTTTCCCTGAAGATGTTTCAGGTTATGACCCAGAAGAGTGGCAACGAACTTAGGAGCTATGCCCAGTTCACCGGAGCATTTCTCGATCAAGGGCACAAGGTTGTATTTCAGGATAAAAGTGAAAGTATCAGCCGGAACTCCCCAGGCTGCCAACTGACTGTAACGGTCACAAATATCGGGAGCAAGGTCTTTCCTCAGGTTTTCAATCACTTCGTCTTCAAGTGGGATAGGGGCGGAATCGGTATCGGGATACATGCGGTCGGCACCCGGAAGCACCCTTTCGAAAATCGTTGTCCCGTTTTCAAACGACTTACGGGTTTCGTTGGGAACGCCGCTCAAAGCCATTTTGCAGCGCTCTTCAATCGTATCCAGCGCCGTTTTTATATCGGCCTCAGGCCCCCAGAAAATGATCTGTGAATCTTCTTCCCTGCTGCCCAGTATCGTCCTTACCTTAGTCCACACCTTGTCGCGGGCCATATCCTCGAGCATCTCTGAATGGATCATATTGGGCTTTTCGATGCATGCAATCACTTTCAAACGGTCGGTGATCTCATCGGCGAACATTTTGCCAGGCTGGGTAAAATGGGAAAGAATTCCGCGGAACTGCGGCAGGTTGACGATGTATATTTTTGTTGATTTATTGGTTTTGTGGACTTCGGGAAGCTCGATTTTTATTTCTTTCAGGCTGACTTCTTTTGAAGAGATTTTCCAGACCGAAGCATCTTTAACCGATTTCAGCAGAAGTTCCTTTATCTGCAGAAGAGCCCATTGCCTGAAAGCCTCGACATGAGTGAGCTCGGGCATCCATGAATTATGTGCAACACCTTTAATCTCAACTCTCGTACCTCCGCGGCAGCTTACATTCACATCGGCCCGGGTTGAACCTATCCCCTGTCGCACTTTACCGGTACTTCTGTTCAGAAAGCGAATGTAATCAGCCCCTTCCTTCACCTCATCAGGATTTGCAAAATCGGGATATGTCACCGTTTCAATCAGCGGCATTCCCAACCGGTCGGTACGGTAAATTCTCACATGACCGATATCGGAAACTTCCCTGCAGGAATCTTCTTCAAGGCTCAGCTGGATCAGCCGTACTTTTTTGTTCTTAAGCTGAATCTCGCCTTCCACGCCGATGATAGCTGTTCGCTGAAATCCTGTAGGTATGCTTCCGTCGAGATACTGTTTGCGGGTGATATGCACCTCCCCCACGATTTTAAGTTTCGAAAGCACGGATATCGCGATGGCAATATTCAAAGCTTCCCTGTTCAGGGGAAAAGGCGGAGTGTCGTCCACGTCGTAGGTACAGGCCGTGGTATTGGATATCCGGTAAACGATCTCTTTCCGCGTTTTAAACTCCATCAGGGCCGTTCCGTCGTATTCGCCCAGTTCACTGAGTGTTGGTCTCATATGGCGGATGAGTTCTGCGTCGAATTCCTCAGGTTTCTGAAATATACCGGCCGGACAGCGGCAAAAAAGTTTCTGTTTGGTATTCAGTTGCTGGTGCACTTCCAGTCCCGACATGAATCCGATACGGTCATAATCGGCCTGGGTGGCTTGTTTGCGCCCGATGTACCCGATGGCTCTCCGGGTCTCTTCATAGTTGCGCTTAGGGTCAAATTGTTGTTTCATCATCAAGAAAGGGATAGTTTCAAAAGAAGAGGTAAAATTAGGCATTTCCGCGGGACAGACCGAGCTGCTGTTAATTATTGTGCAAAACTTCAGGATAAATGAAAATAAATGCTAAAATATTTGGTTTATCTTATAAACTACTTTATATTTGCAAAGTTGTTTAAATAAATAAACCCTGCTCCCCCCTCCCTGGGTTTTAAAAAATGGTTCGGAACAGGAGGGTAAAAAAAACAAACGAAAATGGAAAATTTATTAACCGAAAAAGAAAGCCTGGACCTGATCGGGCAGATGATCAACACGGCGAAGAACAATCTGCAAAAGGGTACAGCAAAGATCATCCTCTTTTGGGGTTACCTCGTAGCCGGTTTCAGTCTTGCGACCTGGGTATTGCTGGAGAACCTGCCCCATGAAACGCGTTACCATGCATTTTATCTGTGGTTCCTGATGGTCGCCGCTTACCCGTTCCATTACATGCTGGTGAAAAAGATCGATCGTGAAAACCGGGTGCGAACCTATATCGATGGCCTGATGAACAGGGTATGGATTGGTTTTACCATTTCCATCCTTGTGGTCGTGTCCGGGATGCTCATCGACTCCCTGATCGTCAATACAGTGGCAGAAGCAGTAAAGCCAGGCCATGAATTCGTACGCTGGTTCCATTGGCTGCTGTTAGTGCCTTTCATGCTTTGCCTGTACGGGTTTGCCCTGTTTGTCTCAGGAAAGGCCTATGAGTTCAAACCTCTGACCCTCGGCGGGATATTCTGCTTTGCAGCATCCTTTGTCCTGCTTTTCAGCCTGCACAAGACGGGTGTTTATGGCGTCCAGATGTTCGCCCTGTTCATTTCGGCTGTCGCCGGATTTGTGATCCCGGGTCACCTGCTTAACAGGAAGGAGAAAAAATATGTTCAAGGATCTTGATCCCCTGCTTCATTCCCAGCTCAGGCTGGCTGTGATATCCATCCTGATAGGCAGCGAGGAAGCCGACTTTGTCTTTATCAGGGAGAAGACAAATGCCACGGCCGGCAACCTGAGCGTACAGATTGAGAAACTTCGTGAAGCCGGTTACATCTCTGTTGAGAAATCATTCAGGGGTAAAATGCCAAGAACCACTTGCCGGATTACACCGGCCGGTATTTCGGCTTTCGAGAAATATGTAGCAGCCTTGAATAGCTATCTTCGGCCGAAATAAAATATCTTTGCAAAAACTCCGGCTGATGATCAGGCTTTTTAAGTTGCTGACTTTGTTTCTTTGCTGCTTCGTATTCCTGAGGCCGGCCGCCGTGTTTGCCCAGGACACCACCAAGATCCTGCTCGAAAAAGGCGACCGCTGGGATTTCAACAAGGAGATCAGGCCCGATGCCCAGCGTATCATAGGAAATGTGATACTTCGCCACGACAGTGCCCTGATGTATTGCGACAGCGCTTATCTGAATGAGGCTTCCAATACCGTTTATGCTTACCATAACGTGCATATTCACCTCAGCGATACTCTCAACCTGTTCGGAGATTCTCTTACCTATAACGGCAATACCAAGCAGGCAAGGGTTTGGAGCAATGTGAAACTTATCGACAACGAGACCACGCTTACTACCGATACCCTGATCTATGACCGAAATACCCAGATTGCCACTTACAATTACTGGGGCAAGATCGTCAATGAAAAAAATATCCTGATCAGCAAACACGGCTATTATTATACTGATAAGAAGGAGTTCTTCTTCAAGGATAAGGTATTGCTGCTGAATCCTGATTACACGATGAAATCCGATACACTGATGTACAATACCGCAACTTCGGTGGCTTATTTTTTCGGACCCTCACAAATTGTCAGTAAAGACAAAGTCGATTCAATTTATACCGAGAACGGATGGTACAATACTAAAATAGACATTGCCAGTTTCAAAGAAAGGGCGAAAATCTTTCATGAATCGCAGTATTTGACCGGCGACAGCATGTATTATGAGCGGAAACCCGGGTTTGGCCAGGTTTTCCGTCACGCAGTCATTTTCGATTCGATCCAGAATATGATGCTTACCGGGAATTACGGGGAAATGCATCGCGACAGGGGTTTTGCGTTTATGACCGACAGCGCGGTGGCTATTATGGTCGATAAGAAAACGGCTCTGCATATTCACGGTGATTCGGTGAAAGCCTGGTTTGATTCCAGCAATAACATCCGCAGTGTATATGCTTATTACAAAGTGAAATTTTTCCGGCCCGATCTTCAGGGGATGTGCGATTCCCTGGTCTGGCATAGCAAAGATTCGGCCATGGTAATGTATCATGAACCGGTCATATGGTCTGTCAAAAACCAGATGACGGCCGATTCTATCAGGCTGGTTATGAAGAACGGTGTAATGGATACCATGGCCCTGTATAATTCGGCCTTCCTGATATCACAGGATGATACCGGAAAATACAACCAGATCAAGGGCCGCGACATGGCCGGGTATTTTAAAAAGAATGAACTTTACAAGATCAAGGTGCTTGGAAACGCCGAAACCGTTTACTGGGGAAGGGAGGAAGACAAGACCCTGATCGGCATTCAGAAAGCCGTTTCCAGCGACATGCTGGTTTTTATCAGCAACAACCAGCTAAAGAGTATTACATACCTTGGAAGCACTACCGGCGCCATCTATCCCGAGAAGGACGTAAGCCCATACGACCTGAAACTCAAGAATTTCAAATGGCTTGAAGACCGGCGGCCGAAGACCAGGCAGGATATTTTTGTGTGGTGATTGGGGGTTGGGGATTGGAATAACCACACTAACCCCTAATCCCTAATCCCCATCAAAACACCGAAATCTTCAGATATTTCTTAGGATTTGCCTTCATGTCTTCGATCAGAAGGTTGAGATTGCGGGCGGCACTTTCCAGATCGAGATATAATTTCTGATCATTGATCAGCAAGCCGAGCGAGCCTTCCCCTTTATTGATCTTTTCAAGAGTCGTATTGAGGCTTTTCACAGTCTGGTTGACCTGCATGATGGTCGCCGGAATTCTTGCTTTAGCCAGTGAATCGCTCACATCGGAAAGATTAGATAGTATATGACTGATCTTGTCGTTGTTCTGTTTGAGATTTCTGCTGATAGATTCTACGTTCCCGATGATACCGGCAATGTTCGCACGCTGGGTAGAAACAAGAGTGTCAAGGGCAAAGGTGGCATGGGCTATATTAGCCAGGGCTTCTTTTACATGGTCGATGGCCTGTACCAGATTTTCGCGGGTATTTTTGTTCAGCACCAGTTGAACGATTACAACCACCGAATCGATTGAGCTGATCAGGTTCTCGGCTTTGCGTTTGAGCGGGAGCAGCTGCTTGTTGACTTCAGCGCTGAGGGAAGCTTCAATTTCATTATTAAGTGTATCACCATTTTTGGCTGCTGTTGGCGAGTTCCCGAGGATCAGCGCCACTTCCTTCGACCCAAGCAGGCTGGAACTGCGAATGCGGGCAATTGAATTTTTCGGAAAAGGATAATCGCCTTTTATGTATAATTCACAGATTATTTTACCGTTGTGCCTCTGGTCAAACTTCAGCACGTTTACCTGGCCAACCTGTAATCCGTTAAGTGTTACCGGATTTGAAACCACCAGGCCATCCACATTATCATAAACGGCATAAAATGTTCTGCTGGGGGTTAACAATTCAAGACCTTTCAGGTACATCAAACCCCAGATAAGCACCAGGGTGGCGATAATAAATACAACGCCAATCCTGATCTCCCGTTGATATTTGATGGTCATAATTTTTTTTACAAAGGTAAACTAAAATCTGAAAATATCATTTTACACCCGGTGTTGACAAAGCTTCTTCTTTCGTTATCCTCAAATCGTTTTTAAAATAAACAATAAAGGCATCTTTAAACCCTTTCGACCTCACATCAGAAAGGAGGCGCTCTGCTGTAGCGGTGCTTGCTTCATCACCCACGGTATATTTAAACATACCGTTATGCTGGTACATCCTCACGCCCGATAGTCCGGAAAAAACCGGAGATGATGTTTCCACTTCTCTGGCCATGGAGGCAATCTGAATTCTTATTGAAACCGGACCCGTCGACGAAGGCTTAACGGCAGGGGCGTGATAGCCTGAATGAACATTCTCTTGCTTTGCAGGTCTGGAATACTGTTTTACCGGAGAAGAATCCAGTGCTGGTTTTTTAAATTGAGCAGTTTCTGCCTTTGGCATGTAAGATTTTGGATATTGCTGGCTCACTGTAAGCTCGGGATGCTCAACATTTTGTTTAAATGTTTTAAAGGCTCTGTAAATTGCCGAGGCTATATATTCCTGTCCCTTATCGGTAACCATGAAAGTTTCTTCCTGCTGATTACTCAGATACCCGGTTTCGATGAGAACGCTGGGCATTGTGGTCTTGTATATGACCAGGAACCCGGCCTGACGCACGCCCCTGTCGTTCATTCCCACCCTTTCTTCGAACTGCTTCTGCACTTCTGCTGCAAATTCCATGCTCTGTTCCATATAGGCATCCTGGAACATTGAAAAAGTGATATAGGATTCATCGGAATTCGGGTTAAACCCATCATAATGGTTCGCGTAATCAGCCTCCATAAGGATTGATGAATTCTCCATCTTCGCAATTTCAAGATTGGCCTGACTTCTGTGAAGCCCCATAACATAGGTCTCGGCTCCTTTTAGATTATGGTTAGTGTTGGCATTACAATGTATGGAAATAAACAGATCGGCTTTCATGTCATTTGCAAACTGGGCCCTGCGGTTCAGCTCCACGAATACATCACGGTCGCGGGTAAATATGACTTTGACATCTTTACAGTTTTTCTGGATCATATTGCCCAGTTTCAGGGCGATGGCAAGGTTGAGGTTTTTTTCTTTTGCCCGCCGGCCTGTCGCCCCGGGGTCCTGACCTCCGTGACCTGCATCAATTACGACACGTTTAATAGTGACTTTTTTCTGAGCCCAAACATTAAGACTCAGCGACAATAAAAGAAGACAGAGAAGATAAAACCAGACAGTTAATCGGATTGTTGTTTTTTGCATGTTGGGAAAGAACTCAGCATGTATTATGTAAATGCCTGAAAGCCTTTGTTTTATTGTTAAAGATTCATAAAAAGACCAATCGATCTAAGTATTTTGATTAGTTTTGAGCTTCGAAAAACAAGGATTTTCATTCATTAATCCAGTCTGTTTTCAGAACAAAGATATATTATAAACCTCAGAATACGGAAGAGAAGTTGTTAACCAAATTATTAACAAGGACTGCCTTCTTGCTCCTTTTTGTATTTATGGGGTTTACTCTTCATGCATTCCGGCCTGCTCCGAATGACACGGTAAAAAGAAACAACCCCGACAGTGCAGCGGTTTGGAACACTCTGAAGAATGCGGTAATACGTGACCAGGACGGGAGGTTGCTTTCAGTGGATTCTGCCACTTCGCCTGAAATACCCAGGGAAGCCAGTATTACTGCTGCCCATGACACACTTAAGAAGGACAGCCTCCCTCAAAAAAAAGCTCCAACTATTAAACTGAAATCAAAAGTTGACTTTAAAGCAACTGATTCTCTGAGATTCGAGATCGACAAACAAAAAGTTTATATGTACAAGGAGGCTGAAGTAAAGTACGAAGACATCACCATGAAAGCGGCTTACCTTGAGATTGATTTTCCGAAAAGCGAAGTTTATGCCACGGGTGTTCCGGATACCACGGGTAAGGATCAGGGTATTCCTGACTTCACGCAGGGAGCGCTATCGTTCAAGTCAAAAGAGATGCGGTATAACTACAATACCAAACGGGGCTTTATAAAGACTGTATTTACGAAGCAGGACGAGGGTTACCTGCACGGCACGGTGGTAAAGAAGATGGAAAATGATGTGACCTATGTACAGAGCGGTGCATATACAACCTGTGATTTGCCGGAAGACCCTCATTTCGCGTTTCGTTTCGGAAAGGCCAAAGTTATCCCGGGCAAGAGGGTTATCACAGGTCCGGCCTTTATGGAAATAGCAGGGGTTTCTACCCCAATCATTGTTCCTTTCGGATATTTTCCAAGCCGTTCCGGAAGACGTTCCGGGATTCTTCTTCCTACTTATGGTGAAACGGATAACAGGGGCTTTTATTTTCAGAACCTGGGTTACTATTGGGCCATGAACCAGTATATGGACCTGACGGTTCAGGGCGACATTTACACTCACGGCAGCTGGGCGATAAGGCCCACATTCCGTTACACCAAACGATATAAATACACCGGGGGTGTAAGGTTTGGCTATGCCCTGAACAGGATTGGTTCTCAGGACGCACCTAATTTCCAGATAAAAAAGGATTTCGAATTTCACTGGAACCATTCGCAGGATCCAAAAGCAAGGCCAAAGTCAACATTTTCTGCTAATGTCAACCTGGTAAGCAACACATACAATAAGTATAACCTTAGCTCCAGCGTGCAGAATTATCTGTCGAATACATTTACTTCTAGTGTGAATTATTCAACAAATTTTGGAGGCAAGGTTTTTCTTACCCTTAACTTCAACCACAGCCAGAATACTCTATCAAAATCTATCAACGTCGCTTTTCCACAGATTGCCTTGTCGGTGAACCAATTTAACCCTTTCCGCAGAAAAAACCCGATAGGAAATCTCAGATGGTACGAGAACATCACAATGAAATACAACCTGGATATTGAAAACAGGTATAATACCGTTGATTCCCTGCTTTTCAAAGGGAACTGGCTCGACAGTCTTCAAAACGGCATCAGGCATTCCGTTCCGGTCAGCGCCTCAATAAGGGTGCTGAAGTTCTTTACCTGGACCAACTCGGTAAACCTGAGCGACAAGATGTACTTCATGACCATCAGGAAATATTATCAGAAAGACACGATTATAAGTTCCGGCCGTATCATACTGCCGGGGTATAAGTCGTACATGGTAAGCGGTTTTGCAAATGCGGTCGATGCCAGCTTTTCATCTTCCCTGAATACAAGGATCTATGGCATGTATACTTTCAAGAAAGGACCGCTTGTCGCAATCAGGCATATGATGACACCCACGGTCTCGTTTTCCTATACTCCCGATTTCGGCGGATCCAAGCTTGGATATTACCGTTATATCGAGAATGACACCAACACCTTAAATCCTCAGAAGTATTCGATTTTCCAAAATGGTATTTACGGCGGCCCGCCTCAGTTCAGAGCGGGTGTAGTGAGTTTTGTTCTGGACAACAATGTGGAAATGAAGGTCCGCAACCGTAAAGACACCGTGACAGGAACAAAAAAATTCGCCCTCATTGATAATCTGAGTGTCCGCATCTCATATGACCTTACAAAAGATTCTCTGAACTGGTCTCCCCTGCAACTGTCGGCCCGAAGTACTATAATCCCGGGACTAAGCATACAATATGGGGCCCAGTGGGACATGTACGTGCATGATTCCCTGGGCAGACGGGTGAACCAAACAACATTGAAGGCGACCAACAGACTGCTGAAGTTTGACAACTCCAGCCTTGACGTTGGATTTAATTACAGCCTGACTTCAGATAAAGCCAGGAAAAAGAAACCCGCCCCGGCCGCTGCAGGCAGCCCCGCTGCCAGTACCAGCCCTGGCCCGGAAACGCCTCAGCAAAAGATGGAGGTAGTCCCTGACTACGACTACTACGTTGATTTCGACATCCCGTGGCAGTTCAGTGTCTCGTACAACTTCCATTATATAAACTCCTATACCTCTGCCGTCTACCATAATACGGACCAGTTTACACAAACCCTGGGGGTTAGCGGTTCGCTTAATATCACCCCGAAATGGAAGATTTCGGTGACTACCGGATGGGACTTTACCCACGGCCAGCTGTCGTATACTTCCATCGACGTTTACCGCGACCTGCATTGCTGGGAAATGCGGTTTGGCTGGGTTCCGAAAGGAGGACAGCAGAACTGGAGCTTTTCAATCAATGTTAAAGCATCTATGTTGCAGGACCTTAAGCTGAATAAAAAGAAAGATTTCCGTGACTTTTCAAACTAATATCTGATATCTGATATCTGATGGCAGATGGGGATAAAACAACAAAAAACTAAAAATAAACATGAAAAGATTTATTTCCACTCCCGATGCGCCTAAGGCCATCGCGGCATACAGCCAGGCTGTAGAAGCAAATGGCATGCTATTTATCTCGGGGCAGGTCCCTATTGATCCATCGACCGGCAAAATGGTTGAGGGAGGGATCGAAGAACAGACCCGGCAGGTGATGAAAAATATCGGGGCTATCCTTGATGCCGCAGGATATTCTTTCGCGGATGTGGTTAAAACAACCTGCCTTTTAAGCGACATGGCAAACTACCCGGCTGTTAATTCGGTTTACGGAACCTGGTTCCCCGGGAATGCACCCGCCCGCGCTGCCTATGCAGTTACAGCGCTTCCCCTGGGATCACTCATTGAGATTGAAACCATTGCCAGCAAATAGTGCCGGTTTATTCACCAATTAGTACATATGCTGCCCAGTTCACGGGCAGAGAAGTGGACCTTTCCCTGATCATTTTCACTTTGACCTGTTGCAGCGCTTTGCTAAACGACATGCCTGAGAGAAAGTAACGGTAGAACTCCACCATGAACCGTTCTGCAAAACAGTCGGTGACATTCCATAAAGTGCAGATTACGTTATTTGCTCCTGCCTTCATGAAACAATCGGCACAGGAAATCCAGTTTCTACCTATCCGGCTTCTGATATTTGCAGAGGAACAGGAATTAAGCACGATTAAATCGGCACTGATTCTCAGTTCGCAGATTTCACTGATAGCCAGCAGCCCGTCATCCGTGCCGCAATAATTCTGTCGTGCTCCGAACTCATTGAACAGAAGTCCGTTCATCTTCTGATCATCATCACCCGAAATCGAATGCGTGGCAATATGAATTATATGGCTGAAACAGGCAATCGACTTGAAATTATTTTCATTTGAATTTTCATTCAGTAAAAGCAATGGCGTTTTTCCTCTATCATTGAACATTCGTCCAATTGTGCTGATCTCATTCGGCGCATCCCTAAGCTCCTGAACACATTCATGAAATTCAAAACCAGGCGAAAATCCTGCAAATGCAATGGTATTTTCAGATTTTTTATTCACTTCTGAAATCTTTTCGTGTAAGCGCTTACTCAGCCATTGGTTAAGAGAGTTATTATAAACTACCTCTTTCGCTTCGATAAAATAAGTAGAATTACATGCATGTGTACCTGCATTTATAACATGGTACAAAAGCGCTTCAAATGGAAACCCATTGAGAAAATTATGTGCTATGATGATTGCCTTGTTCTTTCCTTTAAGTTTCATTGCGACTGTTTCAAGCAGAACTTCACTTAAACCCTCTGACTGTTTTTTATAATCCCCTAAATCGGCCAGCCTGATCTTTTTAAGAACCCTGCTCACCCCAGACCTGAGCTCAAGACCTGTTCTTAAAACGAATTTTTCGGTTGACTCCTTAGTTATTACAATAATAATAAGCATCGTATCGGAAGGAAAATATTCCAGTATCACTTCCTGTTTTGAAAGCAGGCTCTGGATCATCAGCAGCATGCCCGGATCAGGCTCTTGCTGAGAATGTCCTGAAACAGGAATAAACGACTCGACCTCCTGAGCCTGGGCCCTGGCTGAAGTCAGAAAACAGGGAATCACGAAAAGTAATAAGATCATGAGCAATAAAACCTTCGGATCCATCTCGTTCAATAAATTGAAATGCTGCCCATTGTTATTAATTCTTCCCCGCTTGAAATTTTATAATAATAAAGCCCTCTTGCCCAATGGTTCATGTTCAAAACATAAGCTTCACCGGTCTTCTGTATGTAATCGAATGCTAGCCGGTCGTGAATATCAAATACCTCAATACTAACCGGTACTGAGCCGTTAAGCCATCGCCAGCTGAACTGCAACAGACTGTCAGATTTACAGCTAACCCTGGGCATTGGAGAAAGAACGATTACTGAAACATCTCTCATTACAGAGCCCACAAGAAATTCATATTCCGGCTTCGGAGTATACAGTCGATCCTCATTGACGGGCTGGGCAGTTACTTTTCGTTTTAAAGGAGAAAAAAGCCTGTCCTGCCGCTCCTTCCCATTAAAAAGAACCAGCAAATCCTTAACCTTTGGTTCCAGAATCGTGCTAATTGCAAGTAAAGGATGAGCGGCATTCTGATTTGAATAATGAATCACGAAACCTGTAAGGCAGGCAAGTGTCATGAGAATAATCATGGAAGCAGCAATTTGATAACAGAACGGGATGACAACTTTCCCCTCTTCCGCTTTCATTGTTCTTTTTATGGTTTCAGATAGTCTGATCCGCTGGTAGTCATCCAGAAGCCCACTGATCTCCCGGTCAAGCCGTAGTTCATTCCTGAGTATTGGATTACGCGATGCCCCTATCAGAAGACTGTCCTCCTCTTCAGGCGTCAGCTCATTGTCGGTGAATTTTCCTATCCAATGGCTGAGTTTAAAAAAATCATTCATAGTTCATAAATTGTTTACATTTCGGATCGCTCAGTATTTTTTTACGGAGCAGGTTTTTGCAGTAATATTTTCTTGCCTTCACATATTCCGTGTCCTTATAGTCTAATATCCTGGCTATTTCGGGTAAAGGTGTCTTGCAGAGATAATGAGTAAGAATGATTCTGCAGAATTCAGGCAATTCAAGAAAATGCTTCTTGTAAAGCCTGAATTTCTCAGTTTCCTCTTCCTCCGATGCCTCCTGAGAATAAGGTCCTTCAGTCTCATTAACCAGAGAGTCGGCTCCATAAAGCAACCTGTACTTCCGCTCACATCTTCTCATCCAGATATTCTTGCAGACAGAGAAAAGGTAGGTCTTAAGGGTACTGTTAAGTTTAAACCTCTTGTTTTTGAGGCGATTGTAAATTATAATCAAGCCATCATGGAAAACATCTTCGGCGTCTTCCTGGCTACCGTTCTGGGTGCTGACAATAGACCTTACCATTGGAAAATATTCCCTGTAAAGAAATTTAATGCAGGAATCCTTTCCCTCCAGCAGTCCCTTAATCAGCCGTTCGTTTGTGTACAGCAAAATCATAAAAGAAAATCTCCTTCTTTATCCGGGATAAACCAAAAAGTGATACGATTGTTGAAAAATAAAAATCAGAGGCGTGGGCCAGATTGCCTGTTGTTATGTAGAAGACAGGCTATAGATGCAATTAGTTGCGTGAAAGAAAAAAAATCAGAAAAAAAATTATTTTTATTGATTGTATGATGAAATTTGTCCATTTTACTTATTTCAAGTACGTTTGTATGCGTAAGGAGTGAAATGGTGAAATGGTGAAATGGCAAGAAACAATTAGCGGGAGTTCGACATTCATTCTTTCAGTTTCGAGCAATTTCCGTATGAAAAAACTACCTGAATTCAGCATTTCAAGATATTTCATTTTACTATCCTTCGTGATGGCAGGATGTTCGGGTGTACAATTCAGTTCGGGAAACGGAAAAAAACTCATTACTCCTGACTTTATGGGCAAGCAGATCAGCTATCTGGCTTCAGATTCCATGAAGGGAAGGAACACTCCCAGTCCACAGCTTGATTCGGCAGCCTCTTATATAGCGCGGAATTTTAAGCAATGGGGCATTGAACCCTGGAAAGGAAGCTTTTTTCAGGAAGTCCCGATTTGTTCCGATCAGCTGGGCGACAGCAATGAGCTGGCGATAATCCGTAACGGTGCAAGTTTTCAGATGACTATTAAGGCGGACTATGTGCCCTATGATTTCTCATCTGCAGTTTCTGTGACAGCTTCCGTGGTTTTTGCCGGATACGGAATTACTGCTCCGGACTATAAATATGATGATTACAAGGGGGTTGAAACTAAAGGCAAGATCGTCCTCATTTTCAGAAATGAGCCCCAAAAGGATGATTCTCTATCTGTTTTCAACGGTAAAGATGACAGTAAATATATTTCTCTGAAAGACAAAATGAAAAACGCCATACAGCATGGCGCAGCCGGGATGCTGGTAGTTAACGGTCCTCTTCAATACAGCTCCGTTAAAGCCCGCGGGTATCCCTGGCCATCTTTATCGAAAGTGATCCCGAAAGATGCCGTTCCACTGCATTTGTGCATTGACCGCGAGGACCAGATCCCTGTAATTAGTATAGGTGAAGAAGTGGTGAACCTTCTTTTTGGAAATGTGGATTCTCTGAAAAATCTTGAAGCGAGGATAGAGAAGGATCTTTCCTGTGTTTCTTTTGAATTGCCTGATACAAGGATCAGTATGCATGCCGACATAAAAACGACTACTTCAATTGCCCGGAACGTTGCGGGATATATCAGGGGAAGCGACCCGGTTTTAAGTAAACAGCTTGTGATCATAGGGGCGCATTACGATCACGTGGGATATAAAAAAGAGCATAATAATGGTGAAGACTATATTTATAACGGCGCCGACGACAATGCATCCGGAACATCAGGGGTGATGGCGGTAGCCCATGCCTTCAGCAGCTTGAAAGAAAAGTCCAAACGAAGCCTCATGTTTATCTTGTTTGCGGGTGAAGAAAAAGGATTGTTCGGATCGCGGTATTATATCTCCAATCCCCTTTACCCTCTCGCATCCACGGTAGCTATGCTGAACCTCGATATGATCAGCAGAAACAATCCTGACTCGCTATACCTTGAAGGCGCCTCACAGAGTCCTGACATTACCAATATCATCAGACGTGAGAATAAAAAAACAAAATTTACCCTGGTAGTAAAGGACAGCGATTTTTTGGGAGGCAGCGATCATTATTATTTTTACAAGCACAATGTGCCGTTTATGTTTTTCTTTACCGGGCTGCACAAAGATTATCATCAGCCCGGCGACAATCCCGATAAGTCAGATTTTAACAAAGCGGCCAGGGTATCACGGCTTGTATTCTTTACAGCCGGCAAAATTGCAAATGAACCCACACTCTACCGTATCGATCCTTTGGAAAATGATGCGCCTCTTGGTGAATAAAACGATGAAAAAAATCAGAAGAGATCTTTCAGCAGCGAATCTTCCACCCTGTTAGGCAGAGTCACCTTTAATGAAGGGTTCTCCTGCATGGCCCGTGTTATCGCAAAACAAGCTTCATCATTCCTTGCCCAGGCCCGGCGCGAGATCCCGTTATTCACATCCCAGAGGAGCATTGAACGAAGGCGGCGATCAGCATCAGCAGAGCCATCGAGAACCATTCCGAAACCCCCGTTGATGACTTCACCCCAGCCAACTCCTCCTCCGTTATGCACCGAAACCCAGGTAGCTCCGCGAAAACTGTCGCCTATCACATTTTGTACCGCCATATCCGCAGTAAAAGAAGAGCCGTCGTAAATATTTGAAGTTTCGCGAAACGGAGAATCGGTACCTGAAACATCATGATGATCCCTGCCGAGAACCACTGGGGCCGAGATCTTGCCGGTACGGATTGCCTCGTTAAAGGCAGAGGCTATCTTAATACGACCTTCACAGTCGGCATACAGTATCCTGGCCTGGGAGCCAACGACCATTTTATTTTTCCCGGCCTTGCGTATCCAGTGTATGTTATCCCTCATCTGCATCTGTATCTCGCCGGGCGAGCCTGTTGCTATTTCCTCAAGGACATCTCCCGCTATCCGGTCGGTGATTTCGAGATCCTTTGGGTCGCAGGAAGTACATACCCAGCGGAAAGGCCCGAACCCGTAATCAAAGAACAGGGGGCCCATGATATCCTGAACGTATGATGGATAGATAAAAGTACCGTCCGCTTTCATCACTTCAGCCCCGGCGCGGCCGGCTTCAAGAAGAAAAGCATTGCCATAATCCCAGAAGTATGTTCCTTTGGCCGACATTTTGTTGATCGCGGCAACCTGGAGGCGCAGGGATCTCTGTACCTCTTGCATGAACTTTGGCGGATCCTGCACCATCAGGCGGTTCGATTCCTCAAGAGTGAGCCCAGCAGGATAATATCCCCCGGCCCATGGATTGTGTAATGAAGTCTGGTCGGAACCAAGTTCTATTTCTATATTTTTTTCGACCAGCTTTTCCCACAAATCAACGATGTTGCCCTGGTAAGCAAGGGAAACCGCTTCCTTTTTCGTGCGGGCATTCAGCATTCTTGCGATCAGTTCATCAAGGTCGGTATACACTTCATCGACCCAGCCCTGGGAATGCCGTTTCTGAACCGCCCGTGGATTTATCTCGGCCACAACCCCGATAGCCCCTGCAATAACTGATGCTTTGGCCTGGGCTCCCGACATGCCCCCAAGTCCGGAAGTAACGAATATCATGCCCCTGATGTCGCCCGAAGCCTGTCGCCGTGCGGCATTCAGCAGAGTGATGGTTGTACCGTGCACAATACCCTGAGGTCCGATATACATGTAAGAACCTGCCGTCATCTGGCCATACTGAGTTACCCCGAGAGCATTGAACCGTTCCCAGTCGTCAGGCTTACTGTAATTCGGGATCATCATCCCGTTGGTAACTACCACCCTTGGGGCGTCTTTATGCGATGGGAACAGACCCATCGGATGCCCTGAATACATCACCAGGGTTTGCTCACCAGTCATAGTGGCAAGGTATTGCATGGTAATCAGGTACTGAGCCCAGTTCTGGAAAACAGAGCCGTTGCCTCCGTAGGTAATAAGTTCATATGGATGTTGGGCCACAGCAGGGTCAAGGTTGTTCTGTATCATCAGCATCACAGCGGCAGCCTGTATCGATTTGCATGGATACTCGCTGATATGGCGGGCATGCATGGCATATGACGGGCGAAAACGGTACATATAAATGCGGCCATATCTTTTGAGTTCTTCCGCGAACTCCTTTGAAAGTACCTCGTGTAAGTGAGCAGGGAAATACCGGAGAGCATTGCGAACGGCCAGCTTCTTCTCATCGGCGTTCAGGATGTCTTTTCTTACAGGAGCGTGGCTTACGCTTTCATCAATGAGCCATGGTTCCGGCAAATCTGAAGGAATGCCCTGAAGTATTTGCTGTTTAAAGTCCATAATCGAATGTTAAATGGTGAAATGGCGAAATGGTGAAATTCATTCCTATATCTTGTCCTCCGCCCCTTTCAGTATCTGATAAAGAAGCTCCCGGGCTCTGAAAAGCTGGGCTTTTACAGTGCCGAGAGGAAGGTCAAGGTTCGATGCGATCTCCTCATACGACCATTCCTGGAAATACCTCAATTCTATCATATGCCTGTAGTGAGGCTTGAGTTTTTCAACCACCTCGCGCATGAGTTTCACCTTTTGTTTGGCAATCACATGTTCCTCCGGATCAAGAGTGTCGGCAGGTATCACCGATTTTATATCCATCGAATCCTCCTCGTCTCCCCACTCGTAACCTGTAAATTCCAACCTCTTGTTTTTCCTGAGAAAATCTATACAGTTATTAGCGCCTATCTTAAAAAGCCAGGTGCTGAAAGCATATTCGGTAGTGTAATTGGCCAGATTCCTGAAAGCCTTTCCGAAAGCTTCGATGGTAAGATCCTCGGCATCTGTTGCATTTCTCGTCATCTTTAGCATCATGAAATACAATGAATCGCGGTAATTGTTAAGCAATTCCGCATATGCTTTCTGATCCCCCTTATTCCGCGCAAGCTGAACAAGTTGGTAATCCCTCTGCCCTTTCTCGGTAAGATGGTTTACTATTTCCATTTATTCGGTTCGCGGAAAAGGTTTGTGATGCCGATGCCAGTATTCAGCAGTAAAAGTACAATTTCAAGTAATGGAATAAAAAGGATAAGATCTTTTTCATGCAACTGTTTAAAGCAGCGGGAGAGGATCAGATACTGTATAGCCAATCTGATAACAAACAAGCCAAGGACAGGGAATATTGAGTAATTGAGCGAAAGCATCAGCAAAAAAAACAGGTAGTAAAACAAAAGACTGAAAGAGTACAACCCAAGCAGAAACTTATGTCTGAAGCGGTAATGCATGGAAGTAGAAAGGTGTCGTCTTTTCTGGGTTATCCATTGGCCGAAGGTCTTCTTGGGTTCCGACAGGGTATAGCTGTTTTCCGTGACGACCACTGCAGTGTTGGCTTTTTTTGCAACCCGGTTGATAAACAGATCGTCGTCGCCCGAGCGTATCCTGTAATGCGGAATAAAACCCCCGTTGTCGTAAAACACCGAGCGATGGTACGAGAGGTTCCTGCCAACCCCCATATACGGTAAACCCGCCAGAGCGTATGAAAGATACTGAACGGCTATATGGGCTGTGTCGAAACGGATCAGCTTGTTAAGCAGGCCTTTGTTTTGAGTATACGGGCTATACCCGAGAGTTACTTTAATTCCCTTACTGTATGCTGATTGCATTTCGGTGATCCAGTTCCTGGAAGAGGGTCTGCAGTCGGCATCGGTTAATAGTATCTGGTCATATTTGGCCGATTTGATTCCGATGGAAAGCGGAAATTTTTTGCCTGAGAAAAAATTCAGGTCTTTTTGTATCTCGATGCTTTTCAAGTGCGGATATTCGCGCTGCAAATCCGAAAGCAGGTTCAAAGTCTCGTCATCAGAGGCATGGTTTACTACCAGCACTTCAAACTCGGGATAGTCCTGATCAAGCACAAGAGGCAGGTTAGCCTTCAGATTATAATATTCATTACGTGCACAAATAACTACTGAAACGCCTGTTTTCGACTGGCCCGGACGAGCTCCTTTATACCTTGCAAGCCTCAGAAAAATAAGCAGGTAATAGGTAATCTGGATCAGAAAGAAACAGCAAAAAACGATCAGCAACACCAGTGGGACAGTATCGATATTTACAAGCAGGTCAAGCATTTAACAAGATTTAACTGTAGGTTTCGGCAAAGATATTCAGAATCCGGCAGAAAAACCTACCTTTGTCGATAAATAGGCATCTTAGTTTGAACTTCAGAATTGAACATCGCGATCCAGGTAGCTCAGCCAGGGCAGGGTCACTGATCACTGATCACGGATTAATTCACACACCTTTTTTCATGCCGGTAGGCACAGCCGGAGCAGTAAAAGCCTTGCATATCAGAGATCTGAAGAATGAGATCGGGGCAGAAATCATGCTCAGCAACACCTATCATCTCTATCTTCGTCCCGGCACAAAAATCATCTCCGATGCAGGCGGACTGCATAAGTTCAACGGCTGGGACCGGCCCATTCTGACCGACAGCGGCGGGTTTCAGATCTATTCCCTGGCAGGCATAAGGAAGATCACCGACGAGGGAGTTATATTCCAGTCACATATCGATGGTTCAAGGCATCATTTTACACCTGAATCGGCTATCGACATTCAGCGTTCGCTGGGCGCCGATATCATCATGGCCTTCGACGAGTGTACTCCTTGGCCCTGCGAGTACGAATATGCGAAGAAATCTTTAAAACGTACTCATCAATGGCTCGACCGCTGCCTTGAACATTTTGATAAAACTGAATGTCCTCACGGCTACTCACAAGCTTTGTTTCCTATTGTCCAGGGTAGTACGTTTGAAGACCTGAGGATGCAGTCAGCCGAATATTTAGCATCAAAAGAAGCTTCGGGCTATGCCATCGGGGGATTATCGGTTGGCGAACCTGCAAAGATCATGTATTCGATAACCGCCCTGGTTTGCGGCATCCTTCCTCAGGAAAAGCCCAGATATCTTATGGGAGTGGGAACACCGGCCAATATCCTTGAATGTATCGCTCTGGGTATCGACATGTTCGACTGTGTGATCCCAACCCGGAACGGCCGCAACGGCATGCTCTTTACCAGAGATGGTATTATTAATATTAAAAATGAAAAATGGAAGGATGACTTCTCCCCTCTTGAAGCCGGTGGTGATGTGTTTTCCGATACATTATATTCAAAGGCATTCCTGAGGCATCTGTTTATCTCGGGTGAGATGCTTGCCCCCATGATAGCCACGATGCATAATCTGGGCTTTTATATCTGGCTTATGAAGGAAGCAAGGGCACATATACTTGAAGGGGATTTCGCGGCTTGGAAAGCGGAGATGGTTGTTAGGCTAATGGGGAGATTGTAAATGGTGAAATGGTGAAATGGTGAAATGGTGAAATGGTGAAATGGTGAAATGAACGAAACTACAGATAAAAGAAAATTACTGCTATATATCCTGATCGGCTGGATGATTATCAATTTCATCCAGGCGGCATTTACTGGCTTGTTCGACGATGAGGCCCTGTTCTGGATGTATGGTCAGCGACCGGCCTGGGGGTATTATGAGCATCCTCCTATGGTTGGTATTCTGATCAGGGCAGGTTATACTTTCTTCCACAATGAATTCGGGGTCAGGTTTTTCTTTGTGATCATCAACACCCTCTCGTTTTATCTGCTTTCACGGCTGGCCGGGGTCAAAGACCCTATCCTCTTCGGGGCCCTGGCGTTTTCCACACTGATCGCCCAGGTAGGCGGATTTATGGCGGCCCCGGATGTTGCTTTGCTCTTTTTTACAATTCTGTATTTCCTGGTCTATAAAAAACTACTCGATAACAACAGCATCATTCTTTCTGTGCTTTGGGGTATGATTATGGCGGCCATGATTTACAGCAAATACAACGGCATACTGGTGATATTCTTTACCATTATTTCGAACTTCAGGCTTCTGAAAAGCCGCTCATTTTATATTGCCGCTCTGAGTGGGATCATCTTCATGATTCCCCATATCCTGTGGTCATTCAACAACGATCATCCGACAATATACTACCATCTGATGGAGCGGAATTTCGATCAGTTCAGCTTCTTTCAGTATTTCAGTGAATTCTTCGTGGGTCAGTTCGCTATTTATGGACCTTTTATGGCCATAGTGTTCTTTTGGGCCATGATCGTGTTCAAACCTAAAGACATCTTCGACAAAAGCCTCAAATTCAATGCCATCGGGATAATAATGTTTTTTCTGGCCTATACTTTCCGCGGAAAGGTGGAGCCAAACTGGACCGTTCCGGCTTTCGTGGCGCTTCTGATCATGGCCTACCGGACATCCGCAGAAAAAATAAAACTCAGAAAATGGATTCTCCCGGTCGCTGCCATCAGCATAGTAGTTTTATTTGCATTCAGAGCTTATCTGATGGTTGATTACCTGAAATTTCCCCGCTCTCTGGTGAATCTGTCTGAGTTATACGGATGGAAGGAATGGTCGAAGGAAGTTGAGAAAAAGGCAGGCGGCAGACCTGTGCTTTTTTTGAATTCCTACCAGAGAACCTCAAAGTATATTTTTTATACAGGAAAGCCCGCTTATACCATGGAGGATTACTCAGGGCACAGAACGCAGTATTATTACTGGAGCGATATTGAGCAAAGCATACAGGGTAAGGAAATCATGGTAGTTGATTTTGCCCCCTGGCGATGGCTCCCGGGCAGAAAGGCATTTGTGACCAGCAATAACATCATCACATACTACGGCTATTGGAATAATTTCAGATCTCACTACAAGCTCGGGCTTAAGTTTAAAATCAAGGATCTCCGTTTTCCGGCCAATGCAAGTATTATTTTGCCGGTAACTATTATTAATCCGTACAAGGATACCGTGAGGTTCAATGAAAATAAATGGCTGCCCTCATCGCTGGTTTACCATTTGCATTATAAAGATGATTATGTTGCCCGGATGGTGCCTTCAACTGATATTACTAATATGGTCATTACTACAAGCACCAGGGATACAAGCATTCGCTTCGATACTCCTTCCCTGCCAGGGAATTATTACTTTTGGGTTTCTGTTTCTACCGGCTGGATACCTGCAGCCAGGAATATGAATTATCAAATGATGGAAATTTACTGATGCGAACCCTTGACCTGTATATTATCCGCAAATTCCTGGGGACTTTCTTCTTTACCCTGATCCTGCTGATATTCATTGTCGTGATCTTTGATATTTCTGAAAGGATTGACGATTTCCTTCGCACCAAACCTCCATTGTTTGCAATTATTTTCAACTACTATTTCAACTTTATCCCTTATTTCATCAATCTTTTCAGTTACCTCCTTACGTTTATTGCCGTTATTTTTTTTACATCAAAGATGGCTTCTGATTCTGAGATCGTCGCTATTCTGGCCAGCGGGATAAGTTTCAGAAGGTTTTTGTTTCCATACATCCTGTCGGCGATGATCCTCGCTTTGCTGTCGTTTGTCCTGGCAAATTTCATCATTCCCTATACCAACCAGGGAATGTTCGCCTTTGAAAAAAAATACATCAAAGATCCAAAGGAATTCAACGATATGAATGTGCACCGGCAGATCAGCCCCGGAACCTTTATTTTTCTTGAGAATTTTAATCTCAGGACCAACAGCGGATGGAAATTCACCATCGAGAAATTTGTGAACAGGGAACTGGTCTATAAACTTAAGGCCGAACGGATTGACTGGGACACTATACGGCAGCGCTGGATCATTTCGAATTATTATGTAAGAAGTATGGGCAAACTGACCGAGAGTTTTCGTAAAGGTGCGAAACTCGACACTTTGCTTCCATTGGTCCCGGCCGATTTTACTGAAGATATCGAAGAAGTGAAGATCATGAATTACTTTGTGCTCAAAGAACATATCCGAAAAAAAGAACTCCGGGGCGATCCGGATGTCATGAAATATAAAGTCAAAGGTTACACCCGGATATCTGATCCATTTGCAACCCTCATTCTTACGCTGATCGGTGTCGCTGTCTCGTCGCGTAAGGTCAGGGGTGGTATTGGCTACCATCTCGGACTTGGCTTGTCGCTTACGTTTCTCTATATCCTGTTCATGCAGATATCGACAGTATTTGCCACATTTGGCAATCTGCATCCTTTATTGGCCGTATGGATACCAAACGTAATTTTCGGGATTATTGCATTTGTGCTGTTACGGCTGGCGCCGAAGTAAATGGTGAAATGGTGTTCGGCGAAGCCGTAATGAACACCATAGAAATAAACAATTCGTGAATAAATGGTGAAATTTATCTGTCATCTGTTATCTGCTATCTGCCATCCAGACAAAGCAGCCTGGGAAAAGGCCATAAACCGCAGGTGTTTCATTGAAAAGGCCATAAACCGCTGAGCCGCTGCCGCTCATGGAAGCATAGACCGCCCCTTTTTCATAAAGTTGTTCTTTGATCTGACCTATGAGGGGGTATTTACGAAAAACAACATCTTCAAAATCATTAATCATCCTTCCTTTCCATTGGCTTACCGGCAGATTGATGGTCTCTTTGATTGAAGTTACGGGACGAGCTGGTTGAATCAACGAATACGCTTCAATTGTATTTACATGAACCTGAGGAATAACGATGAGCAGGTACAATCCCGGGAGTGGAACAGATACTGTTGAGAGAAGCTCTCCCCTTCCTTTTGCAAACGCGGGTTTGTTATCAACAAAAAACGTGCAGTCGCTACCCAGGCGGGAAGCAAAGGCCTTGAGGTGTTCACTGGTCAATCGGGGTTTGATCAGTTCATTCAGGGCTTTCAGGGTATAGGCGCCATCGGAAGATCCTCCGCCAAGACCGGAGCCCATCGGTATGTTTTTCTGAAGATGGATCGTCACCGGCGGTACATTGAAATGTTCCTTCATCAGGTTATAGGCCTGAACGCATAGGTTGGTAGCCGGATCGCCCGGTATTTTTAAGCCTGAGGATGAGAAATGAAACATGCCATCATCAGAAGGATTGATCTCAATAGAATCGCATATGCCGACAGGGTAGAACACAGTTTCAATATCATGATAGCCATCAATACGCTTTCTCACGATATTAAGTCCAAGGTTAATTTTACAATTCGGTTTTACTATCATACGTATTTTATTCTTCGCCCGGTAAGATCACAGGCCTTGCGAATGCAGGATTTTTAACAAAATTACTATCGGTCAAAGTTAAGATGAAATCTTTAAGGTCTGATTTCTGAGAAGGAGTAAGTTGAACCCCGTGGGTTATAACATGATGCATAAGCGGGCTGATGGCGGGTGACCAAACCACGCCAGAACTATAAAAATCTATTACTTCTTCGAGGGTTTTAAACCGCCCGTCGTGCATATAAGGCGCTGTAAAAACCACATTTCGCAGGGTGGGCGCCACATAGGCTCCGACATCCATAGGGCTATTGGTAACCCCATACCTGTCGCCGGCATCACTAAACACGCTGTCCTTCCCGTTATTGTAAAAAAGATTGGTAGTGAACAGAGGATTTCCTTCGCCTCCATGACAATGGAAACAGTCGCCTCCCGTTTCGGTCATGAAAAGCACATACCCCCGGCGTTCCTTTTCATTGAGTTCTGTTTTGCCTGCCAGAAAACGGTCGAATTTTGAATCAGCCGAGATCAGCGTTCTTACAAACTGAGCAATGGCCCGGCCCATGTTCTTCACGGTCACAGTTTTGCTGCCAAAGGCTTTCTCAAATAGTTCCGGATATCCCTTGATGGTTTGAATGAGGGCTTTTGAGCGGTTTGTATCTCCGGCCATTTCATGAGGAGCCACAATAGCCAACCAGCAGATATCTTCGAGCTGTCGTTTCGACTTTAGGGGATTACCAGCAGCAAGAGAACCATCCCAGAGAAAACCATTATTGACCCATGCCAGGTTTATCAGCGGCAGCATGAAGTGAGGTGTAAAAATGCCGGCAAGCCCGTAGGGATGACCGCCCGGAAAGCGTGGATTATCAATTCCGCAGATAAATGATCTGGACTGCAGATGGCAGGTTGAACAGCTCATGAGCGAATCGGCATCGGTACGGCCCGAAATCCGTCCGTCATAAAAAAGAGTACGCCCCAGTTCAACACCATCAACAGTCATCGGGTTATCGGCAGGGATATTCAGTTGTGTCGGAAAATATTTTGGTATGCTGATGACGTATGGCGTCGGATTAAAAGTACTCGTATCCGGTGAATCCTTCTTGCAGCCAGGCAGGGCAGCGAACAGCAAGATTAATGGAAGTGAAATGGCGAAATGGTGAAATGGTGAAATGGCGAAATGGCGAAAACGCATAATTCAATCCTTCAATCAATGAATCAATGAATCAATCAATCAATCAATCAGTCACGGCCCGCTGGTAAACCTCACGCGAAAAGCATTCCTTCCATTCAAACATGCATTGTTCATGGTCGCCTGATGCTGCATCATGGTATTCGGGTATTTTGCGAAATCGAACTCATTGTTACCCGTAAACCACTGGTTCACATTCATTGAGATCACCAGATGCTTGATCTGACCTTTTTCGATCGAGTAAGCAGAAGCCGGCAGGTTCACGTCAAAATAATTCTGCACGAAACCAATAATCGAATCCGGTTCTATCACATTGCCTTTATAGATCTGCCCGATACCGATATGAAAATTAAAAGGGAAAGTTCGGAACAGCCCGGTTTTTTTCCACAACAGGTTCATTTTCATATAATGATATCCACCTCCCAGTACATCCGGCCAGTTCATATCCCTTTCGGGAGGGTTTGGAAAGCGGTTTGAATAATTTCCGAACTCATCGATGCCGAAAGTAAAAGAAATCGAGTCGAAATTACCGTAGGGCAAAGATACGCTGAGTGTCCAGAAGAGACTTTCGGGAATTCTTGCATCCACATAATGAACTCCGGCGTTGTCAATCACAGTATAATTATACCCGTCGTCCCTGTGTAAAGTAAGGCCGGAGATGAAGTACTGAAGGTCGGTCACCTCGTAGACATCACCCGAGGAATTTTCATACATCAGCGAATCAAGAATTAAAGGCAGGCTGTCGACCAGATTCTCAAAGCGTACGACGAGCGTTGTAGCTTTAGTAGGGCCATCTTCAGCAATTTCTGACCGTTGGCACGATATATACATCAGCGAACCGAGAATCATAAGAATCCAGCTTGCGAAAACACAAATTTTTGATGTCATCATTCCAACCTCCAGTCGATTTCCTTTTTGCCCATTTGCCTGAGTAATTCATTAATGCGCGAAAAATGCCTGCAGCCGAAGAACCCCTTGTTGGCCGAGAAAGGTGAAGGGTGGGGCGAAGTGAGGATAAAATGTTTGGATTTATCGATCAAAACAGCCTTGGCTTCAGCAAATTTTCCCCATAGCACAAAGATAAGACCTTCTTTTTGGGCAGAAAGTTGCTTAATGGCTTCATCGGAAAATATTTCCCAGCCTTTATTCTGATGTGAACCCGGCTGATTCTCACGCACGGTAAGGGTCGCATTGAGAAGCAGAACCCCCCGGGCTGCCCAGGCAGTAAGGTTTCCCGACCGGGGCGGGTCAAACCCAAGGTCCTTTTCTATCTCTTTGAAGATATTGACAAGTGAAGGAGGTTTTTTGATGCCATCCTGAACCGAAAAACATAATCCGTGAGCTTCTCCAAAGCCATGATAGGGATCCTGCCCCAAAATCACAACGTTTACACAGTCGAAAGGAGTTTGATTAAATGCGTTGAACATCAATGGCCCGGGAGGAAAAACCCGGTAATGTTTTTTTTCTTCCAGCAAAAACAGCTTAAGCTCAGCCATATATGGCTTGGCGAATTCCTGTGAAAGAACTTTTTTCCAGCTTTCTTCAATGGCAGGATTTTGCTGTTCCATTGGCGATTCGGGTTATAAACTAAACCTCGTTGATAACTTTAAACAATATCGTGACCAAACCTGAGTTTATTCTCTAATATTGCATAACTTTGCAAAACTTTAATAATCCTGGTTGATCAAGATGAAAAAAATAGCAATCTTATTACTGTCAGTAATCGTTTTAGGTATTGTTTCTTCATGCACCTCGAACAGGGGTTGCGCTGCTTATGGTGAAAAGCAAAGATACCAAATGGAACGTCGCTGATTTGCTTTTTTAAGAATTTTTAAGGCTGCCTCTTGCTAGAGAAGGGCAGCCTTTTTATTTTCCTTACTTTTGTTCTGATTTTCCTTGGACAATGAAAACGATCGTCTGCCTGGTATTTCTGCTGATCTCTGTCCCCTGCCTTGTTCAGGCTCAGGAGAAATTCACTGATTACAGTGATTCCGTGCCCGACAATGTGCTTTTTGAGCGGCAGTGGAGCCTGGGGGCAATATTGCATACCAACGGCTGGGGTTTTAAATTCCGTAAAGGATACAACCTCACTTTTCTCAGGCAATTCATGTGGGAGATCGAATGGTCAACTTATAAATCGGCCAAGGAAGTGCGGGTTGTCAATCCCTATTATTCAGATTCCAAACCCTATTTTTTCGGCAAACTCAATTATGTATCCTTCCTAAGAGGAGGCGTGGGACTGAATTACATCTTCAACCGCAAACCTTACTGGGGTGGGGTTCAGGTAAGCGGACTTGTTTACGGCGGATTAAGTATCGGCATTGCGAAACCGGCTTATGTTTTCGTGGCCTATCAGACCACCGGAGCAAATTATGAATTGAGGGAACAACGTTACACTCCCGATATCAACCCCGATTACATATACGGCCGTGGTTCATTCCTGGCCGGTATTCTTGAACTTAATTTTTTTCCCGGACTCTACACAAAAACCGGACTGGATTTCGAATTCGGAAGCCAGAATAAGATGATCTCCTCATTGGAAGTGGGTGCCACTCTTGATTACAGCCCAATTCCTATTCCTATCATGGCTCTTAATCCCAAACAGAGTTTCTTTCTCACCTTATATGTGAGTGTGATGTTCGGAAAGAGGTATAACCGCTAAGCCGCCAGGGAGAAGGATGTCTTATCATTGAGAAGAACCAGAACCAACAACCTGCCATGAAAATACTACTTACAGGCGCCACCGGCTATATTGCTAAACGCCTCTTACCGGTTTTGCTTGAAAACAACCATGAAGTGATATGTTGTGTGCGCGATACCAACAGGTTCGACACAAGCAGATTTCACAATAACAAACTGAGCGTTGTTGAAGTAGACTTTTTACATTCCGATGAATTGGCAAGGATTCCTGAAGACATTGATGTGGCGTTTTACCTCATTCATTCCATGGCATCAACTCATGGAAGTTTTGAAAAAATGGAAGCCATTTCTGCTGAAAATTTTAAAATCAGACTTGAGCAGACAAGGGTAAAGCAGGTTATCTACCTGAGCGGGATCGTCAACGAAAAAGAGCTTTCCAAACACCTCTCCTCTCGAAAAAACGTGGAAGAAATTCTTTCTTCCAGGGTATATTCCCTCACTACTCTCAAAGCAGGGATTATAGTTGGTTCGGGCAGCGCTTCCTTTGAAATTATCCGCGACCTGGTCGAAAAAATGCCCGTGATGATCGCACCCAAATGGCTTGGCACCAAATGCCAGCCCATTGCAATCCGCAATGTGGTTCAGTTTTTATCGGGGGTTATGCTGAAACCTGAGACGTATTGCAAAAGCTTTGACATCGGCGGGCCGGATGTGCTTACTTACAAGGAGATGCTCCTTCGGTTTGCAAAGATCAGGGGGCTGCGGCGGTGGATCGGCCTTGTGCCGGTGATGACTCCCACGCTTTCATCCTATTGGCTGAATTTCATTACCCCCGTTTCCTTTTCACTGGCCAATCACCTTGTGAACAGCATGAAGGTAGAAGTTGTGTGCAAAGACAATGAACTGGAAAAGATGCTTGGCATTTTACCAATAACCTATAACCAGTCGATAGAGCTGGCTTTTGACAGGATTGAGCAACATCAGGTACTGTCGAGCTGGAAAGATGCGCTTACCAGTACAGAACTCGAAAAAGGATTATCCAATTTCATTGAAGTTCCGATTTACGGATGCTTCAAAGACATCAAGCAACTAAAGGTGCCGGATACCGCAAAGTCATTGGAGAAAATCTGGTCAATAGGAGGTGAAAACGGATGGTATTATGCCGATCTGCTCTGGAACATAAGGGGTTTTATGGATAAACTCATTGGCGGGGTAGGCATTCGCAGAGGCAGGACCAGTCCCGAAGAGATTGCTGCAGGCGATGCCCTGGATTTCTGGAGGGTTATCTATGCCAATAAAAAGGAAAAAAGATTTTTACTCTTTGCCGAAATGAAGCTTCCCGGCGAAGCCTGGCTTGAATTTACCATAGGCCCTGATGATGTGCTGAAACAAACCGCCACCTTCCGTCCCAAAGGAATCTGGGGAAGACTTTACTGGACCGCTATGCTTCCATTTCACTGGTTGATCTTCAAGGGAATGATCAGAAACATCGCGACCGATTCACCCGTTCCCTCCAAATCAAAATAATCTCACAGATCCTTTAGTGATTAAAACAGCGGAAATGAATAAATGGATCGACGGGTACGTCAACCTGTACGGCCAATCTGCCACAACCATCGCCCTGCGCGATTCTTTATTCCCTGCAGCAGGCAAAACCGCCATTGAAAAAGCCCGGCAAGGTAACCCACGGGTGTATGGCTGGATGGTCGACTATTTCTACCGGGGTTATGAAACCAACGGCATAACCGCCGGGATGAAGATTCTGGAACCATATCTGAATGATTCAACCTGCCTCACTTCGAAAAGACAGAAGATATCCCGGAGGCTGAAAGGCATGGCAACACTGTTTACTGGAAGTATTGCACCGGATATTGGGTTAAAGGATAATGCAGCCATTGCATGGAAACAGTCAATGCGCTTTACCCCTGGCAACAGCAAACAGACATACAGCAGAAACTCAGGGTCGTAGCCATAAGCCTTGATGAGACTGAAACAGAAATCAAATCCTATAACGAAAAAATAAAGGAGCTGAAGGGCTGGTTACATCTGCATGCCGCCGAAGGCGTTCGCAGCAAAGTTGCCGCCGATTACTATGTTCTGGCCACTCCGGTAATGGTTCTGTTTGATGCAAAAACAAAAAAAAATTGTTGGTGTCCCCGATACTTTGAATGAGTTAATTGCCGCGATAAGAGACTAAGGCAGGATCAAATCTCTCGATCTTGATCACGCACTTCGCTAAAAGATATTTCCCCATGGCTGAACACGCGTACACCGCCATCCGCAGTTAGAACACAAAGTCTTCCGAAATCATCAACACCCAGGATACGGCCTGTAAATGAGGATGAACCGGCTGTAAATTCAAGGTCCCGTCCACATCCGCAGAGAGAAGAATTGTATTCTGTTTGTACGGCCTGAAAATCATCGTTTTTCAAGCGGGCATATTCCCCGGCCAGGTTTGCACAGGTTTTTTCAAGCATTTCCCTGATATCACAGGCTGAGCCGCTTAATTGCTTTAATGAAGCAGCCTTTGGAAGCCATGCCGGGAACTCATCCTGATTGAGGTTAATCCCAATGCCGATGATGGAATTTTTTATCACGTTGCCCTGTATGCTGTGTTCAATAAGTATGCCCGAAATTTTTTTGCCGGAAGCATAGATATCGTTCGGCCATTTGATGCAGGCGCTGATGTCGTGAGGTAAAGCCTGACGAACCGTTTGCAGAACGCCCAGAGCCATTGCTTTATTCAGGCTGAACTGACGATCGGGTGGCAGAAACAGAGGCTCGAGTACCAGGCTGAAAGTAAGGTTCAATCCCGGTTGTGAATGCCAGGAATTACTCCCCTGTCCGCGGCCTTCAAGCTGCCCGGCAGCCCATATCAAGCTGCCTTCTGAAGCACTGGAATCGTTCAGGAGTTGCCGGGCGCTGGTGTTGGTGGAGCCGGTGCTTTCGAGAAAAATAACATCAACCTTCATTTCGCAGATTTCATCTGCAAACTTAAATATAATTGCGAAAAGTATATCACTTTAAGGCGGATGGCGGATTAAGAGAGAAAACAAAATGGATAATTACATCAATCACATTCCTATCAGCAAATGGGCCGAGGATGACCGGCCCCGGGAAAAACTTGAGATGAAGGGGAGGCACGCCCTGAGCGATGCTGAATTGCTGGCAATCCTTATCAATACCGGCACGAAACACGGTTCGGCTGTGGATCTTTCGAAAAACCTGCTGCAAAAGGCAGGGAATAACCTTATCGAGCTGTCAAAGCTATGCCTAAGCGACATGATCAAAGAAAAAGGTATCGGCAAAGTGAAGGCTCTTACGATCATCGCAGCGCTTGAACTGGGCCGCCGCAGGAATGAAGCCGGGGCGGTGAGCCTCGATAAGATCACCCAAAGCAGGCAGGCGTACGAGATCTTCAGGAGTCTCATGGGGGAACATCATTACGAACAGTTCTGGATGCTGCTGCTGAACCGTAACAACCGCCTTTTGCGTAAGGTAATGATCAGCGAAGGAGGTATCTCGGGTACCGTGGTCGATCCGAAAAAGATATTCAATATTGTGCTTGAGTTTCATGCTTCATCGATCATTATCGGGCATAACCATCCCTCGGGAAACGTGGAACCCAGCGAGGCCGACAAGAAACTTACCCTGAAGGTACGCGATGCCGGGCTACTGCTCGATATCAGTGTGCTCGACCATATTATCGTGGGCGACGACAGCTATTACAGTTTCGCCGACCAGGGGGAAATGTAGGGCAAATGTGAAGCCCTGCTCAAACGCATATTCAATGAACCTGGGTAGGGCATACAGCAGCTTTTCCCGGGCCTTGATGGAGTCGTGAAACACTATGACTGCGCCGGGTTTCAGGTTGTCGACGGCATTGCGGAGGCATTGCTCCGGGCTAACAGAATGGTGGTAGTCCATGGTGAGCGCCGACCAAAGCACCCAACGGAAATCATTCCTGAGCAGAAAATACTGCCCCGGGGTGAACCTGCCGTGGGGCGGTCTGAACAGCTTGCTTTCGAAATAATCGCGGCAGTGCATCACGTTGTTGTAGTATGCCCCGGGCGAAGCCTTCCAGCCGCTGATATGGCTGTATGTATGATTCCCCACTGCATGTCCCTCGGCAATAACATCGTCAAATATCTGTCGGTATTTGCGCACATTGTCGCCTACACAGAAAAAAGTGGCTTTGACTTTATATTTGCTCAGGATCTGCAAAACCTCCGGTGTGGCTTCAGGAACGGGGCCATCATCGAAAGTGAGCCAGGCCACTTTTTCCAGCGTGGGTACCTGGCAAAGAAGATATTGAGGGCTGAAAGCCCGGTAGAACCAGGGGGGAGTTACTGCGTACATGATCTACTCGGGCTTGTACACCTTGTTCACATACATTTCGTAGTATTTATTCAGATTTTCATCGGCCAGCACAGCAAGTTTCTCCTGATTTGCCTCCCTGGCAATAACACCTATCTTTTGAAGAGTAAACAAGGCTTCCTGCATCGGAGTTTCCATTGCTTTAAGGTCCTGATCTGGGAATGAAAAATAGTAGGCCAGTTTTGCCGTGGAAGAAGTGATAAGTTTTTCTGCTATCTGACCGGCTTTCTGAGGATTGCCCGTTTTATACAACCCGTCGGCCAGGGTGACCACGAAATAATCGTAGGGTACAGTGTTATCGGGCATCTCGGCCAGACAGCGTTCAATCACTTTGAGGGCCGAATCCTTTTTGCCTTCAGTAAGGAGTGCAGAAGCGAGACGGGCATAAACAGAACGGAGGTTCATGACCATGCGCATGGTATTTTCATCGAGATATACCTTGGGGTTGTTCAGCCCGCCAAACTTGAACTTGTTCATCAGGTTGTCGTACATCAGGGCCGTATTCACATCTCCGATTTCCTGCTCCGAGGCGATGGCCCGAACCGGCAGCAGGCGGTATGCCAGCCCTTCCTGGTGAAAATACTTATCGAGTCCGACATAAGTATCCGTGCCCGTGGTCGCTACAAAATAAACCGGGCGCTTCCAGTCATTGGTTGCCAGAAGGTCAAGCACCATCAGGTTGGCCTTTTCTATGCCCTGGTTCTTGATCTCCCACCTTAGAGGCTCTATCCTTCCTGCATATTTCGCCGGAACGGCGCCGCTTCTGAGCAGTTCAGCCGTATCGGAAGGCAGGAGAAATCTCCTGGTAGGAAAAAAATCTATCATGCCGGAGCCTTCGCCGGGGTTCATTTTCAGCTTGGTGTCGTCTGTATTAATGATCTGGAATATCTGGCGGATGTCGACGTACTGATCTTTAAACGAAGGGTCCGGGATCAGATAAGTCACGTCGTGATTCCCCTGGCGGTATGTCTCGTGCGTCATCGAAAAAGGTACCGGGTCTGAGTCGTAAGCCTTACGCTTCATCTGGTCGATATACCAGTCGGTGTTCAGAAGACTCAGATTGACCACGCGCACATCGGTGCGTATCCCTTCCACTTCCTGTGCGTACCAAAGAGGGAAGGTGTCATTATCTCCATTTGTAAAAAGGATCGCGTTCGGAGCGCATGAATTCAGGTAGTTCCCGGCCATCGCGAGCGCTGTATAGCGACCGGAGCGGTCATGGTCGTCCCATCCCTGCTGAGCCATCACGCCAACAGTGATCAGCCCAAGTACAAACGAGATGATCAGCGCCATATTCGATTTCATCCATCGTCCGAGTTTTTCGGCTAAAAAGATCACCCCGAAGCCTATCCATATTGCAAAGGCATAGAAGGAGCCGGCGTAAGCGTAATCCCTCTCCCTGGGCTGGGGTGAATACTGATTCAGGTATATCAAAATGGCGAAGCCTGTCATCAGGAACAACAATCCGATAATGATAAACGTTTTGTAATCTTTTTTTAAGGTGAAGAACATACCCAGCAGCCCGAAAATCAGAGGTAGAAAATAAAAACTGTTATCCCCCTTATTTTTCCGGCCTTCCGGGACATCCTGGTTGCCAAGCCTCCATTGGTCAATAAAACGGATTCCGCTTTTCCAGTTCCCTTCGATCTTACTGCCATCTCCCTGCAGGTCGTTCTGCTTCCCGGCGAAATTCCACATAAAATAACGATAGTACATATGGACGAGCTGGTAGTTCCAGAAAAACGTCAGATTTTCACCGAAGGTGGGCCGCATACGCGTTTCTGTTCCATCGCCTGTCTGAACCTGCACAGGCACTCCCTGAACATGGCCCCATTTTACATAATCTCTCGCATGCCGGGTTTCACGGTTTGACCACATCCTGGGGAAGATCGTGGTAAACTTCTGATCATATACCGGGTTTACCTTCTCCCTTTTATCGCTGATCTCGTAACGGCCTGTCTTTTTGTCTTTGGCGTATACCGGGGTTCCATCGGTATGGTCCACTACAGGTGCATTATAATACGGCCCGCTGAGGATAGGCCAGTCGCCATATTGCTCGCGGTTAAGGTAAGCCAGCAGGTACATCGCATTCTCCGGGTTGTTCTCATCAATAGGTGTATCTGCATTACTGCGGATGACGAGCATGAAAAAAGAAGAATATCCTATCAGAATAAATGAGAAAGCAAGGATGATGGCATTTATTACCGGCTTCATCCGGCCGGCCGAATACCGCAGTCCTATCACAATAGAGGCAATCAGAATGACAAAGAAAATAATGGTTCCGACGTTAAAAGGCAGCTTTAAGGAATTGACCGAGAAAAACTCGAACCAGGCCGCCAGCTTAAGAACCCAGGGAATGATCACCGACATCACAATGCCGAGAATAAGTACTGAGACCACCAGGGCAAGCAGTATCCCTTTTAAGCTGGGGTTCTTTGATTTCTTGAAATACCAGATCATGGTCATGGCCGGGATCGTGAGCAGGTTCAGCATATGAACGCCGATGGAAAGGCCCATCAGATAAGCAATCAGGATAAGCCAGCGGTAGTTGTGCGACTCATCGGCATGCTCTTCCCACTTCAGCATAGCCCAGAAAACGACGGCAGTGAAGAAGGCCGACATGGCATAGACCTCTCCTTCCACGGCCGAAAACCAAAAGGAATCGGTGAATGTATAAGCCAGGGAACCAATTAATCCGGCAGCAAAAATAAGATGCATTTTTGCCTTCGTCATTTCTTCATTCCGCTGAACAATCTTACGTGCCAGCATAGTAATACTCCAGAAAAGGAACAGAATGGTGAAGCCGCTCGAGAGTGCCGACATGGTATTTACCATCCTGGCAACCATGCTTTTGTCGCCAAAGGCAAACAGCGAAAAAAACCTGCCGAGCATCTGGAACAGGGGAGCCCCGGGGGCATGCCCTACTTCGAGCTTATAACTTGTTGAGATATACTCACCGCAATCCCAATAGCTCATGGTTGGCTCGGAAGTGATGATAAATACGGTGGAGGCCAGGACAAATACCATCCAGCCAAGAATATTGTTCAGTCGCTTGTATTGCTGCATAACGAATTACTTGTATCGCACAAAGGTAGGGAAAATGCTGATTATTTTATACTTTTGCACCTGAACTGCAATCTCAGACACTATGAACAAACTCGTTTTAATTCGTCATGGCGAAAGCACATGGAACAAAGAAAATCGTTTTACCGGATGGACCGATGTAGAGCTTTCTGAACGGGGCATAAGGGAAGCTACCGAAGCCGGACAAACTCTAAGGAAAGAAGGATTTAATTTCAAGATAGCCTACACTTCTTACCTGACCAGGGCTATACGTACCCTTTGGCTGATCCAGGAACAGATGAACCTGTTATGGTTACCGGTATACAAGACCTGGAGGCTGAACGAAAAGCATTACGGTATTCTGCAGGGGCTTAACAAAGCCGAGATGGTAGAGAAATACGGCGACAAGCAGGTGCTGATCTGGAGAAGGAGTTATGATATCGCACCTCCTCCCCTGCCCGCCGACGATCCCCGGCATCCCAGGTTTGACCCCCGTTACATTGACCTTGACCCGAAAGATATCCCGGCAACGGAAGCTCTTAAAGATACAGTGAACAGGATCGTTCCCTACTGGAAAGACGAAATGGAACCTAATCTGATCATTCACAAGGAGGTGCTGGTGGCAGCCCACGGCAACAGCCTCCGGGGCATTGTGAAATATCTTAAAAATATCTCTGATGAGGATATCGTGGGCCTTAACCTGCCTACCGGTATACCGTATGTGTTCGAGTTTGACGATTCGATGAACCTGCAAAAGGACTACTTTCTCGGAGATCCGGAAGTCATAAAAAAACTCATGGAAGAAGTCGCTAACCAGGGAAAGAAAAAATAAATATGCCAAAACGCTGGGTGATCCCCGACATACACGGCTGTTCAAAGACCCTTAAAGGCCTGGTCAATAACCTGATCAACCCCACGAGGAATGATGAACTTTATTTTCTGGGCGATTATGTTGACCGGGGAGCGGATTCAAAGGGTGTTATTGATTTCATCCGTAACCTTAAGAACGACGGCTATAATGTGACCGCTCTGAAAGGGAATCATGAAGACTTTATGGTTGAATTGTATGATGCTGAAAAGCAGGCAAGGAATACCTGGTGGCACAGGCTGGGCGACAGGAAGCATAAGGTTTGGATGGAAATCGGGGGAAAAGCAACCCTTTCAAGCTTCGGGGTAACCCATGTACGGGATGTTCCCGTTGATTATATTGAATGGATGCGCGGACTGAAGTATTATATCTTGCTGGATAAGTTCGTTTTGGTTCATGCCGGACTGAATTTTAAAAATGAAGATCCTTTTGAAGACCAGAGGGCTATGCTGTGGCTGCGCGAGTACGAGATACAACCCGAGAAAATAGGCCGCAGAAAGATCATTCACGGGCATGTGCCGGTTAACATGGAACTCATTATGCTGGCTGTAAGGAACAAGATCTACAAATTCATCGACCTCGACAACGGTCCGTATATGTCAGGAAAAGAGGGTTTCGGCAATCTCGTTGCACTGGAGCTGGAATCGATGGAGATGGTGATTCAGAATAACCTTGACATCTGATATCAGATGGCAGATGGCTGATGTCATTTCTCTAATCCTTTTATATTTTTCCGTAATTGCTCTTCGATCGGCAGGTAGTTGAAGTTCGCCCAGAACGTTTCATCGGCCTGACCGGCTAGCTGATCCCAGCGCCGGTTTACCCCGGCTTGTTTATCTCCGGTAAAACCTCGCAGCTGCTCATGATCGCGGGATACATCAGTTACCACCAGGTCATTTTTATACCCCATTCTTATTCTTTGACCTGTGGATGGCTGGGTGAATGTTACCCATTGTTCGTCGTGAATGGTACTAAGGCACCAGTAATCTTTTCGTTTCGAGTATGTAAGAGTTCGGTCATAAAGAGGCATCCCGGCTATCCAACCGGGAATATTTTGTATCGTGTAGATCCTTTTCATTTTGTCTTTTTCATACTTCTCAAAACCCTGGTAACTTGGTCTGAGCACAATCTTCATCATGGCGAAAGAACTGCCGTCGATGAACAATTCGCCTTTAAATCCCTTTATTTTCTTTTCCGCCTGATCAAACCTGATATGATATATCTTTCCCCCTTCCGGGTTAGAAAGTTCTTCCATGGTATATTTATAGTAACGAAAAGCCTCCTCGCCGAACATAGTTCTGAAGTTATTCTCGACCAGATCTTCTGCGAAAATACATCCCAGGCAGCCCGCCATTTTACCCACATCTCCCATGGAATTCACCAGGCTGGTATCAGATACCACTCTGCCCTTAACCAGGAGTGTAACATTCGAGTGAGAAGCCAACTCCTTCATTTCCTTCATGGTATTCAGGGCATAATAACCCGTTTTCAGATCTGTAATTACAGCTTCGGCATATTCGGCCAGCTTTTTTCCAGCGAATTTCTGTGAGCGGTAAAAAGCAGTCAGCAGTATAGAATCGCTGCCGTAGTTCGCGGAAATCCGGACTGACATCCTTCTCATCACTTCTTCGGGAGTGAGTGCAACGACCTCAACTTCCTTCAAAAGAAGCTCTTTTGGCTTAAGCCTGATCAGGGTATTCTTGCCGATTAGCCCGGCAACAGCCAGCCTGGCCGTTTCATAGCCAAGGTAGGTAACCACCAGTGTATCCTTCAGATGGATTTCGGGGATGCCAAGAAAAAACCGTCCGTCTTCATTCGAGACTGTGCCGATGGTGGAATTGCTTACCGCGATCTGGGCAAAAAGCATTGGGGTGTCATGGTCTGCATCTGACACACTCCCTGAAACAGAAAGCTGGGCCATAACGGAAAGATTCAGGCAGAGGCATACACAGAGTATTCCAAACAGTATTCCTGCTGAATTGTATGAATGCAGTGAGTTCATGATGTAAAGCTAAGAAAATACATCTTACCTTTGAAATCATGAAAGTGCAAATTATCCTTTGGGCATGCCTGGTTTTTGGATTTGTTCCCCGGATGGCATTTTCCCAGGGATCCTGGAACCCGTCTGGCGCCGACCTGAGTTATCCCAGGACGCTCCTCGACAGCAATTCAATTCCTGAGATCCGGGGCAGTCTTACAAACCCCGTCATCATTAATCTTTATCAATCAATATGGAATACTGCCAACAGTGCCGTTCCTGCAGGAAACTCCACCGATGGTGACCGTTTTACCAGGGCTTTGATAGCCAGGGAAGCGGCTTTTGCGGTGCTCATGGACCGGAAGTGGGAAAACGGAAATATCGTTGCCCTTCTGCCATCTGAAAAGGATGCCCTGAGCTCAAAAGCCTTGTCATTGCTGAACAGTATAAATACAATTGTAGGCTACCAGTCGGGCTGGGTGTTTTACCAGGAATGGCAGCACCGTTCAAAGGAGCTCATTTTTTATCTTACCGCTTATGACCTTCTGAAAGGTGCCGGAATATCAGGTTCCACGGCCCGGGATTCGCTTATACACTTCACGGGAAACCTCTATTACCGGGCAATGGCAACCTATACCATTTATTTCATACCGATTAAATTTTTCGACTTCCAGTTCGACAATCACAGCATCATGACCGCTTCGGCCCTGGGCCTGGCAGCGGTGGTCCTGAATGATCATCAGGATGCCAACATCAACTACCAGCCTCAGAACTGGATCAATGCCGGCTTATGGAACCTCGACAACACCCTCTGGGTCGAAAACGGGCCCTACCCCCGGGTTTCGGAGCCCGACACCCTGGCCGGGTATGCCGAAGGGCCGGGCTATTTCAACTATGCCTTCCAGAATGCTTTTCCATTTATACGTTCTTTATATAATTTTTTGCCTGACGACAGTATAGCGGTGACTTTTAACTCGGAACCACGGATGATACGGAATCCCTGGTACGATCCCGGCTATGACCGGATCTATGACTGGATGAATAAAATACAAATGCCCGACGGAAGCGAACCGGCAATCCACGACAGCCCTATTGGCTTCGGGACTCACATAATGGCCTTATCGGGCAAGCCTGAGTTCAATCTTCCCAACCCCGGTTTTTCGTATGACGATCCGTTTGTACGAACACAGTATATCTCGACCCATGTCGTACAGGGCGTTCGCACCGACAGCCTGTTTCAGGCATTACCCGCAGCAGGCAACCTGGTATTCCGTTCTTCCTGGGAGTCCGATGCGATCTATATGCATTTCATAGGCGAACATGGTATCGCACTCACGGGGGCCAAATCGCACCACCAGGGAGATGCCTCAAGTTTTTCGTTGATGGCCTACGGGCAATTGCTGGCTGTCGATCCCGGCTATCCTGGTGCTCCCGAGAGCAACTTCGTTAATAAAGCAACCAATCACAACTGTATCCTCGTGAATGGAGGCGGGCCTCAGCCACCAACGGGCGAGTTTGTGAATGTGAATTCAAATACTGCATATATCGAAGATTGTTTCCATACTTCCGGCCTTGATTACGGGGAGGTCCGAACAAGCTACTGGGGCGACAGCATCATCCGCTGCAACCTCTTCTTAAGGAACCGCTACTTTATACTGAACGATTTCTGTATCGCCGGCAGCAAGCGTAAATATACATTCCAGTTCCAGGGGAACGGCTTATCAGGAAGCAGCCCCTCATCGGCCGAAGGCTCATTTATTGCTGATTTTGGCAATTTCAGGGGGACTTATAAACGCGACACGGTATCTCTGCTTGTGCAGGTACAGGGCGATAAAACCCCGCTTGCCTTTTCGTATGAGACTGATTCCATGGCTATCGGATCCTCAACTTACAGGAAATACAGCAATATGATGCTGCAGCCCGATTCTGCTGCCAGCGCCAGCTTCCAGACTCTGATGTTCCCTTATACTTCCGATTCATCGGTATGCCTGCCCGTCACGGGAGTTCCGGGCGCCAGCGTCTCAGTGCTGAAGTATCATTCATACAGCGATTTCGCACTCACGCAATCTGCAAACACAGCACAGCTGGTTTCCGCGGCTCAGAGCGGTTTACCCGAAGCTGTCAGCTGCAACGGGCAAATCAATGTCGTGAGCCTGAATCCTTCAGGTCATGTTTCCCTCGCCATGCTCCGGGGCGGCGATCAGCTTAAGTACGGAAACCAGATCATGCTGGCTGCAAGCCACCCTATGCTTGTGGCCTGGAATGAGATACAGACTGGAATAGTCGAAGGTTATTGCAGCGACAATGGCAGGGTCTCACTATACAACCCAATCCCTTTGCAAGTGGTATCAGGAAATATCCTTTCCATAACTTATGATACCCTTAACAAGTTGAACATCCTTGATTTCGGAGGCAAAGGTAAATTCAGGCTTGAGCCATCGACCGGGATTGCAGCTTTCAGAAACACCCTGAGCTCAGAGATTACCGCGTATCCAAACCCATCTGCCGACGGCCTGTTCACGATATCTGTGAACCCGTGCAGGAAGACATCCGCAGTCATAACCGTTACAGATCAAAGCGGGAGAACAGTTTACAGTGAGCAGGTATGGCTGACCACTGGTAAAAATGCATTTAAGCTTAACCTGTCAGGCCTTCCGGCGGGAGAGTATTTTCTGGGGATAGGAACTAAAGACAGCCAGAATTCACTGATTATTTACAGGAATTGAAAATTCGTTAAAGAAAACCGATGATAGAAACTCTCAAATTCGGAAACATAAGCTGGTCGCACGTGATCCGTCCGGATGAAGAAGACTTCCAGGCTTTGAAAGATCATTACCACTTTCATCCCCTCGACATTGAAGACTGCCGGTCACCGATCAATCTCCGTCCCAAGATCGATGTCTATAGTGACTATCTCTTCCTGATCCTTCAATTTCCTATTTTTGACGCATCACAGTTGTTTGTCGACATCCATGAGATCAAGCTATTCTGGGGAAAAGACTATCTCATCACCATTGGGCGATCAAAATGGCTCTTCAAAGAAATGTTCAACAGCGAGAAAGTCCTGTCGCTTTCAGGCCAGCCAATGGATGTTGGAAGCAGCGACTCGCTCTTGTATCGCATCCTCGATTTCGTGATGGGTGAATCGCGGAAGGTGGTTGAGAAGGTCGACAGGGATGTTGATGAATGCGGAAAAGCATTGTTCTCCAAGCATTCCGAGAAGATCATCGAGAAAATATCTATCACCCGCAAAAACGTAATTCTTCTAAACACCATGTTCAAGCCGCAGATGATACTATTCAGCAAACTGCAGAATGGTACAATAAAAGGCTTTGCCGGGAATATGTTGGATTACTGGGGTAATATCCTCGATTACTATCAGAAGATCTGGGACATGCTGGAAGATGATGGAGAGCTTATCAAAGGGTATTCCACAACCTTCGACTCTATGCTGGTGAACAAGACCAACGAAGTGATCAAGATACTGACTCTGGTTTCATCTATCCTGCTTCCGCTAACATTTATTGCCAGCATATACGGGATGAACATCAAACTTCCCATGCAGGACCATCCTTACTCATTCTTTTTCGTTTCCGGGTCTATGTTAGGTATCGCTATACTGATGATCATATACTTCAGAACCAAGCGATGGATGTGATGATTAATTAAGCTCGGACGAATCCGGAATTACTTACTCCGGTTTAAATACCACTCCATAGTTCCGTTTGCCGTCGATCTCTACACGGATGGGTTGTTCAAAGCGAACATGGCGTATGTACTCGTCTTCGAAGAGTGCAGGCTGACTGTTGAGGAAGCCGAGGTTGTACCAGCCTTCGTCGATATATGGGTTAATGGTGAAATAGCCCACGCGGAAGGAGGTCAGGTTCTGAAAAAAATGAGTTCCCTGGCTGGGATCGATGCGGTATTTGTCGAGGCCCGATTCCACAATTACTCTTGAATTGGATATCTGGGGCCAGCGCACAGGTATACCCAGCCATGGATCGCTGGACCCCCATCGGCCCGGGCCAACCAGCACATAATACTTTTTTTCGGTCTGAAACCAGTCGTTCCGTTTTTCAAGCCTGAGAGCGATCTCCTGGGTCTTTGATGCATCCCAGGCAGCCGGTTTCACATACAGAAAATCATGAATATCGTTGATGATGCCATTGCCCAGGGCTGTAGTGGAGATAAGCAGGGTATTTTCATGCGTTACTTTCGCCTCATCAATATGAATGGTTTCGTCTCTTCCTGCAATAGGTCTGATTTGCAAAAGGCTGAACACCCTGGGCTCATTGTCGGGGGCATCGAGGTTAACGGCGAATTCAATCTCTACCGGCTTATTCATTTCCCTTTGCCCGATCTCAAGAACTTCCTGTAATATTTCGGCCAGAGGAAAAGTATTATGAGTGAGCTGACGCGAAAAAGTGATCAGCCGTTTGCCGTTATGCATAGTTCCTTCCTTCAGCTGGTGGCTGTCGTAATCATAGGTTGAAGCCACAAGTCTCAGGGCAGGATCACTTTCGGCATCCTTGATTTTGAGCTTCAACAGATTAATGGTATCGTCGGTATCGGGTGAAAAACTCTCAGGTTTAAGATCCAGTGCATAAAAAAACTTCTGGGTCTCGCTCAGTGCCAGTTCAGGTGTAGAAAGCTGTAATATCTTCTTCGGGAACCTTGGCGAAAACCTCAATCCATTTCCGCCGTCAACAATATATTTCCCCAGTCCAAATGCGATGTTCGCGATCCCATCCTCAGGTTTTTCGGGTGCGATGGGATAAAAATTGATCGATCGGGCCACTCCCGAGATAGCAGGATAAAACCGTTCGTTATATTCGGTTCCTATGACCTCCTGCAGCACCACGCCCATCTTTTCCTCATCAATCATGTTCAGGGTGGCTGTCATGTATGATTTGCTGTCCTTGAAATACACCGAAGCATACACCATTTTGATTGCTTCGGTAAGTGTTTCAATCATCAGCCTTTCGTTCGATTTCACATTCGGGATCATGTAGGTGGAATAGATCCCCGCGAAGGGCTGGTAATGGGAATCTTCAAGCAGGCTGGAAGAGCGGATTGCAATAGGGGTGTTAATACATGAAACGAAAGCATAAAGGTCTTCATGAATACGGTAAGGCAGGCGGGCCTTTATAAAGCGTGAAAGGATCTCAGAATCTGAGCGGTCGCTCAAGGCAATCTCATGCAGGTTATTTTCCTCCATAAACTCATCGAAGACATCGGTGCCGATAACCACGGTTCGGGGAATAGAGATCACCACATCAGGATACTTGTATGATAACCTGTTGCGTTTGATCAGCGAATCGAGAAACGCCAGTCCGCGTGCTTTCCCGCCAATGGAACCCTCCCCTATTCTTGCAAATTGCAGATATTCGTCGTACCTCTCCCTGTCGAAATCGGCGATAACCCCTTTCGCTTTATTGATACGGTATGCCGTGATTCCATCGAAGATATAACGTTTTGCTTCATCTACATCGGCAAACTCCGAGAAAGACACTTCCTTAAACATTTCAGCGATAGGAAAAAGAGCGCGGGCGTTAAGCCATTTCGAGAAATGATTTCTCTGCATATGATACTTCAGGGAATCGTCGGGGATCTCGAAAATCTTATCCTGCATAGCTTTCAGGTCGACAACCCTCGTAATCTCACGGCCTGACCTTGGGTCTATGAACACAAAATCTCCAAAAGAAAAATGTTCGTTGATGTAGTTTCTGAGCTCAAGGGCCAGGGTTTTGGAGTTTTTATTCAGAAATCCGACACCTAATTTTTCCGACAGAGACTCATATTCCACGTCGGTCGACTGCAGAAGGATAGGCATGAACTCATCTTCGGCCTTCACTTTTTCGACGAACCTGATCCCGGCCTCCTTATCGGTCACGCCCTGACGGGGAAAGCTTATATCGGTGATGATACCCAAGAGGTTGTTCTTGTATTTGCCCCAGAGGTCGACCGCTTCCTCGTATGTGGTCGCCAGCACGATCTTCGTCCGCCCCCTCATCCGCAGCATTTTATTATGCTCATTCAGCCCCTCGGTCATGAAAGTCTTTGACTGTTTAAGCATAATCTTATACATGTTCGGCAGATAGCTTGAATAAAACCTGATAGAGTCTTCAACAAGCAATATCGCCTGAACACCCTGCTTCACATCCTGGGGCATGTTCATCTTATCCTCGATAAGCTTGATGATAGCGAGCAGGATGTCGGCATTGCCAAGCCAGGAGAACACGTAATCAATAAAGTTAAGGCGATTTCCGGTCAGTTTCAGGTTCACCTCCCTCGAGAAAGGCGTTAATGCCACGATAGGGATTTTCGGATACCTGGTTTTGATCTTCACCGCCAGATCAAACGTATCGGCCTGCTCGATGTTGAGCATGGAGATGACCAGCTCTATACTTTTATCTTCGAGGACTTCAAAAGCCTCCTTTTCGGAAGTCACTTTGATAAACTGCGGAGGATAGCGCAGGTTGAGCGAAACATACTCCATGAAAATAGTTTCATCAATCCTCCCGTCTTCTTCCAGCATGAAGGAGTCGTAGGTACTCGAGATGAGAAGGATCTGGTAGATCCTCCGTTTCATCATCAGGTTGAAGGACGTGTCGATGAAGTAATACTTCTTCGGATTTAGAGCGTTTTGCTTTACCTGCATGAGTCAAGCAGAAATTTGCACGAAGGTAGTGAAATCAATTTTCTTTGAATACCACATCATCATATTCCAGTTCGAATCTCAGCTTATGCCTCGATTCTTCCATGGCCAATGACTGCATCAGCTGCTTCACTTCGGCATTATCGGTCTGATCAGCAAGTACCGTATACATGCGAAAAGCGGCTTTCTCTTTTTTCATAGCCAGGATAAGAGCTTCAGGGTAGGCCATGTTTGGAGAAGGTTTCACGTCGACCAGGTATTCGGTGATCTTCAGATCGCTCACCTTCTCATCACTCAAACGAAGGGTTCCGTCTTCCTTTAACTTAGTGAGGTTGGCCTTATGGCGCATTTCCTCCTCTGCAAATTCGTAGAAAACTTTTTTGGTTTCAGCGCTTTTCGACTGAGCTGCCAGAAGAAGATAAAAATCGACAGCACTCTGTTCTTCGCCAATCGCGAAGTCGAGGATCTCGGTGATGTTTTTGAATTCTCTCATATGTCGTAGTATGATTATTAATCTGTTTTCGCTATTTCGTTTTTTCGCTATTTCGCTACCTCGCTACTTCGGTACCTCGCTACTTCGCTATTTTTCTTTCAAATTCTTCTTCAAAAATCCTGCTCACAGTGTCGCAACCAAAGTTGTATCTGCGTTGTTGATTATCTTTTTCTGTTATGCATAGCTGTAGCTTTTCTTCATCGTGCTTTTCTGGAAGAAGAGTGATCACTTCCATGAAAATATCAATCGGGTTGCTGCTCATTACATGGCCGAAAGAAGCCAGCAAATGGGCTAACTGCCGCGTATTGGTAAGTTCAACTTTAGGTTTCATCTCCGCCTGGAACTGCTGTATTACTTTCTGAGAGTTCGTATATGACCCCCCGGTTTCGGCAGGCAGGGATGCCGGAAGTATGAGGTCTGCTTTTGCGGCAGTTTCTGTTATAAAATAATCCTGAACTACCATAAAATCTGCAGACCTGAGCATTGAATCGGCATACTGTTTATCGATTGCACAGCCAAGCGGGTCTTCCCCAAAAATAAAAACATTTTTCACCTTGCCGTCCTGCATTTTGCCGTGCAGACATTCGGTTTCGGAAGCAGCAATCAGAGAAGCCTTCCATTTTTCCTGGATGCGTGCAACATATCCGGAATCGTCAAGCGACTGACCTCCAATACCGTAATGCGGACTAACCCCCATGTCGAACAGTCCCTGTGAATTATTTTTCTCCCTGATAGAGACCAGTCCGCTGGCCGTCTTCCCGAGTTTTCCTGTGATCATAGCCAGGTTAAACAGTTCCCTGGAGGCGGCCCCTGAGATCTCCTTTTCAGAGAACAGGATCACGGCATTCATCTCCCGGTTGTAGAGTTCAGCAAATGCCACAAGTTCCGGCTCAGCGATTCCAGCCTCTTTCAGCAGGTCAGTGAATTTCAGGGCAAGAATCTGCTTTCGGTAATCTTCAAGTCCGTCTACCCTGTCGCGAAGAAAGAGCCCATTCTCCAGTCCATTCGAAAGAAAATAATGGTTCATCGCCTTTATGAAATGGTAGTAAGACTTTATTTTCAGTTCCTGGTTTACCTTATGCGAAAGGCTGTTGTGCTCTTTTACCGTTACCAGCACCTGGGGGATCTTCTTCAGATAATGAGCATTCTGCGCCATAAAACCTGCCACGGCATGATCGCGGTTGATTTCGGTGCCGATAAAACAGATGAGGCTGGCATCTTTGATTTGGCCGAAAGGAACATTATTTTCACAGTTCCCGCGGTAGCTTTCACCTCTTCCCATATAATGGAAACTCCCCACATTATTGGTCTTTACAGCCAGCCTGGCGAGCTTATGTACCAGATACATTTCCTCGTTGGTGAGCCTGGCACCGGCGAAGAATGCATTGTCGTCGGGTTTAACTTCAGAGATCTTTTCTTTAATCAGGCTGAAAGCATTTTCGAAACTGATCTCTTCGAATTTCCCGTTCACTTTGAGCATCGGCCGGGTGATCCGTAAAGGGTCGTTCATATAAGTATACCCGAATTTTGCATATCGGCAGATATTGCCGTCGGTGTTGACCAATCCTTTTCTTCCACTTACTCCGTATACAAATCCTTTTACGTTATGCAGGTTGATGGCACAGCCCACGGAACAATAGGAGCAGATGCTTTCAACTGCCTTCGTTTTTACAGGCCCCGGTTTGAAGATCACATTCTCGGTGATGGCTCCCGTGGGACAGGTAGAGATACACAATCCGCAGGATTCACATGGTGTATCCTGCAAGGCATCGCCCATGGAAGGCGCCACGCTGGTATCGAAGCCACGGTTGATGAGGCCGAGGGAATTGGCTCCCGCGACTTCCCTGCATATCCTTACACAACGGGCACAAAGAATGCATTTGTTATTGTCGATCTCTATGTATGGATGGCGGAAATCGACGGTGTATTCTTTGAATTCCCCTTCAAAAGTCTTTTGCTGTGCATTGTACTCAGAAGAATATTTCTGGAGATCACAGTTAAAGAAGGCCGTGCATCCACATTCAAGACAGCGCTGGGTCTCAAGATGAGCTACTTCGGCCGAGGCATAGCCAAGTTCAACTTCGCTGAAGTTCGAACGGTCAGGGGCAGGCAGTGTAGGCATCTCTTCACGAAGCTGCTTTTCATATTTATCCAGATAATCCTTAGCCACCTGCTTCCTGAAGTTATCGCGTTTGCTGGTAAACGGTTTATTAAGCGGTTTAATCGGAAGCCCCATCAGATACTGGTGTGCACTTGTGGAAGCGATCCGGGCCTGAGCAATGGCTTCGATGATGGTAGCCGGTCCGGTCACCCCGTCGCCTGCTGCAAATACCGACGGGATGCCGGTTTGCAGGGTGTTCTTATTCGCATCCAGGTCGCCCCATTTGTTAACCTTAAGCTCCCCTCCTTCGGCATAAGTATTTATGTCATCCATAAAACTCACCTCGGTCTTCTGCCCAATTGCGGCAAGTACATAATCGACCTTCAGCTCGAAATCGGAACCCTCAACAGGAACCGGCCTGCGGCGGCCTGAAGCATCGGGTTCGCCGAGTTCCATTTTAATACAGGTAATGGATTCGACATCTCCGTTTGAATTTTTATTGATCTTTTTCGGAAGGGTCAGGAACATATATTCTACGCCTTCAAGTTTGGATTCGTGGATCTCTATTGGATTTGCCGGCATCTCCTTCTCGGTGCGGCGGTAAATCACGTATACCTTGTCGGCATTGCATCGTATCGATGTGCGGCAGCAGTCCATGGCCGTGTTTCCACCACCAACCACCGCTATTGTCCGGCCTTTGAAATTGTACTTCTGGCCTGTCACCTCCATGTTTTTCAGAAAGTCAATACCGGAGTAGACATTTCCGGCATCGTCGCCCTCACAACCAACCCCGGTCCCTTTCTGGGAACCTATCGTAAGCACGAGAGCATTATATTTCTCCCTGATCTCTTTATAACTTAGATTGTGTCCGAACTTTTTATTGTAATAAATATTGACCCCCAGGTCGGTGATATTTTTCACTTCCTTATCAAGGATATCGTTTGGGAGACGGTATTCGGGAATACCATACCTGAGCCAGCCTCCCGATTTGGGAGCAGCTTCATAAATATCGACCTGATGGCCTTCGATCTGCATGAAATGCCCTACTGACAAGCCTCCCGGACCAGCGCCTATGACGGCTATTTTTTTGCCGGTGGATGGCTTTATGGCGGGTATATATTTGTCGGGGCTTTCAAGGTCATGGTCCGACGCGTAGCGCTTGAGGTAATCGATACCAACAGCAGCGCCTTCCCCGAGCAGGTTTCTTCGGCATTCGTTCTCGCAGGGCCTCACGCAAACACGGCCGCAGATCGCTGGCAGAGGATTGGTGTCTTTGATCAGAGCCACAGCCTCGCTGTACATGCCTTTGTCGATGAGCGAGATATATCCCTGAACGTCCACACCCGCCGGACAGGTCTGCTTGCATGGGCCCAGGCAGTCGGCATAATGGTTGCTGAGCATCAGCTCCAGAGCCATTTTTCTTGACTTTCTGATCCCGTCGCTATCGGTGATGATTTTCATCCCTTCAGTAAGTTTCGTTGAGCACGAGGGCTGATGGCCACGCATGCCTTCAACCTCTACAACACAGACGTAACAGGAGGTAAAAGGCTCAAGACGGTCGTCATTACATAAAGTGGGTATCTCAACGCCGTTCCGCCGCGACAGGTCTAAAATGGTTTCGCCGGGGTAGCCTTTTACGATAGTTCCGTTTAGGATGATGTTTAATGAGTTGTCGGACATGGATGTTATTATTTTAATGTACGATGTACGATGTACGATGTACGATGTACGATGTACGAATTTATTTTCTTTCTGAATTTTTACTGTAATGTACGAGATACAATAAACGAAGGGTTTCGAATCGGCGACAGGAATCACTCCCGCTAATTCGTACATCGTACATCGTACATTTTCATAATCTTGATGCCTATGTTAAGATGATCGATGCGAACTTGCATTTCGAAAAGCAGACCCCGCATTTGGTACAGAGCTCCTGGTTTATGAAATGTGGTTTTTTACGTTCTCCGGCAATGGCCTTTGCAGGGCAGTTCTTCATGCAAACCAGGCAGCCTGTACATTTTTCCTGGTCTACTGTATAAGTTAGCAGGGGCCGGCAGACCTTGGCGGGGCATTTCTTATGCATGATATGTGCCTCATACTCATCCCTGAAATACCTGATGGTTGTAAGAACAGGGTTCGGCGCTGTCTGCCCGAGGCCACACAATGAATTATCTTTGATCTGGTAGGCCAGCTCTTCAAGTTTCTGAATATCGTCTTCCCTGCCTTTGCCATTGGTGATACGTTCGAGAATTTCGAGCATCCGCATGGTTCCCATACGGCAGAAAGTACATTTACCGCAGCTTTCTTTTCGGGTGAAGTCGAGAAAGAATTTGGCCACATCGACCATGCAGGTGGTCTCGTCCATAACCACCATCCCACCTGATCCCATGATGGCGCCTGTTGCATTCACCGAATCGTAGTCCACGATAGTATCCGATAAATAATCGGGAATACAGCCGCCTGATGGACCTCCAAGCTGAACGGCCTTAAACCGTTTGTTGTTCTTGATACCGCCACCAAGTTTGAAGATCACATCCTTGATAGTCATTCCCATGGGAACCTCTACCAGTCCCGAACGTCTTATTTTGCCAGCAAGCGCGAATACCTTGGTGCCTTTGCTTTTTTCAGTACCATACTTTGAATACGCCGCAGCTCCGTTCAGAATGATCCAGGGAACGTTGGCAAAGGTTTCAACGTTATTGATATTAGTGGGTTTTTTCCAGAGCCCGGAAGCGGCAGGGAACGGAGGACGTTTGCGGGGCATGCCTCGTTCGCCTTCGATAGACGCGATAAGTGCTGTTTCCTCTCCGCAAACAAAAGCGCCTGCCCCTTCTTTAATATAAATATCGAAATCCCATCCCCTGATCCCGAAGATGTTTTTGCCAAGATATCCCTTTTCATGGGCCTGCCCGATAGCGATATTAAGCCTCTTGATAGCCAGCGGATATTCAGCTCTGCAGTAAATAACGCCTCCCGTGGCTTCTATTGCATAGGCTGCAATGATCATCCCCTCAAGGATGGAATGCGGGTCGCCCTCCAGCACAGAGCGGTCCATGAACGCACCCGGGTCTCCCTCATCCGCATTACAGATCACATATTTTTGTTCCGATTTATTGGCATTGGCGAATTTCCATTTCAAGCCGGTAGAGAAGCCACCGCCTCCGCGACCGCGAAGCCCGGAATCGAGAATGGTTTTGATAACTTCCTCTCGGGTTATATTCTGCATCACAATCATTTTCATGGCTGTATAACCATGTCTTTGCTCATATTCGGTTATGGATTCCGGATCCATATAGCCGCAGTTGCGCAAAACTATCTTGACCTGTGACTGGATGAAGTCGTTCTCGGAAGCTTCAAAAAGATCGGTATAAACAATGTACTCCCTGATCGGATCCTGCTGATTAATATGCTTCTCTATCACTTCAACGGCACGGTCCTCGTTCACATCACCATAAATATAAGTCCCGGTTTCATCGGTGATCTCAACCAGCGGTTCCCGGTAACACATACCGATGCACGACGTTTTCTGAAGGTCAAACGGCAGGTTCTCCTGTTCCTTCAATGCTTTGATCTTTTCGTAAGTCTTGTTTGCTCCTGCGGCTATTCCGCAGCTGCCGAGACCGACTGTTACTGTAATGTTCATGTTAGAAATATTCTTTTAAATGTACGATTTACGATTTACGATGTACGATGTACGATTTACGATGTATTTCACCATTTCACCATTTAATTTTGTTCTCCAAGCTTGATATTCTTCACAATCCTAACCGCCTCATTCCCCGTGAGTTTCCCGTAAGTCTGGTCTCCGATCATCATCACCGGGGCGAGGGAACAGCAGCCAAGACAGGCAACAGACTCCAGAGTATAAAAACGGTCTTCGGTAGTTTCACCGTCTTTTATCTTCAGAGATTCTTCGAGAGATTCGGAAATCTCCTTGGCATTCTGCACATGACAGGCCGTTCCGTGACACACCTTGATAATGTGTTTCCCAACAGGGGCGAGCCGGAACTGCGCATAAAACGTGGCTACCCCGAACATTTCACTAAGGGGTATCCCACATTCGGCGCTGATTTTTTCGAATACAGGCCTCGGGACAAACCCGTAAATGTCCTGGGCTCCCTGCAGAAGGGGTATGAGATTCCCCTTTTTCGCTTTGTTTTTCTCGATCAGCTGGTCGATCAGCCTTAAATCAACAGTTTCGCTTTTATCGTCTTCTGACTTTGAATTTATTCGTGCGATTCGCATATCGATAGTTTTGAGTCTTTTTATTTATCGTGTTTCCAGGTGATCACCGAGATCCTCTGTTTCCCATCCATCCTGATGGTCAATGGATCTTCAAAATGAACGATGGAAAAATATTCTGTTTTCCTGATATTTTGCTGCTGTTTGAGTATCTCATAACGGATGTAACTGCCCGACATCTCTGGCTGAACGCAGAAATAACCCACGTTCATGGATGTCACATTATGAAAAAAGTGAGATCCGGAAGAAGCATCCAGGGGAAATCCTTCGAGGCTGGTTTCAACGATGATCTTCGCCTGACTGATCTGGGGCCATGCCACTGGAACACCGATCCAACGATCGCGGGTACCCCATCTTCCCGGACCGATCAGAACATACTTCTTGCCTTCTTTAAAAAATTCATGGTTTATGTGATTGATCTCATCGGCCATTTCCATGGTCCTTGTTTTATCGAAGGTGTCGGGATCTACAAAAACCACATCATGTATATCTTCAATGATGCCATTGCCCATTTCCTTTTCGGCATAGAGCAATATCTCGGCCGGGTTGATTTTATTCATGTCCACATTATAATCGGTCACGTTCCCGATCAGAGGCTTGATCTGCAGAAGATAAAATGATGCCCGGTTCTCATCGTCCTTGTTCAGGTCCACGGCAAATTCCATCTCGACCGGAGTCCCAAGAGCTTCTTTGACCACGTCAAGCACAGTTTCTACAGTCTTTGCCAATGGGATATAATTGTATTTAAGGATATCGGCAAAGTTGATAACCCTTGGGCCCGGCTGGTTTAAACCGGGTGTGATACGGTTGTTCTCGAGAGAATAAACCGAGGCCAGATGCTTGAGAGTTCCCTGGGCTTCGGCCTCATCAATATCCATTTTTCTGAGTCCCGCATCCTCTCCTTCCAGCAGGTTCACATTCTCCTTTTTCAGATCCACTCCATAAAAATGCAGCTGTGATCCTTTGTACTGGTCTTTGGGCGTATTGATCTCAAGATTAGGATATTTGGGTGAAAAACGAAATGCCTTCTCCCCTTCAACAACATAGCGGCCAAGACCAAGAGCGATCACGGCGAAGCCTTCCTCGGGTTTCATATGGGCAAAAGGATAATAATTGTACGATTGGGCAACCCCGCTGATATGAGGATAAAACACATCCCCATATCGGTGCCCGACGACTTCCTGTACCACCACGGCCATCTTTTCCTGCTCTATCCTGTAATTCACCGCTTCTATATAGCCTTTTGCAATAGGGGAATAAATGGAGGCATAAACCAGTTTGATGGCATCCATCAGCTGCTCCAGCCTTACATTGGGATCGGGGTGATTATTGGGAATGAGGTAAGTCTCGAAAATTCCGGCAAAAGGCTGGTTCAGAGAGTCCTCGAAAAGCCCCGAAGAACGTATCGCGAGAGGGTTTCGGATAGATTTTATAACTACTTTCAGCTTACGTATCAGGGTTTCGGTAAGCTTGCCGCTTCTGAACCTGTGCCTGAGAAGGCTGTAATCGTTCTCGAGTATAGCCTGCTCCCTGAGCTTGTTCCGGTCGAGAAAATATTCAAACTCCTCAGTACCTATGATAGATGTTTTAGGGGTTCGTATGATGATGTTCGGGATGATCTGCGAGAAATCGTAATTGTAGATGAGTGTATTTACAAAAGCCAATCCCCTCCCTTTGCCTCCCAGCGCTCCTTCTGTCAGAGCGACAATATTGCGTTCGTCGGTTATTGCAGCTTCCTCAAAGGGAATTACTTTTCCCACATTCTGCTCATTGCGGAAATGCTGAATCACGGTGATCAGGTATTCCCTCAGGTCAGAGGGGTTCTTGAAATCGGTGACCTTGGCCGGGTTGAGTATTTTAGCGGCCTGTACCTCTCCCCTGGCCATCAGCCATAGCGAAAAATGATCCTTGCGGGCATGATACAAAAGCGATTCCTCGGGTATGGTCTTCAAAAATTCCTCAAACTCCTTAAGCGATCTGGCAATAGCAATCTGACTGCCACCGGTGTCGCGGTATATGAAATTGCCAAAGCCGAGATAATGTGTGATAAAACTGCGAAAATCGGCAAGCAGGGTTTCTGAATTTTTATTGATGAAGGATGTCTTCAGTTCGTAAGCCTTTTGGGAGTTCAGATTATCTGATGACTGAAGTATGATGGGAAGTTCCTTCAGCTCTTTTCTGGTCTGTTTCACCAGGCTGAAACCAGCGGTATCATTCATCCGGCCATCCTTCTTAAACCTCACATCGGAAATCAGGCACAGAATAAATTCCTTATATTTATTAAAGATGTACAGAGCCTCTTCATAGGTAGAAGCAAGCAGGATCTTAGGTCTGGCTTTGAGCCGCAATATGCGATACAGCTCATCGGTAGTCACATCTTCAATAATAGTTTTGGTCTGCTCCAGAACAATGTTATATAACATTGGCAGGTAAAGTGAATAATACGTTGGGGAATCCTCAACCAGCAGAATAACCCTCACCATCCCGATGGTGGTGTCGTTCTCAACATTCACTTTGTCTTCCAGATAATTGATGATGGCAAAAAATATTTTGGAATCACCATTCCAGACAAACAGCCTGTCGATCCATGTTAACCTTTCGGGCGTGTTGTCAAAGATTGCGATATCGGTATTGCTGTTCAAAAGAAGGAAAACCGGTATATACTGGTACAGATCCTTGATTTTTTTACTTAATTCGACAGGGAACTGCTTATCTACGCCCATCATAATTATTACGAGATCGTAATGTTTAGAGCCAAGCTGTTCCATCACCTCTTCAGTGCTGGAAACCCCGGTGATCCTGGGCATGGTAGAAAGACTGAGCTGGTAAAACTCTCCCAGCACATGTTCCGAAAACCGGCCTTCCTTCTCAATACTGTAAGCGTCGTATAGATTTGCAACCAGCAAAATCTCCCTTACCTTAAACGGCATCAGGTCGTGGTACAGGTCGCGGTTGTAGTTCATCCTGTTTAGAAAAGTCTGCAGCAACTTGCGGCTGGCTTTTGTTTCCTGTTCCGATATCTGTTTTGTACCACGGTCACCGGAAATCCCGCTTTTGCGTAAAATCGCTTTACCCTTCACACTGTTTAGATACCCGGTGATAAGGTTGGCAAGGTTGATGATCAGATACCGTTCTTCCTCCAGGAACGGCCCCTCAAAGGCAAGGGGAAACGCCTTAAGGTAATACACTTCGATTGACCCCGCCTGGTTGTCGATCGTCTCGAACAACTGCCTCTGGCACCATTTTGTTTCCTGAAAATTCTGCGATTTGATATCGAGTTTACCATATTGAATATGACATACGGCATATTCCGGGAACTGCCAGGCCGATGGCAGTATCATGCATATCTGGTGAAGGGCTTCTTCTACCGGCTTGCCGGCCCTCAGGATGTTCGTAGTCTGGTTGATAGCCGAAAGTTCCTTCAGCCTTTCCCTGGTTATATATCTGCCCTCGCGGCCCTTTACACCGTTAAGAAAGCCTTCGATGAGACTGGCAATGTTCATAATCAGGTTCCTCTCTTCCTTCAGGAAAGGGCCTTCATCATGAATTGAAAATTCTTTTGTATAAAAAACCTCAATCGTGCCATTTAAACCGTCAATACTGTCAAATTCCTGCTTCTGAGACCACTGCGTTTCGCTAAACACAAGGGTTGTCAGCTCCATTTCATCATACCTTATCCTGGCTACAGTAAATTCAGGATACTGCCAGGCAGTAGGTATTATATTGCAGATTTCGAAAAGGGTCTCCTGGACCGACTTGTTTTTCTTCAGGATAGCGGTGGTGGCGTTCAAAGCGGCAAGCTCTTTAAGCCTTTCCTTGTTATCGTATACCAACCTGTCGAGATCGATATTCTCAGCCCTGATGTCTTTTTTCTCTCTCCCCGGTCCAGTCATAAATTGCCTGATATAAACGCTCAAAGTTAGAGAAATCCTGCTTCACTTTTGAAGCGAAACCCGCAATTTTAGCACTTTACGGAATATCCTTACCGGCGGTACGTGTTTCACTTACCGTTACTAAGTAAACAGACTGTTTTATTAAAAAATAATTGTTTTTATTTTTTTTCGGAGGATTTCGGGTTGAAGAGGCTCTTACATTTGTGAATTATTGTGAAACTATTAACATTCATACATTAACTTAAACTTAATCCTATGTCACAAGGTTATCAGAAACTCGTTGATGAATTCATGGCCAAAGTCATCGCCAAGAATGCAGGTGAAAAAGAATTTCACCAGGCCGTTATGGAAGTAGCCGAATCGCTTATCCCATTCATTGAAGAAAATCCGAAATATAAGGCAGCAAAGATCCTCGAACGGATTGCCGAGCCTGAACGTATAATTATTTTCCGCGTTCCCTGGCAGGATGACAAAGGCGATATCCAGATCAACAGAGGATTCCGCATTGAGATGAACAGTGCTATCGGCCCATATAAAGGCGGACTGCGTTTTCACCCTACGGTAAACCTTGGTATTCTGAAATTCCTGGCTTTCGAACAGGTGTTGAAGAATTCACTCACTACGTTGCCTATGGGCGGTGGTAAAGGCGGCAGCGATTTCGATCCTAAAGGAAAGAGCGACAATGAAGTGATGCGTTTTTGCCAGAGCTTCATGACCGAACTGCAGCGTCATATCGGCCCCGACACCGACGTTCCTGCAGGGGATATCGGAGTAGGCGGACGTGAGATCGGTTTCATGTTTGGTCAATACAAACGTCTGCGCAATGAATTTACCGGTGTTCTCACTGGTAAAGGCCTTGAGTGGGGCGGTTCACTGATCCGTCCTGAAGCTACAGGTTACGGTCAGGTATATTTTGCAGCAGAAATGCTGAAGACCCGTGGTCTTGATTTCAAAGGCAAGACTTGCTGCGTTTCTGGTTCTGGCAACGTGGCACAGTATGCTACACAGAAAGCAACCGAGCTTGGAGCAAAGGTTGTAACCCTCAGCGACAGCGAAGGTTACATCTATGACCCCAAAGGTATTGACGCCGAGAAGCTCGCTTACGTAATGAATCTGAAGAATGTGAAACGTGGCCGTATCAAGGAATATTGCGACAAATATCCTGAAGCAAAATTCGTAGCCGGAAAACGCCCCTGGGAAGTGAAATGCGACATCGCGTTACCCAGTGCAACCCAGAACGAAATCAACGGTGATGACGCCAGAACGCTCATTGCAAACGGTTGCTACTGCGTGTCTGAAGGAGCTAATATGCCTTCAACACCCGAAGCTATCACGATTTACATCGACAAGAAGATCCTCTACGGACCTGGAAAAGCCGCCAATGCAGGTGGTGTTGCCACTTCAGGCCTTGAAATGTCACAGAACTCGATGCGCCTCAGCTGGACGCGCGAAGAAGTTGACCAGAGGTTACATACTATCATGATCAATATTCACAAAAATTGTGTGAAATATGGAACTGAAAGCGACGGTTTTATCAACTATGTAAAAGGCGCCAACATTGGTGGCTTTGTAAAAGTTGCTGAAGCTATGCTTGCACAGGGACTCGTTTAACTACCAGATGTTCATTGTGATTCAAAAAAAGGCGCCCGAAAGCGCCTTTTTTTCGTGATACGTGATACGAGTCACGAATCACGATGTGTAACAAATAGGATAACGTTGAAAAACGCATACCAAACAACGCCCGCCTGGGTTTCGAACATGGATTCTGTGAGTATGTTGATTGCGAAAAGCAGGAGGAATACGAAATAGAGAAGATACCGGCCGCGGTATGCTAATATCATCGGAAGTATCAGCATCAGAAGAAGTGTTACAATTCCCGGAAGGCCAAGCGTGATAAAAGTCTGGATGTACTGGTTATGCGCATTCAGTTTATATTCCAGGGCTCCTTCTATGTTTTTTTCTTTGTACTTAGCTATCAGAATATCTTTGACATCGCCGGTTCCGACTCCTGTAAGCAGGTTAGATTTTATTATCCCTAATGATGCTTTCCATATTTCAACACGGTCTGATGTGCTTTTGGATGTTTCAGGGGGAGCGCTTCCGGTAAGTGTTTCGGTGCTATGAACTACCCTTGCTGAGGTACCGGAAAACACATGGAGCCCGGCTCTCATGCACATCATAAAAAGGATTAGCAGTCCAAGCCCGAGAAAAATTTTCTTCTGTCTGAATATAAGTTCTGCCGCACCCAGGGTAGCGATCAAACCCATACTGATCAGACCCATCTTGGAACTTAAAAGAAAAATAAAGACGAAAAACCAGGCCAGAAGAACACAGTACGTGATACGTGTCAGGTGATGCGTGATACGTGTCAGGTGATGCGCGATACGTGTCAGTTGATGCGTGATGCGTGACACGTGATGCGTGACACGTGTCACGTGATGCGTGAGAAGTTCGGTGATGATGAATGCTATTGCGAAATTCAGGTACATTGCGAAATAAGTTGAATGAACATACCAGCTCAGCTTCATATAATAAAATGCCCCTTCCACTCCATCCCTCCAGAGTGTAAATGCATGACCAAGAAGCAGCAAAGAACCGAGCAGACATCCGCCAAGGTAGACCTGCATTAAAAGCCTCAGATGCTTTGCATTAAGGAATCCGACATCCGCGGTAGCGAAAACAAGAGGAAAAATTAACAGCGACAGCTTAACTTCCAGGTCGAAGCGCGCATAAATAAAATCGCTGGTATTCAGCAAGCCCAGAAGATACAGCACATATAAACCCGCGAACAGCAAAGTGTTTCTTCTGCTCTTATTCTTGAAAAGCGTGGGTACTGTTCGTATATAATCACCTGAGATCAGCCAGTTCAGAATGAGGATCGCGATGATGGTTGGCACGAGTTTACCCCAAACCGGGAGCATGAATGCAATGCCCAGGTTGCAGTACCAGAAAATCTGCTGATGTATCTTTTTACGCATTGATGAGGTTCCAGAATTCATTTACAATGATTTCGGGATTGAATTCTTTTTGCAGATACTCGTATCCGTTGATCCCAAATTGCTTTCTTTCCTGCGGATGGGTGTACATATATAATACTCTTGAAGTGAGATCGGCAGCATCTTCGGGTACAAATGCAAGGCCGGCTTTACCTGTTTCGATAAGGAGTTCTTTGGCTTCTCCTTCAACACCAAGCAGTATGGGTTTCTTCAGGGCCAGGTTCTCGAATATTTTCGAAGGTATCGCACCTTTAAAAAGATCAAGCCGTTTTAGCGGAATCAAGGCGGCATCAGAAGCATGGATATACGGGATGACTTCTGTTTTCGGCCTGCTGTCAAAAAAAAACACATTGCCGAGACTTTCGGCTTCTTTCATCCTCACCAGTTTCTCTTTTTCGGGGCCGCTTCCCATGATCAGGAATTTGATTGCAGGCTTTGAACTGAGTTGTTTTGCAGCCTGAAGCAGAACCTCCAGTCCCTGGGCATGCCCAAGTATACCTGCATATAGCAAAAGGAAGTCATCGGCATTGAATCCCAGTTTCTCTCTCAGGCAGGGGTCGTTTTCAATAGATTCCAATTCTGCTGCATCGGCTCCGTTTTTAAACCAGAACACATTTTTTTGGGGGAACCTCGAGGTAATGTTACTGACAATACCCCTGGTCTGGCCCGTGATCAGAAACGATTTGCGGTAAAGGAACCTCTCGAGATAAGCTGCCATACCAAGAAAGTAACGGTTGGTTACCAGTCCGAGTTTTTCCGCACTTTCGGGCCAGAGGTCTGAAACGTTGAAAATAAGGCGGGCTCCTTTGATGACTTTTAATATATACGCAGTGATCCCCAGGAACAAGGGGGGGGACTCGCAAAACACATAATCAAATTTTCCGGTGCCGAACATTCCCATTAGCAGGGAAGTAAAGACAAAGCTGAAATAGTTGACAAGCCTCGGCAGAATGCCTTTGCCCGAACCTGTATATATCCAGGCCCGGTGGATCTTTATACCCCCGATCTCTTCGGTGAGGCTGAATTTCCCCCTGTAAGCCGGGTGAATCTTCATCTCGGGATAATTAGGCATGGCCGTGAGGACCTCTACTGTCGCACCTTTTTTACTGAGCTGCTTAGCCCATTGCAGCAGCCTGCTCTGTGGAGCTCCTGTCTCGGGAATGAAATACTGAGTGAGGATTAGAATTCTCATTTCCGCCTTGTTTATCTGATCAGGATGCGTACTTCGTTTTAATATGCCCCCTCAGGCTGGGTCCCGGGCATCTTAAAACCCTTAAGGAAGTATGGTTTCGGCCTTAAAATCTTATTGAAAGCAAAATATTGTATGAGCACGAAATCCTTACCGTCGTTTACCAATGCGTAGAGGCGGTCGGGATCGTAAGGCAAAACCCGGCCCTGGTAATCCTTCTGCCCGAACAGGTTGGGTTTATGGTATGTCTTGACGATGGTTGTTTTATTCAGTGTATCGGTAAGCGAGATAATTATGAAAGGAGTGGAACTGAGAACCGAATCCTTAATATGCTTGTCCATGTCGTTCAGAAAAGTCTCAAAATTCACATTCCTGAATCCTGAGAGAAAATTCAGGACTTTAGCTGTATCAAGCCCGGGCAACTGTTTGTTGTCGATAAGCGAAGTAAACCTTCTAAGCCTTCCTTTATCCAGCTGAACCTCAAAGGAATATTCGGGATTCCCGGGCACCTCCAGTTTCGCCGACCTGATTGCCTCAATGTCGGTTCTGAATACCGTGAGATCCCTCCAGTAGCGTTCAATGGTGCTATAGCGAGGGGTGACGAATCCTCTGAGGCCCGGAAGATAAATTACAAAAGGTTCTTCCGAATTTTCCATCAGAGCGTAACTTGCCTGGTTATCTGGTGTAGCGCCTCCGATATAATATACCTTGGTGAGCTTCTCATGCGGAAACAGCCTGATCCCCATCACATCGATCCGGTAAACCATCTGATAGATCTCCACTTTTACACCATTTACAGCCAGGTGCTTTACAATGGTATTGTGCGCAGCAAGAGCAACCGGCGCCTTCACCTGAATATCGGCCATGGTTTTAAGCATCAGATCGACATTGAATTTAAGTGCAGCGTAGCTGTCGTCAAGCACCCACGAGCCGGTTTCTTTCCTCGAGAGTTTAACCGAATTATTGTTTTTGTCGGCCATGAATATCTTCGTGACGATAGATGTGTCGGACACGGCGAAGTCGCTGGTCGAGCTCCTGAATGTGGTTGTGGAATTGGTCAGAAAAAGGATAAGTGCGGCAACAGCCAGCAGAATTACAAGTAAAAGGATGTATTTATTCTTTTTCATATCCTGAACAAATATTGTGGTTATTTGGATTTACGGGCGAACCTCATCCGCCGTATACGTAACATGAGCAAGGCAAAAGCAAGGATCACGAGCACGGGCAGAATCAGGTTAAGAAGCTTCCAGAACAAGCCCTCCTTCTCTACTTTTTTCATATCGAGAAGCCGCATTTTCAGTTCCCGTGAACGCACTGTGATCAGGCCTGTTTCATCGCAAAGGAAATTCATGGCATTCAGGATGAAATCCCGGTTTCCGAAAGTCTCCTGAGTCCATTGATCATATCCCATCGGCAGGGGATAACCCTTTTTTATGTTGAACTGGTTCTTTACAATATCGCCATCGCCCACGATAATCATTTTTGTGGGCTTACTCTTCTTTTTAAACTCAAGTTCTTTGTTCGCGGCCAGTTCAGGTGGGATTCTGTAAAGGTATGACGACATGAATTCGCCTTCAAGCAGCACAGCGACTGGGAAAGGACCCCTGGTAAAAAGCCGCTCATCGGGCTGCTGTTTAAGTATTTCCAGTTCTACAAGAGCAGGCGCATTAACAGTCAGCGCATAAGGGGAAGTAGTAAGAATTACCTGTTTCTTTATACCCGGCGCTTCCACTGTGTCGATGGTACTGATAAACTCACTTTTGATAGCATTCAGGCCATGAACAATGGGATGATTGATGGTTGGAGTAAGAAGAGGGAAATAAAACCACCGGAAGAAAGTGAACTGCGGCTGGTTGCCGATCTGACCTGTCTTCAGCGGGATGGGCACCGCGTTCAGGTCCATTACCAGGTTGGTATTCAGTCGGGCTCCATAGGTATAGAGCATGTCTTCAAGATTAATATCATTGGCAATCCCCATGGTGGAATTGTATTTCTCAAGGCTGTCCCAGGGAGTGTAAACCGGGTCGATAAGCCAGAGCGTTTTACCACCCCTCATGATGAACTGGTCGATCAGGAATTTATCCTTCTCATCAAAGGGCTTCGAGGGCTTGGCAATGATCAAAGCTTTGTATTTGTTGGCCAGCCTGTCGTGAAGCGAATCCAGTTTTACCCTGATAGACAGGGCATTGATTTTATGATCTATCGTTACCCGGTCAACATTATAAAACTGAGAGAGGGCCTTTTCAAGGTCGAAGGTCTCCATTTCCGACAGCTCGCCCTGACCTTGAAGAATCGCGATCCTCGGTTTTGAAATTCGGGTAAGAGCTTCTATTCCGCTGGCCAGATTATATTCGAGAGCCTGAACCGAATTGTTCAGTACCAGATTGGGATCTTCTCCCTGATTGGAGCCTGAAAGCAGCTGAACCGCGGTCTCATGGCCACGGTAAGTCACGATAGCGCCTGGGAATATTACCAGTTGCGACGATTGTCCTTTCTTATTTACTCTTAATGTTGTTGGCTGAAGGCCTTTCTCCACAAGGTTGCGGTAGGCAAAATTCCTGTCCTTTTCGTCGCTTATGGCCGAGAGATCCACAAACTGGTACTGCACGAAGTTGCTATTAGCCCTGAACTCATCAAGCATCTCCCTGGTTTCATTAGCCAGACGCTGGAAGGCGGGAGGCAGGTCGCCCGAAAGATAAACCTTGAAGAACATCACATCATCCAGCTTCCTGATCACTTTTTTTGTTGCGGGGGCCAGGGAATAACGCTTCTCGGAAGTCAAATCAACACGTGTAAAAAGAAAGCCAGAGATAATATTAACCAGGATGATGGTAAGCAACACAAGAAGCAACTGAATGATGTTGCTCCTTTTGATATTCCTTTTCCTAACGTTCACGTTCTCCATAACCTACCATTTTCTGCTCTCGAGCGAGAGTTTAGTGAGAAATACGAAGAAGGCTGTAACACTCAGGAAGTAGATCAGGTCGCGGGTATCGATCACACCCCGGCTCATGGAAGAATAATGCGCATTCAGACCCAGGTTTTGCACCATCAGGCCAATTTTACCTGAAAGGATGAAGGTATACATGAAATCAAATCCGAGATACAGAAAGAAGCAGATGATGAGTGAAAGCACGAAGGCAACTACCTGGTTATCGGTAAGCGACGATGCGAATATCCCGATCGCCACGAAGCTCATACCAAGAAACATCAGTCCTGTGTAAGAACCCCAGATGCCGCCTGAATCAAGGTTTCCCGGAGGCATTCCAAGCTTATATACAGAGAAAAAGTATACCAGGGTTGGTAAAAGAGAGAAGATCACCAGGGCGAGTCCAGCAAAAAATTTGGCAAATATGATCTGAAGGTCAGTGAGGGGCTGGGTCATCAGCAATTCCAGAGTGCCGCTTTTCTTTTCATCGGCAAAGGAACGCATAGTGATGGCCGGAATCAGAAAAAGGAAAACGAAGGGACCCAGGATGAACAGCCCGTCGAGATTGGCATAGCCATAGTCGAGGATATTGAACTGCATTGGAAACACCCAGAGAAAAAGGCCCGTCATCAGCAGGAAAACCACGATAACGATATAGCCAATGAGTGAACTCAGAAAACCGTTGATCTCTTTTTTAAACAGCGTGAACATATATGCGCTTTGAGGACAGCAAAGGTAGTGAACGATTTACGATTTACGAATTACGATTTACGATTTACGATTTACGATTTAACGCTGAACGCTGCATGATCAACCAAGCTCTACATTCACCGCCTGGTCTACATTGAGCCCAAGGAGGCTGGCGGCGTTTCCTTTGTTCATGGCTATCTCCAGATGGCCGCTGCTGCTGAACAGGGCCAGCATTTCGCCTTCGGGTACATCCTGGTATGACTTGCTGATCTCGGTGATCCGGTATTTGGCCGATCGGAAAGTGATCGCAAATTTCTTTCCTTTCGTTGCAGAAATAAACAACTTTTCGGTGATATTCGTGAATGCGTTTTCGTAGTTATCGACATAAATCACCTGCCCCTTGATAAGATCTCCCTGTATCACCGGCCTGAAAGCAATTTTCTGCAGCACCTCTTTTTTTATATGCCCAAGTTCCCCGGCAGGCTTGCCCATGGCAATGTGAACAGCCACTTTCGCGAACACATCCCTCGTTGGAAATGTAAAGTAATCTGAATCCTGCATCACATCGAGGTCGATGATCAGCTCGGGAAGCTCATCAAATATCAGCGAAAAAATCCCATTGTCAGCCCCGATGAACCATTGTTCTTTATATTTCACGAGAGTATGCGGATGACGGATTGAAGCCTCAGTGTTTACTGCAAGGATGTGAATACTGCCATCAGGAAAATTTTTATAAAAATTCCGTATAATAAAGGCCGCCTGGTTCAGGTCAAACGGCGGGATGGCATGGGTGATGTCGACAATAGTGACTTCGGGCAGCTGCCGCAGTATTGTACCTTTTACAGCTCCGATATAGTGGTCCTTGTGGCCCCAGTCACTGGTGAGGGTAATGATTGCCATCCGATTATTCGTACTTTTGCGTAATACAAAGGTATGTAATTTTTCATGAGCGAGAAAACCATCCACATCGAATCGGCACATCCGCTTGATATTTTCGGTCCCAACGACCAGAATCTCGAGATCGTGCGTAACGCTTTTCCAAAGCTTAAGCTTTTAAGTCGCGACAATTTTATCAAAGCCCTCGGAGAGGAATCTGACCTGCAAGATTTTGAAGAGAAATTTACCTCCCTTTTGCTGCATTTCGAAAAATTCGGCAGGCTTACAAAGTCTGATATCAGCCAGCTGCTGGCAGTCGACACCCTTTCGCCAATGCTTGCTCCTGAAACCAGTCCCGAGGTGCTTGTTCACGGCAAGAATGGAATGCTCATAAGGGCCCGTACAGCCAACCAGCGCCGGATGGTCGAAAGCTGTGATCGCAACGACCTGGTGTTTGCCATCGGCCCGGCCGGGACCGGAAAAACATATACCGCTGTTGCTCTGGCCGTGCGCGCCTTGAAAAATCACGAGGTTAACCGTATAATTCTGACCCGGCCTGCAGTGGAAGCAGGTGAAAACCTGGGTTTTCTTCCCGGTGACCTGAAAGAAAAACTTGATCCATACCTTCAGCCTCTGTACGATGCCCTGAGGGATATGCTGCCAGCCCAGAAACTTCTGCAGTATCTCGAAGACCGCACCATCGAGATCGCACCCCTGGCTTTCATGCGTGGCCGTACCCTGAACAATGCCTTCGCCATCCTCGACGAAGGCCAGAACACAACTCCAAATCAGCTTAAAATGTTCCTTACCCGTATGGGAGCATCAGCCAAATTTATAGTCACCGGCGATATTACCCAGATCGATCTGCCGAAACATCAGGTTTCAGGGCTTGTTCATGTGCAATCGGTCCTCAACGACGTTCCCGACATTGATTTTATTTACCTCGACAATTCCGACATCATCCGCCACAAGCTCGTAGGCAGGATCATCAATGCATACGGGAGTCAAATGGTGAAATAGCGAAATGGTGAAATGGTGAAACTTTAATACGTCAGGATCTCCATTAACCCGGTTTTTATCACATTCAGCTCATCTTTTGAGATCTCCCCTATTTTTCTGATTAGGCGGGAAGATGCAAGCGTGCGAACCTGAAAGGTCAGTATCTCAGAATCCTCGTCCAGGCCGTTCTCAAAATTTTTATTCAATGCCACGCAACCTGCATATCGCTTTATTCGTGAACTAAGAGGACAAATAATACAGATTCCCAGATTATCATTCATTGCATTACCGCTGATGATCACAACAGGACGAATGCCGCTTTGCTCACTGCCTTTCACCGGATTGAGGTCAGCAAGCCAAATTTCCTTTTGTCTCATTGCTCATCAAACATTTTCAGGTAATCCTCCATCCCATCTTCAGCCATGCCAGGCATTTCTTCATCTCCGGCCGCCTTCCGAAACGAACGGATATACTCTGCTCGCTTCAGATTGCCCAGGTAATTTCTTAAAGCATTCTCAAGAATGCGGTTTTTTGGCATTTTCAATTTGCCTGCATAACCCTCTAAAAGTTCCCAGAGATCATTGGGAAGAGTGCTCGTATAAGTAACCGGTTTCATTAGACCAATATTTTTTACAAATATAATTCATAAATACTGGACTTAATATACTTCTTTGGATTTTTATCTGATATCCGTCATCAGTCATCCGTTATCCGCCATCATTCATCATAAATTATTTCTTACATTTGTCCTAAATTGTGACCTTATGCAGAACGTACTTACAAAAACCAGCTTTAGTTTCCCCGGACAGAAATCTCTATACAAAGGGAAGGTCCGCGACGTGTATAATATTAATGACAAATTCCTGGTGATGGTAGCCAGCGACAGGATCTCGGCCTTCGACGTTGTGCTGCCCAGGGGAATACCATACAAAGGACAGGTTTTGAACCAGATCGCTTCAAAATTTCTTGATGCCACAGCCGACATCTGTCCCAACTGGAAGATTTCCAGTCCCGATCCCAACGTAACTATCGGAAGGTTTTGCAAGATTTATCCTATTGAAATGATAATCCGCGGATATCTTACGGGAAGTTCATGGCGCACCTACCAGAAGGGTGCGAGGCAGATCTGCGGTGTTCCCGTTCCAGACGGGATGAAGGAACATCAGCGTTTCCCCGAGCCCATTATCACGCCAACCACAAAGGCTTCCGAAGGGCATGACGAAGATATTTCGGAAGAGGAATTACTGGGTAAAGGGATTGTTCCTAAAGAAGAATGGGACCTCCTTAAAAAATACACTCTTGCAATTTTCAAACGCGGAACCGAGATTGCAGCAAAGCACGGACTTATTCTGGTCGATACTAAATATGAATTCGGCAAGGGTCCCGACGGGAAAATTTACCTCTGCGACGAGATCCACACGCCTGATTCTTCAAGGTATTTCTACCTCGAAGGTTATGAGGAAAGGCAGGCCAAAGGCGAACAACAAAGGCAGCTTTCCAAGGAATTCGTAAGGGAATGGCTTATGGCCAACAACTTCATGGGCAACAAAGGACAAACCGTTCCCGACATGCCCGACGCCTTTGTGAAGGAGATCACCGAACGCTATATCGAACTCTACGAAAGAATCACGGGAGAGGCATTTCAGCGCGGTGACACATCGGAATTGGAGAAGCGAATTGAAGGAAATATCATGACTTTTTTGAAAAGTCAGAGATAAGAATCCTTCCGGCATTTCTTTGAACAAACCGGCAGGATACAATATTTTCAATCCTGATTGAAAATATTGTATTTTTGTCGATATTTTCAATCATGGAAGAAATAATCGCAGTACTTGAAAAGTACAATTTCTGGGATGGCAAACTGCCTGCCGTCGGGTTTGTGCGAGACACATATCTAAAAAGGATTCAGGGATTTGTCGGAAACAAACTGATCAAAGTCTTTGTTGGTCAGAGACGAGCCGGGAAAAGTTATTTATTGCGACAGTTAATCCAATACCTCGTTCAAACCGGGGTCAATCCAAAAAACATTCTTTACATAAACAAGGAATATACTGATTTTGACTTCCTTACCGGCTCCGGAGAACTTCAGGAGCTGGTTTCACTTTACACCTCGCATATTAAACCAAAAGGAAGAATATATTTATTTTTGGATGAAGTGCAGGATATTCAGGGATGGGAGCATGTTGTTAACTCATACTCACAGGATTACACAACTGATTTCGAGATATTTCTTTCAGGATCAAATTCACGGATGCTATCAGGTGAGCTGGCCGGAATGCTTTCGGGAAGATATATCAGTTTCCAGATTTTCCCTTTCAGCTTTCAGGAATTCGCGGGCATTCTCAACATGGATAATCCCAAAGAGGCATTTTTACAGTATATGCAAACCGGTGGGCTTCCCGAGCTGTTTCATCTGCCGGATCAGGAAACGAAAAGGCATTACATGAGCGCTATCAAAGACACGGTAATGCTTCGCGACATTATTCAGCGGCAAAACATCAAGGATGCGCGCTTGCTTGAAGATCTGTTTGCCTTCCTTGTAAACAATGCATCAAACCTTATTTCCATCAGCAGCATTGTGAAATATTTTAAGGGAAAGAACAGGAAGACCAATTACGAAACCATATCCAGTTATATTGATTGCCTGCAGAATGCATTCCTGGTTCATAAGGCGGAAAGGTACAGCGTTAAAGGAAAAGAAATCATTTCTGGAACCTGCAAGTATTACATCAACGATCCTGCGTTTAAGAATTACATTTATCCTGGCTTCGACTCCGGAATCGGATATTTTCTGGAGAATATTGTTTTCCTGCAGCTTGCCATGGCAGGGTATAAGGTATATGTTGGACACTTTCGGAACAGGGAAGTCGATTTCATCGCAACATACAATGCCCGGACCATCTATTTTCAGGTGGCCTACCTGCTGGCCGATCAGCAAACAACCGAAAGAGAATATTCAGCATTGGAATCAATTCCTGACAATTATGAAAAATTTATTGTCTCGCTTGACGACGTTCTGATGTCTGACAGAAAAGGGATAAAGCATATTCAGGCATGGCATCTGGATAAGATTCTATAGCTGAAAAGAAAATTTGAAGTAATTTGGCCTTTTAATTCGACATTCATAATTCGAGTATTCGATTACTCTAAATTCAACATTCAACATTCATCATTCAATATTCGACATTCAAATGATCCCCTTCTCCCCTCCCCGCATGGACCAGCGCATCGTCGATGAAGTCGTCGATACACTCTGGTCTGGCTGGATCACCACGGGCCCCAAGACCAAGAGGTTCGAGAAGATGCTTAGCGATTACGGGGGACAGAAATCCACGCTTTGCCTGAATTCTGCAACAGCCGGCCTCGAGCTGGTGCTTCACTGGTACGGCGTGGGCCCCGGCGACGAAGTCATTGTTCCTGCCTATACTTACAATGCCACAGCCAACGTGGTTGTGCATTGCGGCGCGAAAGTAGTGTTCGTCGATTCGGGAGAGGATTTCAATATCAATGTAGATGCCATTGAAAAAGCTATCACCTCAAATACCAAGGTGATCATACCCGTCGACATAGCTGGCTGGCCCTGCGATTACGATGCCATCAACGCATTGGTCCGACGAGACGACATCCGCAGTCAGTTCATAGCAAAAACCAAAGAGCAGGAGCAGCTTGGGCGTATCCTTGTGATGTCCGATGCCGCTCATTCGATCGGCGGGGTCTACAAAGGGAAGAAAGCAGGCTCTCTCACCGACATCACCGTGTATTCCTTCCATGCCGTGAAGAACCTCACGACTGCCGAAGGCGGCGCTATCTGCTTCAATATGCCGGAGCCTTTCGATAATCTGCAGATTTACCAGAGACTGAATATCAAATCATTGCACGGACAAACCAAGGACGCCCTGGCAAAGAACCAGATCGGCAACTGGAGGTACGACATCGTGGAGGCAGGTTACAAATGTAACATGACCGATATCCAGGCATCGATGGGACTTGTTGAGATCCAGCGCTATAATGAGGATATGCTGGTAAAGCGCAAGCATATCCTCGACCGCTATGCTTCCGCACTGTCGAAATACCCCTGGGCCCAGATCCCGGTGTATGAAACCACCGAACGCCAGTCCTCCTATCATATTTTTCTACTGCGGATAGTTGGAGCCACGGAAAGCCAGCGTGATTCGATAATACAAGAGATCTTTATGCAGGAAGTCGCGGTGAACGTGCATTTCGTGCCCCTGCCCATGATGACCTTTTACAAGGGCCTGGGTTACCGCATAGACGACTACCCCGTGGCCTACGACAATTTCTCGCGCGAGATCACCCTCCCGGTATACTACGACCTTACCGATGCCATGGTCGATGAGGTGGTGAGGGCAGTAGTCAGGGCCGTGGAGAAGTAGATTTTGCTTCCATCTGTGCCAGGATCTTTTTCACTTCAGCGTCTGTGCTTTTCAGCTTCGTCTGGCAGAAATCTATCAGCCCGGCCGCACGTTTCACTTTTGTTGCCAGTTCATCCACAGTAATAGACTCGTTTTCAATTGCCGCCGCGATCTGCGAAAGCTCTTCAAGAGCGTCCTTATAGTTTAAATCTTTGCTCATCCGGTTTCTTTTTATCCTTTACGGTTGATATGATTTCGGTATCGTACAGTATGTTCGTTATTTCAGCGCCGCGATGCAGCGTCGACGGGTCCTTAACTATTCTGCCGTTCTGATAGATCAGGGAGTATCCCCGCCTTAACACGTTTGCGGGGCTCAGATGTTTGATTAGCTCAATATAGTAGTTCAGGTTATACTGTTTGTCCTTTAGAAGGTTAACAGCAGAAACATTGATAGTGTAGATATATCTCTCAATTGCGAACCTGCAGTTGTCGATCATCAGTTCCGTTTTCCGGATGATTCTGTTCTGCAGCGGCTGCAACTTTTCCTTGTGATGCATTAGAAGGTTGTTTGCCCCGGCCACAATCAGGGAGTTCAAATGAGTAAGCGCCTGCGCATTTTCACTCAGGATGTCCTTTGCTTTGCCAATGATTTGTGAATTGACATTGTTCAGAAAGATCTGATGCCGTGACGTTAATTCGTTAGTCCCGGAAATGATAGATTTCCTATAGTTAATCACCTTTTCTTCAAACGCCCGGTTGTGGGCTATAATCAATTCGGCAGCTTTTGTCGGGGCAATCGCAGCTTTATATGCCATCAGATCAACGATGCACTGGTTGCCTGTATGCCCTATTCCTGTGATCACGGGTATAGGGAACCTTGCCACAGCTCTCGATAAATTGTAGGTGTCGAACATCAGAAAATCGGTCGTGGCGCCTCCACCCCTTACAATCACAACGGCATCATATGGTTTATGAGAATTAAATATTTCAAGCAGTTTGCTTACCATCTGAGGAGCAGCACTCTCGCCCTGAACCTGAGTAAGGTATTCATCAATGAAGAAATGGTAGTCAAACTGATTCTCTTTGAGAACCTTCAGAAAGTCTGTATGGCCCTCGGCATTTGATGACGAGATGAGTGCAATATTCTGAATAACAGGGTTTATCGGAAGAAGCTTGTTGTACGTGACATACTCCCCCCGGGCGAACTTAATATGTTCGGGATTCGCCGCAAGCAACCGTTTTAAGGTTTCCTGTCTTTGTTTTTCAAGATTTCCGATGGTGAAATTATGGTCAATGTCGAGAAAGTTCAGTTTCAACCCGTATTTGCCGCTATAATCAACCGATACTTTTACCAGAACCTGAATGTCGTTGGTGAACTTCTGTCCTGTGCTTTTTTCGAAATTTCTGATCTTATTTACTGATGCCGCCCAGGCACTGGCTTTTATCGATACAAGTATAGCGCTTGACGACTCCCCCTTTTCAACCAGGTCAAAGAAATAATAGTTTTTTTCCTGGTAGTATTTCAACCCGGCGATCTCAGCAAGAACCCAGAAAGTCTTGCTTCCAAATGCCCCACTGATTACCGCCTCGATCCGGGACGTAAGTTCTGAAAGTTTAATATGTTGGGAGTCTTCCAATGTATTATGACCAGAGTAAGCCTGATTATCAATTTACAAATAGGTTCTGACTGCAAATTCAAAGATACAAAATTCCGCCATCTGCCATCTGATATCCAATTATCATGTAATTTCGTGAATAATTTTGAATTTATTCACGAATTGTTTATTTCTATGGTGTTCATTACGGCTTCGCCGAACACTACTTCGCTACTTCGCTACTTCGCTACTTAACATATGATCCGATTCTTCGATATACTTTTTTCTGTTTGCGGATTGCTGCTGTGCCTTCCCTTATTTATTGTGGTTGCAATCATCATATCCCTGGATTCCCGGGGTGGGGTATTTTATTCGCAGGTCCGCGTGGGCAGGGGCGATAAGGATTTCAGATTGCTGAAGTTCCGTTCCATGCGCACCAACAGCGATAAGAAGATCGGCCTGACCATCGGCAGCCGCGACAGCCGTATAACCAGGGTCGGCTATTACCTGAGAAAGTTCAAGCTTGATGAACTTCCGCAGTTGATCAACGTTTTAAAAGGCGAGATGAGCCTGGTGGGCCCCAGGCCCGAGATCAGGAAGTATGTCAATATGTACACTCCCGAACAGAGACGGGTTCTGAACGTGAAGCCCGGCATCACCGATTATGCCTCCCTTGAATATATCAACGAAAACGAAATACTTGGAAAATCATCCCAACCCGAGAAGGACTATATCGAAACCATCATGCCCGCCAAAATCGAACTCAACATGAAGTTTATCAATTATCCCAGCCTCTGCAATTATTTCAGGATACTGGGGAAAACGCTTGTCACAATACTGTAAGGAATTCGTTGTCCCCGACCGTGATTTATGCTTATTGAATTTTTCTTCCGAAATTTTCGAAGAAAAAAACATCTTTGCTTATTACAATTAACATTTTTTTGTTATTTTTGCTTAACCTAATAAGCAATCTGAATGAATGCTTTATATAATTATCAAAATCAATTAATTGCATCTACTGATTTTTCATTTCGGCGATCAATACTCGACACTATTGAATGGAATGAAAGGTTGATCGGTTTAACGGGAGCAAAAGGTGTCGGGAAAACAACTTGTCTTTTACAACACCTTTCAGAGTCGAAACGTTCAGACAAATCATGTTTATACCTTAGTATTGATGACCTTTCAAACCCATATCCTTCCATACTATCGCTTGCAAAGGAATTTATCAGGCAAGGAGGAGAAACTTTAATTATTGATGAGATCCATAAATATTCAAACTGGGCAGCAGAAATTAAAAACATCTACGACTTGTTTCCAAAACTACAGGTGATTTTTTCAGGCTCTTCCGTTTTGAAAATCATGGATAAGGGTGTTGATTTAAGCCGAAGGGCAGTAATATATCATATGCATGGATTGTCATTCAGAGAATATATAGAAATCGTCAGCGGGAAAAAACTGCCTGTTTTCTCACTTTCTGAAATTTTAACGGAACATATCTCTATAGCCCGTTCAATTCTCATGGAGATAAGACCATATAATCTTTTCCCTGAATACCTGAAACACGGCTATTACCCGTATTTCCTTCAGTCCAGGACGACCTACCCCTTAAAATTACAGGCGGCAATCAATTACATCCTGGAACAGGAAATTCCTTCAGTGTTCAACATTGATTTCAGAAACATTCAGAAAATGAGAAGGGCGTTGCAATACATAGCGGCAAACGTTCCGTATCAACCCAACATAACAAAACTTGCGGAGGCCGTCGAGCTGAACAGAAACACTTTACTTCAATATCTTGGCCTGCTTGAACAAGCTGAAATAACTATCTCCCTTAATGCTTCGGGAAGTTTTTATGGCAAGCTTACAAAACCCGGAAAAATTCTCTTGAACCATCCTAATATTATTTATGTACTTTCGGCGAACAGTGCCGACCGTGGCAATCTGAGAGAATGTTTTTTTGTAAATCAGCTCAAGGTTCTACACAGGGTGGAATTAGCGGTAAAAGGCGATTTTATTGTGGACGAACAATATTTATTTGAGATTGGAGGGAAAGGAAAGACCCGGCGACAAATTGCAGGAAAACCAGATGGATTTATTATTGCTGACGATTTAGAGGTTGGAATTCAAAATAAAATTCCTCTCTGGTTATTCGGTTTTTTATACTAACGATTGCCACTGCTTAAAATATTCCAATCCCTTCCTGTTTTGCTAATAGTTGCGGCTCCCTGGTCCCGAGAAGAATAGATTCGGAGCAGGGTATTGCCAGTCCTGTATTTTCGTTCCGGCCCTGCAAAATGTATCTTGGCATGGGCTCGTTCATTTCATCAACCGCCTGTTTACAAAGTCTGCCGAGATCGCCTCCCTTCAGCCTGTTCCAGATCAGGCTGAGTTTCGTATCAGGAAATTCGGTAAACATGGCATAATCGCCTTCACTGTCGCCGGCCGTCATCAGCGGATCCCGGTTCATACCCAACTCTGACTTTATCCTGCGGTTGATGGCTTCGACCTTGCCGTGTTTATAGGTTTGAACCCATCCCTTTTTGTATTCGGGGATGATCTTCCCGTCGCTTCCGGTCTCAAGGTCCATCGCAATCACATGGTCGGCCTGCAGATTGTAGCCGTATGCGCCTACTCCCGAAAAAGCTTCCACAACCGGTTTATAGCTTGCCGAGACAATGAACACATCGATGCCATTCCTCTTCAGGGCCGAGAACAGGTCCTGAATCTCAGGTATCACGCGAAGCCCGGTCCTGTGCGAACAGCTTACGATGCCCGACCTTGTTTTCAGACCCGGGGGCGACTGAAGGGTTTCCATTCCAATGCGGTTGGCCAGCTCACAGGAAACAGCTTCCCCGGCCATATCCTTCATTTCAGAGGGAGTATACCCGGTAAACAGGCAGATAACCCAAACGAGAGCATATTCATCACCTATCCCGGTAGTAGCAGAGTACCCGTCGAGTAAAAACAACAGTCTGGCAATGAAATCTTTATACTGTGGCGTCTGGCGCATTTCTTCAATGTTTTTCTTACCGGCCATCCCCGAATAATTATCATAAATAAAACTGTAATCATCAGCCAGATCCTGGTTGATATCAGCAAGCCTTATGTTTTTATACCCGGCATTCAATGTTATCACCCCGTTAAAATCGTCTTTGAGCAATCCTCTGAATTGGTCTTTGGTCATCTTATACCTGAGGTTGAACATCTGGAAACGCATCAGCGCCTCTTCCACATCGAAATGGGCACAGGTCTGATCCCAGTCAAATACGGCATAAGGAGCCTTGTTTTTATCATAGTATTTGCCGCCGGTTCCATAATCAACAATCAATTGGTTCAGTGCATTATAGTTCTTTTCAGACCAGTTTAACCTGTCTAATGGATTAGATGTTAAAGATCCTTTTTGCTGGCAATTGCAGGAAAGGATGAATAATAAAGCCGTCATTAAGACTGGCAGGAGCCTTGGTTTCATTTTCATTGTCGCAATTCTGATTTTCTAAATTATTTGTGATCATTATTGTTTGTTCAAAAGTAAATAATATTCCGGATTTTTCTTTTCCGAAATTATTCCTAATCTTTGTTGAATGAACATTGAGATCATCAATATAGGCGACGAGCTGCTTATAGGGCAGGTTGTCAACACCAATGCCTCCTGGATGGGCGAACAGCTTAGTCTCGCAGGCTTCAGCGTGAACCAGTTCACCATCATAGGCGATACCCGTGAACATATTCTCGATGCCTTGTGGAAAGCAAGTGAGCGCTGTGAAGTCGTGCTGATTTCGGGAGGAATAGGCCCTACCAGAGACGACATCACCAAGACCACTTTGTGCGATTTTTTCGGTACCAGGCTGGTATTTAATGAGGAAGCATATAAGGACGTGGAAGCTATTTTTGCCCGCCGGGGGTACCAGGTCACCGAACTGAACCGGCAGCAGGCGTATTTGCCCGAGGACTGTATAAGCATTCCCAATAAGCTTGGAACAGCCAGGGGAATGTGGTTCGAAAAATCCTGCCCGTCCCGCATCCTGCATCCCGCATCTTGCATCCAGGAGGCAAGATCCAGGATGCAAGATCCAGGATCCGGGATGCACCAGGTAATCTATGTTTCCATGCCCGGCGTCCCTTTCGAGATGAAGGCGATGATGAATGAGTATATCATCCCTGAACTGAAAACGAGATTTCATCCGAAATCAATATACCATAAGACCATTCTTACCCAGGGTATCGGGGAATCCTTCCTGGCTTCAATGATTGAAGAATGGGAAAACAACCTTCCGTCGTTCATTAAACTGGCTTACCTCCCCCAGCCAGGTATGGTACGCCTGCGATTGAGCGGAACCGGCGATGAGGAGAATGCCATCCGCAGTCAGGTAGAAAAAGAAGCCGAAAAATTATCTGTATTAATTCCTGATTATATTTTCGGGGCAGATGATGACCAAATTGAAGCTATCGTGGGGAGACTTCTCAAAGAAAAAAATGCCACGCTGGGCACTGCTGAAAGCTGTACCGGCGGGTATATCGCTCACCTTCTGACCAGTGTTCCCGGGAGTTCCGCTTATTACAAAGGGAGCATTATCGCGTACGACAATGCGGTTAAGGAGCAGATGCTCAGCATCATGCCCGAAACCTTGCAGGAATTTGGAGCAGTAAGCTCCGAAGTCGTGATCGAAATGGCTATCGGCGCACAGACTAATCTAAACGTTGATTACGTGATCGCTGTATCGGGAATTGCAGGGCCCGACGGCGGTACCGAAGAAAAGCCTGTAGGCACGGTCTGGATCGCAATTGCCACCCCCGATGAAGTTTTCTCCGAAAAATATCTGTTTGGCGACAGCCGGGAAAGAAATATCCGCAGAGCCTCACTTCAGGCGCTGAATCTGCTCAGGAAAAACCTTCTGACAGACTGCGGATGACAGATATCAGATGTCAGATGTCTTTGTCAATCGTAAATCGTAATTCGTAAATCGTAAATTCTATACTAAAACCTTTTGCTATTTCAAAATGATTCCCTACCTTTGCACTCCCATTCGAAAATCATTATATCAATCAGGCCATGGCAAGAATTTGTGAAATAACGGGAAAAGGCGCAATCAGAGGCAATAAAGTATCGCACTCGAACCACAAAACAAAACGGGTTTTCAGCCCGAATCTTCAGACTAAAAAGTTTTTTATTCCTGAAGAAAACAAGGAAATTATCCTCAGGGTTTCTGCTGAAGGCATCAGGCATATTAATAAAAATGGCATTTCTGCCTCCTTAAAAAAAGCAAGAGAAAAAGGATACTTGACTAAATAAGTATTTTAAAGTCTTATAGAAGGCTGCCACGTATCTCATGCGGCAGCCTTTTTTCTTTTCATTCAATCGCCTCTTCCCTCAAATAAATTTACAGAAACCTCGTTATATTTAACGCCCGAATCTCTTACCTGCGCATGATTTTAAAAACATTTTTCCTGGCGTTTGCCATCGCTTTTACATGCAGCGGGATCAATCTCTACGCGCAAACCAGGAAGTATGAGGAGAAACTGGTGCAGTTTTCGGGAATCACTATCACTGCCGACAGCCTCAATCCGGTACCTTATACGAAAGTCCTGGTTAAGAACAGCAGGTACGGAACGGCCAGCGACAGTTATGGTTTCTTCTCTTTCGTGGCCCACCAGAGAGACACCGTTCTTTTTACAGCCATCGGCTTCAGACCTGCTTCCTTTATCATACCAGATACCATCACTCAAAAAAAATATTCACTCATTCAGCTGATGACCAACGACACGCTAACGCTCTCGGCTGCTATTATTTTCCCCTGGCCCACACTCGAGGATTTTAAAAAGGCCTTTATTGAAACCAGGATACCTGATGATGATTATGAAATTGCAAGGAAAAATCTGGATATTTATAACCTTCGGCTGGCGGCTCTCGACTATCCGATGGATGCCCGCATGAATTACAACAACTACATCGAGAATACGACTTCCAAACTTTACTCTTTCGGACAGCAACAACCATTCAATATTTTTAACCCCTTTGCCTGGGCACAGTTCATCAAAGCCTGGAAAGATGGGAAATTCAAAAAAAAGGAAGAACGGCTTAAGCAACAGTAATGAAGGGTCTGAGGAATCTGTTAACCGGTATTCTGCTCTTTTTCTATGCATCACTTGCTGCACAGGAAGCCAGGGTGCATGGGTTCGTGAACGATGCCGAAGGGAATGCCCTGGAGTTCGCCAATATAGCCGTGAAAGGCACAACCAGCGGGACTTCGGCATCCAAAGACGGTTCCTATGAATTAAAGATACCATCGGGTAAAAATATAGTCCTTGTTTTCTCTGTTGTTGGTTTTGGGACTGATTCCTTAAAGGTCAACTTGAAAAACGGGGAAAACAAACTGCTCAGCATTCAGCTGAAACCCGCGGCCACCGAGCTTTCAACCATTGAGGTAAAAGATCAGCAACTTAAGACCAACACTTTCAGCCGCATCGACCCCAAAGCGATCACTTACATTCCCACCATCAACGCCAGTGTGGAAGACCTTATTAAAATGATGCCCGGCGTTTCCTCCAGAAACGAGCTCAGTTCGCAATACTCGGTAAGGGGTGGGAACTACGATGAGAATCTGGTGTTTGTGAACGATATTGAAATTTACCGTCCTTACCTGGTCCGTTCGGGGCAGCAGGAAGGGCAGAGTTTTTTGAATCCCGACCTGGTCTCGGGCATCAGCTTTTCGGCCGGAGGGTTCGATGCCAAGTATGGCGACAAGATGTCGAGCGTACTTGACATCAAATACAAGAAACCTTCAAAATTCGCGGGTTCTTTCGACGTAAGCCTGCTCGGGGCCGACGCCCACCTTGAAGGAAAGATAGGCAAAAAACTGTCCTATCTGCTGGGAGTCCGCTATAAATCATACTCTTACTTTCTGAAAGCCCTCGACACGAAAGGGAGCTATAAGCCCAGGTTCTTCGACGTTCAGGGAATGGTATACTATGATATCAGCAAAAAATGGGAACTTTCGGTATTCGGAAGCTTTACCAATAATTCGTACAAGCTGATCCCCCAGACCCAGGAAACCAGCTTCGGCACGCTCAGCGAGGCATACAAAATTAAAATATTTTTCGACGGGACCGAGCTTGACCGTTACCAGAGCTGGCTTGCCTCAGCCACACTGACCTTCAAGCCCATGGAGAACATGAGGCTGAAACTGATCGCCTCGGTATTTCAGACTCATGAAGCCCAGACTTTCGATATTTCGGGTGAATACTGGCTGGGCCGGCTTGAAACCATGAGTAATGATGCCGGACAGGTTACCGAGATTCTCGGTGTGGGCTCCTATCTCAATCATGCCAGGGATTATCTCAATGGCACCATATTTAATCTGGAACACAGGGGGAACTGGGAAAAAGGAAAAAGCCAGATGGTTTGGGGACTGAAATACCAGCATGATTTTTTTACTTACGTTATGAATGAATGGGAACTCCAGGATTCGGCCGGTTACTCGCTCCCCCACCCGCCCGATTCACTGGGATCAACCAATCCGCCCCATAGCGAACTCTTTCTTACCAATGTGATCTGGGCCAACAATAACATCAGTTCAAACACTTTGGATGCCTTTGCACAGAACACCTGGACGTTCAAGAATACCTCAAACGACATCGGGCTCACGGCTGGCCTCAGGGCTATTTATTACGACTATAACGGGCAGTTTCTTCTGAACCCCAGAATCAATATATCTTTAAAACCTCACTGGAGCAAGGATGTGGTTTTCCGTTTATCGGGAGGGATGTATTCACAACCGCCCACATTCAGGGAGATGACCGATCTCGGGGGCCAAATCGTAAAAGGTCTTAAAGCCCAGAATTCCTATCAGGCGGTGTTGGGCACAGACCTCTATTTCAACTTCTGGAAACGGCCTTTCAAATTCGTCACCGAAGTGTATTATAAATACATTCAGGATCTGATCCCTTATGAGATCGATAATATGCGGATAAGGTATTACGGCACCAACGATGCCCACGGCTATGCTTACGGTATCGATTTCCGTATCAATGGCGAATTTGTTAAAGGGGCCGAATCCTGGGCCAGCCTTTCGTTCATGAAAACGGAAGAGTATTTCCAGGGAAGCTGGATCCCCCGCCCTACCGACCAGAGAATGAACCTTGCTGTTTTTTTTCAGGATTACATCCCCGGATTCCCAACCTGGAAAGTGGCTCTGACACTGGTTTATGGCACCGGACTGCCTTTCGGTCCGCCCGATTCACCACCCGCTTCGCAAACCCTCAGGATGCCTCCCTACCGACGTGTCGACATCGGTCTTTCAAAACAACTGATTGGAGAAAAAACACACTTTGGCCCAAAAAATCCTTTCCGGGTGTTCAATTCCATGTGGATAGGACTGGATGTGTTCAACCTGCTTAACCTGAATAATACGATCTCCTACCAGTGGATCACCGATATACAGGGCAAACAATACGCAGTTCCGAATTATCTTACCCCAAGGTTGTTCAACCTGAAGCTGGTGGCGGGATTTTAAGAAAATGGTGAAATGGTGAAATAGCGAAATGGTGAAAAACCAGAATAAACGAAACCCGAAATTTCACTATCTCTCGATTTCACCATTTCACCATTTCACCATTTATTCCAGCTCCTTTATCGACCTGGCTATGATGCCTACCGCCTCAAGCACTTGTGCCTCATTGATCACCAAAGGCGGTGCGAAACGAATGATGTGATCGTGGGTGGGCTTTGCCAGCAGTCCGTTATCGCGCATCTTCAGGCAAACATCCCATGCCGATTTCCCCTTATGGGGTCTGATCACAATAGCGTTCAAAAGGCCTTTTCCGCGAACGAGTTCAATAAAAGGAGAATTGATCTTCATGATCTCGGAACGAAACAGCTCACCCATTTTCTGAGCGTTTTCTGCCAGTTTCTCATCCCTTACCACTTCCAGGGCTGCAATGGCAACCCGGCCGGCAACAGGATTTCCACCAAAGGTTGAGCCGTGTTCGCCCGGATGAATTACCATCATGATATGGTCATCGGCAAGAACAGCCGAAATGGGATAAACTCCTCCTGACAGTGCCTTACCGAGTATTAACACATCGGGTTTGAAGCCTTCCCAGTCGCAGGCAAGGAGTTTTCCCGTACGCGCGATGCCGGTCTGCACCTCATCCGCAATAAATAATACATTATTTGCCTTGCAGAGGTCATAGGCCTTCTTAAGATAGCCTTCATCGGGGACAAAAACCCCGGCTTCACCCTGTATCGGCTCTACCAGGAAGCCCGCGACCGTGGGGTCCTGAAGGGCCTTCTCAAGGGCCGAAAGGTCGTTGTATGGAATAATTATGAAACCCGGGGTGAATGGGCCGAAATCATCCCTTGCCTGAGGGTCGGTCGACATGGAGATGATCGATATCGTCCGCCCGTGAAAGTTATTTTCACAGCAAATGATCTTTGCCTGATTTTCAGGAACTCCCTTGACCTTGTATGCCCATTTACGGGTAAGTTTCAAAGCTGTTTCATCGCCCTCGGCACCCGTATTCATAGGCAATACACGCTGGTACCCGAAATACCCGGTGATGAATTTTTCGTAAACCCCCAGCACATTGTTGTAAAACGCACGGGAAGTAAGCTCGAGAGTCTGTGCCTGATCGATCAGGGCTTTAATTATCTTCGGATGACAGTGTCCCTGGTTTACGGCAGAGTAGGCTGACAGGAAATCAAAATAGCGCTTTCCTTCAACGTCCCACATGAATACACCTTCGCCTTTTGCAAGGACCACCGGCAGCGGATGATAGTTATGAGCTCCGTACTTATCTTCGAGCTCTATGGCCATTTTTGAACTTGTTATTTCTGTCATATCATAGAATGTTTTACTGTCAGATATCAGATATCTGTTATCTGTTACCGGTTAATGACAAACTTTCCAGAACCCAGCGTATTGCCGGCCGTCCTGAGATGATAAAAATACATTCCTGCAGAGAGTGAACTTACACTGAAACGTCCTGTCATGTCCTGCATCGGGTGACTGAGAACCAGGCAACCCTGTGTATTGTAGACTTCGAAAGTAGCATCTTTCACGGCTTTCTCCAGTTTAACCTGAAGGTAGTCAGTAGCCGGATTCGGGCTCACCGAGATGTTTATATCCTGAGCCATCAGATCCTCAACTGCATAAGGAAAAAGTCCGGTCAGGGTTATATCATCAAACAAAGCCTGGCTGCCAACCTCGCCCGTGGATCCGAAAAGATTTGAGGCATTGAAACCTGCACAGGATAAAAGCAGCATACAAATGGTGTCAGGCATTACGTTAGGGTTCCTGTATATTACTGCCGTGTCAAATTTGGTCCAGGCAGAAACAGTTCCATTGAAAACAAGCTTATTATAAGCAATAGTATCCCTTTTCTTAGAGACTGCATTCCATTTTGAGAGCAACAGCACAACTGCGGAGGCGTCATTTTTAACAGGATATGACTGGTAATACCCCTGAAAACGCAAGGGTTTGTTCGTCCATTTATAGGGTAATCCGAGAATAGCTGAATTATTTATCCAGTTGAGTTTAAGTGTTCCAACGACCCCGGGAATAAGGATACTCAGAACATCAATCTTACGGGTTATGCAGCGTGCAGAATAGGAACCGGTATGAGCTGTGTCACATTTGTACACGGTAATTCCCGGTGGGGTCGGGATGGTATCCAGAATATTCAATGTATAAAAAAAACCTCCTGTCGGTTGATCAAACGGATGGGCCGGAGGAACGGGAGTGTAACGCGACCAGCTTTCAAAATTGCCATCGGGAAGAATCTGCTGCGCCTGGTTAAGGCTTGCGAAACCAAGCAGCAAGACAAAGAAAAGTAAAACTTGTTTTTTCATATGGATTTGTTTTTAGTTTGAGTTTTTTAAATGTTAACAACTACCTGCAATGAAGTGGTCCTGGGTGCTTCAATGGTTACCGGCCTCAGTGAATACATTGTATTCATGAGGTTGTTCACAATCAGCGAGACCTTGAAAATACCAAACGTATACCCTACCCTGGCATCAGCAATAAAATTGCCGCTATGATGTTCCTGACGGTATTTGATAATACCCGAATGCATCGCTTTAGGAGTATCCAGCTGGTACAAAAAAATATCGATATTTTGCATGTATCCATAGTATCTGCCAGTAATTCCTGCCGAAAGCCGTTTTTTATACGTAAACTGCAGGTCTACTTTTACCAGGTTCTGAAGACGGTATTTAAGGATATTGTTTGCTGTATCGGTAGATGTATTGGCGTAAGTATAATATCTTGTTTTCTGGGTTGATGTTTCAAAATTTTCATAATACACCTCGTCGGGCTGGGTCGACTGGGGAACAGTGTAAGTATACCCGACAAGCATGGAAAGATCTAGGTTTCTCGATAGTTTGCCGTCGCCTGCCAAAGTAAAATCCCCTCCGTATATCCTGGCCGGGCCGGTATTCAGGAATTTAAAACCGATGCTCTGGGTGAGCGGGCCGTGGCCCCAAATCCCGAAATTGAATTCCACGTAGTTGAAATAATCTTCATAAAAGCCGGCCAGGTCGGCCATGAAATTTATTTTACCGATACGGAACACCTGCTTGAATCCTATTTCGTATGAGTTACACGTTTCGGACTGCAGTTGTGGATTTGGATAAAAACCGAATCCCCCCGAATTCGTTGTAATATATCGCTCGCCAATACTGGGAGCACGGTAGCCTTGCCCGGCAGAGACTCTGAAATAAGAAGACTTTCCTACCCGCAGGTTAGCGCCCGCCCTGAAAATAGGTTTGTATTCGATGAGTTCTGCAATATTATAATACTCGAACCTTCCCCCGGCTTCAATAGTGAGGCGGTTAAAGAATTTTTTCAAGAGCTGCACATATACGCTCAGATTCTCCGAATTATAAGTACCTGACTGGTTCGCAGTGGTAGTACCGTTAGCCGCAAGGATACCGCTGAAGACCTGCCCCTCTGAATGGGAATAGGTACTCATGATACCGGCAACAACGGTCAAATCGCCAAGTTTACTGAAACGGCGGCTGTATTTCAGCTCGTCGAACAATGTGGTATAGCGGTTCGACTGGTTGTTTGTAGCATTTGTATTTCCGAAATAAACCCGGTTTTTAAAGCTGAACTGGTTGCCCTTCTTATCGTAGTATTTTATAAACGGATCAACATAAAAACTGAATACTTTAAAATAAGACAGGGCGCCAGGATACGAACGGTAAATATTTGTGTCGGCATCATACCAGAAATAGGTTTCGGCACTTTCATTGTACATGAAATTCCCGTTTAATCCGTAGGTAAGACCGGTAATCTTTTTATCCCTGACCCTCGTATTGAAATAGACCTTGCCTCGTTTGATAAACTCTCCTTTATTGAAAGCCGTGTCAGCTGCAAGCTCCGGCACACCGCCAATATACATCTGATCGTTAAAATAACTGGCCCCAACGGTCAGGTCAATATTATCGAACTGCTGAAGATGTGATACAGAAACCCCAAACTGAAGCGGATTGAACCCCGACCAGGGTGTTGTGAACTTCTGAGAGGGTTTACTGTAGATGCCCATGAAAGCATTAACTTTTGTCTCCGGAATTGATTTCGGGTATACCGTCCTGATATTAATGGCCCCTGTAATAGCCGAACTGCCATAAACCACCGAAGAAGCTCCTTTTACAAGCTCTATCTGTTCAATGTCCTCTACCGGTAAAAAGCCCCAGTCGGGCCTCCCGGCATCTCCCCTCATCATAGGTATTTCATCGACCATCACCATCACCCTGCTTCCCAGGCCCGAGCTGAAACCGCTCCCCCCCCTGATCTGGGGCTCATTATCTATAATTGCAATGCCAGGCATCTTGTCAATGGCCTGATCAACACTCGATGGGTTCGATGCCTGTATCGAGCTGGCTTTAAGTACCTCGATAGTAGAAATAGATTCCTCAACCTTCTGCTCGTACCTGGAACCCGAAACAACAACAGTATTGAGTTCCTGGGTGGTAGGCTTGATTAAAATATCCAGATTGATCTGTTTCCCATCACCGGGAATGTTGATAGGGCGTTCAAGTTTTTCATAGCCAATGCAGGAAAACACGACTACATGATCCCCCTTGACTATCTCCAGCTTATAAAACCCGTTGTTGTCGGTAAAAGTTCCACCGGCTTTCCCTTTGATACCAATATTTGCAAAAGCAACCGGGTCATTATTTGTGGCATCAAGCAACCTCCCCTTCATAACCGAATGAGTCTGAGCTAACAGACCCGATAAAGAGGAAACGGAAAAAAATACCAGGAAAAATAAAAAAAGTACGGTTTGTTTCATCCATTTTTTGGTTTGGTGGCCAAAATTACAAAAAATAATTGTGTTATTCCCGGCCTGGATCCATGGCAACCGCTCCATTGCTGATAACCAGCGACTTAAATTGAAGGGAGGGAGAAGAAATAAAACCTCCCAGACCCAGGGAGTTCCATTTGGAATCGATAGCCGATATAGTCTCGTCATCCATCACAATTACATTGGGCCAGTCGCGTGTAAAACCATCCATCGCGAGGCTCTTCATTGTTCCATCAATAAATAATACGGGATTTTTGTTGCCATTTCCATCTTCCGTGTAAAAACAATCGCGCATAGGATCCAGGTTATTTGCGACAAGCCAGCTCAGGACCGAAAGATTATGACCGCCGGGAAGGGAATCCGTAAAAATGATAAAACTCACATTGTTTACCAGCCCATCTTCAATCAGCTGTTTTGCGATGACCCTGATTTCAAAAGGCTTTGACTTATGAACCGAGAATATCACTGCCGAAATACCCTCTTTAATCAGGTTACTATTGGCGGATGTTATAGCGGGTATAGCATTCATTATTTCCTTCTCATCAACATATGGAGTCCCCCTCACCCAGGTGTCAGTTTCCTCCTCAGCGGTCTTTACTGTTGCATCAAAGCCTATCTTGCTTCCAAAACCATACTTTCTGCTGGAATGATCAAGAATATCGGCAGGGCCCTGAATGAAATGAACACCCCACACAGGATGGGTATGCTCGCTGATAAGACGTGCAAGCTGAACATAATCATTCAGATCAACTCCTGCATCAAACACACCCATCATTTTATTAAACATCATCTGCCCGGCTCCCCATAATGAACTCATGACTTTAACGGCCTGGCCCGGATAGGACTTATGAATGGAGGCAAGTGCAATATTATGAAACACCCCTTCCGGAGGCATATGCATGTTTGAGAGTTCCGGCACAACCGATAGTTTAATCGGCGTAAGAAAAATCCTCTCAGTGGCCTTCCCTATCCACGCATCTTCCTGAGGTGGTATGCCCACTATAGTTGAAGGGTATACTGCATCTTTCCTATGAGTAATACAAGTCACATGGAAACGGGGGAACATACCCTCCAGTGAGTAAAAACCCGTATGGTCGCCGAAAGGCCCTTCGAGAATAAGTTCTTCCGTGGGGTCAACATATCCCTCAATCACGAAATCAGCATCGGCAGGCACTTCAAGATCATTGGTGATACATCGTACCAGTTCCACTTTTTTCTTCCTAAGGAACCCGGCAAACAAGTATTCATCAAGATTCTCGGGCAAAGGCGCCGTGGCCGCATAGGTATATACAGGGTCACCACCAAGGCTTACAGAAACCGGCATCCTCGTACCGGCCTGTTTATAGAGATGAAAATGATGTGCTGAGCCTTTATGCATATGCCAGTGCATCCCTGCAAGGCAGGGCCCGAAAACCTGCATCCGGTACATTCCCAGGTTCCGGGTTTTGTTCTCGGGGTTCCTGGTATGAACGCATGGTAAAGTAATGAACGGACCGCCGTCGTGAGGCCAGCACTTCAGTACAGGAAGCTTGCCAAGGTCAATGGGATTCATTATGACATCCTGGCAGGCTCCCCGGCCCGACAAGGTTTTCGGCATCCAGGATGAGATTTCCTGTAACGCAGGAAGCAGCCTGAGTTTATCAAGGAAATGCTCCTTGGGGCCCATGAAATCTTTTACTATCCCTTCGATCATCCGGCCGGCATCATCCAGATCGCGCAGGCTCAGGGCAAGATTCATCCTTTTGTCACCCGCGAAAGCCAAAATAAGAATAGGAAATTCTGTTCCGTTATTTTCGAACAAGACTGCCTTTCCCCCGCTTTTTACAAGCCGGTCAGCGATTTCAGCTACCTCCAGACAAGGCGAAACAAACTCTTTCACCCGGATAAGCTCACCTGCCGATTCAAGGGTTTGAATAAAGTCGCGAAGGGAACGGTAGGGCATAAATTACGAATGTCGAATATTGAACAAGAATGTCGAATTGTGAATAAAAAATTGCTAATACAGAAAAATATTTATTCAATATTCAATATTCGCCATTCGATATTCAAAATTCCTTATTTAAACTCTTTATCCCCGAATTTGGCAGGATTTTTCTGATCGTTATACTTTGAAGGGCACTTCAGCAGCAGTGATTTAGCAATAAAAATATCGCCCTGCATGGAACCCGAAACAACAACCTTTTCAGACTTTTCAAAATCCTGTGGTTTGGCATTATGGTAAATTACCTGCTTTACCAGGCCTTTATCGTCGATGAGATAAAAACTGAAAAGGTTTGCATCCTTCTTTGCATCATACACCATTGGCTTCGCTTTGTCGAGCTTCCCGATAATATGAAGCTCCTTCCCTGGTGATTTAGCTGCATCACTAAAGTTGGAATACGTGCTTGAATCACTGATGGTGGTAATCACCACAGCAATAGCAATCACCAAAACAAGTATTATAATAATATGAACAGTCTTCATTGCTGGTTATGAGTTTCTTTCTGGCTGATCTCCTTTTCAAGTTTCGATAACTTCCGGTCAATGATGAACAAATACCCGAAAATACCGATAAGAATTACAGCCAGAACCGTAACAACCACAAACATTTTTCCGTATAGCTCCATAATAAATAATGTACGATGTACAATGTACGATGTACGTTTTAAAGGTTAATTTTTAATTTTCCTCAATTTTATCCTTGATTTTCGACATCCTGATCCTGATCTGAAGGATCCAGGTACCCAGCAGTATCCATCCGATCACTGCCGGATAAAAGACCGTTCGCATCGAAGAATCCATGTGCATAGGTAATACGGTAGTTTCTTTACCAGCAGCTCCGGGATGCATGCTATTTGTGGCAATTTTTGGTAGAACAAGAACAAATATTATCCACAGCACAAACGCAAAAATATTGTAAACTGCCGAAACTTTAGCCCGTTTGTGCCGGTCTTCAACAGAACTCCGCAGGATGATATAAGCCAGGTAAATTACAAGTCCCACGGCTGCCCCGTTCAACTTAGGATCCTTTACCCAGGGCGCTCCCCAGGTAAAATTAGCCCAGATCATTCCGGTAAAAATACCAAGAAAGCCGAACATAAGGCCCACGTTCACGGCCTCAATAGCTACTCTGTCATTTTTCTCATCAAACCCCTTCAAATACTTTAAACTATATACGAATGAAACCGTAAGCATGGTAAACATCCCAAACCACATCCCCACATGGTAAAAGAGGTTCCGGATCGATTCATGAACCACTGGTAAATCAGGAGTGTAAACAAAAAACCCATAAGTCACCGCGTAAAGCAGGAGTATAAGGCTGAGGAGTTTCCACCAATATTTTTTGATCATTGTTGCTAGTTTACTTTCACCATTTCACCATTTCACCATTTCACCATTTCACCATTTCACCATTTCACCATTTCACCATTTAAATTAGTCCCTCCAAAGGTACGGAAATAGAAGAAACGCGAGCATGATCACAGCCACATTAATTATTAACAAGATAATAATCAGTGGGATACTACCGCTCCAGGAATACGACTGCAAAGCCGATCCGGAGACCTTCATCAGGGTCATCAGCAAAGGCAACACGATTGGGAAGCTGAGGATCGCCATCAAGGAGAAATTATTTGAAGCGCGGGAAGCAATCGCAGCGATCATGGTGAGTACCGACGAGAGGCCGAGGCTGCCAAGAATGAGTGCCATAAGAAACAGTCCCAGGTTTTGGATCATATTACCCATTAGCAAAACAAAAAACAGTAGTGCAAGCACAGATAATATAGCCATCAGCAAGAGGTTATAAAGAATTTTAGAGAGGACGATAGCTTCGGGGCTCGCGATAGTATAATAATACAGATGGCGGGCGGGGCTTTCCTGTACAAAACTTTTTGAAATACCGTTCACTGCCACGAAAAGCAGGATGATCCAGAACAGCGAATTCCAGGTTTCAGATGTAATGATCCCAGTAAAAGCAAGATACGTTACGAATACGGTGGAAACAAGATACAGCAGGATACCATTCAGAACATAGCGTTGCTTGAGTTCCAGACGAACCTCCTTCAAAAAAAGATAGCTTAATTCCCTTCCAAGCGACATAGTTTATACATTAAAAAAAGAGGTTGCCCGATGGGCAACCTCTTTTTCGATTAATCAGGGAGAGATTATTCAACAATAATCTTTCCGGTAACTTTCTGGCTGCCCTGTTTCACGGTGTAGAAATATACACCAGCAGTGAGCTGGGAAGCATCCAGGCTGAATGTATCTGAGCTTTCGATAGTCCTGTTCAGGCTCATAACAGTCTGGCCAACGAGGTTGGTAAGCTGAATAGTAACAGCGCCCTTCTGGGGAACAGTAACTTTTACAGAAGCAATACCCCTTACAGGGTTCGGGTATACTGAAGCAGTCAATGAAGCAGCAGCAACCGGTTCGTTAATTCCAACAGGGAAACTGCAATCACTTCCCCAAACCGGACCAGCGGCATTGATAGTAAAGGCAGACTGGGCATAGCTAAAGTCGGAAACATATTTAAATGTAACAGCCTGAGCCATGTCATTTCCAACCAATGATTCGCAAACCATCGGGATAAGATTTGATCCGTCAGGTTTTGTGAGGGTCATCTGTGCCTGATCGCCAGCCACTGCATTCTGTGTAACGTCTGATAAATAGGTAGCATTTGTACCTGCATCCTGACCGCTGTTGTTTGTTAGTTTATTAGCGATGAGATCCCATCCACGGGCAAAAATATCAGGTGAACTGTTATCTGTAGCAGAGGCTACCCAGGTATCATTCCAGGTGTAAAAAATCTTATCACCAGTTGAATTCCTTGAAATATTTGAACGAAGGTCTTCAGGATAGGTGGCGGAGGGGAAAAGTCCGCGGAAACGCTTGGTAATTCCGATCATACGACCACACCAGGTAGTGCCAAGGTCGGTTGAGAAAATATCAAAAATGGCCATGGTACTGTCAAATTTGGGTGAGTTTGCACCATCGGGAGAGACAACGGAAAATCCACCACCGGGAAAGGCAATACCTACAACCATGTGAGGGTTACCCCATTTATCAACAGTAACATCGCCGTCAAAACAAGTTGTATAGGCGATCTCATCCCTGGGGGGAGGAGTGCCGGCATACACTGTTGCAAGCCTTGCGTCGGAGATATAATTCTTGATAGCAGGAATTCCGTTCGGGCCGTCGAGAGTTACAGGAATCGGATTGCTCCATGTTGCACCATCATCGGTAGAATGGAAGAAAATAGGATAATAGGTGGAATCAAATACCGGGGTAGCTCCGCCGTTGTTACCAATCAGACCGATCCAAAGATGTTCTCCACTGGGGTCTCCCTGGCAATGAGGTGAATTGGGATTGACAGCATAGGGTGAATCCAGTGCAAGAGTACTGAATGCATAATCATAATCATTGGTCGCACTATTCCATGTACCGGTTGACAAATAGAGACCTTCAGCAACAGTAGTGGTAACCTGATCATATTGAATGTCAAGTGCAATAGCTGTACCTGCAGCAGTAATTGTATAACCGTCAGGAATATAACGTCTGGGAGGAGGGCTGTACCAGCTCAGATGTTTGGTGGTATCACTCTGGGTACCCCATTTTGAACGACCGTAGCTGTAACCACCCCATGAGTAGGTAAGATCAGAGAGGTTGGCAGCAAAATAACAGAGGTATGAGTTTGACGGAGTTGTGTTACCGGCAGGATTGTAAATAGCTCCAAGAGGATAACGGGCTGCGTCGGCATAATAGGTACCGCCTGAATTCATGGTGGCAGCATAAACCTGGTAGTTAACAGACCAATCGGCTGCAGTAGCGCCATAATTGGCTGCATGGTCCATGGCAAGGTAACCAGAGAAGCTCGGAGGAGTTGCTCCGGGGCCCATACGGTGTGCCTGAGCAACAGCTTTCAGGTTATTGTCGGCCCAAAGGTGATCTCTCTGGCCTCCGCCATAACCCCAGCCAAGACCGTTGGCAGAAGTACCGAGCGTAAGAATGGTAACCACGTTCGCAGATTTTGTCTGATTGGGAAGTGGTGTAATAACAGATGATCCCTGAGTGGAAGTAACAGGGTCAACTGAAATGGCTTTTTTGTCGAAAGCCTTATACGAGGTAACGTTACCTCTGAACTGAGCCTGTGAAATTACGGCCAGCCCTATGATAAGGGCTACGCCTAAAAGTAGAACTTTCTTCATTGTTCGAATTTTGGGTTTAACATTTCAGGATTGATACTAAATTTCTTTCTGGTTTTGAAATAACAAAAATAAACTAAATCAGGTGAATCTGCAATTTTTTTCAGAAATTTTAATGAAATTATTATTCCCCTCCCTTGATTACTCTGTCTTTTGTGTCAACAGGTATAATCGTGGAACGCTGAAATTCAACGGTTTCATTAAAGAGTTTGCGGTAAGTAACATGCCTCTTGGCAAATACTGCCCCAACTGATTCATGCAAGGCCCTCATTTTCGGATTGAAATCACCTACCCAGCCCAATTCTACTTCGGTAATATGGGGGTTTTTTTTCATCACCTTATCGAGATAAAAAAAGATCCCGGATTCTACGCCAAATCGTTGATATTTAGGCTTTACACCCATGATAACGATCCTGGTGCGGGTCATGGTCTTACGGTATTTCAGCCATAAAAATTTCAGCTTATTAAACAGGTGGAGTTTACCGTGAAGGTGCTTAATAATCTGGTTCACATCGGGGAAATGCACCAGAAAGGCCACAGGTTCATCTTCATAATAGGCAAACCAGATGAGTTCAGGGTCCATGAAAGGTTTTGCTTTTTCAATCCCTTTGATCATGGTAGCCTTGTCGAGGGGGGTGTAATTTTCGTGAAACTTCCAGGCATCATCGTACACCTCCTTCATATCGTTCATAAACTTTTCCTGAAGGGAGAATTCAAAGTGCCGGAACGTCAACTCTTTTTTTCTCATCGCCCATTCGGCAATTTTCCAGAAGCGATCAGGGAAGTTCTTGGTAAGGTCAAGATGGTTCGATATTTGCTCGAAATAGAATTTAAACCCATACGATTCGAAGAACTCTTTATAATACGGCGGATTATAATTCATCCCTATTCCGGGGTGCATGAAACCTTCGACCAGCAAACCCCAGAAGACATCGTTCTCGCCGAAGTTGATAGGCCCATCCATAGCCTCCATGCCTCTTGCTGCAAGCCAGTCCCTGCAGGTATTGAACAGAAGGTTTGCCGCTTCTTTATTGTTGATCACCTCAAAAAAACCCATCCCCCCGGTAGGCTGCTGAAAAGTAAAGGCTTTTCTTTTATTGATGAAAGCTGCCACTCTGCCGATCACCTTTCCGTTATCATCCTTAAGGATCCAGCGAACAGCTTCACCATGCAGAAAAAAACTGTTTGTTTCGGGATTGAACACCCTTTCGATCTCCTGGTCCAGCGGCCGTACATAATAGGGATCGCCCCGGTATATGGTCTCAACCATATCGAGAAAAATACGGCGGGATTTTTTGTCGGTAACTTCAGTTAGGAGCATAAAAATAAATGGTGAAATGGTGAAATGGTGAAATGGTGAAATGGTGAAATGGTGAAATGGTGAAATGGTGAAATGGTGAAATGGTGAAATGGCGAAATTAATAATTTATCGGATATCTGACATCTGTTATCTGTTATCAGTTATCTGATATCTGTTATCTTTCCTATCTTTGTCCTGCAAATGTACGTCATGAAAAGACTCGACTGGTTCACATTAAAATCTTATCTGGGGCCCCTCATCATGACGTTCTTCATTGCCCTGTTCATTCTTCTCATGCAGTTTTTATGGAAGTATATCGATGACCTTGTGGGCAAAGGCCTCGAATGGTACATCATCCTGAAACTTCTTTTCTTCGCATCTTCCACTTTTGTCCCGATGGCGCTTCCTCTCGCCATCCTGTTGTCTTCACTTATGACCTTTGGAAACCTCGGAGAACATTACGAACTTGTTACCATGAAAGCCGCCGGCATCAGCTTATTCCGCATCATGCGGCCATTGATCATCGTATCGATGCTGATTTCTGCTCTTGCTTTTTATTTTGCGGATGTGATCCTGCCCAAAGCCAATCTTAAGTTCCTTTCTTTATTGTATGATGTTAGGGAAAAGAAACTTGCATTCAATCTCAGGGAAGGGGTTTTTTATAACGGGATCGATGGGTTTGTGATCAGGGTAGGAAAAAAAGATGCCGATGGGAACACCATCCGCGACGTGATGGTATATGACCACACCAAACACATGGGCAATGTCTCTCTGAGTGTTGCAGAATGGGGCAGGATGGAACTGAGCGCCGATAAACGTTTTCTTGTTTTCAGACTCTATAACGGGTATAATTACGAAGAACGTATTGATTTGCGCAGAAATGAGTTAACCAGGCCTTTCCAGCGTACAAAATTCATTGAACAGTACCAAATGTTCGATCTTTCGGGATTACAGCTAACCCGTACTGATGAGAATCTTTTTAAAAAAAACTACGAGATGCTTAACATCAGTCAGCTTCGTTTCTCAATCGACTCTATCCGTCTGGAAATTCAAAGAGAAAGAAAAGTCTCTGCCGATAACCTGTCCAACAATTTCATGGCTCTTACCGGCCGCGATACTCTGCATACTGCAAATATTCGCCCGGCAGCCGGCAATTCCGCGGCCCGTAAAACCAAAGCTTTTTATGCCAGTAACATCTTGTGCAGTTTTGAACCTAATGACCGGGCTACTATTATAAACACTGCTTATAATGCTGCAAATTCCGTAAGAGAAAACGTGAGTGTTTCCGGTGAAAATTTCGAGAACAAAGAAAAACTCGTGTTCCGGCACCTGATCGTGTTCCATAAAAAATTTACCTTCTCTATCGCCTGCTTCCTTCTGTTTTTCATCGGAGCCCCCCTGGGTGCCATCATCCGGAAAGGCGGTTTGGGCATGCCCGCGGTAATCTCCACCGTTTTCTTCATTCTCTACTGGGTCATCTCATTTACAGGCGAAAAATATGCTGCTGAAGGCCAGGTCCCGGTATGGCAGGGAATGTGGCTGGCTTCTGCAGTACTCTTGCCTATAGGCGCTTTTCTTACCCGTAAAGCTACCAACGACGCTTCATTGCTCGATGTTGAAAGTTGGATAAAATTTTTCCAGAAGATATTCCACATCCAAACCAGGGAAGGGTTATGAGGATATTATTCCTTTGCAATAAATCGCCCTGGCCACCCAAAGAAGGAGGTCCTATTGCAATGAATATGCTCATTGAAGGGATGATTGAGGCAGGGCATTCTGTAAAAGTGTTGGCAGTCAATTCGTTTAAGTACAATATAAAAATTGCCGATATCCCGGCTTCTTACCGCGAAAAAACGGGGATTGAGCTGATTGATGTCGACCTCAGGGTGAAAGTAATTCCGGCTTTTACAAACCTGTTCACAAGCCATTCATACCACGTTCAGCGATTCGTTTCCGCTTCATTCTCTGAACGGCTGAGGGAAGTATTACAGGAATCGGAATACGATATTGTTCAGCTTGAAACCCTGCCGATGGCTTCTTACATTAACGTCATCCGCCGTTATTCAAAAGCAAAAATTGTTCTCAGAGCCCATAACATCGAGCATCTTATCTGGGAAAGAATAGCAAAAAATTCATCCAATCCATTAAAAAAACGGTATATCAATCATCTCGCCAGAACGCTGAAAATGTTTGAGATTACGGTGCCTGATATGGTAGACGGAGTTGCGGCGATTACCGGAAAAGATGCTGAGTTTTTCATGCGCCACAGCGAAAAACCTGTTATTGCAATTCCATTCGGCATTAACCCTGCCGATTACCAGTTAAACGGAAAGATCAACAATAATCCCACAATATTTATAATAGGGGCCATGAACTGGATCCCGAACCAGGAGGGGGTACTCTGGTTTCTTCAGAATGTATGGACCGATCTCCATAAAAGTTATCCTTTACTTAAATTTCATATTGCCGGACGTGAGATGCCGGCCTGGATGAAACGTCTTTCTCTGCCAAATGTAATTGTGGAAGGTGAAGTTAAAGATGCTGCATCGTTTTTTAATGCAAATGATATTATGATCGTTCCCCTGTTCTCGGGTAGCGGAATCCGGATAAAAATCATTGAGGCAATGGCCTACGGCAAGACCGTGGTTTCAACCTCACTTGGTGCCGAAGGGATTGAATATTCACGGGCTGAGAATCTTCTTATTGCCGACCTGGCCTGTGAGTTTTTCGAAATGATATCCGTCTGCATAGAACATCCCGGGATCCTTCAAAAAACCGGATTCAAAGCCAGAAATCTGATCGAATCAGTGTATGACCGTAAAAAAATCATAGAAAAACTGGAAGCTTTTTATGTGAATCTCATTGCTTAACGGGGATTTTCCTAATTTTGCCCACCACAAACCAAACATGAGAATCTTTGTTCTTCTTCCCCGCCTGCCTTATCCTACCGAGAAAGGTGACAAACTCCGGGCATTTCACCAGATCAAGCAGCTCTCGCGGCAGCATGAAATAATTCTGTGTGCACTCAACGACAGCGTGCTTCATAAAGACGCCATGCACGTACTTAATAAATATGTGAAGGCTGTTCATGTGATCAATCTCGGGAAGTTCAGCATCCTTCTGAATATCATCAAAGCTTTTTTCAGCGGCCGCCCGATGCAGGTCGGCTATTTTTATAATTCATCAGCAAAAAAACAGATACTGAAGCTGATCAGCGAATGCAAACCAGATCATATCTTCTGCCAGCTGATCCGTGTCGCGGAATATGTAATGGATGTTCCGATTCCGAAAACGATTGACTATCAGGATGTTTTCTCAAAAGGTATTGACCGGCGGATAGCTCTTTCCCCGTTTTACCTCAGGCCTTTTCTGAAAATTGAGCATCGCCGGCTTCAGAATTACGAGCGGATGGTATTTGACCGCTTCGATAACAAGATCATCATTTCGCAACCAGACCGGGATCTTATCCCCCACCCTGAGCGTAACAAAATCGTGGTCGTGGCTAACGGAGTGGATACTGATTTTTTCAGTCCCATGGTAAGAGAAAAAAAATACGACCTGGTGTTTACCGGCAATATGGGATACCCTCCGAACATCAACAGCGCCGAATACCTCGTCGGACAGATATTACCCAGGCTTCTCCCACGCAAACAGGATCTGCACCTTTTGCTGGCCGGAGCCAATCCGAACATCCGGGTGATGGTACTGAAATCGAACAATGTAGACATCAGCGGCTGGGTACCCGATATGCGCGAATGCTATGCAAGCGCAAAGATATTTATTGCCCCTATGCAGATTGGCACCGGCCTTCAGAACAAATTGCTCGAAGCTATGGCCATGGAAGTTCCCTGTATCACCTCACCCCTTGCCTTTCAGGCCCTGAACGCAGAATCCGGCAAAGATATCTTAGTGGCTGAAACACCTGATGAATATGTGAAACATATCCTTTTTCTCCTGAATAATCCCGAAAAAGCCAGGGAAATCGGCCTTAACGGCCACCGCTTTGTTCACGAAAATTTCAGCTGGGAAAGAGAAACAGCGAAGATTGAGAAACTGATGGCTGGGTGACTGGGTGACTGGGTGACTGGGTGACTGGGTGGCGGATGGCAGATTTTCACCATTTCACCATTTCACCATTTCACCATTTATTTATTCGTAAATCGTAAATCGTAAATTGTATGGCCGACGATCACAAAATAATTTTCTCGATGGTGGGTGTCAGCAAGATATTTCCACCCCATAAACAAGTACTGAAGAACATCTACCTGTCGTTCTTTTACGGTGCCAAGATCGGCATCATAGGCTTGAACGGCTCCGGAAAATCAACACTTCTGAAGATCATCGCGGGTGTCGAGAAATCGTTCCAGGGCCAGGTTGTATTCTCCCCGGGCTATTCGGTGGGGATTCTTGAACAGGAGCCCCTGATCGATGAGACAAAGACCGTGCGCCAGGTAGTGGAAGAAGGTGTTCATGAAGTGGTGAGCCTGCTTAAGGAATACGAAGAAGTTAACCTGAAGTTCGCCGAACCCATGAGCGATGATGAGATGAATAAGCTTATCGAACGTCAGGGAGAACTCACCGAACTGCTCGATCATCATAATGCATGGGAACTCGACAGCAGGTTACAGCGGGCCATGGACGCCCTTCGCTGTCCCGAAGAAAACATGCCTGTAAATGTCCTCTCGGGAGGTGAACGCCGCAGGGTTGCCTTATGCCGGCTCCTTCTTCAGGAGCCTGATATCCTTCTGCTCGATGAGCCTACCAACCACCTTGATGCCGAATCGATTCAATGGCTTGAGCAACATCTGCAGCAATACAAGGGCACAGTAATTGCTATCACCCACGACCGTTATTTCCTCGATAACGTTGCCGGCTGGATTCTTGAGCTTGACCGTGGCGAAGGCATACCATGGCAGGGAAATTATTCCTCATGGCTCGACCAGAAATCGAAGCGGCTTGCGATGGAAGAAAAACAGGAAAGCCGTCGCAGGAAGACGCTCGAACGAGAACTGGACTGGGTACGTATGTCGCCCAAAGCCCGCCAGGCCAAAGGTAAAGCACGTCTGAGCGCTTATGAAAAAATGCTGAGCGAAGATGTCAGGGAAAAGGAAGAGCGTCTGGAATTATATATTCCCAATGGCCCCCGCCTTGGAAATCTGGTAATAGAAGCCAACGGGGTTTCCAAATCCTTTGGAGATAAACTACTTTACGAAAACCTTACTTTTGCCCTGCCCCCGGCAGGAATCGTTGGGATAATCGGTCCTAACGGTGCCGGAAAAACCACTCTTTTCAGGCTGATCATGGGTAGCGAAAAAACCGAAAAAGGTGATTTCCGCATCGGCGATACCGTGAAACTGGCGTATGTCGATCAGGCCCATACCGCCATCGACCCTGAAAAGACCGTGTACCAGGTCATCTCCAACGACAGTGAGACCATTCAGCTTGGCGGAAGATTCATTAATGCCAGAGCTTATGTTGCCCGGTTTAATTTTACCGGGGCCGACCAGGAGAAAAAATGCGGAATGCTTTCAGGTGGCGAAAGAAACCGGCTTCACCTTGCTCTCACTCTGAAAGAAGAAGCCAACGTGTTATTGCTTGATGAACCGACCAACGACATCGACGTGAACACGCTTCGGGCCCTGGAGGAAGGTCTTGACAACTTTGCAGGCTGTGCTGTGATAATCTCGCACGACCGCTGGTTCCTCGACCGTGTGGCTACTCATATCCTTGCTTTCGAAGGAAATTCCCAGGTGTATTTCTTCGAAGGCTCTTATTCCGATTATGAAGAAAACAAGAAGAAACGACTCGGTGATGAAGGACCGAAACGTATAAAATACAAGAAACTCAAAGTTTAATCTGATATCTGCCATCTGCTATGGTTCGTATCGACAAGAATCTTCTCGACTCGGTAAGTAACGAGGCGAAGTCCACTCCCCGCCGGCGTAAGAACTACAATTTCCACAAGGAATACTCCGACACCCTGCAGCGGCTCCTGAATGCCATGGAACCAATGAGTTATGTGCGACCCCATAAACATGAGGATCCCGACAAACGGGAAGTCTTCTTTGCCTTGAGGGGGCGTATTCTTGTAGTGGAGTTCGACGAATCGGGAAATATCGCTGATCATATCATCCTGGATCCGCTAAACGGGGTTTTCGGTGCAGAAATCCCCGAGAAAACATTTCATACTATAGTTTCCCTTGAAACAGGTACTGTGGCTTATGAGGTAAAAGATGGTCCCTACAGCCCGGTCAGCGATAAAGATTTCGCAGCATGGGCGCCTGTCGAAGGATCTCCCGATGCTTTGCCATATCTGGAGAAACTCGTGAATGGCATTACAGATGGCGGATGACTGATATCTGATGGCGGATGGCAGATAGCGGATGTCAGATGTCAGATGACAGATATCCGTTTTTTCCTATCTTTGCACAAACCCCATTGAATGTCTGTACAAAAACCTTCCATACCTAAGGGAACCCGGGATTTTACTCCGTCTGAAATGGTAAGGCGGAACTACATCTTTAATACGATCCGGTCGGTATTTGAGGTTTTCGGCTACCTGCCTATCGAAACCCCCGCGATGGAAAACCTCTCTACCCTGATGGGAAAATACGGGGAAGAAGGAGATAAGCTGCTGTTTAAAATCCTGAATTCCGGTAATTACTTAGAAGGGATGACAGAGATCAGATATCAGATAGCAGATAGCAGATATCAGATATCTGATACCAATGCTCTGACGCGCCACATAGCCGAAAAAGGCCTTCGTTACGACCTTACGGTTCCCTTTGCCCGCTTCGTGGTACAGCATCAGAACGAATTGGTCTTTCCTTTCAAACGTTACCAGATTCAACCTGTATGGAGGGCCGACCGGCCACAAAAGGGACGTTACCGGGAATTTTTTCAGTGTGACGTGGATGTTATCGGAAGTCAGTCATTACTTAATGAAGTTGAACTTTTCCAGATCATTGACGAGGTATTTTCGCGTCTTGGCATCGAGACCACGACCTTGTTCAATAACCGTAAAATACTTGCAGGTATTGCAGAGGCTATTGGCGCTCCTGACCGGCTCACAGATATCACGGTTGCCATTGACAAACTCGATAAGATCGGTCTGGAGAAAGTGTGCCTGGAGCTGAAGGAAAAAGGCCTTGCCGACGATGCAATAGCTGCCTTGCAGCCGGTACTTCTTATGGAGGGAAAGATAGGCGAAAAGATTGATATACTGGAAGGTGTTTTAAAGAATTCGGAAACAGGCCGAAAAGGCCTTGAGGAGCTGAAACATCTTTGTAGTCTGCTTAAAGAGATGAATCTCAGCAACAAATGGAATTTTGATGTACGACTTGCGCGCGGCCTGAATTATTATACCGGCTCTATCATTGAAGTCAAGGCCAATGAGCTGGTGATGGGCAGTATTTGCGGGGGTGGCCGTTACGACGATCTTACAGGGATATTCGGATTACCGGGAGTTTCCGGCGTTGGTGTCTCATTTGGCGCTGACCGGATTTATGATGTGATGAACGAACTGAACAAATTTCCCGCAACCATCCAGCATACTACAAGGGTTTTATTTGCTAACTTCGGCGCTGAGGAAGAAAAGTCAGCGCTGCATCTGCTGAGCCTGATCCGACAGCAGGGGATCCCATCGGAAATATACCCGGATGCAGTAAAACTTAAGAAACAAATGGAATATGCTAACCGCAAACAAATTCCCCTGGTAGCTTTAATCGGCAAGGATGAGATGGAAAGTGGAATGGTCACGGTAAAGGATATGAGCAGCGGGGAACAAAGCCGGATAAGCCGGGAAGAATTCATCCGCAGTCTGAAATAAGTAGCGAAATGGTGAAATGGTGAAATGGTGAAATGGTGAAATGGTGAAAAAAACATTCAGAATTTCGATTTTAGGGGCCCGTTCATGGGTGGTTGGAGCAGAGTAATGACTGCCATCAGACATCAGACATCAGACATCAGCCATCTGCCATCTGATTAGCAATTAATAAATTTCGTTTTTACTCTCACTCTTAAAAGATCAAACTCATGACACTAATTATAAAAGGTTCCGGGCTTACTATTGAAGACATTGTACGTGTTGCCCGGCACGGAGAAAAAGTTCAGCTTGACAGTCAGGCTGTAGAACGCATCAATAAATGCCGCGCCATGCTTGAGCGTAAGATCGAGGCGCACGAGATCATGTACGGCGTGAATACCGGCATCGGTGAATTTTCGGAAGTCGTATTAAACGACGACCAGGTGAAGGATTTTCAGAAATACCTGGTGTATAACCATGCCGCCGGCATTGGCGAAGCTATGCCCATCGATTGGGTGAGGGGTGCCATGCTTGGTCGTATCAATGTTCATGCCCATGGTAACAGCGGGGTGCGGATTGAAATCACACAAACTCTGGTAGATATGCTTAATAAAGGGGTAACACCTTTTGTTTGCCAGAAAGGCTCTGTCGGAGCGTGTGGTGATCTTGCTCCCATGTCGCAGATCGCGCTGCTGATGATGGGTGAGGGCCGTGCATATTTTGAAGGCACAATGTATGATGGCAAAGAAGCTCTTGAACTCGCAGGGATCCCGATTCCGGGTTTGCAGGCCCGCGACGGCCTTGCAACCATCAATGGTTCAAATGTGATGACCGCAATGAGCGCGTTATACCTGTACGATGCAAACAACTGGCTGAAACAGGCTGAGATTGCTGCCTCCATGTCACTCGAAGCCATGAAGGCCAATATGCGCCCATACAGCCCGAAACTCCATGAGATCCGTGGTTTCAAAGGCGCCATCCGCTCTGCAGCATCGATCATGAAATGTGTGAAGGGAGGCGACCTGGCTGAACTTAAAGTCAAATGCAAGGTCCAGGATGCCTACTCCATGCGCTCTACACCTCAGGTGATCGGAGCCGCGCACGATGCCCTTGCTTATGCACGCTCTCAGGTAGAAATTGAACTTAACGGTGTTGGCGATAACCCTATTTTCTTTCCTGATGAAAACCTGCAGCTCTCCGGAGCTAATTTCCAGGGATCTCCGGTTTCGGTACCCATGGATATGGCGGGTTACGTGATCACCATGGTTTCTGTAATGAGCGAACGACGTATGAATCGTCTGAATCATCCTGCACTTAGTGTTGGGCTGCCTGCATTTCTTACCAAAGGAGCCGGGATGTTCTCTGGAATGATGCTCAGTCAGTATACCGCCGATATGCAGATCGTGGAACAGCGTATCCTTTCCATGCCGGCTTCAATACAATCTATCCCCGCTGCTGCCGACCAGGAAGATTTTGTTTCCATGGGGATGAATACCGCCCTTAAGAATTTCCAGATTCTCGATAATGCTTATGGAATTCTTGGAATTGAATTCATGGCTGCAGCCCAGGCGCTTGATTTCCGTGACTGGAAATTCGGCGAAGGCACAACAAAAGCAAAGGAAGTGATCCGCAAACATGTCGATTTCCTTGAAATCGACAGGCCCCTGTATCCCGACCATAATAAAATGAAGGAACTGGTGAAATCCTGCGAAATACTGAATGAAGTTGAAAAAATTGCCGGAAGCCTGGAATAATCCCGGTGACTATACAAAGGGGTGAAAGGGAACTTTCACCCCTTTCAAACAGACTAAATTTTTATGGAAGACGAAATCATTGCGCCTGAATCCGCTCCGGGGCAAACGCCTTTGGCCAGGCCAAACCTGCTGACGGTTCTTTGCATTCTTACCTTTATCAACGGCCTGCTTACGTTTATTTCCAGCATCTTCGTTGGCGCTTTTTTTGATCAATTTGTAAGTATCGCTACTGAATTTGCTGAAAAATTCAAACTACCCGGACTAGAAATGATCACCGAAGGCAGGCCTTTATTTTTTTATGTAAATGCAGTTTTATATGGTATCTCCGTTGCCGGGGCCTTTTTGATGTGGAGCCTGAAAAAAAACGGGTTCCACGTTTATGCTATAGCGCAAATTCTACTGATCCTTTCTCCCATGTATTTTTTCCAGCTTCCAGGCCCTTCTATATTTGATATTATCCTGTCGGGAACGTTTGTACTTTTATATTCTACAAACCTTAAAATCATGAAATGATCTATTCATTTCGCCATTTCACCATTTCACCATTTTTTCATGAAAGCTCCCTCACCCCTGCCCACCCGAAAACGTCCGTTTTTCTTTGAATTACTCTGCGTCTTTGGCCTGGTATATTTCTTAATTTATGCCCTGCTGTTCATTGCAGGTTTTTTTTACTCAGGATGGGTCACCGATGCAATCAACCTGTATACCCCGGTTAGCCAATATTCAAAGACGGGGGTTATGCTTTTCATGGGATTTTCTTCTGTTCTTTTTATCCTGGCCTTTTCCGGCATCATTGTTATGTTAAAGATGCGTAAGTACGGATATTATATATTTGGAGTTTCCTCTCTGATTCTTGCCTCTTTTCAGTTATTCCGCCCTGGGATTTCCTTCATTGGAACTGGCATTATTTTCGGCATGTTGATATTATTTGGGTTGTATTTCAGACGATTCCGTTAGCAGTTGATTTTTTTTTATATTTTTTTTGTTTTTTATTTGTTATTGCCCTGACAATGTAGTAAACTTGCCAACTCAATACTAGTAATTAAACTCTGCATTTAATAATCCCAAGCAATAAATGTCACTGATTATTCACACAATTACTAACAAAAATCAACGGTTATGAGAAAATTTACGCTGATCCTTGCTTTACTGCTAATGGCAGGCCTGCAGGGAGTATTTGCTCAAACACGCGTCATCTCCGGGACGGTTACCTCTTCAGAGGACAAACAGCCGATACCGGGAGTGACTGTTGTGGTGCCTGGTACCACTATTGGTACCAATACTGGTCTGGATGGCAAGTATGTTCTTGCAGTGCCAACCAAGTATACGAGTATTACCTTTTCCTATGTTGGAATGAAAACAGTGGAGGTACCAATCGGAACCTCAACCACTCTGGATCTTGTGATGCAAGATGACATCATGAACATGGATGAGGTTGTGGTTACAGCCATCGGTATCCCCAGGGAAACGAAAGCTCTTTCCTATTCTGTGCAGGAAGTCGGATCGGATGAAATCATGAAAGCTTCCCGTACCGATGCTGTAAATGCGCTTCAGGGTAAAGTTTCCGACGTTCAGATTATCAACGCGGCCGGTGTGGCTGGTGGAGCCACCTATGTTCAGATACGCGGAGTTCAGTCAATCAACCTGAACAACCAGCCTCTGTATATTGTAGACGGTATCCCCATCTCCGGTAGTGAAAGTGGTGGTATTTACGGTGTAGACGGTGTTGCAACATCAAACCGTAATATCGACATCAGTCCCGATGATATCGAATCAATGAACATCCTTAAAGGCGGTGCCGCAACGGCTCTTTATGGTTTGCGCGCAGCATCCGGGGCTATTGTGATCACCACAAAGAAAGGAAAATCCAGTCCGGGAAAGAAAATCACCGTGAATTTTAATACCTATGTCCAGTTCGACAAAGTAAGTGCACTCCCAAAACTGCAGAATCAATACACTCAGGGACATTGGACCGGAGATTCAGCAAACTCCGCTGAATGGTTCTCAGGAGACAGGCTTACATGGGGACCGAGAGTCAGCGGCATGTCATTATCCCAGGATCCTTCAGTATGGAACACCTGGAAAAATTTCGATCCGGCAGGCAGCCTCGTACCAAACAGTAGTTCATTATCCAAGACAGGACCTGCCCAGACATACAACCCGTATGACTTCTTTCAGACCGGCGTGACCACAAACAATTCCATTTCTCTCTCGGGAGGTACCGATGTGTCGACCTTCTATTTCAGTTTCTCCGACAATCAGTCAAAAGGTGTTGTTCCGAACAATAAGTTCCGCAGGAACACTTTTAAAATTACCGGCGATACGAAACTCGGCGAGAAAGTAAAACTAAGCGGATCAGCCAATTATATGATCACCGGCGGTGACCGTATTCAGCAGGGATCCAACACATCGGGCGTGATGCTTGGTCTGCTCAGGACTCCATCTACTTTCGACAATGCGGCAGGTTATATACTACCCACCGAGCAAAATGGAACAATCCAGAGAAGTTATCGTCATGGCCGTGGTTATGACAACCCATATTTTACTGCTAACAAAAACAAATACTCCGACCAGGTCAACCGCCTTATCGGGAATGTACAGATCGATTATTATGCATTAAAATGGTTATCAGTCACTTACCGACTTGGTGTTGACTGGTGGGGCCGCAGATGGAACGACCAGATGAGCATGTTCTCAAGTGCTGCTTATCCCGATGGCTGGAACAGAGACGGACAGGAGACCAGCAAAGATATGAACTCTGACCTCATGATCAATATAGATAAAGACTTTGCCAAGGATTTCAATCTGAAACTCCTGCTTGGTCAAAACATGACCCAACAGTATTATAAAGGACTCCAGGCCAGTGCAAACGGTATGGTCATTCCCGAATATTACAATCTGAATAACGGTACCACCATTAGTGCCTATACCGTAACTTCAGAGGTCAGAAGAGCCGCATTTTACGGTGACCTGCAGTTGTCATGGAAAAACATGCTGTATCTGAACCTTACCGGCCGTAACGATTGGACAACCACACTGCCACAGGGAAAGAACTCATTCTTCTATCCTTCTGTTGGTTTGGGCTGGATCTTCACAGAACTTCCGGGCCTGAAAGACAATAAAGTACTGCCTTACGGGAAGATCAGGATTTCTTATGCAATCGTGGCGAAGGATGCTCCACCTTACAGCACCATCACCTATTATAATACTCCTGGCGTACTTGATGGCTGGACAACCGGCCTCTCTTTCCCCTGGAACGGCAACAATGCGTTTGCCTTAAGTAATAACCTCGGAAATAACCAGTTAAAACCCGAAAAGACCAAGACCTTTGAAGTAGGAACCGACCTTAAGTTCTACCAGAACAGGGTTGGATTATCATACACTTTCTTCAACAACAAAGGTCAGGATCTTATCCTTTCTGTTCCTATCGCTGCAACAACCGGTTTTTCATCTACTGTAATGAACGCAGCATCCATGACTACTTATGGTCATGAAGTGACCCTCGATGTGGTTCCCATCAAATCAAAGAACTGGACCTGGGACATCATTGTAAACTGGTCACAGATTAAAAATAATGTGGATGCTCTTGCACCGGGTATTAACAATGTGTTCCTTGGCGGTTTTGAAGGATCTGAAATCGATGCTTTCGCCGGCCAGCCTTACCGTACCATTTACGGGTATGACTGGGTAAGGGATTCTCAGGGCAATATGGTGATCGGCGATGACGGTTATCCTATTATGAAAGACAATATGACAGCTCTGGGTAACGTTGACCCGAAATGGACTGCCGGTGTTGGAACCAACCTCAGGTGGAAGGACCTGAGCCTGTATCTGTTGTTCGACATCAAGTACGGTGGACAGATGTGGAACGGTACCCGTGGCGCTCTGGATTATTTCGGAACTTCACAGGGAACAGCCAGCCGCGATGAATGGTACACTTTCGCTGGTGTAAATACATTAGGACAGGTAAACACCAAACAGGTAAAACTTGACTATTACTGGAGAACACAGAATGTAGGCAGCGGATTCACCGGACCAATGGTTGATTATGTTGAAAATTCAGGCTGGGTTCGTTTACGTACTGTTTCATTATCGTACAACTTTACCAAACTGCTGAAGAAGACCTTCATCAAGGGCCTCAGTGTATACTTCACGGGAACCAACCTCTGGGTACTTACAAAATACCAGGGTATCGATCCTGAAACCAACCTTCTGGGTGCTTCCAATGCACAGGGCATAGACTATTTCAACATGCCTGGCACAAAAAGTTATACCGTTGGTCTGAACTTAGCCTTCTAAGCCATTTCAGAATATCAGATTATAAAAATTAAAAACAAAACAGATATGAAAAACATAAACATAAAACTCATAGGGCTGGTTTTCCTGATGGCTTTGGCACTTGGTTCATGTAAAAAATGGATCAACACCGACCTCAATGTAAACCCTGATTCCCCATCTGATGTGCCCATGAGTTCCATTTTGACAGGTGTTGAGGCCAATATGGGTTACAACACCATCGGCGGGAATGATCTCTGCAGGGTAACTTCCATCTGGATGCAGTATTTCCAGGGAATTGCCCGTCAGTCGCAACAGACGACAAACTATTATCTGCTCGAATCAGATATTAATAATCTCTGGGTTACTGATTACACCAATACGATGATGAACCTTCAGACCATCATCGGAAAAGCATCCGGCAACCCCACATACAAAGGGATCGCTGAAGTGCTTCTCGCAAATACTCTCGGTATAGCAACCGATGTATGGGGCGCTATACCTTATTCCGCAGCATTCCAGGGAGTTGCTAACCTTACCCCTGCATTCGATTCCCAGGAATCGATATATGCTACAATCTACAGCCTGCTTGATGACGCTATTGTACAGCTAGGCACGGATGGAGCACCTACTGTGAACGGTGACGTGATGTACGGAGGTGAACCCTTATTATGGCTTCAGGCAGCACATTCTCTTAAAGCCCGTTATCTTCTGCATAAATCAAAGATCGATGGCACTTCCTGGGCTAACGCCCTGGCCGCACTTCAGGGTGGGATCGGCAGCAATGACGCTGACTTGCAGTTCAATTTCTTTGATGCAGCCAACGGACAGAACCCCCTCTACCAGTTCATGAACCAAAGAGGTGATATTACGATGCACAAGGTGTTTATCGATACCCTGCTGAACGTTCGCCATGATCCCAGGCTCCCGATGTTTGCCGGCGTTTCTATGGACACTGCCAGACCTTATTTTGGCAATGGATGGAATGAAGTAAACGGTGAAGCTTCCCTGCCCGGCGCTGCCGTTGCAGCAGCTGATGCACCAGTTCCCTTTATTACCTTTGTTGAGACCTTATTTATCCAGGCCGAATGTTTGTACAAAACAAACGCTTCGGTAGGTCAGGTCAGGGCTGCCCTTATTGCTGCAGTTACTGCTTCAATGGATAAATGGGGTGCCGATTATTCTGTCTGGATGCCTATCTATACCACGTATATCAGCTTTGCAGCAGGAGAACCTCTTTATAAAGAGATCATGACCCAGAAATGGATCGCCCTCTACAACCAGGCTGAATCGTTTGTAGACTGGAGAAGGACCGACAACGTTATCGGCCTTCAGGCCAATCCTTTGGCATCGGCTCAGCGGAATGAAATTCCAAGGCATTATCCCGAAGCTCAGAGCGAAGTGAACTATAACCCGAACACTCCAAACAACATCAATCTTTGGTCGAGAGTATGGTGGGATGCTCCGTTACCAGCCAAAAAATAATCTGTGACATTCATAAAAAAAGGCGGCCCTGGCCGCCTTTTTTTATTTCAGAAATGCTTTACCCAGCACCGACGCCGTATAATCAGCCTTCCCTCAAAATTCTTCCATATCGATAAGGCTTTCGAATTATCTTCCAGCTGGGGGTTTGAATAGGCCTTCTTAATCCCGTATTTGAGATAGGCTCTGTGAAGATCCCTCCAAACAAGAGCCGCAGCCCCTTTTCCCTGATAATCGGGATGTACACCAACAAGGTACATGTCGATCTTGTCATTATAATACACCGATTTCAGAATATGCATCCAGCCAAAAGGGAAGATCCTCCCGTTCGACTTTTGCAGAGCACCGGTCACAGATGGCATCGACACCCCAAAACCGACCACATCATCTTTCGTATCCAGAACAAAAGCAACAAACTCAGGCCTGATAAAGCCGAAATACTGCTTTACATAATCTTCCATCTGTTTCTCATTGATAGCAGCGAAACCATAAAGCTCGGCAAAGGCATGGTTCAGCATGGCAAACATCTTTCTGGCATAAGGCATAAGGTCTTTTCTACGTTTAGCCTTCAGCACCCTCAGATGAAATTTCTCTTCGACTATCTTCGCCGTTCGCTCTACCTTATCAGGAACTTCAGGCGAGATATCAAACTCATACTGAACCCAGTCGGCGGCTTTCATGAACCCCATCCGCAGCATATGATCAACATAATACGGATAATTGTAAATGGATGAAAGTGTGCAATGCTGGTCGAACCCTTCTATCATCATACCCTCATTGTCCATATCGGTAAACCCCAGTGGCCCCTGTATCCCTTTCATGCCCTGGGCCCTGCCCCATTCCCAGACTGTATCTATAAGCTTCTGAGAAACCTCGTCATCATCAATAAAATCAATCCAGCCAAATCGCACAAGATCTTCAGCCCAGCGTTTGTTTGCATGGGGATTAATAATTCCAGCCACCCTCCCTGCCAGCTTCCCGTCTTTGTAAGCCAGCCAGTATTCGGCTTTGCAATAGTCGAAAGCATGGTTTTTTTTGGAAGAGAGAGTGTTTTTCTCATCCATAATGATAGGTGGGCACCAGTATTGATTGCCTTTGTACAAATGATGGGGGAAAGTGATGAATTTTTTATACTCGGCGGATGTGGTGACTTTTCTGATCTCTGTCATCAGCGAAATGATTAATTACAACCAGGATTCTTTCCGGTACCATTCCAAAACCTCTTTCACGCCTCTGTCGAGGTCATACCCGGCCCTGAAATTAAAATCTTTCTGAAGCACATCAACCTGGCAGGTCCAGTTCGTGCTTTTCATGATATTGAATTTATCGGTATTCAGGGTAGGCATCTTACCTCCCAGGCTCATCAGTTTTTCAAGCGCAAAAGCGATCCCTCCCACAAGCCCGAGTGGTAGTGTGATCTTTAAAGTTTTCTTATTAAGATGTTTTTTTGTTATTGCCGCAAATTCTCTGGAATCATATTCTTTTCCGTCTGTCACAAAATAGGCTCTCTCTGAAATGTTTGAAACAGTGGCATCAAGGATAAGCCTCACCAGGTCACGAACGTATATAAAAGTCAGAATCTGTGGCTTAAACCCTATATAGGGCTCCATTCCCCTGCTGATGGTCTGAAAATAGACAAAATAATCTTTTTCCCTGGGGCCGTATACTCCCGACGGGCGGATTATCAGCCATGGAAAACCACTGAGTGACCTGATATATTTTTCTGCCTCAAGTTTGCTTTTTCCGTATTCATCGACTGGTTTAGGTGTATCATCGAGCATAACAGGCTTCATACTAAGCTGATCTCCTGGTCCATAAGCGGCCAGACTGCTTATATAAACAAATTTAAGGGGTATGCTGTCCGTCTCAGTCAACGCTTCAATAAAATTCCGGGTAAATTCACAATTTACCCTGTAAAAATCTTCCTTCTTCTGAGCTTTTGTAAGCCCAGCATTATGGATGATATAATCGAAACGAATGCCTTGTTGTTTTTGTTCTACAAGAAACTCTTTGATACGGGACTTTTCGGTAAAATCCATTACCGAGAACCGGATACGGGGATCCTGCAAATATTGACGGGAGCTTGATTTCCTGATGCCGGCATACACATCCAGATTCCTCGTTAAAGCTTCCTCTGCAAGGAAGCTTCCTATAAACCCGCTGGAACCGGTGATGAGAATGCTTCTCATCAATTCCCTTCGAAATGTTTCACCCAGCAGCGGCGTTTGAGATGCTGCCTGGCCGTTTCGTAATTCTTCCACATCAGAACCGCCGATTTATTGTCTTCAAGCTGGGGATTGGTAACCACTAACCTTACATTGTTCTTCAGAAATCCCTTATGTAATTCAAGATGATAGATTGAAACGACTCCCTTGTTCTGGTATTCGGGTTTGACACCGTTAAGATACATGTCGATGATGTCATGTGATTTAAGTGCTCTCAGGATATGAAACCAGCCAAAAGGAAACAACCTGCCGTTGCATTTCTGCAGAGCGCGGGTGAGAGAAGGAAGGCAAACTCCAAACCCGACGACCTCATCCTGCTCATTCAGAACCATACAGACATAATCAGGGTTGATGAACGGAAAATACTGTTTTGTGTAAAGAGCCGTCTGCTTTTGGGTAAGTTTTGTATAACCGTAAAGATTATCGAATGCTTCATTCAGGGTGTCCCACATTTTCGGAGCATATGCAAGAAAATCTTTTGCCTTTTTTGCCTTAAGAATTTTTAGCTTATACTTTCTGGCAATCATATCGGCCGCTCTCTGGATTTTCTCGGGAATAGGCGGCATCTCAAATTCATACTGAACCCAATCGGCAGCTCTCTCAAAACCCAGCCTCTGCATATGTTCCATGTAATAGGGATAGTTATAGATGGAGGCAAGGGTTGAAAGTTCTTCAAATCCCTCAATCAACATGCCTTCATTATCCATATCTGAGAAACCCAGAGGGCCGTGAATTCCATTCATCCCATGTGCCTTACCCCATGCCAAAACTGCTTCGAGGAGCTTTTGGGAAACCTCATAATTGTCGGTAAAATCTATCCACCCGAACCTTACAAGCTTCTCGTTCCACCGGCTGTTGGAAGTGTGGTTGATGATGGCCGCAATCCTCCCGACAACTGTCTTCCCCTCATACGCGAGAAAATACTGTGCTTCACAGAAGTCGAAGGCCGGGTTTTTTTTTGGATCCAGTGAATTCCACTCATCCATCCGCATAGGCGGACACCAGTATTTATTGCCCTTGTAAAGGGTATAAGGATAATTGATAAAGCGCCTCAGATCTCCCTTGGACTCTACCGGCTTGATGACGATACTCATAGTTTTGTTTTTTGCATCAGATGATGCCAAGCTTCTTCCCTACCTGTTCAAATTTTTCGAGAGCCGTATTGATCTGTTCTTTGGTATGCGTTGCCATCAGTGAAAAGCGGATCAGAGTATCGTCTTTGCTCACGGCAGGTGAAACCACCGGATTCACAAAAACACCTTCATCGAGCAGCATCTTGGTAAGGGTAAGAGTTTTAATATTATCCCTGATATACAAAGGAATGATAGGCGTTTGAGAAAGGCCTGTGTCGAATCCAAGCCGTTTGAAATTCTCTAATGCATAACGGGTCATTTCCCAAAGATTCTTAATGCGTTCGGGTTCGTTCCTGATTACTTCAAGGGCTGCAATAACTGTGGCTGCCGAAGCCGGGGTTATACTGGCGCTGAAGATAAGAGAACGCGAGTTATGTTTTATATAATTAATCGTTTCGAAATCGCTGGCGATAAAACCTCCAAGGGCCGCCAGGGATTTGGAAAAAGTTCCCATGATCAGGTCAACTTTTTTGGTAAGGCCAAAATGGGATGCAGTGCCCGACCCGTTCTCGCCGATAACACCTATCGCATGCGCATCATCAACCATCACGGAAGCGTCATATTTATCGGCCAGCTTTACGATCTCCGGCAGATTAACAATATCGCCATCCATGCTGAAGATACCATCAACAACGATAAGTTTCACCCTGTTCGGTTCACATCGCTTTAATATCCTTTCAAGCGAATGCATGTCATTATGCCGATACTTCAGCACCTTGGCAAAAGAAAGCCTGGTTGCTTCAATTATGGATGCATGATCCAGCTCATCGATGAGAAGATAATCGTTACGGCCGGTAACCGTAGGAATAACCCCGATATTTACCTGAAAACCAGTGCTGAAAACCAGCGCGGCGTCTTTCTTTACAAATTCCGCAAGTTTCTTTTCAAGCTCGACATGGATATCCAGTGTGCCGTTCAAAAACCTGGAGCCAGCGCATCCGGTACCATATTTCTCGGTTGCTTTGATGGCGGCTTCCTTAATTGCCGGATGAGTTGTAAGGCCAAGGTAGCTGTTCGAACCAAACATCAGCACCTTTCTCCCACCAATGGTCACCACGGTATCCTGATCCGATTCAATCATTCTGAAGAACGGGTAAATTCCCATCCTTTCGACTTTCTGTGGATCAGTATAATGCGCAAATTTCCTTTGAAGGACCCTCATATCAATAATTTTGAAAGATAAAACATGTAAAGATAGACAATTTTCAAATATTCTTATCAGCAAAATCCCTGCCCAGTTTCAAGGCTTCGAGATTTTTTTCTATCACCGATTTTTCTTTGGACCTGAAAATAAAGCGTATGGCATCTTCAAATTTCTCAAAAGGCAGTCCGAGGAAAGGTGAGGCAGCGCCAAGTATAACGATATTTGCCGACTTTGCTGACCCTGCTTCTTTCGCGAGCTTATCGGCGTCGAGAGCGACATGACGGGGAAGTTTATTGATTTCGGCCATCACTTTTTCGATATCAGGATAATGCTGCATATTATTAAAAGGCGTGAGATTTGTCACAAGCCAACCTGTATCTGGCGAAAGGTACTCAAGATACCGCAGCGACTCAAGTGGCTCCACTGATATAATAAGGTCGGCCTGACCAAAAGGAATAAGGTCAGATGCGATTTCATGATGGGAGATCCTGAGATTCGACATCACATCTCCTCCTCTCACGCTCATGCCATGAACCTCTGACTGCTTAAGAAACATCTTTTCCTGAAGAGCGGCATACCCGATCACAGATGCGATGGAAATAATTCCCTGACCTCCAACTCCTGCTAAGATAATATCCTTTTTCATGCTATACAGATTATTGCTTTGTTTTGAATTTTATTCTCATCCGTTTGTCAACGGAAACAATACATTCCCTTCTTGGGATAATTACGGAGACTCCATTATAATTGAGCTCTTCACGCATGATAATTACATTTTCTGCATGATATTTTTTAAGGGGTCTGATCACGCGGATATGCGCTTCTTCAACGCCAACCCCTTTACAGATACCTTCAATACGTCCGGTGCCGGCAGAATCTTGTCCCCCGGTCATAGCGGTGGTTGCATTGTCGAGGATGATCACCGTGACCGGCGATTTGTCATTCACGGCATCGAGCAGCCCGGTAATTCCGCTATGCGTGAATGTGGAGTCACCTATGACCGCCACGGATGGCACAAAACCTGCATCGGCGGCTCCTTTTGCCATGGTAATTGAAGCGCCCATGTCGACACAGCTGTTTATGGCTTCGTATGGTTTTAAAGCGCCCAGGGTATAGCAACCGATATCTGAAAACACCCTTCCTTTTGGCAGAGCTTCTAATACTTCATTCAAAGCCAGATAGGAATCAATATGCGGGCAGCCTGAACAAAGCTGAGGGGGGCGGCCCACCATCAGATCGGGTATCGAAAGGCCTTTGGTGTTTGGCAAACCTAGAGCCACTGCTAAGATATTTGGATTTAACTCACCCGTTCGGGGGATGGTTCCGTCGAACCTGCCCCTGATCTTCTTTTTACCCGGAATATATCCGCGGATAAGTTCTTCGATCACCGGATAACCTTCTTCCAGAATCAGTACCTCATCACACTCTTCAACCAGCTTTTCAACCATCTGCCGGGGCATGGGATACTGTCCGATTTTCAGAAAAGGATAAGGGACCACACGGTCAGGAAAATTTTCCATCAGGTAGTTCAACGCGATTCCGGCAACCAGAATACCCATCGATTTATCCGGGCCCTCGTGATACATGTTAAATTGTGAAGTCTCCGATTCTTCAATAAAACGCTGATGTGATTCGAGGAGTTTGATATAACGTTTCCTGGCAATGGCAGGGAGGAGAACAAACTGCCTGAGGTCGGTTGGCAAATGCAGGGTATTTTGTTCACGGCATTCGCCACGGACAACACCTGAACGGGAATGAGCCATACGGGTTGTAATCCTGAGCAACACGGGGATCTGGTATTTCTCTGAGAAGTCAAAGCCATAACGCACCATATCATAGGCTTCCTGCTGGTTTGAGGGTTCCAGAATAGGAACCATGGCAAATTTGCCATAAAACCTCGAGTCCTGCTCGTTCTGTGATGAATGCATCGAAGGATCATCGGCAGAAACTACAATAAGCCCGCCGTTTGCACCGGTGATGGCCGAGTTAATAAAAGGGTCTGCAGCAACGTTCAACCCGACGTGTTTCATACATACCATGGCGCGTTTACCGGCATATGACATGCCGAGTGCCGCTTCCATGGCTGTTTTCTCGTTGGTGGACCAGCTGCAATGTATGTTTTTCTCTTTGGCCGTTTCTGAATTCTGCACGTATTCTGTTATCTCGGTTGAGGGTGTGCCAGGATACGCGTAGATCCCCGACAATCCTGCATCCAGCGCGCCCAGCGCGATAGCCTCATCGCCAAGTAATAAAAGCTTGTTTGCCATGATTATAGTATGAATGTATCTGAGCAAAAATAAGAATATTTTCATTCATTGCTGCCTTTTTTAAATCGCACATTATTACTACTTTTGGCACAATTATTTTTTCTCAGTATAGTCCATGGTCTATGACGTCCCGAAATTTACTCTTTCTCTCTCTGTTAAGCTTGATTTTACTGTTCTCCTCATTCTCGGGGGCATCGGCCCAGACCGGTATCATCCGTGGCTTCGTTTATGAGAAAGATAACGGTGAACCCGTTTTGTATACCAATGTCTACCTGTATAAAACAACATTAGGCGCCACAACCGACCAGAACGGCTTTTTTACAATCTCGAAAATTCCTTCCGGGTCATATACGCTGATGGTCACATATATCGGTTTCGACACTCTGAAGATCCCGATTACTGTAAATAAAAATGACCTTTTTACAAAAAAACTCTATTTAAGCAAATCAACCGTTGAACTGATGGAGGTGAGTGTTTCCGCTTCGAAGCAGGAAAAAACCACAGAGACCCAGACCTCCATTATAAAAATCACTCCCAGGGAGATCATGCAAATCCCGGCTATTGGCGGGCAACCTGACCTGGCCCAATATCTTCAGGTGTTACCAGGGGTAATCTTTTCGGGTGACCAGGGCGGGCAGCTTTATATCCGGGGCGGTCCTCCTGTTCAGAACAAAGTATTGCTTGACGGGATGATCATTTATAACCCATTTCATTCCATCGGCCTGTTTTCGGTATTCGACGTTGACATCCTTAAAAACGTGGATGTCTATACCGGCGGCTTCAATGCTGAATACGGCGGCAGAATATCATCTGTGATGGATATCACTACCCGCGATGGTAACAAGAACCGTTTCGGTGGTAAAGTCGATGTAAGCACATTCGGCGCCAAAGCGCTCTTTGAAGGGCCAATTGCAAAGGCAAAAACCGAAGATAACGCCTCAGCATCCCTCATTCTGTCGGTCAAAGGATCATACCTCGAACAAAGCAGCAAGCTGCTTTACACTTATGTTAATGAAAATGGATTACCTTACGATTATCTTGACATTTACGGGAAGATCTCTATCAATGCACCCAACGGAAGCAAGGTAAACCTGTATGGCTTTGATTTCACTGATCATGTGAAGTACCAGGTGTTGCAGAATTATAACTGGAAGTCTTACGGCGGCGGACTAAACTTTGTGGCTATACCCAGTAAGACCTCGGTTCTGCTTGAAGGCCACATGGCTTATTCTTATTATAAAGTTGATATGGCAGAAGTAAACAAATCACCTCGTTCCAGCTCCATCGGAGGGTTCAACGTGGGCCTTGATTTCACTTATTTCTTTGGAAAAAACGCCCTGAGGTATGGGCTTGAGGGTTCTGGATATCATACCGTTCTCAGTTTTTTTAACAGCATCAACAGGACCATCAACTATGACCAGAATACTACTGAAGCATCGGCCTATGCAAAATATAAGATGATTGTCGGAAAATTCATTATCGAACCAGGCCTCAGACTGGAGTATTACGCGACTCTTGCCAACCTCCGCCTTGAGCCCAGACTGGCTGTAAAATATAACGTACTACCCACATTCAGGCTTAAAATGGCTGCCGGCATGTATTCTCAGGATCTCATCAGCACAACATACAGCCAGGATGTAGTAAGCCTTTTCACGGGCTACCTTGCAGCCCCTCAAAACCTGCAGAAAGAGTTCAACGGGAAATCTGTTAACACCCGTCTTCAGCTTTGTAACCAGGTCATCTTCGGATTTGAATGGGACCTCCTGAAAAACCTTTTTCTGAATGTTGAAGGATATTATAAATATTATCCGCAGCTTACTACCATGAACAGGAATAAGCTCTATGACGACACACCGGAAAATGCCAGTAAGCCCGATTATTTCAAAAAAGATTTTGTATTGGAGACAGGAGATGCCGAGGGAGTGGATGTATCTCTTAAATACCAGCTTTCAAAGCTTAGCCTTTGGCTTACCTACTCACTCTGTTACGTTCATCTTTTTGATGGAGTCATGCATTATGTTCCGATATGGGACCGGCGGAACAACCTGAACCTGGTCGCCACCTACCTCTTCGGGAGAAAAGGTTCATGGGAACTCGACGCGAGATACAACTTCGGATCAGGCTTCCCATTTACACAGACTCAGGGGTTTTATGAAAAGCTGACATTTGGCGATATGGGAGGAAATTACGTAACCAATAACGGGCAGATGGGTGTCCTCTATGGCGATTATAATAAAGGCAGGCTCACAAGCTATAGCAGACTTGATGTTAGTCTGAAAAAAACGTTTACCCTGGGGAAATATTCTAAACTTGAGGCGACAGTGAGCTTGACCAATGCCCTGAATCAACAAAATATCTTTTATTTTGACCGTATCTCCTATACACAGGTTAACCAGCTCCCGATATTGCCAAGCGCTGGTGTCAGTGTATCCTTTTAATTCTGGTACGGAATTCTGCACGCCAGGCAGAGATCATTTTTTTTTCACCGATGGCAACGCCTTCAGTTTATCGATCCTTTTCAGAACGGTATCATAAATTTTGGTATAATTCTCCGGATCCTTCTGATAATATGCCATATTTCTGATGAACTGCCCTTGCCTGACATTGTATTTGATGAATAGTTTCCGATAAGCCTCCTGGCTCCATTTCCTGTCCTGCTGGCCCTTGTTTTTCTGCAGCGTCAGCCCACCCTCAAGCAAATGAACATCAACCAGCAACGAAATCATTTTTTTTTCAGGGATGACCGAGTCAGACGGTAAACTGCTCGTTGTTCCAGACTGTTCCGGAGAACTGCACGAGAGCATGGCAAACAATACAACAGGAACAATAAAAGCAGCAGAGCGCTTCATTATTTCTTTCTTTCCAGATATTCCTTGTTGATTGCGTCTACAATAGTACGGGTCATGTCAAGGCTGTCGTTCGCAACAAGGATCTCTCCATCGGTCTTGAAGCCCATTATATAATCAAACCGGTAATACCTGTTGAAGCGTTTCAGGAAATTCGTCAGCGTATCGCCCAGCCTCTGGTTCATTGCAAGCTGCTGCTGAGCCATCATCTGAGTATACCTGTCTTTTTTCTCAAGCAGATCCTGCTGCCTTTTCATAAGGATCTCGTAGATCTGTTTGGCTTTATCTTCGGAAATTGCATTGGCCTGAACTTTTTGCTGAAAATCAGCACCGTCTTTCTGCAAACCGGATTCGTCTTTTTTCAGTTCTCCCTGTAACCTGTTCACCGTGGCTTCAAGGTCCTTTCTCATGCTCCTGACAAGCTCATAGTTCATATTCAGGCTATCGAGGTTCAGGTAAACAACCGAAAGTGTTTTCCCTTTTGAGTTTTGCAAAGCCATCGGCAACTGTATCTGTGATTCTTTTTTTGAAAGTACAAGAATGTACAAAATCACCAGGCCCACGAGCAAAACCAGCCCGAGCACCGTGTTGATGGTGAAAACAAAAAAGGGATGCTTCACGGCGGCTGTTTTATTCTCAGGAACTTCCGGAAGTCCTGACGCTGAATTTTCCTGAATCTCTTCAGGTTTGTTTACAATCTCTTCCTGCATGTTGTATGATTTTTAGTTTCCCAGTTCTGACATGAATTTGATACGCATAAGCCGGATCTCTTCTTCCGTGAACTCATCTTCACCGAGTTCAAGCAGAGCTTCATTAATGGAATCCGATTCCGCTTTGCGAAAATACTCGAAAATTTCTTCCTGGTGGTATGGGTCTACCACTTCATCTATATAATAATCGATGTCGATCTTTGTGCCGGAGCCCACGATACTTTCAATTTCGGTAAGCAGTTCACCAAAACTCAGGTTTTTCGCGAGAGCTATATCTTCGAGAGCAATTTTACGGTCTATACTGCGGATGATATACACCTTGATTCCGGACTTGTTAACTACCGACTTTACAACCATATCCATCGGCCGGATGATCTCATTCTCTTCTACATATTCCTTGATCAGTTCAAGGAAAGGTTTACCGTACTTTTGCGCCTTTCCGCTGCCGACGCCGGTGATCTGTTTGAGCTCGTCGGAAGTTATGGGATACTGTATGGCCATGTCCTCGAGGGAAGGATCCTGAAAGATCACAAAAGGAGGAAGTTTCTCCTTTCGGGCTATTTCCTTCCTGAGGTCTTTCAGTAATGCAAACAGGGTTTTATCGGTCGTACTGCTCTTTGACCCCATGGCTTCCATCATGTCCTCATCCTCGAGATTGTCATAATCCCGGTCGTCCATGAGCATCATGGAATAAGGACTCTTCAGAAATTCCAGACCCTCCGGACTGATTTTCAACAAGCCATAGTTTTCTATGTCTTTTGTAAGCAATCTTTCAATCAGAGCCTGCCGTATCACGGCATTCCAGAACTTCTCTTCCTTTGCAGCGCCCTTACCGAATTCAGCCAGTTTATTATGTTTGTACGATTTTATCGTCGACGAATTCTTGCCTACAATAATATTGATTACATGCTTGTTCTTGAATTGCTGTTTTACAGCCATAACTGTTTCAAGTACCAGCTGCACATATTGCTTTCCTTCAAATTTCTTTCTCGGATGCATGCAGTTGTCACAGTTCTGGCAGTTCTCCTCTTTGAAGATCTCGCCGAAATAATGCAGTAACTGTTTACGGCGGCATACCGATGATTCGCTGTAGGCAACTGTTTCGAGCAGCAACTGCTTGGCTATCTCCTGCTCAGCCACGGATTTGCCCTTCAGAAACTTTTCGAGTTTCTGTATGTCATCATAGGAATAAAAAGCAATACAGTTACCTTCCCCGTCATCGCGGCCCGAACGACCGGTTTCCTGATAATATCCCTCGAGGCTTTTTGGCATATCATTGTGAATGACATACCTCACATCGGGTTTATCGATACCCATGCCAAAAGCAATCGTTGCAACAATCACATCGGCCTTTTCCATCAGAAATTTATCCTGGTTCTCGCGTCGGGTAGAAGCATCAAGGCCTGCATGATAAGGCAGGGCTTTAATCCCGTTTACTACTAACGTTTCGGCCAGTTCATCAACCTTTTTGCGGCTTAAACAGTATACAATACCCGATTTACCCATATGGCCCTTGATATATTTAATTATATCATGGGATGAATTTTTCGTCTTGGCTCTGACTTCATAGTAAAGATTCGGCCTGTTGAAAGATGCTTTGAAAACTGCCGCATCCATCATGTTTAGATTTTTCTGTATGTCTTGCTGTACCTTTGGAGTTGCCGTTGCAGTAAGTGCGATCACCGGGACATCCTGCCCGATAGCACTGATAATGGGTCTCAATCGTCTGTATTCAGGTCTGAAGTCATGGCCCCATTCAGAAATACAATGCGCCTCATCGATAGCATAGAACGATATTTTCGTGTTTTTCAGAAAATCAATATTCTCTTCTTTGGTAATGGTTTCGGGAGCAACGTATAATAGCTTGGTCTTCCCAGAAGTAACATCGTTTTTAACCTGTGCTATCTCCTGTTTGGTAAGTGATGAGTTCATAAAATGGGCTACTTCTTCCTCGGTGCCGAAGCTCCTCATGGAATCCACCTGGTTTTTCATCAGGGCGATCAGAGGAGAGACAATGATCGCAGTACCTTCCAGCACCAATGCAGGCATTTGGTAGCACAATGATTTGCCGCCTCCGGTGGGCATAATAACAAATGTATCCTTTTTAGCAAGAACATTTCGTATTACAGCCTCCTGGCTTCCTTTGAAACCATTAAAACCAAAAACCTTTTTTAATACGTCGTGCAGCTTATATTCGTCTTTGCTTACTGCCATTTCACATTGATTAATTTCGTACTTTTGTTTGACGAACCTTGATTACAACCTTTAAAGACTCGTATATACAAATATAGCCATAAACATATCCTGATAACCAAAAAAAATAAAAAAAATTGTGCGTTGAAAACATCTGATGCATTGAGAAGGGTTGCTATCCGCACGATTGAGGTCGAAGCAGAGGCAATTAAGAATCTGTCTAAATCGATAAACGCCGATTTTTTACAATGTGTCGAGCATATTATTCAGTCGAAAGGCAGGGTTGTTGTAACCGGCATCGGCAAAAGTGCGATCATCGGGCAAAAAATAGTAGCTTCTCTCAACTCCACGGGAACTCCCTCTGTTTTTATGCACGCTGCCGACGCTATTCATGGTGATCTTGGCATCATTCAGAAAGACGATATCATCATCTGTCTTTCAAAAAGCGGAGAAACTGCCGAAATCAAAGTTCTGATCCCATTACTTAAACAACTGGGGAGCCTGCTGATCGCGCTGGTCGGAAACACCAATTCGTATCTTGCTCTGCAGTCAGACTACGTGATCGACACCACAGTAAGCAAGGAAGCCTGCCCGAACAACCTTGCTCCTACATCCAGTACCACCGCCCAGCTTGTCATGGGTGATGCACTGACAGTCTGCCTGCTGGAAGCAAGAGGATTCACTGCCGGCGATTTCGCAAAATTTCATCCGGGCGGAGCCCTGGGTAAACAAATGTACCTTACGGTCTCTGATCTTTATGTACATAACGAAAAACCCGTGGTTGATGTGACAGATAAAATCAAAAAGGCAATCTTTGAAATATCATCGAAAAGACTCGGAGCCACCGCTGTGCAGGAAAATGGCAAGCTGGTGGGTATCATTACCGACGGCGACCTAAGGCGTATGCTCGAAAAGGAGCTTGATCTGCGGAACCTTTGTGCAAAAGATGTGATGTCGCCTCTGCCAAAGACCATTGAACCTTCCACTCTGGTAATCGATGCTCTCACTTTAATGAGGAAGAATAATATTACTCAGCTGCTTGTTGTTGAAAAATCAAAATATAAAGGAGTCATACATCTTCATGATATTCTGAGAGAAGGGATTATTTGATGGATTGACTGATTGTCTGATTGTCTGAATGATTGAATGATTGAAGGATTGAAGGATTCAATGAAAGATAACTCGGGGGCTGTAAAATTCGTGCCCCTTTTCTTTTTGTTTTTGTTTCTTCTGCAGCTGTCGACAATGGCGCAGACTACCAAGATTATGGGGCATGTGAAGGATGCACTTACGGGGGAAGCCATTCCTTTTGTAACTATTGTTCCGAAAGGCACAACCCTGGGTACTCTGACCGATTTTAACGGAAATTTCGCTCTGGAGTTTAAAGTTAAAGCCGACAGTCTTAAGGTTTCCATCCTCGGTTATCAAGGCGTAACAAAAAAAATAAACCTCCACCAGTTCCAGACCCTCGACTTTGAGCTGGAGCCCCAGCATTACAATCTTCAGGAGGTGGTTGTCAGATATAAAGGAAATCCGGCGGAAATCATTCTGAACAAAGTGATAGAGCATAAAAAATCCAATATGCTGCAATCGTTCAGCACATACCAGTATAAGGCTTACACCAAGATCGAAGTAGATGCCAATAATATCAGTCAAAAATTAAGAACCCGGAAAATTTTAAAACCCTTTGAGTTCGTCTGGAGCTATGTCGACACATCGACTATTAACGGGAAATCCTTTCTTCCTGTTTTTATCACTGAGACCATGTCTGATGTATATTACAGGAAATCACCAAAGTCAAAGAAAGAGATCATCACCGCGAGCCGCATTTCCGGCCTCGAAAATGCCAGCGTTTCGCAGTTTCTCGGAAATCTTTCGCAGGAAGTCGACATTTACAAAGACTATGTACTGATTTTTGAAAAGAATTTTGTTAGTCCGATCGCCGACTTCGGCCTGGATGCATACAAATATTTTCTGGTTGATTCTTCATATATCGGGAACAACTGGTGCTACCACCTGATGTTTAAACCCAGGCGTTTGCAGGAACTTACCTTTACCGGGAATATCTGGATCACTGATACGACTTTTGCAGTAAAAAAAGTCGAGATGCGTATTGCCAGCGATGCTAACCTGAATTTCATCAATGACCTCACTATTGCCCAGGAATACGAGCGGACCGACAATCGGTTCTGGTTACTTACAAAAGATAACTTCGCGGTTGATTTTAACGTCATTGAAAATGCCCATAAACTCATTGGATTCTATGCTCTCCGCTCAGTTCAGTATTCCGCTTTTCAGTTCGACATGCCGGAATCGGGAAAATATTTTTCTTTACCCACCAATGTATTAATTGAACATGAATCAGGCGGTAAAGATGAGGCCTGGTGGGCAAACAACCGACCTGAAAAACTGAGCAAAAAAGAACAAGGGATTTACAATATGGTAGATTCCGTGAAGAACATGCCCATTTTCAGGACGTATGTGGATGTGATTTATGGTATTACAACAGGCTATTTGTGTTGGGGCAAGTTTGAGCTTGGACCTTATTTCAAAGTGTTCAGTTATAACGGCGTTGAAGGCGCAAGGTTCAGGCTGGGAGGAAGGACCTCCAACATTTTCAGCAAAAAGATTCAGCTCGAAGGCTATATGGCTTATGGGACTTACGACATGACCTTCAAAGGGGGAGCTGATATCCTTTACATGTTTGGTAAAAATCCGCGCAGAGACTTAGCTGTGGCCTATAAATGGGACGTTGAACAGCTCGGCCTGAGCCCCAACGCCTTTGCAACGGATAATATTCTGTCATCGTTGTTCCACCGGGGGTCGAATAATAAACTTACCATGGTAAAGGAGTACAAAATTGCCTATGAACATGAATGGTTCAATGGCCTTATCAATACACTCACACTGACACACAGGGAGATGTTCCCCCTTGGTATGACCGAATTTGTGATATTTCCCGAAGGGCCGTCTACACCAAAGTTCATGAACTCAATCTATACCTCCGAAGTGCGCTTCGACACCCGCTTGTCGTGGCGCGAAAAATTTGTTAACGCCGAATTCTACCGGTTTACACTGAGTTCAAGCTATCCTATTTTCCTTATCAGTTTCGCTTACGGCATCCCCGATGTTTTTAAAAGCGATTATGAATACCAGCGGCTGCAGGTAAATATCCAGCAATGGTTTAACTTTTCGACTATCGGCTATTCAAAGTACAAGATTGAAGCCGGAAAGATCTGGGGAACCCTGCCCTATCCCCTGCTCAGGATACACGATGGGAACCAGACTTTTCTATTCGACGAAGACGCTTCCAACCTCATGAACTATTACGAGTTTGTAAGCGATATGTGGCTGAGCGTTTATTATACTCATCATTTCGATGGCTTGCTCTTCAATCATATTCCCCTGCTCAGGAAACTGAAATGGAGGGAAGTAGTGCATCTGCGCTGTGTTTACGGTACACTTCAGGAAAAGAATGATGCCTATTCACTGCTTCCCGACCAGATGCGCTCCCTGGGAAGTCAGCCTTATTGGGAAGCCGGCGCCGGTATTGAAAATATTTTCAAGATCTTCAGGATTGACGCGGTTTGGAGAATGAGTCATTTAAATGACGAACAAAATCCCGGCGTAAATAACTTTGGCCTTTTCGTTTCAATGAACGTGACGTTCTGATGTTTTTTTTTACTTTTGACTAAGTTAATATCCCCCCTATGATACTACGTACTGATAAAATAGTGAAGAAATACCGAAAAAGAACAGTAGTTAATGAGGTTTCCGTGGAACTAAAGCAAGGGGAGATCGTTGGTTTGCTGGGTCCTAACGGAGCAGGCAAAACTACCTCCTTTTACATTATTGTAGGACTGATAAAGCCCTTCGCGGGAAACGTGTTCCTCGATGATCAGAATATCACCAATGAACCAATGTACAAACGGGCCCAGAGAGGTATCAGTTACCTGCCTCAGGAAGCTTCTGTTTTCCGTAAATTAAGTGTCGAAGACAATATCAGGGCTATTCTGGAATTCACTCCACTTACCAAGGACCAACAGAAAGAGAGACTGGAGACCCTGCTCGATGAATTTGGTTTGCAGCATGTGCGCAAAAGCGAGGGAATAACCCTGTCGGGAGGAGAACGGCGTAGGTGCGAAATTGCCCGCTCCCTTGCCGTTGACCCCAAGTTCATTCTGCTCGACGAGCCCTTTGCCGGTATCGACCCAATTGCTGTTGAAGACATTCAGAACATCGTTTACAGGCTGAAAGAGAAAAATATCGGGGTACTCATCACCGATCATAATGTACATGAAACGCTTACCATCACCGACCGTGCATATCTCCTTTTTGAAGGCTCAATCCTTCGCGCCGGCACTTCAAGGGAACTGGCCGATGACCCGCATGTTCGCAAAGTCTATTTAGGGGAGAATTTTGAGCTGAGATAGCAGATGGCAGATAGCAGGGAGCATTTCACCATTTCACCATTTCACCATTTCACCATTTATATCTGCCTCTGATACCCCATCGAAAGCAGGAGGTAGAGAAGAATGATCACCGGCAGTGCATTCAGGGAAAACAACATCAGCAGTAAAAGAGACAAGAATAAAAAGATATACCGTATCTTGTTATCTGCCCAGCTTGTTGTTTTAAACTTTATAGAGAATATTTTGAAATCAGATACCAGAAGGTACGAAAAAAATACCGTAAGAATAGCGATTACCCGTGAGTTTGAAAAGAAATTGGTGAAAAAATCGAGTTGTACTAACGAATACAAATGTGGCTGAAGAAAGAGCAAAAGGGGGATAGATGCAAAAAAGATGGCATTGGCAGGTGTTGGCAACCCGATAAAGTTCTCTTCCTGACGCAGGTCGATGTTGAATTTTCCCAGCCTTATTGCTGAGCATATCGGTATAAGCAATGCGAAATAAGGTGTGATGTGCATGCGTTCAAGAGCGTTACAGCTTACGCCACAGTTTGCCGAAAGCATATTATAAACAATAATACCCGGGGCCACGCCGAAAGATACCATGTCGGCCAGGGAATCGAGTTGTCGCCCCAGTTCAGAACGTGCATCCAGAAGCCTTGCCAGGGTACCATCGAGATAATCAAACACGGCCGCTATAAAAATAAAAGCAGCAGCCCATACCACCTGCCCCGACATCAGGGACGTAATGGAAAGCACACCGCTGGTCAGATTGAGCAGCGTTACAAAATTAGGAATGTAATATTTGATCTTCATTGGCACGAATTACGATGTACGATGTACGATGTACGATGTACGATGTACGATGTACGATGTACGATGTACGATGTACAATGTACGAATTACGATGTACGATGTACGATGTACGATGTACGATGTACGATGTACGATGTACGATGTACGATGTACGATGTACGATGTACGATGTACGATGTACGATGTACGATGTACGATGTACGATGTACGATGTACGATGTACAATGTACAAATGTACATTTTTTTAATTGCAACCGTTGTGCATAATCCTGCATATCGACCTTATTTTTTTCTACTTTTGCGCTTCCACATATAAACAAAGGTAGTATGCAGAACATTTACAAACTAATTTTTCTCTCAGTTTTTTTGCTGTTATTAAGCACCTCTTCCTTCGCCCAGTTCACTGTTTCTGGTGAGTTCAGACCAAGAGCCGAATACCGTGACGGGTATACTAAACTTCGTGATTCAACCCAGACTGCATATGGAGACATCCTTGGACGGGAGCGCATCATTTTCGATTATAAAAACGAGAAATTCACAACCCGTTTTTCTTTGCAGCATGCCTTTGTTTTCGGGGAAAATAATTTTTTCAACAGCGACACGATCAGAAACAACACGGTAAATATTTTTGAAGCCTGGTTTAAATACAATTTTCTTGACAATTTCTCGGTCCGGGTTGGCCGCATCGCTATTTCATATGATGATCAGCGGCTGATTGGTTACAATAACTGGAGGCCCCAGGGATCGGCCCACGACATGGTTGGATTTCAATGGGCCTCTCAAAAAGCCGCCTATCAGGGTGATTTCGGCTTTGCAATTAACAACACAGACCCTGCAGGAGCTTTCCTGTCGAACTATAACATGAAGAACTATAAATACATGTCGTATTTATGGAACCAGAAGACGTTTTTCAAAGAGATGTTAAAGGTCTCGCTGATGGGAGTTCTCGATGCTTACCAGTTTCCGACACAGTACGAGAAGCAGACATCGACCCAGACTCTCTGGGTTGTAAATGGAAAAGATACTGTGGGCCATACCACGCTAACATCCACCTCTCTTGTTCCCATCACGAATCCCAGCCAGATCTACGCGAGGTTTACTGTTGGAGCTAATGTATGGTTTACCTGGAAAAATCTGAGTGTTTGGGCCGGGGCTTATTATCAGGGCGGCCATATCCAGGACGGGCGGCAGGTTTCGGCTAATTTTTATGGCGGAAATGTTGCTTACCAGATTGTGAAACCATTCAGGCTGATGGCTGGTTATGAACATCTGAGCGGGACCAATAACGATCCGGCGAATAAAGCCGAGGTTGCAAAAAAAGTCAACAGTTTTAATGTATTATACGGAACCAATCACCAGTTATATGGTTATATGGACCTGTTCAACAGCATGCTGACCACTTCACCGAATTATCCCGGTCTGAACCAGATCTATGCCCGGGGTACCGTGAATTTCAGTAAAGTCACTTCCCTGGAAGCTACCTGGAGGTATTTCAGTTTTGGCAAAGGGTATCTGGCGGATGGCACTAAAGTCAACAAGAACCTCGGATCGGAAGTCGACGTGATGTTCCTTTACAAGCCGCTACCCAACGTGGAACTTAATGCAGCTTACTGCTACTTCTTCCCTACTTCAACAATGGAATTGTACAATGGTTTGAAAAGTTCGGTAAGAGGTTCACAGTATGCTTACCTTATGATTACATATAAACCCAGGTTCTTTACAACAGATAAGTGATCGTTAATATTGCGGATTACAATTATGATTTGCCTGCGGATCGCATCGCCCAAAGGCCTCTCGGGGAGCGGGATGCGTCACTCCTGCTGGTGTACCGGGAGGGTCAGATCACTGATGAACATTTCTCTGATATCGACAAGATAATCCCTGAAGGTAGCCTGCTCGTATTTAACGATACCAAAGTAGTAAGGGCAAGGCTTATGTTCTCAAAATCTACCGGCGGGGCTATAGAGATCTTCTGTCTTGAGCCGATAGCACCTACGACCGACCTCCAGCTGGCTTTTCAGCAGCAGTCTGCCTGCCGCTGGAACTGCCTGGTAGGCAATTCAAAAAAATGGAAAAACGAAGTCCTGTTTAAAGCCCTGGATAATCAGGGAAGCTGGCTGAAAGCAGAAAGAAAAGCCAGCACAGCTGATGGTTGTTTCGAAATTGAGTTCAGCTGGGATCCTGATTCCCTTTCCTTTTCCGATATTCTTACGGCAGCAGGACAGGTTCCTCTACCACCGTATATTATAAGGGAGTCTGATGATGAAGATGCCCGGCGCTACCAGACTGTATATGCCCGGCATGAAGGATCTGTTGCCGCCCCCACGGCGGGTTTGCATTTCACCGAGGATATCCTGGAACGACTCCGCAGACGCGATTGTCGTGAAGAGACCGTAACATTGCACGTGGGACTGGGAACATTCAAGCCGGTAAGTGTACCCGACATCCGCCAGCATGTTATGCATAGTGAGCATTTCGTTGTAAAACGTTCAAGCCTGATCACCTTAAGGAGTTCGCTGGAAAAACCCGTAATCGCTGTTGGAACGACTTCGGCAAGGACACTTGAAAGCCTCTACTGGCTGGGAGCCAGGGTAATCGCTGATCCGCAGACAGAACTGATGCAGGTAAATCAATGGGAACCTTATGAACTGCCGGATCACGTTCTTCCGTCACCCGGGGAATCGCTTGATGCACTGATCAGATACCTGGAACGTAAAAACCTCAATGAATGCCAGGGAAGCACCAGCCTTATCATTATGCCCGGATATCAATTCAGGATCGTCAGTTCACTCATCACCAACTTCCATATGCCTAAAAGTACCCTGCTATTGCTGATTGCAGCCCTTGCAGGGGAGGGATGGAAAAATGCGTATGCACATGCTCTGGCAAATGCTTACCGTTTTCTTAGTTATGGCGATGCCTGCCTGTTTTTATAAAAATAAAATGTACAACAATCCATTCCTTTGCTTACTTTTGTTATCAAATTCAGGAAATCATGACCTTAGGTATTTTATTGATATTCGGCCTGGGCACCCAGGAAATAATGTTAATCGCCCTGATCGTTCTTCTGCTTTTCGGTGGGTCGAAGATCCCCGAACTTATGAAAGGCATCGGTAAAGGTGTTAAAAGTTTCAAAGACGGCATGTCAGGCATTGAAGAAGAACTGAAATCAGATCCTAAAAAAGAACAGGCAACAAGCCCGGCAGAAGAAAAGAAATAATTTCAGGGGATTCTCCAACCCCTCTCTGAATGGCATCCAGGGTGCAGTTTATCTGCATGCCCCGGATGCCTTTTTTTTATCACTCCACTGCCGGTACTGTGAATTCATTAACGATATTTGGAAATAGTCTGAATATAAATTTTTAATGTATCTGTAATTCCTTCCGGTCTCACCAAATTAATATATATACCTTTGTATATATTTACACAGAACCCCTCTTATTCTTTTGCACAATGAAAAAGCTACTGATCCTTGGCGCGGGTACCGGCGGTACTATTATGGCCAACAAAATGCGAAAACTTCTTGAGCGCGACGAATGGGACATCACCATCGTTGACCAGTTCAAAACCCACTATTACCAACCTGGTTTTCTGTTCATGCCCTTTGGTTATTACACAAAGCATGATGTTGTGAAACCAAAAACAAATTTCCTCCCATTCGGGGTCAATATGATCTTTCAACAGATCGAGCTCATTGATGCTCCCAACAATTCAGTCCATTTGAAAGACGGTACCAACCTCCGTTACGATTTTCTGATCATTGCCACCGGAACTCGTACCGTCCCCGAAGAGACTCCCGGACTGAAAGGCCCGTTATGGCACAAACAGATCTTTGATTTTTATACCTACGAAGGAGCTTCGGCCCTGGCCGATTTCTTTAAGACCTGGAAAGGCAAAGAGCTGGTACTGAATATTGCCGACATGCCGATCAAATGCCCGGTAGCTCCCCTCGAATTTGTTATGTTCGCCGATGCGTTCTTTGTTGAAAGAGGTTTGAGAAACGACATCAACATTACATATGTAACTCCGCTTTCCGGAGCATTCACCAAACCAAGGGCCTCGAAAGTCCTGGGAGAACTGCTGGTTCAGAAAAACATAAACATTGTCCCTGACTTTTACATGGAGAGGGTAGACAATGACAAGAAAGCCATTGTTTCGTATGATGAAAGGGAAGTTCCTTTTGACTGCCTGATCACGGTTCCTGTTCATAAAGGTGATCCTTTGATCGGACGCAGCGGCCTTGGCGATGAGATGGACTTTGTGAAAGCCGATAAATACACTCTTCAGCAGGTTCAGTTCACTAACGTCTTCGTGATTGGCGATGCCGGCAATTTTCCGACATCCAAAGCCGGTTCCGTGGTTCATTTCCAGGCTGATGTGTTGACTGAAAACCTGATGTGCGCGATCGAGAACAGACCCCTGACCGACAAGTTCGACGGGCATTCGAACTGTTACATCGAAACGGGCTTCGGCAAAGGCGCCCTTATTGACTTCAATTACGATACTGAACCTCTCCCCGGTTCCTTCCCATTTCCGGGCATCGGTCCGTTCGGGCTTCTGAAGGAAACCCGCACCAATCATTACGGTAAACTGATGTTCCGCTGGATTTACTGGCATATCCTGTTAAAAGGAAAAGAAATGCCGATCGATTCCAAGATGACAATGGCAGGTAAAAAAATGTAAATCCGGAACCATGGCTGAAAAAGAAATACAGGAGCAGCTCAATGAGCTCCGTCAGAAAATGGACATCGTCCTCGAATATGTTTCCATACAGAATCAGAAACGTGAGGAAATTGACGACCTGGTTGAGGATGCAGGCATTATTGTGAAGGATGTGGTACGGCAGACTTCCATTATGCTCGACAAGGCACAGGTTGAATTCGACCATTGCGGTCTGACCTGTCTGCTGATTAAAGTCCTCCAAAACATCAACACTTTCCATGAGATGTTCGAAATGATGGAAAGCGCTAAGGATTTCATGAAGGATGTCACTCCCATACTGCACCAGGTCGGACTTGATGCAGTAAATAAGATGAATGAACTCGACCGTAAAGGATATTTTGAATATATAGCCGAACTTGGTAATTTCGCAGACAAGTGGATGCAGGTATTCACAAAAGACGACCTGATCAGGCTGCAGAATAATCTGGAGAATATTGCCGGGATCGTTCGTAATCTTTCAGACCCCTCAGTAATGAAAGGTTTGAATAATATGACTCTTTCACTCGCCGAAGTGAAATTCGATGAGAAACTTGATGATAAATCGCTCTTTGGATTATTTAAACAACTGAATTCACCTGAAGTGAGGCAGTCGATGTCGTATGCGCTGAGATTAGTGCAGGCGATGAATAAATGACGCAGGATGCAGGATGCAGGATGCAGGATGCAGGATACAGGATGCAGGATGCAGGATGCAGGATACAGGATGCAGGATGCAGGATACAGGATGCAGGATGCAGGATACAGGATGCAGGATGCAGGATGCAGGATACAGGATTCAGGATACAGGATATTACATCTTGCATCCTGAATCTTGGATCCTGAATCAGAAGAACCAACATCAATTAATAACATAAATCTATCAACCATGGCACAGAAAATTTTAGCTGGAATCAGCGTAGATGTAAATGACGAAGGGTATATGACAGACCGTTCGCAGTGGACAAAAGATGTTGCAATAGCTATTGCGAAAGAAGAAGGGATCGAGCTTACCGAAAAACATTACCCGGTTCTTGATTACCTCCGCGACCGCAATGCAAAAGGCGAAAGCCTCACCATCAGGTCGGTCGGAACCAGTGGTCTGATCGACATCAAGGGATTTTATCAGCTTTTCCCCGGAGCACCGATGAAAAAAGCAGCCAAAATCGCTGGTATTCCCAAGCCGGCTTCATGCGTTTAACCTCTTATTTCCATCAACAATAAAAAAAATATCATGGCAAAAGAAGAATTTCCCCTGAAGAAAGTCTGCATCATCTGCGCAAAAGGGACTATTGAAGACGTTTACGCAGCGCTCGTGATGGGCAACGGAGCCGTAATGGAAGGTATTGAAACCAAAATGTTCTTTACTTTCTTCGGTCTGGATGCAATCACAAAAAAAACAATGAACTGCCTGCATACTGGTACAACGGGTAATCCCGCGATGAGGATGCCGGGCGGACTTCCATTCCCGACATTGCTTGGTGTTCTGCCTGGTGTTGAAGCCGGCGTATCAGCGATGATGAGAAGCCAGATGGAAAAACTGGACATCCCTCCTGTAACAGAATTTCTCGAAATGATAGAAGCCGGTGGAGGTGAGATTTTCGCCTGTAAACTGGCTATGGATATGTTCAAGCTGAAGAAGGAAGACCTCTGGGATGGAGTTAAAGCAGTACTGACTGTTGGTGATTTTTACGAACTCTGCGGCGGCCTGCAAACCCAAATCATCTTCACCTAAATCGTACATCGTACATCGTACATCGTACATCGTAAATCGTACATCGTACATCGTACATCGTAAATCGTACATCGTACATCGTACATCGTAAATCGTACATCGTAAATCGTACATCGTACATCGTACATCGTACATCGTACATCGTACATCGTACATCCCTTCACCCGTTCCTGCTTATCTGCTGCAGCAATTCCGGGTCTTTTATAATAACCACCCTGTCTTCCACCGACAGTATGCCGTCTTCTTTTAATTTAAGCAATACCCGTGTTGCGCTTTCTCTCGAAATCCCGATAAGGTCGGCTAATTCCTGCCTGGTAAAAGGAATCTCAAATTCGAGATTCTCATAGATGATCCGTGAAAAATACAGCATCGCATCAGCAACTTTTCCGTATGTTTTCTTTTGCGACTGGCTCATAAAACGGTGAAAATTATTCAGGCTGTCGCGGGAAACCGAGACAAGTATTTCATAGGCAAACTTGCCGTTCTCCTTGATCAGCTTTTTAAACATCGCAATGTCAATATAGCATACTTTGATATCCTCAAGAGCTGCATAAGAATAATGATTGACCCTGTCGCCGAAAAGTGAGGGAAGTCCCAGATAACTAAATTTCTTAACAATCTGCAATATCTGCTCCTTATCGCTGCTTGTTCTCACGTATTCCTTGACAAGTCCCGATCGGAGATAAATTATATTGGAGTTCAGTGATCCTTCATGGATGATGATATCCCCCTTCTTGAACGCAGCTTCACGGCTGTTTTCATTCACCTGGTCAAGCTCACCTGGGGCAAGCACAGCTGCTGCACAGGATTTTTCCCTGCAATCGCGGCAGGGCGTTTTAATTGGCAACGGATCGGGAAACATGGTGAAATTCTTTTAAATTACAATTTGCTCCAAAGATGAGGATTTTTTTGGTTATCACATGTGTCATTTGTCACTTATCTATGTGATTCGCATCACTTGTCTTACAGACATCTATCATTGTTGTCGGTGGTCATCTTAACAATATATAGTAATCAATATCACTGTTCGGCCTTCTCAAACTGCACATGATCATGGTAATTTTGACCCTATGATCCCAGTCCGGATTTTATAAGCAAAAGTAAACTGCCGGCCTGACAAAAAGAATGCACTATGAAAGCAGCAATTCCTACCAACGACGGCATTATGATGGCTTCCTCATTTGAAAAGGCCAGTGGGTTTCTGATGATGGACATTGAACTTGGGCAAATTGTAAAAGAAGAACTGGCCTTGAATAAAACAGCTTATGATGCCCGTTCGCCGGAAAAATTTTTAAGTACGCTGAACGACTGTACTGCAGTTTTCGTTAAGACAATCCCTGATTCTTTGATGGCTCTCCTGATCAAAAAAGGCATATCCCTGATATACAGCAATGACCCGATCATCACTAATATTATGGTCAACTACATAGAACATGAAGTGCGCAAAGCCGCTGATTATTGTTGTTGCCCCTGATAAGAAGCTGATTTTATGAACCCTGAAAGTTATTTTAAACAGTTTCGTGATCAGACCATAGGTCACAACCAGACCTATGAGACGCCATATGGCCTTCAGCGGATGGTGTATGCCGACTGGATTGCCAGTGGCCGTTTGTACGGTCCCATCGAAAAGATCCTGACCAACGAGATTGGCCCTTATGTAGGAAATACGCATACCGAGACCAGCGAGACCGGTAAGCTGATGACCAGAGCGTATCAGCAGTCACATAAAAATATAAAAAAACACGTCAATGCCGGGCCCAAGGATGTGATATTAACAACCGGTTATGGGATGACGGGAGCTGTTGTGAAATTCCAGAGGATCCTTGGTTTGAAGCAATGCGGTGTACTTTCTGACGGAAAATGCATGAAAGACAAGGACAAACCTGTCGTTTTCATCACGCATATGGAACATCACTCCAATCATACTTCATGGTACGAGACGGTAGCTGATGTGGTGGTGGTAAAACCGGGCAGAGATCTTAAGTTTGATCTGAACCACCTGGAGGAGGCGCTGAAATTGTACGGTAAGGAAAAACCCCTGATCGGTTCTTTCTCGGCCTGTTCCAACGTTACCGGAGTGCGAAACCCCGTGCATGAGATGGCGGCGCTGATGCATCAGTACGGGGGCAAGGTCTTCATCGATTACGCGGCCTCGGCTCCGTATGATGAGATCGACATGCACCCGGGCGATCCGATGCAGGATCTGGATGCAATATTTTTTTCCCCGCATAAATTTCTAGGCGGACCAGGTTCGTCTGGAGTTCTTATTTTTAACTCGGAACTTTACAATAACCGCGTTCCCGACCAGCCCGGTGGTGGGACCGTCGACTGGACCAATCCCTGGGGAGAATACAAGTTCATCGATGATATCGAAATGCGCGAAGATGGCGGAACCCCCGGGTTTCTCCAGGCAATGCGCGCCGCGCTAAGCATGGATTTAAAAGACCGCATGGGTGTTGCAAACATCCATGAACGTGAAAAGCAATTGCTTAAAATTGCTTTCCGTGAACTGGAATCCGTACCCGGACTGCATATACTTGCCGACAACATGACCGACCGCCTGGGAGTGATTTCATTTTATATTGATTCTGTTCATTACAATCTGGTCGTCTCCTATCTGAGCGACCGTTTTGGAGTACAGGTGAGGGGTGGTTGTGCCTGCGCCGGAACTTACGGGCATTATCTCCTGGATGTGAGCTATGAAAAGTCTCAGAAAATAACAAACAGTATCTCGAGCGGTGACTTATCAGAAAAACCCGGCTGGGTAAGACTTTCCCTGCATCCTACCATGAAAGACCAGGAGGTGGTTTATATTGCTGATGCATTGCGACAGATCTCGAAAAACCACAAAGAATGGAGCAATGATTACAATTACAACAAACATACCAATGAATTCCGTCTGATCAGAGAACAGAACGGAGGCCCTGATATTAACACATGGTTAACTCTCCAATAATTCACTATGGCAACACTTGAAATTGAAGGAAAGGTTTTTGAAGTTGATGGTGATGGGTTCCTTATCACACCGGAATTATGGAATGAAGACGTTGCAACATTATTCGCCCGCTTTGATGGCATCCCCGAAATGAATGACAAACATTGGGCTGTGGTGAAGCTGATCCGCAGAACCTGGAAGGAAAAAGCAATGGCCCCCATGGTCAGGGTATTATGCCAGGAAACCGGACTTAAACTCCGTGAGATCTATGAGCTTTTCCCGCTGGGACCCGCAAGAGGTGCATGCCGGATAGCAGGCCTGCCCAAACCCGACGGATGTGTATAAGTCTTACGATATATGACCTGGTATACCTTGTTTTTTCTGTTTGCCCTGCTTTTCTGTCTGGTCACTCTTTCTTATCACCTGATACTTCTTTTCAAATCAGCAAGCCCGCCTGACCTGGCGCCTCCATCAGGTAGTGTTGCGGCAGGAATCCAATATTCGTTGACCTTAGCCATGAGTCCTGTAAAAAAGGAATCAGCCTTCCTGCATCTTCCGACTTATACAGCCGGATTGATCTATCACCTTGGGACGTTTCTTTCGGTATTTCTGATTTTTATTTTGTGGGCGGATGTGATCTTCCCCCCTTCCCTGTCGTTGGGACTTGCCTCTTTTATGCTAGTGTCAGCCTTATGCGGCTTAGGGATTCTGGTTAAAAGAATGATAAAGAAAGGACTTAGAGAACTTTCAAACCCTGATGATTATATCTCAAATATCCTGGTTACTGCTTTTCAGATCATAATGGCTCTTTCACTGGCTTTTGGTACCATGTTCACTCCCTGGCTGTTTTTAACTGCAGGTCTGCTATTATTATACATTCCTGTCGGAAAATTAAAACACCTGTTGTATTTCTTTGCGGCAAGATGGCAGCTTGGGCTTTTCTATGGGCGGAGGGGCGTATGGCCTCCCTTAAAGAAACAAAAAAACTGAACCATGGAACAAGCTGTCATTGACAAAGGGCTTAAGGTATTTGAAAACGGAGGAGGTGCAAAGCTGATCACTCACCTGAACAGTTGCGTTCATTGCGGATTATGCGCCGAAAGCTGTATTTATTTCAAAGCCACCGGTGATGAGCGCTTTACTCCGGCCCGCAAAGTCGATCTTGTTGCTTCGGTTTACCGCAGGTACCATACATTCGCAGGAAAGTACATGCCTTCACTGGTCAGCGCAAGGGATCTCAATGAAGATACCGCAAATGAAATGGTGGACCTGCTTTTCGGGGCCTGCACCATGTGCGGCAGATGTACCATGCATTGTTCCATAGGAGTTGATATAGCATATCTCGTTCACACAGGCCGGACCATGCTTTCAGAAATGGGGATGGTCCCAGCCACATTGCAGTCGACCGTCAAAGCTGCCGTTGATACAGGCAACAATATGGGAATTCCGACCCAGGAATTCGTGGATACCCTGAAATGGATGGAAGATGAACTCACCGATGAATTGAACACCAGGGAAGCTCAAATCCCGGTTGATTCCGAAGGCCGGAATGTCCTCTATACCTTAAATCCCAGGGAACCCAAGTTCTTCCCGCTTTCCATATCGGCCATGGCAAAGATCTTTTACGCCGCCGGCGAAAGCTGGACTCTTTCATCAAACATGTACGACATAACAAACTATGCTTATTTCTCAGGCAATTTGGATGAGGCACGCCTGATTGCGAAAAGATTGTGGGATGAGATGCACAAATTAAGCTGCTCTACCCTTGTCCTGGCCGAATGCGGACACGGCTCAAGGGCCCTTAGATGGGAGTCGCCAAACTACCTTCAACAACCTTTCCCGTTCAAAGTGAAGACTTCAGTGGAGATCATTGCAGATTATCTCAGGCAGGGGAAGATCAGGCTGGACAGGGAAAAATTCAAAGAAGCAGTTACCCTGCATGACCCGTGTAACCTGGTAAGAAGCGGAGGTGTATGCATGGAACAGAGGTATATTCTGAATGAATTTATCGGAGACTTCAGGGAAATGACGCCAAACGGAATCGATAACTATTGTTGTGGTGGTGGTGGCGGACAGCTCGCGATGAGCGAATACAATGAACGTCGCATGAAAACTGCGGAAATAAAAGCGGAACAGATCAGGAAAACCGGGGCAAAGATCGTGGTATCTCCCTGCCACAACTGCGTAGACCAGATTGCGCAGATAAATTTCTCATTCAAACTAAACATACAGGTAAAAACAATGGCAGAGCTTGTTGCCGATGCCATCATCATATAATTATTCTATGAGCAAGCTGATCTATCTCGACAATTCTGCTACAACCTTCCCAAAGCCCGATGTAGTATATACTTTCATGTGCGACTTCTACCGTGAACATGGTGTGAATCCGGGACGTTCCGGCTATGATGCAGCTCTTGAAACGGAAGAAGTAATCATTGCTACCCGCAAAATGCTCACTCAGCTCTTCAACGGGGAAGACCACAACCGTCTTACATTCAGCTATAATGCCAGCGACTCCCTGAATATGATCATACAGGGTCTGGCCGAACCAGGGGACCATGTTGTAACTACAAAACTGGAACATAATTCCGTTCTGCGCCCACTATACCATCTCGAACAGGATAAACGGATTGAAGTAACTCATGTATCATTTGATTCACAAGGTTACGTAGACCCGGAGGATATCAGGAAAGCCATCCGCAGTAATACAAAATTTGCAGTAGTCAATCATTGTTCAAATGTTATCGGGACCATACAGCCTGTTGAAGAAATAGGCAGGATATGTAAGGAAGCGGGTATTTACCTTGTCGTTGATGGAAGCCAGAGTGCAGGAGCGATTAGGGTAGACATGAAAAAAATGAATATTGACGTGTTTGTCTTTACCGGGCATAAATGCCTGATGGGGCCAACCGGCATAGGCGGTTCTTATGTTATGGAAGGTGTTCCTGTGAAGCTTACACGCTTTGGAGGCACCGGAGTTCGCTCGGCCCAACGGACTCACCTGGAGGAATACCCTTATCACCTGGAATGCGGCACCTTGAATCTCGTAGGAATTGCCGGGCTGAATGCAGGTGTGAAATGGATACTTGAGCAGGGGATCGAAAATCTGCATAAACGGGAAATCATGCTTTGGGATCGCCTTAGAAAAGGCGTGCAGAATCTGGATAATGTAACCACTTATTGCGCCGAAAACAGCATAAATAAAAATCCGGTATTAAGCCTCAACATCAAAGGTTTTGATTCGGGTGACGTAGGCACCATGCTTGACGTGGACTATGATATTGCCTGCAGGACAGGCCTACAGTGTGCTCCACTCGTTCATGAAGTGCTTGGAACTGATAAGATACATGGTACAGTCCGGTTGAGCATAGGCCCCTTCAACACAGAAGAGCATATTGACGCAGCCGTAAATGCAATAACAGAGATCTCATCCATCAGGAAATAACGACAATAATTCATAATGGGAAGATAATCGGGATTTTTAAATCGCTTTATTATCACTGATTTGATTTTTTGTTCTATCTTTGCCGCATAAAATCTGATGACGTATGTGGATAACAATAATAGTAGTTGGTGCGCTGGCGGGTCTTGTTGGACTGCTGATCCTGAATACCAGGCAAAAGATGAAAAGCCTTAAGGATGTCAAGGAAAGCGATAAAATCAAGGTTCTGACCGATCAGAATTTTCAGAATAAAATCAAAACCGGCCTGGTTCTGGTCGATTTCTGGGCTGCGTGGTGCATGCCCTGTAAAATGATGATCCCTGTTCTGAATGAAGTTGCGGAAGAAGCCGGTGATAAAGTAACTATCGCAAAAGTCAATGTAGATGAGCAGAAAGCGACGGCAGCGAAATTCGGGATCCGCAGTATCCCTACAATGATCCTCTTTCAGAACGGCAAAGAAGTCAAGCGGATCGTTGGAGTTAAAACCAAAGATTATTTACTGAAAGAATTTGACCGCAGGGTCAGTCTGTAAAGTGATCAGGCCGGGTGAGCAGTGATTAATACACGTGCGACTCTGACTTCAGCTCTTCGGTAGTGATCTTTTTATTATCTATCGCTCTCCAGACATACCAGATATAGGCAAGAACGAATGGGACTAAAAGCGATACATAACTCATGGCAGTAAGGGTGTAATGGCTCGATGAGCTGTTTTCAATGGTAAGTGAGCTTTGAAGGTCCCAGGTCGACGGATAATAAGCAGTATGATTTAATCCTGCCAGCATCAAAAGTGCCCAAACGGTAAGAACAGTTCCGGTACCGCTAAGCCATATCCCTTTGGTATGACATTTCTCAAAACAGGTAAGCGAACGGAATATCCCCAATAATACCGCGACAACACCAAGCACAAATATCACTGCTACTGCAGGAAGAGCGATCAGGTTGTGGAGGTATTTATATGGTTCCATACTTACAATACCAGTATTAGGATCAACGGCAAAACCCTTTGAAAGCAAAAGCCATCCCGCAAAGGCAAGAAAAAACACAAGAAAGGGAACCGCATTGTAAAGAAGCTGTTTTTTCAAACGTTCCATAATTGCTGCATGGCCCAGGCGGTTCATGAAATAAAGAATAGCAAGTACCCTGGCAAGGAAGAATACAGCAAGCCCCAGGCTGAGGTTTATGGGATTTAGCGCGGCTTCAAGTCCGTGAGCCATGCCCTTCCATTCAGAAATGACAGGCATGTTTCCCGAAGTCAGATCCAGAAGGTTCATCTTATTTACAGAAAACCCCGAGCCTGTGAAAAAGGTCGCTACTGCAGTTCCTATCAAAAGCGTACCCAGGAATCCGTTCAGGAACAGGAAAATCTCAAAAGTACCTTGCCCTAAAAAATTACCCGGTCTTCTACGGTATTCATACGACACCGCCTGGATTACGAATGCAAAAAGGATGGCCATCCACACCCAGTAGGCGCCTCCGAAACTGGTGGAGTAGAACAGTGGGAAAGATGCAAAGAAAGCCCCGCCGAAGGTGACCAGGGTGGTGAATGTCAACTCCCATTTTCGTCCCAGAAGATTGACAAGCAGGGCTCGTTCATCTTCCGTTTTTCCAAGTGTATAGATCAGTGTTTGTCCTCCCTGCACGAACATCAGGAAAACCAGTAATGCTCCCAGTAGGGAAACTATCAGCCACCAGTATTGCTGAAGGCTTAACAGGGATAATGATTCGAACATGATATCTTTTTTTATGACCTGAATAAAACTATGCAGAGAAACCTTTTTTGATCTGTTTTACCATAATGCCGATCTCGGCAATCAGCAAAGCTGTAAAGAAAACAGCAAACAGCCAGAATGTGAATTGAACCGAAGAGGCTTTCAATTGCGATACAGCCGCTATTGTTGGTAAAATATCCTGGATCACCCAGGGCTGCCGGCCTACCTCAGCAACAATCCAGCCCAGCATGGATGCGATATAGGCCAGGGGGATGGTCCAGAGTGCGGTATAAAGAATGACTCTTTTATTTTCGATCCTGTTCTTTACCGTAAGGAATAAAACGACCAGTAACAAAGCAAAGAAATGCATCCCCAGAAAAACCATGATCCGGAATGAATAGAAGCTTACCGGGATGTTCGGGATCAGTTCATGCACGTCGCGGTTCGCATAATATCCGTAGCCGAAATTGTTATAATTCGCTTCAAAAGTTTGAAGCGAGGCCTTCGCCAGACTGTCGTTTCCGGCCCGTTTTGCTGTTGTATAGGCCGACAGTGAATTGATAGAAAGCAAGCCTTTTGCAATCCGTTCATTGTATGAGGGAATTTGACGAGCCGGATTCCCGTGAACCAGGTCAAAGATGCCGGGCACATAGGCGTTTGGATTAAGAAAAGCCATATACGAAAGCACATCGGGTATCTCAACCAGATAGCGGAAATCCATCTTTTTATGATTTGGAGTGGAGGGATCGGCTTTCAGAATACCAAATGCAACCAAAGGAGCATTCTGCTGACCCACGTAAAGATTTTCCATGGCTGCGAATTTCATGGGCTGATGATGAGCTACAGCCCGTGCAGAGCCGTCGCCCGTGAACATCAGGAATGCCGAAGCCATCAGACCGAAAGTTGAAGCCACGATGATGCTTCGCTTTGCCAGAATAACATCCCGCTTCTGCAGCAGATACCACGAACTGATGCCTACAACAAAAAGAGAAGCAAGCACATATCCTGAAGATACTGTATGCAGGAACTTATTGATGGCAACAGGTGAAAAAAGGATAGCCCAGAAATCCACCATCTCATTCCTTGCGGTATCGGGGTTGAATTTCATCCCAACCGGCAATTGCATCCAGCCGTTCGCGACAAGGATCCATAAGGCCGAGAGGTTGCTTCCGATGGCTACCAGCCAGGTCGACAGCAAGTGAAATTTTTTCCCTACCTTATTCCACCCAAAAAACATCACTGCAATAAATGTTGTTTCGAGAAAAAACGCCATAATACCTTCGATCGCAAGGGGAGCGCCGAAAATATCGCCTACAAACCATGAATAGTTAGACCAGTTGGTTCCGAACTCAAACTCGAGGATCAGTCCGGTTGCTACACCTATGGCAAAGTTGATTCCAAAGAGGGTCTGCCAGAATTTTGTAATGCGCTTCCATTCTTCATTACCCGTTTTAACATACATGGTCTCCATGAAGGCAAGAATGAACGATAAACCGAGAGTAAGAGGGACGAAAAGCCAGTGGTAGCAGGCAGTAAGTGCGAACTGAGCCCTTGACCAGTCGACCAGGGAAAAATCAATATGAGTCATAGTTTAGTTTTTGAATTATGTAAATTCAGATTTACGAATGTCCTTTTACGACTATTCTCATAATCTTGAGATTCAGCCTGAAAAATTTGAACATCTGGTATAGAAAGTTAGACCTCCAGAATTTTGTTCCGGATGTTGGGATGGGAGGATAGAACTCATCTCTGTTCGCCTTTGTTATTCTTTTTTCGCTCATCAGTATAAAGTTAATTTTGTAAACATGGGTTATTCGGGCAACAACCACCAGAACGGATATCCTTTGGCCTTATGCAGAAACATGTAATGGAGGAATATTTTGATCCAGTGACCGGCAAGTCCGATTTCACCCACCGTTGCGTTGATATCGCGGCCCCAGTCGGGATACTTTTCCCAATCGGGTACGATAGGAGAAACAGTCATTGTAGCGCCAAGTCCCCGGGTCATGCTATACCCGGCTGAAACAATGCATGCAGCGCCCATCCGCCCCATATTGGCAAGATGCCTGTGATTGGTTCCCCCATGTTTAATGATCTCTGAAATGTTTTCGGCGACAATCTTACCAATAACTCCTGAAGGCATTCCGGTGCGGGGCGGTGAGGGGAATATCTCAGTCCCTTCGGGACTTTTCATAGGTTTTGAAATGGAATGCGGGGGGGCAAATGCAATGCCCGTTGCATAAATATTCGGATAAGAAGGATTCTGGTAACGTTCGGGCCAGTCACTGACACTCCATTCTTCAAAAGGTTTAGGAGTATAATCAGCATCAACCAGCATGAACCCGCTTGCGGCAAAAAGCCTGGAAGTAATGTCTTCACCGTTTTTGCCATATCCTTTCATCCCCTGCCCTGCAAATGCCGGAATGAGCATTGCAAAATCAAATTCAACGGAATTGCTTGACCCGTCGAGTGTTTCATAATGAGCAAGCCCGGGTTCCACCTTTATTACACCGGCTCGTTTAATCCAGCTGATATTATTTTCGGCAAGTACCGATTCGGTAAATACTTTGGTAGAGGTGATGTATCCTCCCCTTTTGATAAAAGCCCCTCCCATGCCAAAATCGCCTACTTCGTATTCATTGGAAATCCAGGTTATATCGGCCAGATGACTTAGTTTACGTTGTTTAAATTCAAAAGCGAGGTTCAATGCATATTCAAAGGCAGCTCCCTGGCAGGTAGCTTTGGGATGACCGGTTCCGATGAGGAATCTCTGTTTCTTCCCTTGTTTCATCAGGCCGATGGCTTTCTTCAACTCATCCCAGGTATGTGATGCATGATCGCAGGAACAGACCGAAAGAGAATTTTTACCAGGCCCCAGGCCCGGTGTAGCTTCGAAATTTAGCTTAGGCCCGGTTGCATTAACCAGGAAATCATATGCAACCTTCTCTTTTTTGCCTTTATTTCCTTCGGATGTATATTCAACAGAAACGAAACCTGATTTGATTTCTTCATCGCCTTCCGGATGTATTGATACAGCTTTTGCCTGTTTGAAAACAATACCCCAGCGGTCATATACCCTGGGCAGTTTGAACCTGACCTGTTCAACCGACATTCTCCCGACCCCAACCCAAATATTTGAAGGGATCCATTGATAATACTCGCTTGGCGAAACAACAATCACTTCATGCTGTCGACCGAGTTTTTTCTTTAGCAATGCGGCAGCAGTGTGCCCTGAAATTCCTGCACCAAGTACAACTATTTTCATACGTATGTCTTGAATAGGATTAGCCTGAGAATTATACGTAAATCTACGATTTTTTTTAGTATACCGCAATGAAATTATTTGACATAAATACGGGGAATATGAATTCCTTTTGCATTATGAAACATTTCACCAAAATTTTGCCGGAGCGCAAGTTTTCAGCTTTCTCTTCGTCTAATTTATTAAGACTATTATGGAGGATGCTGAAGATATATCACAGGAGGTATTTCTTGAAGTATTCAGGTCAATAGGCCACTATAAAAAGAACGCTTCGCTTCATACCTGGATTTACCGGATTACTGTGAATAAGTCGCTTGACCACCTGAGAAAACAAAAACGAAGGAATGTTTTCAATCAGTTGAAATCATTTATCCAGGTTTCTCATGATGGAATAACAACAAATACAATGGATCCTCCATCCCTTGACACCCGTAATGCGGATAATGGGGAAAGAAAAATAATGGCCAAAGAAAATAACCACTAATTTTACATTGCATATAATTATCGATTCACCCTTAATTCCATATGAAAAAAATATCACTTCTCATTTTATTCCTGGTTTTCATTGCAGGATTCACCCAGGTATTAGCACAAGTAAAACCTGTGGTTTCAAATCCCAGGCTAAAACGGTGGCTCGATTTGATATCAATGCCCAGGGATTATTCGTAGTGAAACTCTCAAACGGGAAAGAAATAAAGAGCGACCTTACTCATTTTGCATTCGACTATGGCCAGAACAATCCTGAACGATATAAAAATGGCTTAAAGAATGAAATCGGGAAAGCATTAAAATAGGCTTAAGAAAAGCAACTTAGGAATTTCATCATGAACGAATTTGATTTAAAAGCAAAAGACTGGGATATGAACCCGGTTCATATCGAACGGTCAAAGGCAATTGCCGGACAGATGATTGGGCTTCTTCCCTTATCAAACAAAATGCGTGCACTTGAGTTTGGAGCAGGGACGGGAGTACTTAGTTTTTTACTGAAAGACCGGTTTTCGGAAATCACCTTGATGGATAGTTCCCGGGAAATGTTAAAAAAGGCAGAGGAAAAAATTGAAGACAAAGACCGTAATAAATTCAAAAGCCTGTTCCTCAACCTGGCGAGTGAAGAATATCCTGGAGAGCGTTTCGATATCATTTACAGCCAGATGGTGCTGCATCATATCAAAGATACAACTGCCATATTCAATAAATTTTTTACTCTGCTGAATCCAGGAGGAATACTGGCTATTGCTGATCTTTACATTGAGGATGGCTCATTTCATGATGGTGACATGAGTGTTCACTTTGGATTTGATCCTGAAAAACTTACAGGAATTGTAACTCAGCAAGGGTTCATTAAACCTTCAATTTCATCTTGTTTTATTATCAGGAAAGAAATATCAGCAGATAAAATAATGGAATACCCTGTTTTTTTATTGACCGCTTTCAAGTAAACTTATCAGCATTTCTTTCCTTTCCCGTTTCCTTTTCTTAGAAATGCAAGAATAAAGCGCATGGCCTGTAAAGCAAGGTTCAGCTCCAGACCCGATTCCGACTTACAGGGGCGGGGAATTGAACGGAGGAGATTAATTTTACGAGTATGATCGTAATATTTTTCATATTTTTGTAAAGTTTCAATCATAATCTTATTTTTATGATACTTCGTGAAAGATATATCAAAAAATTGGAGCCATTTATAGGAAAACCTGTGATCAAAGTCATCACAGGAATCCGTCGTTGTGGTAAAAGCACCTTTCTGAAAATGATTTGCCACTCATTGACAGAAATCGGGGTCAATCCCGTGAATATCATCCTGATAAACAAAGATTCCCTTGAATTCGATTTCATTCAGGATTACAATGATCTGAATAAATATGTAAAAAATCAATGTAAAAAGATCTCCGGGAAGATCTTTCTGTTTATTGACGAAGTGCAGGAAATCAATGGTTGGGAAAAAGCGGTTTCCGGGTTTTTAGCCGATCAGACTGCCGATTTATTTATTACCGGATCAAATTCAAAAATGCTGTCATCTGAGTTGGCTACTTATATTTCGGGCAGGTACGTTGAGTTTCCCATGTTTACCCTTACGTTCTCGGAATTTTTAAAATTCAGACAGGTCCGTGACCCTGCACAATGGGAATCGGAATTCGGGGTATTCATGAAGTGGGGAGGGTTTCCCGGCATTCACAAGATGGAATATGATGATGAAGTGATTGCACAGTACATTGGTTCTTTATACAATACCATACTGCTGAAAGATGTTGTGGCGAGAAATGGATTACGCGATGTTGCCTTGTTGGAGAAAGTGGCCCGTTTTATGGCGGATAATTGCGGAAATATAACCTCCTCTAAAAAGATCGCCGATTTCCTGAAGTCGCAAAAAATAAAAGGATCTGTGGATACGATTCATAATTACCTCAATATGCTGACTTCTGCCTATCTTTTTCATCAAGCCAGCCGTTTTGATATCAAAGGAAAACGACTCCTCGAAATCCATGAAAAGTATTACGCAGGCGATATAGGGCTCAATCATATACTTACCGGTTACAAATTACAGGATATATCAGGACGGCTTGAGAATATCGTTTTCCTTGAGTTACTAAGCCGAGGATATACAATTCATGTAGGGAAACTCAAGGAATTGGAAATTGATTTCATTGCCTCGAGAAATGACGAAAGGATATACATCCAGGTTGCCTATCTTCTGCATGATCAGTCCACAATTGACCGTGAATTCGGAGCGTTGGAGAAGATCCCTGATAATTATCCGAAGATGGTGTTATCGATGGATAAGCACTTCTCTTCCAACAGGAAAGGGATACAATGGTTCAACCTGCTGATGTTTCTGACACAGCAGGATTAGATGGCAATTAAGAGCTGTGATGTTTATCATCGCATCCTTCATGCTGATGACAAGTCTGGTTATTATCGGTAATGTTTCCCTGTATATATTCGGTAACTACATCTTCGGCAAGGCCGGAACAACCTCTTACTACTTCAATGCCATTGGTATACAGATGCTGAATTGCCCCTGCGCCAATGTTTCCTGCAAGCATGATAGTGACTCCTTTCGTTGCAAGAACTTCAGCAATACCTGAACGACATCCGCAACCCTCGTTTGCTTTAACGACTTCGGTATGTATAATCTTGTTCTCCTGTGATAAAGAGAAAACTGAATATGTATCTGAATGACCAAAATGGTCATTTACAAATCCGTTGTGAACGGGAACTGCAATTTTCATTTAATTGTTTTTATGGTTTAATAATTCAATAATTTCTGAAATCGTGACACGGGTATCCGGGTGAATGATCATCTGAATCTGATTTTGATTAAGCAGTTGCTGAACTTTTGTACCAAAATCACCCGCAATAACGCGCTTAACATTCTTTGATATTAGTACATCTACAATAACATTCCCTTTACAACCTTTAATCCCTTGTGCAGGGTTATCTATTATTTCGGTAACATGACTAATATCATCATAAATATGGAAATGAGAACATTTACCGAAGTGTTTATCAATTAATGTTTCTGAGCCTGAGTTTTGAGCTGCAATTGCTGTTTTCATTTCAATTCGTTGTTATTTCTTCAAGATTTTTGGATTGGCAGAGAGGACATCTTCTAGATGATAAGTCCGTCTCAGGGGCCGTAAAGAAGATATTACAGGCACGGCAATTATACCAGTCATTACTAAAATACGCCCTTCCTTTTTCAACTTCAATAGGACGGGCTTCAGCTAGAGCCAATGCAATTTTTCGTCGGGCACTTTCATATAAACGCGTAAAGGTTGGCCTGGAGATATTCATGACCTGAGCAGCCTGGGATTGTGTCATTAATTCATAATCGCATAACTTCAATGCCGAATATTCCTCAAAAAAAAGAAAAACAGGTTCATTTTCTCCGGCATAATAGCCGAATGGCTTATAGCCCTTGAATTTAGGAGGGTCAAATACGGTACGGTTATTTTTTGGACGAGGGGACATAATTCATTTTATGATCACAAAGATACGAAATATTTTGCAATTATGAACAAATGTTCATTATATTTGTGGAAAATATCTTTACACAAACTATAAAACCAAACTAATATGAGTGAGCTATTTGAAAAGATCCCCATGGAGGGAGTTAAAAATATTATTGTCATTGCATCCGGTAAAGGAGGTGTTGGCAAATCAACTGTTGCTGCCAACCTTGCCATAGCTTTTGCTAGAAATGGGCTGAGAACTGCATTGGTTGATGCAGATATATATGGTCCTTCAATTCCAAAGATGTTCGGCTTGGAAAACGAAAGGCCAGATGTGAGCGCAATTGGTGATAAAGAGATGATGTTCCCGATAGAGAAATTCGGTGTGAAGATCATGTCGATAGGTTTTTTTGTTGCACCCAATCAGTCCTTGATCTGGCGAGGCCCGATGGCATCAAGTGCCATCACCCAGTTATTTGAAAACACACAATGGGGAGATATTGATTATATGTTCGTAGATTTTCCTCCTGGTACCGGAGACATTCAACTTACTGCGGTACAAAAACTCAATCTCACAGGTGCAGTTATCGTGACAACTCCCCAGGGAATTGCTCTGAACGATGTGCGCAAAGCCGCATCAATGTTCCACAATCCGGATATCAAGGTTCCAATATTAGGGATTATCGAAAACATGTCCTGGTTTACACCCGAGAAACACCCGGATGAAAAGTATTTTATTTTTGGAAAAGGAGGCGGCCAAAAAATCGCATCTGAATATGACACTGTATTACTCGGGCAAGTACCTCTTGTAATGGAAGTAGGTGAAGCCGCAGAACAGGGTAAAAGCGTTTTTAATCAAAGCAATAAAGTGGTCGTATCCGTGTTTGAAAGTATTGCTGTGAAATTAATTGGTTAGCTCAAATTTCGGCCATGGTATGTTTTCAATCCGTACTATGTATTTAATAAAGCACAGGATATTTCCATCAGTCTTAATTTTCTTCCTGCTGTTCAACTCTTTGTGCTACGGCCAGAATATGCTCTCGGGACATGTGACCGATAAGGAGACAGGGGAAACTCTGCCTGGTGCAAATGTTTATTTCCCTGACCTCAAAGCTGGAACCACTACCGATCAGGATGGTATATACAAATTCAGGAACCTCCCAAAATCATCACTGTTGATACAGATAAGTTTCATGGGATATAAAGCGGAAGTCTTCACTATTGACCTTGCAAAGGAACATTCCCGGGATTTTCAGCTGAGCTCATCGGCTATTGAAGCAAAAGAAGTCGTTGTTACCGGGAATGCCTTGTCATCTGACAATGACCGAAGCAGTATTTCAGTGACACCCATCAATAAAAACGAATTGCTCACAATGCCTTCGACAAATCTTATTAATTCCATTTCAAAGGTACCGGGTGTTTCGGAGATAACTACCGGAGGGGAGATCTCCAAGCCGGTGATCCGGGGTCTTAGTTATAATCGTATAATTACAATCAACGAAGGGATAAGACAGGAAGGAAATCAATGGGGTGACGAACACGGGATAGAAATTGACCAGTTTTCGGCTGACCGCATCGAGGTACTAAAAGGTCCGGCCTCATTATTTTATGGTTCGGATGCTATGGGTGGAGTGATCAACATCCTGGAACAAACCCCTGCAAAATTGGGTTCCATCGGCGGGGAATGGATATCACAGGCATCAACCAATGACCGTCTCCTGAGCAATTCGTTAATGACTGAGGGTAACCAGAACGGATTTATATGGAGGCTGAGGGGAACTTATAAAACAGCGGCATCTTACCATACTGCACCGGAATGGGTTTATAATTCAGGGTTTAATGAAAAGAACGTATCGCTGATGGCGGGTATTATTAGGAAATGGGGATTCACTCATCTGCATTTTAGTTCCTTCAATACGAAAATCGGGATGATCGATGGAACCCGCGACTCAGCAACCAACCAGTTTGTCGATTACCTTGGAAATATTGTTTCTGAATCCAGGGCTATGAGCCGCTCGGTTGATGTTCCGTACCAACTTATCAGCCATAATAAAATATCTTCCACCACTAATCTTCTGATCGGGGATAACCAAATTAAATTCAGCTTTGGTTACCAGGCTAACGAGCGCAAAGAGTTCGGTGAGAACCCTGATGATCCGGGATTGTTCCTGCACCTTGATTCGTGGACTTATGATATCAGGTACACCCGGCTTCTGAGCAAATCCCTGGAACTTGTGGGTGGCCTTTCGGGTATGACACAATTCAATCGTAACCACGGAAAGGAGTTCCTGATACCCGATTATGATCTCCAGGACCTGGGAAGTTTCATATACATGAAAAAAACCTGGGAGAAATTTACCTTTAATATCGGGGCACGTTACGACTACCGCCATGTAAGCGTTTCTCCCCTATACCTCGACACCCTTGGCAAGCCAGCTTCCTTTGGAGATACTCTGTTTCGGACATTCCGCCGGGAATTTTCGGCCTTCACAGGTTCCACTGGAATGACGTTCAGGCTGAACAAAAATTTTAATTTTAAATTCAATGTTGGGCGCGGATTTCGTGCCCCCAATATTTCCGAGCTGAGCGCCAATGGCCTTCATGAAGGCACCTTCAGGTACGAGATCGGGGACCCTGACCTGAACCCGGAAACAAGCCTGCAGATCGACGGAGAAATCTCCTGGGATAATAAATATCTGAATATGGCTTTTAACGGGTATTACAATATCATCGACAATTTTATATATTACAGTAACCTTAACGGGGAGAAGAAGGAAGTAAACGGCATATGGTATCCTGTATACAGGTATATTCAGGGCAATTCACTTCTCAAAGGTTTTGAATTTGAACTGGATATTCACCCAATTGAAGCACTGCATATTGATAACAATCTGGATTATGTTTGGGGAGGTAACATTTCAACAGGGACCCCACTGCCATTCATCCCTGCACTCCACCTTAACGATCAGGTGAAATGGACATTTAAAACCCATAAGGCAAGCCCTTTGAAACAACCCTATATCCAACTTGAACTGGAGACCCACTTCACCCAGGAAAGGATCGATGAATTTGAATCAGTGACACCGGGCTATGTTTTATTGAATTTCAATGCTGGAACAAACTTAAAGGTTAAGAAACAACTCTGGACTTTGTATATCAGCGGCACCAATATTCTTGACACTAAATATTACGATCATCTTAGCAGGTTGCAGGAAGTTGGGATCTACAATATGGGCCGGCGAATCACATTCGGCCTTGTTATTCCTTTCGGGATATATCATAGCGAAAGGGATTAAAGAGAAATGAAATTGCCCTGGATAATTTACAAACATATTCACAACAGTCTTATGGAAACTTTAGTTCAACAGCTTTTAACAGATATTCGTTTTCAGGAAGGCCTGAAGGCCTGTATAAGTTGCGGTACCTGTACTGCGATATGCCCGGCCGCCCAGGTGTCGGATTATGACCCCCGGATGCTTGTAGAGATGGTTCAAACCCGGAATGAAGAAGTTTTATTGGAATTGCTGAGTGGAGATACCATCTGGCGTTGCGGTGAATGTTTATCGTGTAAGACACGCTGTCCACGGGGAAATACTCCCGGTTATATTATACAAGCCTTACGTGCATTATCCATTGCGAATGGTTTTTTTGCAAATTCTGACCAGGGGCGTCTTCAGTTGGAGATAAAAAGATCAGTAGGTGAACATATACTGAAATACGGCTACTGCGTGCATATTGATGAGATAGATACAGGCAAATACCCCGAACAGGGGCCGGTATGGGAATGGTACAGGGAAAACCGTGAATCAATACTTGCACGATTGGGGGCAAATTATAATCAAGAAGGTGCCGGAACATTGAGAAAAATTTCGGATCGTTCACTGGAAGATTTACAAGCGATTTTTAATGAAACCGGTGCAATGGAAAGATTTCAGCAGATTGAATCCGGTACTGTTAAACAAGCAAAAGATGAAAAATAAGAACCAAGGTTGGTTGTCCTATCAGAAAGAAATTGCCGATGACCACTATTATTTCGCACGCTCCTGCATACGACAGAATTTCTTTCCGGCCTCGGAAACCATCTTTCTTAAAATATTGAGAGAAGAACTTTGTAAAGATATCTTTGATGATCCGGAACAGACCACATGTACCGGGATTGCTTACCATTCAGGCATTATTCCCCTTGAAACGACCATGACTGTCGTGGCAAGGCAATTTGCGCTCATGACCATGGCCGGATATGAAAATTTTGTGTGTTCCTGTGTGACCTCTTTTGGCATTTATACTGAAGTACTCGAAACATGGAAGCATTTTCCTGAAGAAGAGAAAAAAACCAGGGAAGTTTTATTAAATGCAACTGGTCTTGAATTTAAAATACCTGCAAACCTGGTTCATACCAGTGATATTATCTACAAATTCAGGGAACAGATCGCTTCAAAGGCCAGTTTAAGATTGGTTAACTTCACAGATGGGAGTCCACTAAAAATCATTGATCATGTTGGCTGCCATTATGCCAAAATATTTCCCGACAAAGGGATAGGAGGCGCTGAGTATCCTTATGTTTTAGCAGGTCTTATTGATGCCTGGGGTGCTGAGCAGGTAGATTATCCTGAACGGCGACATTGCTGTGGTTTTGGATTCAGGCAATATCTGATCAAGGAAAACCGGGGATACTCTGTTACCAATTCAAAAATCAAGTTTGAATCAATGGCTCCCTTTCATCCCGACCTGATCATTGCAAACTGTCCGGGTTGTACCTTTTTCCTTGATCGCTGGCAATATGTTATCAGTGAAATGGAAAATAAAACCTATGATGCTGAAGGATATGGGATTCCAGTATTAACCTATGAAGAGTTAGCAGGCCTGGTCCTGGGCTATAATCCGTGGGATTTGGGGTTACAACTGCACCAGGTCGATGTAGAACCTCTTTTAATGAAATTGGGCTTGACCTATTCACAAGAAGGTAAATTCAAAGGTGCAAATGGTGAAGATCTGGGGCGTCCAGTAAAGCCTCAATTTTTAAAAACTCTTTAATTCTCAACTTCGCATTCTTACCGGGTGACCTGCCCCATCAACTGAGGCAAAGATAAATTTTGCTTCAATTGCTTTTATACTGTAAGGATCCTGATTCACCTCTAACCATATCTCTGTGCCAATAATCAGTTTCACCGGTCCTGCTGATAGAATTTTAGCCCGTACTTTCACAATTGACCCAAGTGGAATAGCGAGTAGAAATTTTACTCTTTCGATTGAAACCGTAACCATCCTTTGCCGCGTAAACTGTTTAGCTGCAATATAAGCCACTTCATCCATCCATTTCATGGCGTTTCCACCAAAAAGATTTCCCTGGTCATTAATATATTCATGAAATACAAACCTGTCTTGAATGACTTCAAATGATGAATAATCCTTATTTGTAATTGCAATTTCCAATCTGCAGGTTCCTTTACTTTCGATAATTTTTCAAAAGTAAACAAATTATGAACAAATGTTCATTATATTTGTGTTTTCTTTTCTAAAAAACTTTGCTCAAACATAACATTATGAAAAACGAAGAATCCGGTTTTAACACCAAACTGATCCATTCAGGTGGCATTGACGATCAGTTCCATTCAGCGACAGTTCCCATCTACCAGACATCTACCTTTTCCTTTGATAGTGCCGATGAAGGAGCACGCTGTTTTGCCGGAGAAAGCGAAGGTTATATATACACACGTATTGGGAATCCCACGATCAATGCGCTCGAAAAACAACTCGCCATTCTTGAGAATGGATATGGAGGGGTTGCGGTCAGCTCTGGTATGGCTGCAGCAACCACTATTTATCTGGGCCTGATGAGCCAGGGCGATCATATCATCAGTACAGATGCAATCTACGGCCCTGCAAGGGGTGTCATGGAGAAACAATTTACACGCTTTGGGTTTCAATCAACCTACATCAACACAACCGATGTTACACAGATTGAAAAAGCGATCAAACCTAATTCTAAAATATTATATATCGAAACCCCTGCAAATCCAACCATGGACATAACCGACCTGGTTGCCTGCGCTGAGATTGCGAAAAAGCATAAGTTGTTGCTCGTGGTAGATAATACATTCTGTAGTCCGTATTTACAAAATCCCTTAGACCTGGGCGCCGACATTGTATTTCATTCAATGACCAAATTCATCAATGGCCATGCCGATATTGTGGCCGGAATAATCATCCCGAGAGAAAAAGCGATGTACGACAAACTCAGGAACATGATGATCAACCTGGGTTGCAATATGGATCCTCACCAGGCATACCTCGTCCTGCGTGGACTAAAAACCCTGGGAATCCGGATCGACAGAGCCCAGCAGAGTGCCCTGGAAGTTGCAAAATTCCTTGAATCTCATCCGAAGGTTGCATGGATCAAATACCCGGGCCTTAAATCCCATCCTCAGTTTGAGCTTGCAAATCAACAGATGAAAGGTAGTGGCTCGATGATCAGTTTCGGGCTTAAAGGAGGCTATGTGGCTTCAAAAAAATTACTCGATAATGTTAAACTTGCACTATTGGCTGTATCATTGGGAGGAGTTGAAACCTTGATACAGCACCCTGCCTCAATGACACACTCCAAGGTCTCGGCAGAAGACAAACAAAAAGCAGGTATTACTGATGACCTTATAAGGCTGGCAATAGGGATAGAAGACGTTAAGGATATCATTGCAGATCTGGACAAGGCTTTATCACTATGAGTTGAGCTTAATCTACCTTCATTAAGGTTTTCAAGTCACAATTTAGAGTGACAATGATCACCGGAGTATATTTTGTATTTAAAGCGCATAAACATCACTAATATTTATTACTTTTGTAACCGATTGGTGATACTTATGTGCTTTAATTGATTTCTATGCGAAACTCCAGCAAATTCCTTATTAATAAAAGGATGATCATCCTTGCCGTTTCAGGTATTTCACTTTACCTGGCTATTTCATATTTGCATATTTCCTTATGGTGGATATTACTTGCCGGTATTATCACCGGGTTGATATTTGGCAAGGTATTCTGCCGATGGGTATGCCCTATGGGATTGATCATGGAACTTCTTATGGGAATGAGTCCCGAAGGCAAGATCAAACAGATGTATATGTATCATAAGGTAGGCTGTCCGATAGCATGGATCTCAGGATGGCTGAACAAATACTCACTTTTCAGGATCAAACTGAATGACGAAACCTGTAAAAGTTGTGGTATTTGTGATAAAAAATGTTATATCGTTACGATGGAACCCAAACAATTCAGTTTATACAAATCGGGGCTTAGTAAACCCGGCGACAGTTACACCTGCTCCAAATGCCTGCTTTGCGTGGAATCCTGCCCGAACGGGAGTTTAAAATATAAGGTTAACACATAGGATTTATATGATAACAATTACGGCAAACTATGCTAAAACGATATTGTTGTTCAAAATAATTAGTGATATTTAAGCGATTTAATGAAAATGTTTTCTACCTTTGCACCATCTTAAAAATTACCATCTAAAACAACCTGGGAGTCTATAAAACACCTAAAATTTTATAGCTTTACAATTACATCAGCAAAAATGGAAGTAAAAGAGATAAACAACAGGTATAGTGAACTGGCCGAATCTGAATGCTGCCTTTCCTGCGGGGGAGCGATAAATTATGCTGAACCTAACGCTGGTGAGGTATGTGTTGACCTTGGGAGCGGTCGTGGAACTGATGTATTACGAATGGCCGAATCGGTGGGAGAATCAGGATTTGTTTATGGAATTGACATATCGGATGGGATGCTTGAAAAAGCCCGCCGGAATGCAGAAAAATTTGGTGTGGCCAATGTAAGATTTGTCCAAAGCGAACTTGAAAAACTTGATCTCCCAGATAAAGCAGCTGATCTGGTTATCTCAAATTGCACCCTCAACCATGCAGGCGACAAGCAGGCTGTATGGAACGAGATATACCGCATCCTTAAGAAAGGTGGCAGGTTTGTAATCAGCGACATTTATGCCACGAAACCGATTGCAGAAGAGTACAGAAATGATCCGGTGGCTGTGGCCGAATGCTGGGCCGGTTCCGTAACCCGTGCTGAATACATGGAACACCTGAAAATTGCAGGTTTTGCCTCCGTTGAAATCATAGAAGAATCGGCTCCCTATAAGAAAGGAAATGCCGAAGTTGCCAGCTTTACCATTGCAGGGAAGAAAGATGCCTGCGAATGTGGGAAATGAGAAGATCTCAGGACTCTCAAAACCTTAATACATCAGATATTTGTAAACAGAAATAATCATTAACAAATCAAAAATCAGAAAAATGAAAAGCCTTGTTAAAAAGAAGATCGAAGTTAAAACTGAAGAAAAAAAAGCAAACACAAAGAAAGTTGCACAATGCTGTGCTAAAACCTCGAAGACTATCGTTGGTTGCCATGATTAATAAGTGTTAATCTAATGGTTTATTCAAAACACAATATTTTTTCCAGGATTACCGGGTCGGATAACTTTTTCATAGTTAATCTGCTTAGCGGCAGTGCCGACATTTTAGGTCCGGCTGAAGGTAATATGCTTCATGATTATCTTGAAGGAAAAGATATTGCAGAAGAGTTTCGTAAAAATCTGCAGGAAAAGGGCTACCTGGTGGATGAGAAAGATGAAGCAAAGCTATACCGCAACAAGTATCTTGATTTCATCGACACCCGTGATGAGGATGAGGTTCAGTTGTTTTTTGTACCCAATTACAGCTGCAATTTCGCCTGCACTTATTGCTACCAGGATGAATATGCACCTGTAAAGCAGGAGCTTACAACCGCTGTGATTGATGCGTTTTTCAGTTATGTTGGTCATGAATTTGCCGGACAAAAAAAATACCTTACGGTTTTTGGCGGGGAACCATTACTTAATTCACCGAAACAAAAAGAACTGATAGCTTACCTGCTTAAGCAGGCGAATGAATCAAATCTTGAAGTCTGTTTCGTGACGAATGGATATTCCCTGGTTGAGTACATCGACCTGCTGAGAACATCAAGAATTCGGGAAATCCAGGTCACACTTGACGGTATTGGCATTGTTCATGATTCACGTCGCTTCCTGAAAGGCGGAGGTGCTACTTTTGAAAAAATTGTGAGCGGGATCGATGCCTGTCTGCGGATGAGATTGCCGGTAAACCTGAGAATGGTAATTGACAAGGAAAACATTCAAGGCCTGCCTGAATTGGCGCAATTTGCTATAGATAAAGGCTGGACAAAAAATGAGTTTTTCAAAACACAAATCGGCCGGAACTATGAGTTGCACCACTGCCAGGCAACTTCAGAAAAACTGTTCAGCCGTATTTCACTCTACGAAACCATCTACCAACAGATTCAGAAGCATCCGTATATTCTTGAATTTTACAAACCGGCCTATTCCGTTTCGAAATTCCTGTTCGAGAACGGCAGTCTTCCCGATCCTTTGTTCGATGCCTGCCCGGCATGCAAGACCGAATGGGCCTTCGATTATACCGGTCATATCTTTTCATGTACCGCTACTGTAGGGAAAACCGACGAATCTCTGGGCACCTTTTACCCTGAAGTTTCACGCAAAGATGAACTTATTGCTGCCTGGGAAAACCGCGATGTCACTGCTATCTCCGAATGCTTCGGCTGCAGCATGCAACTGGCATGCGGCGGCGGTTGTGGTTCAGTAGCTAAAAACCGCAGCGGCAATGTTTGCTCAACCGACTGCCGGCCGGTAAAGGAATTGCTGGAGCTGGGATTTTCGACTTACTTTGGGAAGGCCTAAGGAATATTGAGCTGTGAATATTGAACAGTGAATGTCGAACGGAATAAAAAGTTCGAAATTCAAATACAGAACATTGAACAATTATATATTTCTAAAATACAGATATGAAAGAGATTACATCATCAGAATTCGAACAGGAGGTTCTCTCCGGAGGCAAAGTTGTTCTTGACTTTTATTCCACCGAATGCCCTCCATGCGAGGCTTTGGCCCCCAAATTTGAAGGACTGGCCTCGCTTTATGGCGAGGACATCAGGTTTTTCAAAATGTTCCGTCAGCAAAATAAGCCATTGGCCGAGAGCCTGGGAGTAAGGTCCTCCCCTACCCTTTTGTTTTTCGACAAGGGAGTGCAATCTCCGGTATCACTTTCCGGCGGAATCAAACGAAGCGATATCATCCTTCAACTCGACAGTATGTTATCCGCAGAAAGGGTCAAGGAGATCAAGAAAGAAATAAAACCGACTGTTTCTGAATTCGAGGTCCTGATCCTGGGTGCCGGTCCTGGCGGACTTACTGCAGGATTATACCTATGCCAGTCGAAAGTGAATACCGTATTGATAGATATTGCTCTGCCGGGCGGTCAGGTTTCAACTACACATGAAGTTTCCAATTACCCCGGATTCATTGACCCCCAGCCTGGTTATCTGCTTTCGCACAATATGTCGGAACAGACCAAACTATGTGGAACCATTTATAAGGTAGCTGTTGATGTTACAAAAGTTGACCTGGTGAAGAAAGAAGTTATTATAGATGAATTTGAAACCGTCAAGGCTAAAAAAATCATCATTGCAACCGGCACATCTCCCAACCTGATGGGCGTACCCGGGGAAAAAGAATTGAAGGGAAAGGGCATCTCATATTGTGCCACCTGCGATGCCAAATACTATGGCGACAAGGAAGTGGTAGTGATAGGCGGCGGAAACTCAGCCGTGGAAGAATCGGATTTTATAAGCCGGTTTGCAAGTAAAATTACCATGGTTCACCAGTTCGATGCCTTAACTGCCAACAAGCAGGCACAGGAGAAATTGCTTGCAAATGAAAAAATCAAGGTTCTATTTTCACATGAGCCGAGATCTTTTGTGCGCGAGGGAGATAAAATGATCACGGAGGTTGAAGATTTAAAAACCAAAACTATATCCAAACTGGTCAGTGACGGGGTGTTTGTTTTTATTGGAATGAAACCAAATATTGATCTTTTCAGAGACACATTGGAACTTGATAAATGGGGATATATAAAGACAAACGAAGACATGCAGACAAGTATGCCCGACATATATGCCGTGGGCGACGTTATCAGTAAAAAATACAGGCAGATAACCACGGCAGTAGCCGATGGAACTATCGCCGCCATTGCCATTGCAAAAGAACTGAGTTAATAAAAAAAATAATAGCACCATGAGCACAAACCATTTGATCATCGAGAATGTAAGTCCTTTTAACATAAAGGATACAGTTGAAAAGCTTATAGAAGCAGCAAAACAAAAAGGATGGCAGAATCCTGCCACACATAATCTTCAGCAATCACTTGCTAAATCAGGTAAAGAAGTTCTTCCCGTAGAGGTTGTGGAGATCTGCAAGCCAGAATATTCAGGCAAGATGCTCGAAAAAAACGATGAACGTATTGTATCAGTTTTGATGCCTTGCCGTATTTCGGTTTACGAAAAAGAAGATGGTAAAACCTACGTTGCAATGCTCGACATGTCGGCCATGACCGAAGGCTTGCCATTAACTGCAGCTAAAACTGTTCATGCCGCTTCCGATGAAGCATTCGGGATCATTCATTCAGTCATCGGAGCATTCTGAAAAGATGAAGAAAATTCTGGTTCTTGGCGGCGGATTTGCAGGTTTGCAAACTGCAATTGAATTGCAGAAAAATGGCGGTTTTGATATTACCCTGGTTTCTGATCGTGACTATTTATACTTATATCCGATTTCCATCTGGATTCCGGTTCACATGAAGGAATTCGAAGATGTAAAAGTGCCATTGGCGCAAATCCAGAAAAAATATCCTTTTAAGCTTATTTTGGATAAAGTCACTGAAATTCATGCGGCTGAGAATAAGGTAGTTTGTGAGAATCAGACCTTGACCTATGATTATCTTGTAGTGGCTTTTGGAGCTGAGAAATTACAGCATAAAGGAATAAATCACACCCTTTCAATATGTGGTAAGCCTGAAATGGCAATGGAGATTCGCAATAAAATTGATGCACTGGTTCAAAAAGGCAGCGGGAAAATCGCGATCGGTTTTGGTGGAAATCCAAAGGATAAATCGGCGGCTCGTGGCGGACCGGCATTTGAACTGATCTTCAACATTCACAACTATCTGAAATCCAAAAGACTTAGAGACAAGTTTGAACTGACGTTTTTTGCTCCCATGGAGGAGCCGGGAGCCCGAATGGGGAAAGGCGCTTTAGCTATGATGGATAAAATGTTTACTCAGTTCGACATCAGGAAACGGTTTGGTAAAAAGATTACAGAGTTTGTAAGTGACGGGGTGATCTTTGAAGATAATTCAAAACTGGATTCCGATTTCACAATGTTCATAGCAGCAGGTTCGGGGCCTGCATTGCTGAAAAATTCGGATCTGCCGCTTTCTGAAGCCGGGTTTATAAAAATTGATAATTCCGGGCAGGTGCTGGGACATCCGGATGTTTTTGCCATTGGCGATATCGCCGCTCTTGAAGGACCTGACTGGATTGCGAAACAAGGGCATATTGCTGAGCTCATGGGACGTAATGCTGCTTACAATATTATTCAACTCGAAAAAGGCAGCAGCAAACGAAAAGGTTACCAGGAGCATCTGAACATTCTTTGTGTGATGGATACCGGTAACGG